>CAYQLT010000001.1:0-58771 GCA_964418425.1 uncultured Clostridia bacterium
GCGACCGTTGCGGTGAAGCTGGAGTACTTCAGCCCGTCGGGCAGCCTCAAGGACCGGATCCTTCGTCACATGATCGCCCGGGCCGAGGCGCGCGGCGAGCTTCGCCCCGGCATGACCATCATCGAGGGCACCACCGGCAATACGGGCATCGCCACGGCCATGGCCGGGGCAGCGCTGGGGTACCCCGTCGTCATCGTCATGCCGGCCGGCATGTCCGAGGAGCGCAAGAAGGCCATCCGTGCCTACGGCGCGGAGCTGATCTTCACTCCCGGCGGCGAGAGCGATGTGGATCTGGTGCTGGAGAAGGTGCGGTCCATCAAGGCGTCTTCGCCGGGCCGCTTCTGGGAGGTGGGCCAGTTTGACAACCCCGACAACGCCGAGGCCCACTACCAGACCACGGGCCCCGAGATCTGGGAACAGACCGAAGGGCGCCTGGATGCCTTCGTGGCCAGCCAGGGTACGGGCGGAACCATCAGCGGGGTCGCCCGCTACCTCAAGGAGCGCAAGGCGAACGTGCGCATCTACGCCGTCGAACCTGCGGAGTGCCCCATCCTCTCCCGGGGCGGCTGGGGAGCGCACAAGATCGAGGGCATAGGGGATGGGTTCGTGCCCGCCAACCTGGACCTGGACCTTCTGGACGGGGTCGTCACCACCAGTTCCGAGGAGGCCATCGCCATGGCCCGGGATCTGGCCCGCCGGGAGGGGATCTTCTGCGGGATCTCCAGCGGCTGCAACGTGGCCGCGGTGATGAAGGTGGCCCGCGCGCACCCGGAGATGCGCCTGATCGTCACCATGGTCAACGACGACGGGCGCCGGTATTTCTCCACAGAGCTGTTTGAGCCCGAGCGGCCGTTGGAGGTGCCCGAGCGGCCGCATCCTCTGGCCCACGCCGACGCGCAGCGTCTGGAGGCGAAGCGCCGGGTATGGGAGATCCTGGAATGACGGCCCGCGGGAACGGGAGGGCGCCGGGGCAGCTCAACCCCTACGTGCGGGACCTGCAGTGCGTGGTGTGCGGCCAAAGCTGGCCGGCCACGCTTACGGCCGGCACCTGCCCGGCGTGTGGCCCACAGGGCATCCTGGAGGTGCGCTTCGACTACAAGGCGCTGGGCCGGGATTGGGATCGGGATCGCCTGGGAGCACAAGATGGGCGGGGCGCGGGTACGGGGGCCGGCATGTGGCAGTTTTGGCCCTTCCTGCCCGTGGGGCCGCAGGCGAGCGACAGCCCGCTCATCCCCGGGGGGACCCCGCTGGTGGACGCGCCCCGGCTGGCCCGGGCGATCGGGGTGGGGCGGCTGTGGCTGAAGGATGAAGGGCGAAATCCCACCGCCTCCCTCAAGGACCGAGCCTCGGCGGTGGGGGTCGCGATGGCGAAGCTGGCGGGAGCCCGGGTGGTGGCGACGGCCTCCACGGGCAACGCCGCCTCCTCCCTGGCGGGGGCGGCCGCAGCCTCGGGCCTGCGGTCCGTCATCTTCGTGCCCCGGACGGCGGCGGAGGCGAAAATCGCGCAGCTTCTCATCTTCGGAGCCGTGGTGCTGGTGGTGGAGGGCACCTACGCCGATGCGTTCCGCCTGGCTCGCCAGGCCATCGAGGAGTACGGGTGGTACAGCCGGCTGTCGGGCCTCAACCCGTACCTGGTGGAGGGCAAGAAGACGGCCGGCCTGGAGCTGGCCCGAGATCTGGGGTGGCGCGCGCCGGACTGGGTGGTGGTCTCCGTGGGTGACGGCTGCACGGTGGCGGGCGTCGCCAAAGCCTTCGAGGAGCTGGCCGAGCTGGGGTGGATGGAGGGGCGCCCTCGCGTGCTCGGGGTGCAGGCGCAAGGGGCGCCGGCGGTGGCGGAGTTCTTCCGGACGGGGAGTTTCCGCCCCGGCCCGGAGGCCACCATCGCGGACGGCATTGCGGTGGGTGAACCCCGAAACTACCTGAAAGCGGCCAGGAGGGTGCGGGCCTCGGGAGGCACCTTCGTGGAGGTGAGCGACGACGAGATCCGGGAGGCCATGCGCCTGACGGGAAGGCTCGCCGGGGTGTTCGCGGAGCCTGCGGCGGCCGCGGCGGTGGCCGGGCTTGCGCGAGCGGCCCGGGAGGGTATCGTGGGGCGCGGCGACGAGGTAGCCGTGCTGATCACCGGAAGCGGGCTCAAGGACGTCCGCCGGGCGGTGGAGGCGGGCGGCTCTCCCATCCGGGTGGCCGCCGATCCCCAGGCGGTTCGGGCCGCGCTGCCGGCAGAGGTGCGGGAGTGACGCAACAGGGTTCGGGACGGGAGGGGGACCTCCTGGCCGGGCCCGGGCGTGGAAGGGAGCGAAGAGCGCGTTGGGACAGAACGGCAGGGGAAGCTCTGCGGAGGGCTGGGGAGCGGGCCAGGCGGCGGCCATCCGGAACCGGGCCTTCGCGCACAGAGACGATGTGGTGCGCTTTCTGCGGGAGATCATCGCCATTCCGAGCCCCAGCACGCAGGAGCGGGCGGTGGTGGAGCGGGTGGCCGCCGAGATGCGGGCGGTCGGGCTCCAGGATGTCCACATCGACCCCATCGGGAACGTGCTGGGCCGGGTGGGTCACGGGCCCGTCACCATCCTGTACGATTCCCACCTGGACACCGTGGGCGTGGGCGACCCGACCGCGTGGGAGTTCGATCCGTATGCGGGCAAGGTGGAGGACGGGGTCGTGTACGGCCGCGGGGCTTGCGACAACAAGGCGGCCATCGCGTGCATGGTATACGCCGCCCGGATCCTCCAGGAGCTGGGCGCGACCGATGCCTTCACGTTGTGGGTCGCCGGCGTGGTGGAGGAGGAGTCGTGCGACGGCTGGGCCGTGGGCGAGCTGATCCGCACGGGGCACGTCCGACCGGACTTCGTGGTGCTGGGAGAGTGCACCAACCTGGACGTCTACCGGGGCCACCGCGGCCGGTGCGAAATCGAAGTGGTGACCCGGGGCCGCTCCTGCCACGCCAGCGCTCCGGAGCGGGGGGTCAACGCGCTGTACAAGATGCAGCCGCTGCTGGCCGGGATCGAGGCCCTGGGCGGGCGCCTCAAGGAGGATCCCTTCCTGGGCCGCGGCAGCGTGGCCGCCACCTATATCGAGTGCAAGACGCCCTCCCTCAACGCGGTGCCCGATCGCTGCACCCTCTTCGTGGATCGCCGCATGACGGTGGGCGAGACCGCCGAGGGTGCCCTGGCGGAGATCCGAAGCCTCCCCGGGGGCGACAGCGCCGAGGTGCGTCTTTTGCGTTACAGCGAGCCCAGCTGGACCGGTTACCGCAAGGATGTACCCAAGGATTTCCCCACGTGGGTGCTGCCCGAGGAGCATGTGCTGGTGCGCTCGGCGGTGCAAGCGGCCCAGGAGGTGCTGGGGCGGCGACCCGCTGTGGGACGGTGGACCTTCAGCACCGACGGCGTGAGCACCATGGGGCAGCTCGGGATTCCCACCGTGGGCTTCGGCCCCGGGGAGGAGCGGTGGGCGCACTCCACCCGGGATCAGGTACCCATCGAACACCTGGTCGCCGCCACCGCTTTCTATGCCCATTTCCCCGGCGTCCTGGCGAAGGGCGTGGGGGCGACCCGCTGAGGCGGGCGGATGTCTGTCAGGGAGAAAGGAGCCAGCAGACCATGCACACGTTCCTGCGCGGGCGGGACTTCATCACCTGCCAGGAGTGGAGCGTCGAGGAGCTGGAGCTTGCGCTGCAGCTGGCAGCCGAGTTCAAGCGGGACTGGGCGGTGGGGCGTCCCCACCTGCTTTTGCCCTACAAGACGTTTTTCATGATTTTCTTTGACAACTCCACCCGTACCCGCAACTCCTTCGAGGCGGCCATGACCCAGCTGGGGGGCCATGCCCATGACCTCACCCCGGACCGCCTGCAGATCAGCCACGGCGAGAACGCAAAGGATACCGCCAAGGTGTTGAGCCGATACGGGCACGGCATCGGCATCCGCCACACGGTCTACGGCGAAGGCAACGCCTATCTTCGCGAGGTGGCCTTGCATGCGGAGATCCCCGTCATCAACATGCAATGCGACATCTACCACCCGTGCCAGGCTCTGGCGGATCTGATGACCATCCGGGAACGGTTCGGGGCCAACACCCGGGGGCTGAAGATGGCCGTCTCCTGGACCTCGGCTCCCAACTATGTGCGGCCCATCTCGGTGCCCCAGAGCCTGATCCTGCTCATGCCCCGCTTCGGGATCGACGTGGTGCTGGCGCATCCACCGGAGTTTGCGCTGATGCCGGAGATCGTGGCCCAGGCGCGGAAAAACGCGGAAGAGGCCGGCACCCGCTTCGAGATCACGGACCGGATGGAAGACGCCTTCGAGGACGCCGACGTGGTGTACCCCAAGAGCTGGGGCCCGCTCACCTACACCCGGGACAAGGCGGAGGGGATCGAACTCATCAAGAAGTATCCGGGCTGGCGCTGCGACAGCCGCATGATGAGCCTGGCCCGCCCCCGGGCCATCTACATGCATCCTCTCCCGGCAGACCGCCGCTTTGAGGTGACCGACGAGGTCATCGACGGAAGCCAGTCGGTGGTGTACGACCAGGCGGAAAACCGCCTGCACGTCCAGAAGGCCATCCTTGCCCTGACCATGGGCGGGAGGCCTTAGACGCCCGGGCGCAAGGCGGCCGGCGTGGTCTCCCGGCCCGGCGACCTGGTGGACGGGCTGGGGGTGCGGCTCGGGGACGTGGTCAGCCTGGTGGGCGCGGGAGGGAAGACCTCCCTGGCCCTGCGGCTGACGGCGGAACTGGCCGGTCAGGGGGTGACGGTGGTCTTCACCGTCACCACCCGCATCTATCCACCCCCTCTTCCCCTGGTGCTGGTCGAAGACGACGCCGTCGGGGGGTTTCGGCGCGTGCGGAGCCTTCTCCGCCAGGGGCCGGTCTGCGTGGCGGGCCGCCCGGGACCGCAGGGGAAGCTTCTCGGCGTCGAGCCCGATGCGGTGGCCCGGCTGGCCGACCTGGCGGGCGTGGTGGTGGTGGAGGCGGACGGGGCGGCAGGCCGGCCCCTGAAGTTCCCCCTGGCCCACGAGCCCGTCATCCCCCCGTGCACGACGTTGGTGGTCGCCGTGGCCGGCGCCTCGGTGGTGGGCCAGCCCCTGGACAGCCGCTGGGTGCACCGGGCCGAGGCGGCGGCGGCGTGGCTGGGCGAGACGGCCGGCCTGGGGGAGGTCTGCCCGGGCATGGCCGTCACACCGGAGATGGTGGCGGCTGTGCTGGCACACCCGGACGGGGCCACTCGGGGACGTCCGGCCCGGGCCAGGCTGGCGGTGGCCATCAACCAGGCGGACTCGCCCGAGCGCCTGATGGCGGCAAGGGCTGTGGCCCGGGCCCTGGTGGAGCGGGGGGTGGAGCGGGTGGTGCTGACATCGGCCCGGGGCGAGGTGCCGGTGCTGGAACGGGTGGTGTCCGCGCCTTGAAGGGGGACGGCGAGGCGGCGGCCTTGTGCGGCCGGCAGGGTCTGGTGCTGATCAAGGGGGCCGGGGAGCTGGCAAGCGGCGTGGCGTGGCGGCTGCACCGGGCCGGTTTTGGGGTGGTGATGACGGAGCGGGAGCAGCCGCTGGCGGTGCGCAGAACCGTCGCCTTCTGCGAAGCTCTGGCGCTGGGGGAGTGGACCGTCGAAGGCGTGACGGCCCGCCGGGCCGAGACGCCTCAGCATGCGCGGGAGCTGGTGGGCTCGGGCGTCATCCCGGTGCTTGTCGACCCCGAGGCGGCGTGCCGGACGGCCCTCTCTCCATGGGCCCTGGTGGATGCCATCATGGCCAAGCGCAACACGGGAACCTCCCTCACCGACGCGCCGGTGGTGGTGGCCCTCGGCCCCGGGTTCGAGGCGGGCGTGGACTGTCACGCGGTGGTGGAGACCCATCGAGGTCACTTCCTGGGCCGGGTCTACTACGAGGGACGTGCCCTTCCCGACACCGGGGTGCCGGCGGAACGGGGAGGCCACGGGGCGGCCCGCGTGCTGCGGGCGCCGGTCGCGGGCGTATTTTGGGGGGTACGGCGCATCGGCGAGAGCGTCGCTCCGGGGGAGGTGGTGGGGCACGTGCACCCCAAAACGCTCGACGGGCAGGCGGCTGCGGTACGCGCCGCCATCGGCGGTGTGCTGCGGGGTCTTCTTCGCGACGGCACCGAGGTCCCGGCGGGGCTGAAGGTGGGGGACGTGGATCCGGTGGCAGAACCCCGGTGGTGCTTTACCATCTCCGACAAGGCCCTGGCGGTGGCGGGCGGGGTGCTGGAGGCGCTGCTGGTGTTGGGAGCCGAGGCAAGACGGCGGGCCGCAGGTGCTGGCTAGCCGCAGACGAGGCCGGGCCTTCGGGGCCCGCGTGGCGAACCTTCGAGAGCCGACGCAAACAGACAGGGTAAACCCTTCGGTGGTCGAACTGTTCTCCGCAGCCTGTGCGGCATTGCGGGCGCAACGTCAGCGCCAAAGCCCATGGCGGTGCGCATCGGCTGCCGTTTTCCTGTGGGGTGAACCGGCCGGTGGTGGCGTCGGACGATGGGAATCCTCTCCAAAAGGGGCGCCCCCCGCTGCCCCCCGCGCACCCGCGGACCGCAGAGGATCGTTCGTTCGGGACCCGGAGCACGGCGCGACGTCCGCGGGCCCCTGTGGCGCGGCTGGCCCGGTTGGCATACGAGATAGCTCACCTGGCGGCCGGCGCGAAAGACCCGGAAACCCTGCTTGACTCCGTCACCCGTTTGCTGGCCGGCGACCTGTACCCCGAAAGCGTGGGTTTCTTGCTGGCAGGTCCCGACGGCGGCAGCTGGACCGTCCACCCATCGTACCATTGCCCCGGGGTGCGGTTGCCCGCTGGCACAAGCGTCCCCGCGCCGCAGGCGGGTGTCCTGCCCCAGGCCGCGTCCCGCCTGCGCGTGGCGATCCACGTGCGCTCCCGGTTGGCGGGATGGCTGTGCGTGGAAAGCACGCGGCCGCGCCGCTTCGGGCCGGCCGACCGCTACCTCGCCGGGGTGGTGGCCCAAGCCGTGGCGCTGGCGTGGGAACGATTGGAGTACGAAAAAAGCGCCCGGCGCCTGCGCCGGGAGCTGGCCGCCTGCACCACCCTGGGACGAACCCTGATGCGCTCGCTGGAGCTCGAGGAGCTTCTGCGCTCGCTTCACCGGGCGGTGTTGCGGTTGGTGCGCGGGGACGGGTTGATGGTGGCGCTGCTGGACGAGGAGGAGAACCGCCTGTTGGTTCCCCTGGCCGTGACGGCCGAGGGGCGCCTTCCGCCGTTTTCGTACCCGGCCGGGGAGGCGGAGCTGACCGCATGGATGGTCCGGGAAGGCGAGCCGGTTCTGGTGGGCGATTTGCTGGAGCAGTCCCCCACCCTGCCGGCCCGCCCGCGGTTTCCCGGGGATGCGGCCCGCAGCTGGATGGGCGTTCCCTTGCGAGCTCGCCGGCGAAGGCTGGGCGGCCTGGCGGTGTACGCGGTGCGACCCCACGCGTTTGTCCAGGCCGACCTGGAGCTTCTCGTCAAATTGGCCGACCCCATCGCGCTGGCCATAGACAACGCCCGCCGCTACCAGCGGCAGGAGGCGGGGCGCAGGTTGGCCGCCACGCTTTTGGAGACCTTCCGGGTGGTCGGTTCGTCCCTGCGGCTGGAGGAGGTGCTGCGGCGGATATTGGACCAGCTTCGAAGGGTGGTTCCCTACACCAGCGCCTCGGTTCAGCGGCGGCGGGGAGACGAGCTGGAGATCATCGCCTGTCACGGCTTCCCCCACCCCGAGGAGATCCTGGGCTTGCGGTTTTCCATCCACGGGAACAATCCCAACCGCTACGTGGTGCAAAGCCGCCGTCCCGTGCGCTTCGCGGACGTTCACCAGTTTTTCCCGGCCTTTCAGGAGCCCCGCCACCGTCACATTCGCAGCTGGCTGGGCGTGCCGCTTCTGTACAAGGACGAGGTGGTGGGCATGATCACCCTGGACCGAGACCAGGTAGATGCGTTCACCCGCCAGGACGAGGCGATCGCAATGGCCTTCGCCAGCCAGGTGGCCGTGGCCCTGGAAAACGCCGCCCTCTACGAAGAGGCGGAGCGGCGGGCGCTCACCGATGGATTGACCGGGCTTTACAACAACCGCTGGTTTTATGCCACCCTGGAGAAGGAGCTGGGCCGCGGGTATCCGGTCAGCCTCATCATGTTTGACATCGACGATTTCAAGCAGTACAACGACCGCTACGGCCACCTGGCCGGAGACGATCTGCTGCGGGAGCTGGGCGAGCTGGTGCGCCGGGAGGTGCGGGTCTCCGACCAGGTGGCCCGCTACGGCGGGGAGGAGTTCGCCGTCATCCTGCCTCGGGCCGACCTGGAGGCGGGGCGCCAGGTGGCCATGCGCCTTTGCGCCGCGGTCCGGGCCCACCGTTTCCATCCGCCCCGAGGGCCGGGCGTTTCGGCCAACGGGTCGCAGCCGATGGTGGGGGGCAGCCCGGGCTCTTCGGTCACCATCAGCGTGGGCCTGGCCACGTATCCCCGACACGGGGCGACGGTCAAGGAGCTGGTTCAGGCCGCGGACATGGCTCTGCTGGCAGCTAAGCGGGAGGGGAAAGACCGGGTCTGTGTGGCGGGCTAAAACGAGCGTGCACGCAGGTGGGAGGTCCTGGCGAGGAGTCGCTGGTGCTTTCCTCGATAGCCCGCGCCGCAGGGGCGGCGAGGCCTCGCCTCCCAGCCGGAGGCCCTGCCGCCCCTGGGCAGAAGGTTCGTCAGGACAGGCTCCCGGGGTGGCCCGGCAAGCCCGGTCGCCTCACGGTTCGTTGGGCCAGGGCCCCACCACGCCCTGGGCCGCCCACTCCATGCTGATGAGTTCACCCTGGGTCATGCGGATCCCCCCGGGCACCCGCAGCACGCCCTTGCGGTCGTAGATGGGCCCCTGGAACGGATCGAAAGCCATCTGCGGGTCGCTCATCTGGGCCAGGCGCTTGAGCACCAGGTCGTACACCGAGATGCGACCCAGGATGCGGTCGTTTACCTGAACCGCCTGCAGCCGCTGGCGGAAGGCCGGGTTGATGGGCATCCCCGGCCGGGCGCCGAGCTCCACGGCTCCCTGGGGCAAGAGCCACCAGTAATCCAGGTTCTCCAGGTTTCGGGAGGTGTAAACCCCGGCGTAAAGCTTGGCCAAAAAGTCCGTGTAGATCTTCTCCCAGTGCACCAGCTGCCCCGAGACCACGTAGTCGGGCGCGAAGTCGTACATGGAGGAGTAGTGGCTGCCGACGCTGGGGATGCGCCGCTGCGCGGCCACCTGGATGACCGTGGGCGAGTCCTCGGTGAACGAGAAGACGTCCGCCCCTTCGGCGATCAAGGCCTCGGTCGCCTCTTTGGCGGCGGCCGGGTTAAACCACTCGTACAGCCACCGCACGTGCACCTCGGCCTTGGGGTTGACCTCCCGAGCGCCGATGGCAAAGGCCGAGATGTGGCGCTTCACCTCCGGGATGGGGACGGCGGCCACGTACCCGATCTTGTTGGAGCGGGTCAGCGCCCCGGCCATGAGCCCGTTCAGGTAATACACCTGGTAGAAGTCGGCCATGTAGGTGAAGACGTTGGGTGCCCGGGTGACGCCGCTGGCGTGTCCGAACACGATGTCACGGTAACGCTGCGCGGCAGCCAGCGTGCCTTGCCCGAAGCCGAAGCTGGTGGTGAAGATGACGCGCGCCCCCTGCCGGACCATCTGGTCGATGAAGGTCTCCACTTCGCCTTCCGGCACCGACTCCACGTAGAAGCTGTCCACGAAGGGCAGCGCCTGCTGAGCCAGGCGTCGCCCGAGGTCGTGCGCGTACGTCCACCCGTAATCCCCGATGGGGCCCACGTAGATGAACCCCACCTTGAGCTTCTGCTCCGCCACGGCCGGCACGGCCAGGCCAGCTACCAGAACCAGCGCCAGCAACCCTTTCAGCCAACGCACCGCTTCATAACCCCCCTGCCCGTCTCAGCGATTGGCCTCATGCGTCACACGCCCTGGGTTCGGGGCGCCGCACCCTTCTCGGCCCTCCACCTCCTTTCCGGGTGGCGTCGTTCACCGTTCGCCCCGCGCGTAGGCAAGTCCCAGCCCCTCGGGTGCGCCCAGCGCATGGCGACCCCTGCCGGCCATCGCCACCGACAGGGCCACGATGGTGAAAGCGTACGGCATCAGTTTGAGAAGCTCCGGGGCCACCCACGCCTGCAGCCGGAACGAGAGATACCACAGCGCTCCGAAGAGCAGCGCGCCCCACACGGCCCGCAGGGGATTCCAGGCGGCGAAGATGGTGATGGCGATGGCCACCCAGCCCATGCCGGCGGTCATGCCCTCGGTCCATGAGGGGCGGTACGCCACCGAGAGAAAGCCCCCCGCCACCCCCGCCAAAAGCCCGCCGGCCGTGACGGCCAGGTAACGGACGGCAAACACGTTGATCCCCAGCGCGTCGGCCGCCGCCGGCGACTCGCCCACGGAACGCCACACGATTCCCCAGCGGCTTCGGAACATGAGCACCCACAGCGCCACCGCCAGGACGAAGGCCGCGTAGCTGAGCAGGCTTTGGCCCGAGAAGACCGCCGGCCCCAGAACCGGGATGGAGGCCAGGACGGGCACGTCCACCTCGGGAAGCGGGTGGCGAAGGGGCACTCCCTCCCACCCCCGTCCCAACAGACCGGCCAACCCCAGCCCGAACATGGTCAGCGCCAGGCCCGAGACGTACTGGTTGGCACGGAGCGTGACGGCCAGGAAGGCGTGCAGCAGGGCCGCCAGGGCGCCGGCGAGCGCCGCAACAGCCACTCCCAGGCCTGCAGAACCGCTCAACTGCGCCGTGGCGAAGGCGAAGAAAGCCCCCAGGATCATCATGCCCTCCACGCCCAGGTTGACCACGCCCGCCCGCTCCGCACAGATCTCGCCCAGCGTGGCCCATAAAAGAGGCGTGCCAAAGGCCACCGCCCGGCTCAGCGTGCCGACGAGCCAGTCCGCTCCGGCCACGGCGCCACCTCCGGAGCCCAACGGATCCGGTAGCGCATCAGCGGCTCGCATCCCACCACGAAAAAGAGGATGAGCCCGTTGAATACGTTGACGGCCTGAAAAGGCATGCGCAGCGCGACCTTCATCACATCCCCGCTGGCGAAGATGAGCCCCATGAAAAGGGAAGCCAGGATCGCCCCCAGAGGGCTTCCCCGCGCCAGCAGGGCCACGATGATGCCGGTGTACCCGTATCCCAGGGATATCTGGGTGGGCCCGAGAAGCCGCCGATGGATGCCGGCCACCTCGCCAAAGCCCGCCAGGGCGGCGGCCGATGCGGACAGGGCCATCACCACGGAGATGGTGCGCATCACGTCGATGCCGGCGTACCGGGCTGCCCGGACGTTTTCGCCCAGCACCCGCACCTCATGGCCCAGCCGGGTGCGGCGCAACAGGAACTCGCCCGCCACCGCCAGACACAGCCCGATGACCAGTGTGGGCCAGTGAACCTGGGTCCCCGGCAGCCAGGGCAGCCAGGCCGAGCGGGGGAAGGTGTCGCTGTACGGGAAGCCCCACACCGCCTTTCCCTTCCACGGGCCGTGGATGAGCCACTCCACCACGTAGATGGCGATGTAGTTCATCATCAGCGTGGTGATCACTTCGTTGACCCCAAGCCGCCCCCGCAGCACCGTGGGCAGCATGCCCCACACCACCCCGGCGGCTGCGGCGGCCACCGCCATGGCCGGCAGCATCCAGGGGGCCGGGACGGGCACGAACAGCGCCACCCCCGCGGCCCCCACCGCACCGGCCAGAAGCTGCCCCTCGGCACCGATGTTCCAAAACCGGGCCCGAAACGCGAGCACCAACCCCACGCCCACCAGCAGAAGCGGCGTGGCCCGTCGCAGAACCTGCGCGACTCCCCGCCAATCGCCCAGGGTGCCGCTCAGCACCACGGAGTACGCGTGCAGGGGATTGACGCCGTATCCCCAGAAGATGAGGGCTCCCACGGCGAAAGCGCCCAGGATGGCCAGCCCCGTCACGCCCACCACGACAGCGGCCGGGGGATCCGGGCGGGGGACGATGCGAAAAGGTCCAATCGCCCGCACGCCGCCTCTACCCCCGTGCCGGCTCCGGCTCCACGCCGGCCATCATGAGCCCGATGCGTTCGCGCTCGGCCTCGTCGGCCTGGACCACGCCCATGATCCTTCCGCCGAACACCACGGCGATGCGGTCGGACAGCGCGAGGATCTCGTCCAGGTCCTCGGACACCAGCAACACCCCGGCGCCCCGATCCCGCTGGCGCAACAGCACCTCGTGAACCTGCTCGGTGGCGCCCACGTCCAGCCCGTAGGTGGGATGGGCGGCGACGATGAGGTCGGGCTGCCCCGAAAGCTCCCTGGCCAGGATCAGCTTCTGAATGTTGCCGCCCGAAAGGGCCCTGGCCCGGGTGGAGAGGCCCGGCGTCACGATCCCGTACTCCGCCACGGCCTGCCGGGCGAAGTCTGCGATGCGGCGGGCGTCCAGAAAGGGACCCCTGCAAAAGGGCGGGTAGCGGTAGCGATTCAGCACCAGGTTTTCCGCCACCGTCATCCCGGCCACCACGCCGGTGCCCAGCCGATCCTCGGGGATGTGGGCGATGCCGGACTCGGCCAAAGCCCGCGGGGACTGGCCGCCCACCGGCCGCCCCCGCATTCGGATCTCGCCCCGCAGCGGCCGGCGAAGCCCGGTGAGTACCTCCACCAGCTCCTGCTGGCCGTTGCCCGCCACCCCCGCCAGTCCCAGGATCTCGCCCTGGTGCACCGTCAGGGAGATGCCCCGCACCGCCGGGATTCCCCGGTCGTCCCGGGCCCAGAGGTTCCGCACCTCCAGCACCGGGGGCCCCGGCGGGCGACGGGCCGCTCGCCGGTCGAAGGCCACCTCCCGCCCCACCATCAGCTCCGCAAGGGTGCGCTTGTCCGTAGCGGCGCGGGCCAGGCTGGCTACCACCCGGCCCCGGCGCAGGACGGTGATGCGGTCTGCGATCTCCAGAACCTCGTCCAGCTTGTGGCTGATGAAGATGACCGAATGGCCCTCCTGCGTCATGCGCCGAAGCACCTCAAACAGGCTGCGGGCCTCCTGGGGGGTCAGCACGCTGGTGGGTTCGTCCAGAACCAAAAGACGCGCCCCCCGGATGAGGGCCTTGAGGATTTCCACCCGCTGCTGTTCGCCGGCCGACAGCTGCCAGACAAACGCCCGCGGGTCGACACCAAGCCCGTAGCGCTCGCCCAGCTCGCGCAGGCGCTGCTCGACCGAGGCCATGGGCCACAAGAACCGAACGCCCGGAAGGCCCAGGGCTACGTTTTCGGCGACCGTGTGGCGTCGGACCAGCAGGAAGTGCTGGGGCACCAGGCCGATGCCAAGCTCGATGGCCTGGCGCGGGGAGCGGATGCGTACGGCGCGGCCGTTGACCCGGATCTCACCCGCGTCTGGCTGGTGGATGCCGTACAGAATGTGGACCAGGGTGGTCTTTCCCGCCCCGTTTTCGCCCAGCAGGGCATGCACCTCGCCCGGCCGCACGTCCAGGCTGACCCGGTCGTTGGCCACCACCCCGGGAAACGCCTTGGTGATCTCGCGCATCGCCAGCCAGGGCGCGCGGTCCTCCCCGGGAGCTGAGGCTTCCAGTTGCGGGCGCACGGCTGCCTTCTCAACCATGGGCTAACGGTTGGTGACAGCCCCGCCCGATTCCTGCTGCCGGGTCGACGCCGTCAAGAAACCGTTCGGATGGCCTGCAGAAGGGTTTCGGGTTCGTCGCCGTCTTCCGGCACCGAAGCGAGGGAACCCACGAACTCGGCCGGAACGGCCAGGGCGCTCGCCGCGGGCAGCGAGGCCTGTGCCAGGTGCTCCAAAAGCCGCATCCGCACCCGAGCGGCCGCCTCCCGGTCCGTGTGGGGCAGCATGACCACCAGCCCGTCGTTTCCCTGCTGGCCCACCAGGTCCACGGCCCGCAGCACCGGCCGCACCCGGGCGGCTGCCTCCTCCAGGAGATCGCGGACGACGCGAGGACCGTGGCGGCGCAGCACCTCGGGCCAGATGGGAGAGCGCAGGCCGATGAGGGCCACCGCGACCCCGTAGCGTCGCCATACGCCCACGTAGTGCTCGATGAAGCGGCGGAGCTCCACCTCAGACAAGAGCGCGCCGGCAGGCTCCTCGGGTCGCGCCGGCGCCGAGGGCGGTGCCACCGGGTAGTACCCCCCTCGGCGCCCCTGCCGCACTCCCAGGAGTCCCCGGGTGACCAGGCCTCGCGCCTGCTCCCGCACGTAGCTCGGGTACAGGTTCAGGGCCGCCCCGATGACCTCAGAGGGTACCGCCTTCCAATAGGTCGCCCCGCACTGGCGCAGATAGTGCAGGATGTGCCGCTGCACCACCGCCAGGTCGTCGGGCGGCTGGCCCTGCTGGGGGGCCCAACTGGCGAAAGCCGGTCGCGACTCCTCCGTCGTCACATGCCGTGCCCCGCGGTATTATACCAGAGCTCTTTACCCGTCACCCGCACCCTCCAGCGGAAGCTGGTGATTGAGCCAGGCGATCACGCCGCCCTGGAGGTTGTAGACCCGGGTGAAGCCCAGCTGAAGGAGACTGGAGGCTCCTCGGGCGCTGCGCTCTCCCACTGCGCAGTACACGATGAGTTCGCGGTCTGCGGGTAGCTCTCCTGCCCGGGCCACCAGCTCGCCCAGGGGGATCCAGAGGGAACCGGGGATCCGCAGGATGTCCCGCTCGGCCTTTTCCCGGACGTCCACCAGCACCGCCTGACCCGCCTGCGCCCGCTCCCACGCCTGCGGCGGTGTCAGCTCGGGCGGCCTGCCGTCCGTCGTGCTCGGGGCCTGCGAGGCGCTGCGGGCCCGGTGATGGGGCACCCCGCAAAACTCCTCGTAGTCGATGAGGCGGGTGATGGTCGGGCGATCCCCGCAGATGGGGCAGGCAGGATCCTTCTGCCAGCGCACCACACGGACCTCGGCGGTGAGGGCATCGAACAGGAGCAGCCTGTTTACCAGGGTCTCGCCCACCCCCAGGAGTACCTTGACAGCTTCCATGGCCTGCAACGTTCCGAAAAAGCCTGCGACGGCTCCCAGGATGCCCGCCTCCGCGCAGCTGGGGACACTCCCGGGAGGGGGTGGGGAGGGGAAGAGGCAGCGGTAGCAGCCCCGGCCGGGCAGGTAGGTGGTGGCCTGACCTTCCCACCGCAGGATGCTCGCGTCCACCAGAGGCTTGCCCAAAAGCACGCAGGCGTCGTTGACCAGATAGCGGGTGGGGAAGTTGTCGCACCCGTTGACGATCACGTCGTACTCCTGCAAGATCTCCAGGGCGTTTTCGGAGGTGAGCACCGTCTGGTAGGCGCGCACCTTCACGTCCGGGTTGACGTCCTCCAGGGTTCGGCGAGCGGACTGGGTCTTGGGCCGCCCCACGTCATGGGTGAAATGCAGCACCTGCCGCTGCAGGTTCGTCAGGTCCACGCGGTCGCCATCCACGATCCCCAGCGTGCCCACCCCCGCGGCGGCGAGGTACAGGGCGGCCGGTGACCCAAGACCCCCGGCGCCGATGACCAAAACCCGGGAGTCCAGCAGGCGGCGCTGACCTTCCACCCCCACCTCCTGCAGCAACACGTGCCGGCTGTAACGCTCCATCTGCTCGGCGCTCAAAAGCGGCTGCGTCTTCAAGCGGATGGCCCCCTTTCGACGCGCGGCGTCGCCGAGGCCGGCGCGCCGGTCTTCTGTTCCCCGGGTTTGAAGACCACGACCTTCCACAGGCCGGGGGCCAGCTCCTCGATCCGGCTCTGGTAGCCCAGCCGGGAGGTGTACGCCGGGATGGTTTGCAGGGCCGGCGGGTGATCCGTCAGGACCTCCAGCTCCTCTCCGGGCGCCAGGCGGGGCAGCGCCTCCACGGCCCGCAGCATGGGATATGGACAGATCTCGCCCCGGACGTCCAGTTGCATTCCAACCAACCCCTTTCGTACGGGTTTGAAGACCCACGGGCGTCACCGGCTCCCGTTGAGATGGCACCCTTGCGCTCCTTTGCCCGGCCGGGCCGGGGCATGGCCCCTATGCGAGCCTGCGCACCAGCCTGGTTCCCAGGCCCGCTCCTGCCAGCAGGGATAGGCCGAACACCCACCCGTTGAGCCCCAGCGACGGGATGGCGGAGAAAAACGCCCCTATGGTGCAGCCCCCGGCGATGCCCGCTCCGTAGCCCATCAAGACCCCTCCCCCTGCCGCCTGCCACCAGCGCCGCCGGGGCGGCCTGCGCCACCGGAACTCCCCCGCCAGCAGCGCCGATGTGAGGCTGCCTGCCACCAGGCCCGCGTCCAGCATCAGGGAGTGGCTGATGAGGGAGCTTCCCCCCATCACCAGGGTGCATCCGGGAAGCTGGTCGGCCCCAAGAAGCGGCCCCGGGGACCACCCCACGGTCTCCAGAAGCTTCAAAGACCAGCGCGACAACTCACCGGTCAAACCCAGAGGCATGTGGGCCAGGTACACGTACACGTTCAGCACGCCCAAAAGGAGCCCGCCCACCAGTACCGGCCAGCCGCGGCGAAAGAGCGCGCCGAGGAGCTGCCGCAGCTGGTCCCGAAGGGCCTCGCGCACTGCCACCGAGGCCGGCAAGGCGGCCAGTCCGGAGCCCGGCAGAGCTGTGCCGCCGCCGGGGCCTGGCGGCGCAACGCCCGCGGGAGCCAGCCCGGCGACGCCAGGCGGGCCGGCGGAGACAGGGATGGGCGATGGTACGCCTGCTGCGGCCAGCGCGGCCCGGCCTTTGGCCTCCCGAAACTCCAGCAGCAACCATACTGCCGCCAGGCCTCCAAGGGTGGCCAGCAGCGCGCCGCCGTAGCCCAGATACTCGGGCAGCCAGATGGCTCGGCCCCGACCGATGGCACGCTCCCACCAGAAGTTCCAGGTGTGGGCGGCCAGGCCCAGCCCTGCCAGGATCCCGGCGAAGGCGGCATAGGAGGCGCCGTAACCCTCGCCCATCCGATAGAGGGTTCCCGAGACGCACCCCCCGGCCAGCACCATCCCGATCCCGAAGACCACACCTCCCGCCACCAGGTGCCAGCCCAGCGGGAAGAGGTGGGCCTCCGGAGGCAGCACGCCCAACCCCGGGCGGGCCACCATCTTGGACTCCAGCAGGGCAAAGCCGGCCGCCGCAGCTGCCATGCCCACCAGAATACCCCTCAGGGTGGGCGAGGCGCCGAAGAGGAACAGGTCCCGGAACGCACTGGCAAAGCACAGGCGGCTGCGTTGGAGCACCAGCCCGAAAACGAGCCCGAACACCCAGAACAGCACGAAGTCGCTTCCCCACCGGCTGCTGTAGATGCCCACCGCGGCCACCAGGGCCACGGCGACCAGACCTGCAGCCGTCCGGGCGGGGGCCGGGGCAGGGACCGGCCGGGCGATGGCAGCCATGCTTCTCACCTCAACGCTCCACGGGAAGGTCAGGCCGGTTGCCCCATTCTTCCCACGAGCCGTCGTAGACCCGCACCCTCGGGTATCCCAGGAGCTCCTTCAGCACAAACCAGGTATGGGCGGCCCGCACCCCGGTCTGGCAGTAGACGATAACCTCCTTCGAGGGGTCGGGTAGGATGCCGGCGCGTTCGAACAGCTCGCGCAGCTGCTCGGGAGCCTTGAAGGTCCCGTCCGGGTTGACGGCCAGCCTCCACTCGACGTTGACCGCCTGCGGGATATGTCCGCCGCGGCGGGCCCGCACGTCCAGGCCGGCGTACTCGCGCGGGGAGCGCACGTCGCAGATGGCCCCCGTTCCAATGGCCTCCTTCACTTCCTGCCAGCTGGCCACCATGGAGGGATCCGCGGGCGAGGCCCGGTAGCCCCCTTCCCGAGCGGGCCCCGGCGTGCCCGTCCCGGGGGCGGCTCGGGTTATCGGGCGCCGCTCCGCCTGCCAGCGGGTGATGCCTCCATTGAGGACCGCGACCCGCGGATGCCCGTAAAGCCGCAGCACCCAGTACGCTCGGGTGGCCCAAAGCCCGCTTTGGTCATCGTAAAGCACCACCCGGTCCTCCCGCGTCACCCCGAGGCGATCCATGAGAGCCTCGAAGGCGCTTTGGGACAAGGCCATCCCGGCCACCGGATGGTTCGGGTCCACCAGCTCGGTGGTCGGGTTGAGGTAGAGCGCGCCCGGTATATGGCCCTGCGTGAAGGCCTGTGGTTGGGTGCGAACGTCCAGGATGCGCAGGTCCGGTTCCTGCAGGTGCTGGGCCAACCAGTCCGTGGAGACAAGGGGTCCCGGCAGCTCCCGGGCCGCCGGAGCTGCCAGGGCGCTTACAGCCAGGAGTACCGCGATGGCTGCAGCGCAAAGGGCCGCGGGGGCTCTGTGCCAAAGCGGCGGCCGACGGCTTGTCACCTGCCATCTCGCGCGTCGGTGCATGGTATCCCGTCCTCTCGACGCGGGGTTCACGGTTCCAGGACGAAGGGATGAGCCGGCAGACGAGAAGAGCAACCGCCAGCCGGGCCACCGTTTGCAGGCGGGCACGAGCCTGCCCGCGGCGGGCAGCCGGCGGTTGCCGGGATGCGGTGGAGGGTTAACACCCTCCGGCCATGGCGGGAACGATGGAGATCTCGGCGCCCTCCGGTAGCCGGGTCTCCAACCCGGCCATCAGGCGAACGTCCTCGTCGTTGACAAACAGGTTGACGAAGCGGTGGATCTCGCCCTCACCGTTGACCAACCGCTCCCGGATTCCCGGGTAGCGCTCTTCCAGCGCGTCGATGACCTCGCGCAGGGTCGTGGCATCCACCTGAACCTCGCGCTCCCCCCGGGTCAGCGTTCGTAGCAGCTGCGGGATCCTCACCGTGACCGCCATGTCGGTTCCCCCCGTTAACGCTTATATATCAACTACGCCAGACTTGGGGAGGTGGCCAGGGCCGGCTCGCGTCTGAGCACCTCCCGCTCGAAGGCCCGCAGGCTCGGGGCGATGACCGTGGATGCCTCCACCACCGTCTCCACCGCCTCCGGGGTCTTCAAGCCCATCCCCGTGATGTACGCCACCACCGTCTCGTCGGGATCGATGAGACCCCGTGCGGCCAGACGCTTCAGCACGGCCACGGTCGTGCCCCCGGCCGGCTCGGTGAAAACCCCCTCGGTGGAGGCCAGAAGCCCGATGCCCTCCTGGATCTCCTCCTCGGTGGCAGCGTCCACCTGGCCTCCCGACGTGCGGACGGTCTGCAGGACGTAACGCCCGTCCGCCGGGTTGCCGATGGCCAGGCTCTTGGCAATGGTTCGCGGCCGAACCGGATCCACATGGGGCTGCCCGTCCCGGAAGGCCCGGGCAACCGGGGCGCACCCCTCGGCCTGCGCCGCCGAGATCTTCAAGGGCCGCCGCTCGATGAGGCCCAGCTCCATCAGCTCCCGGAAGCCCTTGGCGATTTTCACCAGCAGGTTGCCTGAGGCCACGGGCACCACCACGTGGTCGGGGGCTCTCCACCCCAGCTGTTCGGCCACCTCGAAGGCCAGCGTCTTGCCGCCTTCGGAGTAAAAGGGCCTCAGGTTCACGTTGACGAAGGCCCACGGATACTCGTCCGCGATCTGGGAGCACAGTCGGTTCACGTCGTCGTAGGTGCCATCCACCTCCACCACCGTCGGGCGGTACGTGGCCGTGGCCAGCACCTTTCCCCTCTCCAGGCCCCGGGGGATGAAGACGTACGCCTTCATGCCCGCCCGAGCGGCGTGGGCGGCCACCGAGTTGGCCAGGTTGCCCGTGGAGGCGCAGGCCAGGACCTCAAAGCCGAAGCGCCGGGCCTGGGCGCACGCCACCGACACCACACGGTCCTTGAACGACCAGGTGGGGTTGACCGAGTCGTTTTTGATGAAAAGCCGGCGCAGGCCCAGGGCCCGGCCCAGCCTCGGGGCCGGGAGCAAAGGGGTCATGCCCGCCTGCAGATCCGCCTGCGGGTCGTAGGCCGCCGGCAGCAGGTCCTCGTAGCGCCAGATGCTGGCAGGGCCCTGCCGGATACGGCCTTTGAGGTCCATGCGCCGCAGCGCCTCATAGTCGTAGACGGGCTCCAGGGGCCCGAAGCAGGATTCGCACGCGTAGACGGGGCGCACGTCGTAAAGCCGGTGACACTCGCGACACTCAAGCCCTACCGTGGCCAACTGCACTGACCCCCCTCATGGCTGCGCCGGGAAGGCGGGCGAAGGGGCGGCGCCGCACGGGACGCATCGCGACCCGGACGTGAAACCCGGCAACCCGGGCGCTTCGCAGCGGGGAGGCGGCCCACGCCGGGAGGGCGCGGCCGCGCGTCGCACAGGCACATTTCACCCGTGCCGGCCGGAGGGAGCTTTCCGCGAATGGGCAGAGCAGCTCACAGAGGGGACGGACCACAAAATGCCTCTCCCGCCTGGGGCGGATGTCCGCATTCGGGAGAGGACGCCTGGCGTCGTCCTCTTATCCTCCGGGATTGGCACCTTGCTGCCCGCCGGGCGGCAGGTTGCCGGGGGTCATCGAGCCGGTCTCTCGCCCGCTCTTGATAAGGGACCGTATTGGTTTGGGCGCATGGTAGCACACCCCACCGCACCCTGTCAACACCTGTAGCCGGGGCCGCCGGCCGGGTCCCGGGGGAGAAGGTACGGCCCGCCCGTTCAACGAATCGTTTTGCCCATGCCAGGCAAGGTAAACCATCCAACCGGGTCGGGCAAGCGCACCCAAAGGCCTGGCGGGCAGGGGCGATCCGCTCCGCGCCGCCGCTTGGGTCGAGGGCGGGCAGCTGCCTGGGCCGCAGGGTTGGTCGCGGTGGCCGCCCTCGTGGCGGGCGCCTGGTGGCAGCTGGGGGGACCCCGCCCTTCGGCCGGGGAGCCTCGCGGGGGCAGCCAGGCGCGGGCCGAACCCGTGGAGCGGTTCGCCTCCGAGGGCCACGCCCATATCCCGGTGGGGGCGTCCGCCACCTACGGTACCGATCCCCCCACTTCGGGCCCCCACTACGATGGGGTCGCCCTGCCGGGGTTGTACCGCGACCGGGCCCCGGCGCCGGGCTTTTTGGTGCACAACCTCGAGCACGGTCACGTGGTGATCTACTACGACCCCCAGCGGTTGGCTCCCGAGGGGATGGCCTACCTGGAAGAGCTGACCCAACGCCATCAGGGCACGTGGGATGCGGTGCTGGCGGTGCCCCGGCCAGACCCGGAGTATGTGCTGATCCTCACCGCATGGCAACACCGCCAGCGCCTGCGGGGCTTCGACCGAGCGGCGGTGGATGCTTTCCTGAATCGTTTTCGAGGCCGCGGCCCGGAAAACCCTGTCCGCTGATGGTCATTCCGGGTCGGCTCCGGTCGGGCTGCGGCCCTCTTCGGCGGCCTCGCGGGCGCGGGGGAGCGGTGCAGGCACGAGGCCCCTTTGGCCGAGCCGCACCAGATCCTCCGGGGTGTCGACGTCCCACGCAAGGCGCGAAAGCTCCAGCGTGACCACCCGCAGGCCGGCGTTTTCGGCCAGCGCCCGGTGCCGCCGGTAGCTGCCCGGCCCGAAGGACGGCTCCACGGCCGGGGGGAGGGACTGGGCCATGGCGTTGGTGCCCCCGTCCGGCGAAGGCACGAGCGCCACCGTGCCCGGGGTGGCCACCGCCCGGGCCAGTTCCCACAGGTCGTCGGGCTGCACGAGGGGGAGGTCGGCCGCCACCACCAGGGCTGCCGGGTACCCCGACGTGGTCCCCTGGTGCAGCGCCGCCCGCACGGAGGGGTTGAGGCCCCCGGCGTCGTGCAGCCACCGCATGCCCGGCCGCTGGCAAAACCGGGCCACCGGTTCGTCGCCCCCCACCACCCAGGCGGGGAAGCCGGCCTGCCGGGCGGCTTGCATCACCCGCTCCAGCATCCAAAGCACCATGCGGCTCCGCTCCCGGGACGAGAGCACCGAAGCCAGGCGGGACTTTCCCCGCGCGCACCCCTTCACCGGGACGATGACCACCGCCGGCCCTTCGGCCACGTCAGGCGGCCTCCAGCACAGAAAGGGCCAGGCTCCGGCGGGCTGGCTCGTCGGGCATGGCGATGGGCGTGACCACCGTCCGTATCCCCATGGCCTCGATGAGGGGAACCAGCCCTTCGTCCGCGGGGTCGAGCACGAACACGTCCACGAGCCCCCGGTAAAGCTCGGCCACCCCGGCCGCGTCGGCCCGAAGCCCGAGCCCGGCCATCATGGTCGCAGCAGGCCCCTTGAAGGCTCGCCCCGCCACCAGGGGACTGACGGCGATGCGTCGGCGCCGGGCCGCCATCGCCTCACGCACGCCCGGCAGGCCAAGGATGGGGCCCACACTGACCAAGGGGTTGCTGGGGGCGATGACCACCACCCGCGCGCCGGAGAGCGCCTGCAGCACGCCGGGCGCCGGGCGGGCCCGCTCCAGCCCCTCAAAGCGCACCCCCACCACCGGCGGTCGCGCCCGGTAGCGAACGAAATACTCCTGGAACGCTAATTCCCTTTCTTGCCCCTCCAGCCGAACCCGCACCCGCGTCCGCACCGGGTCGTCGGACATGGGCAGCACGCGCGGCCGAACTCCCAGCCGCTGCCCCAGCCGGGACGTCACCTGGGTGAGGGTCAGCCCGCTTCGCAGCCACCACGTCCGCAGGACATGGATGGCCAGGTCCCGGTCTCCCAGGAAAAACCAGGACGGTTCCCCCAGCCGTTCCATGGCGGAGAGAAAACCGCCGGTGTCGCCGGCGATCCCCCACCCCGTCTGAGGGTTGGCCCAGCCGGCCAGGGTGTAGAGCACCGTATCCACGTCGGGGCTGACGTGCAGCCCGTAAAACTCGTCGTCGTCCGCGGTGTTGACGACCACCGCCAGCCGTCCGGGCTCAGGGAGGGCTGCGGCGAGCCCGGCGGCCATGCGGGCGCCACCCACACCTCCGCACAGCACCACCACTTCCGGCCCGTCGTCCTGGCCCTGGTCGCCGGCGGGGGCGGGCACCCCACAGCCATCTCCCTGCCGGCCATCCCAGCTGGCACCCGTCGCCAAGGCGCATCACCGTATCCCGGCACGAAAGCCTTACCGGCCCTGCGGCTCGACACCCGGTGGCCGACGGCGGGCACCAGAGCCGGCCGGTGGTGCGGGCGGGGGGAGTCGAACCCCCAGGGGCCTCTCGGCCCACCTGGTCCTAAGCCAGGCGCGTCTGCCAGTTCCGCCACGCCCGCCCGGGGAGAGGTCCGGCGGCAGTATAGCACAGGAGCACCGAGCCTCACCAGGCCGGGCTGGTGGCGGGCGCCCGCTATTGACAACGCGGCCTTTGGGCGGCTAGACTTCGGACGTGGGCGGGTTCGTCGCCGTCCAGGCGTTGCCGTCGATCCGGTCGTTCGGGCGGATGTAGCTCAGCTGGTAGAGCATCGCCTTGCCATGGCGAGGGTCGCGGGTTCGAATCCCGTCATCCGCTCCACTTTTTTTGACCACCATCAGGCCTGGTCGACCGGTGGTCGATCAGGCTGATTTTGCGTTTCGCCCACGAAAGGAGCCGTTTTGCACCGTTGGGGGTCAAAGTCGTCGTCCAGCATCAGGAAGGCAGCAAGGTGACCCTGGAGGTGGAAGTGGCCCCCGAGGAGGTTCGCCGGGGGCTTGATGAAGCGTACCGCCGGCTCGCCCAGCAGGTGAAGGTTCCGGGGTTTCGCCCCGGCCGGGTACCCCCCGAGGTGCTGCGGGCCCGTCTCGGGAGACAGCCCATCTACGACCAGGCCCTGGAGCTCTTGCTGCCCAGGGCGTACCGGGAGGCTGTGGAGGCCCAGGCGCTGGAGCCGGTGGAGGATCCCCGCTTCGACGTGGTGCAGATGGGGGACGACAAGCCCCTCATCTTCAAGGCGGAGGTGACCGTCAAGCCGCAGGTCACCCTCGGGCCGTACCAGGGTGTGCGGGTGCAAAAGACCCGCTACGAACCGGATGATGCCGACGTGGAGGCGGTGCTCCGCCGGCTGCAGGAGAGGCTGGCCGTGCTGGAGCCGGTGGACGGGCCCGTCCAGCGGGGCACCTTCGTGGACATCGATTACGACGCTTTGCTGGACGGTGCCCCCTTCCGAGGGGGAGCGGCGCGCGGCCGCACCATCGAAGTCGGCCGCGAGCAGCTGGTGCCGGGGTTCGACGAGGCCATCGAGGGCATGCGGGCGGGCGAGCGCAAGGAGTTTGATCTGGCGGTTCCGGAGGGATACCCTGATAAGGGGCTGGCCGGCAAGCGCCTGTCGTTTTCGGTTGTGGTGCACTCTGTCAAGGTGAAGCGGCTACCCGAGCTGGACGACGACCTGGCGCGTGACGTGGGGTCATACGAGAGCCTGGAGCAGTTGAAGGAGGCCATCCGCACCACCCTGCTGGATCTGGGCCGGCGCAAGGGCGAAGCCGAACTGCGGCGGCAGTTGGTGGAGCGGGTCTGCCTGGCGGCCTCGGTGGAGCTGCCCGAGCCGATGATCCGGCGGCGCACAGACACCCTCATCCGGGAGCTGGCCGATCAGCTGGCGGCCCAGGGGTTGACGGTGGAGCGCTACCTGGAGCTGAAAGGGCAGACGGCGGCCGACCTGGTCAACGGCCTGGAGCCGGTGGCCCGCCGCCAGCTGACGGAGGAGCTGGTGCTGGAGGCGGTGGCCCGCTCGCAGGGTCTGACCGCCGACCCGGAGGAGGTGGAGCGCCGCCTGGATGCGCTGGTCGGCAAGCCGGCCGGCGGTGCGGACGGCAAATCGGAGCGCCGCAGCAAGCAGGCCCTGCGCCGCCACGAGGAGGTTCGCCAGGAGCTGCGCCGGGAACTGGAGGCGGCGCTGGCGCGGGAGCGGGCGGTCCGGTGGCTGGTCGAGCATGCCCAGGTGGAGGAGCTGCCCGTGAAGGGGTTGCGAGACGAGGAACTGGAGGCGGTGGCGGCGGCCCGGATCGAGCAGGCGGGTATGGACGGGGGATCCGAGTCGACGAACCCGCCGCCGGCAGGCGGGACGGCGCCCAGGGAGGAGGCTGTGACACCGTGAGCACGCTGGTACCCATTGTGGTGGAGCAGACCGCTCGGGGCGAGCGAGCCTACGACATTTACTCCCGGCTGCTCAAGGAGCGGATTATCTTCATCGGCGGGCCCATCGACGACTACATGGCCAACCTGGTCATCGCCCAGATGCTGTTTTTGGAGTCGGAAGACCCGGAGAAGGACATCTACCTGTACATCAACAGCCCCGGTGGGCTCGTGTATGCGGGGCTGGCCATCTACGATACCATGCAGTACGTGCGGCCGCAGGTCTCCACCATCTGCATGGGCATGGCGGCCAGCATGGCGGCCCTGCTGCTGGCGGCGGGGGCCAAGGGTAAGCGCTATGCCCTGCCTTACTCCCGCATCATGATCCATCAGCCCATGGGCGGGGTCCGGGGGCCGGCTGCCGATATTGAGATTGAGGCCAGGGAGATCCTGCGCCTCAAGCAGATCGGCAACGAGATCCTGGCCCGGCACACCGGACAGCCCATCGAGCGCATCGAGAAGGACACGGATCGGAACTACTACATGTCGTCGGAAGAGGCGCGGGAGTACGGCATCATCGACGAGGTGATGAAGGAAGCCAGCAGACCCAAGCGCTAGCGGGTTGCGCCGGCTGTAGGAAGGGGCCGCGGCCTTTTGGGGCGGCCCGCCTGGGGGAGGGAGATGTGTTCAAGTTCACCGAGGAGAAGGCCTCCATCAAGTGCTCGTTCTGCGGAAAGGGCCAGGAGCAGGTCAAGAAGCTGATCGCCGGTCCAGGGGTCTACATATGCGACGAGTGCGTGGAGCTGTGCAACGAGATCATCGAGGAGGAGAGCACCGAAGAGCCTGAGGCCGAGCTGGGGGCGCTTCCCAAGCCGAAGGATATCAAGGCCATCCTGGACCAGTACGTGGTGGGGCAGGAGCACGCCAAGAAGGTCCTCTCCGTCGCGGTGTACAACCATTACAAGCGGGTGAACTCGGGCAACCGGGTCGATGACGTGGAGCTGCAGAAGAGCAACATCCTCCTTCTGGGCCCCACGGGATCGGGCAAGACCCTCATGGCCCAGACCCTGGCGCGGATTCTCAACGTCCCCTTCGCCATCGCCGACGCGACGTCCCTCACCGAGGCGGGCTACGTGGGGGAGGACGTGGAGAACATCCTGCTCCGCCTCATCCAAAACGCGGATTACGACGTGGAGAAGGCGGAGCGGGGGATCGTCTACATCGACGAGATCGACAAAATCGCCCGCAAGTCCGAGAACCCCTCCATCACCCGGGACGTCTCGGGGGAGGGGGTGCAGCAGGCGCTCCTCAAGATCCTCGAGGGAACCATCGCCAGCGTTCCGCCCCAGGGGGGCCGCAAACACCCCCACCAGGAGTTCATCCAGATCGACACCACCAACATCCTTTTCATCTGCGGGGGCGCGTTCGAAACCCTGGACCGCATCATCGAGAACCGGCTGCGCCACAAGAGCATGGGCTTCGGGGCGTCCATCGAGCGCCGGGAGAACCGGCAGATCGGGGAGATCCTGCGCCAGGTGATGCCCGAGGACCTGCTTCGCTTCGGCATGATCCCCGAGTTCATCGGCCGGCTCCCGGTGGTGGTGGCGCTGGATGCGCTCACCGAGGAGGACATGGTGCGCATCCTGGTGGAGCCCAAGAACGCGCTGATCAAACAATTCAAGAAGTTCCTGGAAATGGACGGGGTGGAGCTGGACTTCACCGAGGATGCCATCCGTGCCATCGCCCGCAAGGCGATGGAGCGAAAGAGCGGAGCCAGGGGACTGCGCTCCATCCTGGAAGAGATCATGCTGGACGTCATGTACGAGGTGCCCTCGGCGGGGGACGTCAAGAAGTGCACCATCACCCGGGAGGTGGTGGAGCGCCGCGAGACGCCCCGCCTGATCCGGGCAGACCGGGCAGCCAAGCCTCGCCGGCGTGAGGAGACGGCCTGAGTGCCCCGGTTGAGACGGGCTTTGCGGTGGCATACTACGCCGCGGCGACCGGATCGGCCAGCCGCTGGAGCCCGTCGGCCGGAGGCGCGGTCAGGATGGATGCCCTGGTCCTGTTCTCGGTGGTCAACCTCCTCTTCGCCGCGGTGGTGGGGGCGTACTTCTGGAGTCTGTTGCGCGCGCAGCACAGCAGCCGGGCGGCTATCGATCGGGAGTCCCGCAAGGAACTGGAACGTCTCCGCCGGCTTCGGTCCATCTCCCTGAGCGAGCCTTTGTCCGAAAAGACCCGTCCCGCCAGCTTTGACGAAATCGTCGGGCAAGAGGAGGGGATCCGGGCCCTGCGGGCCGCCCTGTGCGGACCCAACCCTCAGCACGTCATCCTGTACGGCCCGCCGGGGGTGGGCAAGACCGCAGCCGCCCGGTTGGTTCTGGAGGAGGCCCGCCGCAACCCCCGCTCCCCGTTTCGGGCCGACGCCCGGTTCATCGAGGTGGACGCCACCCTGAGCCGCTTCGATGAGCGGGGAATCGCCGACCCGCTTTTGGGCTCGGTGCACGACCCCATCTACCAGGGAGCCGGCCCCTTGGGCATCGCCGGGATTCCCCAGCCCAAGCCCGGTGCGGTGACGAAAGCCCACGGGGGGATCCTCTTCATCGACGAGGTGGGGGAGCTGCACCCCATCCAGCTGAACCGGCTTCTCAAGGTGCTGGAGGACCGTAAGGTCTCTTTCGAGAGCGCATACTACTCCTGCGAGGACGCCAACATCCCGCCCCACGTCCACGACATCTTCCAAAACGGGTTGCCGGCCGACTTCCGGCTGGTGGCGGCCACCACGCGCCTGCCCGAGGAGCTTCCCCCGGCCATCCGATCCCGCTGCCTGGAGGTGTTCTTCCGGCCCCTCAGCCCCGAACACCTGGTCGTAATCGCCCGCAACGCGGCCGCCCGGCTGGGTATGGAACTGGAGGAGGGCGGCCTGGAGGTGGTGCGCCGCCATGCCCGCAACGGGCGCGAGGCGGTGAACCTGATTCAGCTGGCGGCCGGTCTGGCGGGTACCGAAGGTCGGCGCCTGCTTCGGGAGGCGGACCTGGAGTGGGCCGTCTCCAGCGGCGACGGTGCCCCAAGGCCGGACGCCGCCATCCGGCCAGGGTCCCAGGTGGGGTTGGTGCACGGCCTGGCCGTCTGGGGAGCCGGGGCGGGGACGGTGGTGGAGATCGAGGCGGCCGCCACCCCCACCCCGCCCGGTCAGGGGCGGCTGGTGGTCACAGGGGTGACGGAGGAAGAGGAGTTGGGCGCCCCCGGCCGAACTCTGCGCCGCAAAAGCATGGCGCGCAGCTCGGTCGAGGTTCTGATGACGGTGCTCCAGCAAGGCTTTGGCCTGAGGCTGCGGGATTTCGACGTTCACGTGAATCTCCCCGGGAGCGCCCTGGTGGACGGGCCCTCGGCGGGCGCTGCCATGGCGGTGGCCGTCTACTCGGCGGTCACCGGGCGGCCGGTCGCCGGCGACCTGGCCATCACCGGGGAACTGTCCGTGCGGGGGCACATCAAGCCGGTGGGCGGGGTGGTTCCCAAGGTGGAGGCGGCGCGGCGGGCCGGAGTACGCCGCGTGCTGATCCCCGGGGAGAACTTCCTGAGCCTCTTCCACAGCTATCGGGACATCGAGGTGGTCCCGGTGTCCCACATCCGCGAGGCGGTCCAACAGGCGTGCGGAACGTCCGAGGCATCGGCTTTGACCCGTTGCCCCCCGGCCGGCTAACATAGCGGGGGCGCAGGGTCTACCGGCAAGGGGTGCGGGTCATGGGGGACGGGGCAGCCCCGCGCGAGGAGCTGCCGCTTCTCGCACTGCGGGGCGTCGTGATTTTTCCGTACATGGTGTCGCCGCTGGAGGTGGGCCGGGCCCGCTCGGTGTCGGCGGTGGACGAGGCGGCGTTGGGCGATCGGCGGTTGGTGCTGGTCGCGCAGCGCAATCCCCAGGCGGTGGACCCCTCCCCTTCGGAGATGCACGAGGTCGGGGTCGTCGCCGAAGTCAAGCAGATTTTGCGGATGCCGGAGGGCAAGACCCGGGTGCTGGTGGAAGGGCTGCACCGGGTGCGCATCGAGGCCTTCGTGCAGACCGACCCCCACTTTCGGGTGACGGTGCGCCGGCTTGCGGAGCCGGTGGGCGAGGATCCCGATCCCGCCCGCAGCGCGCTGCGCCGGGAGGCCCTGGTGCGCGGGGTTCTGGCGGCCCTGGACGACTACTCCCGGCTCAGCGGGCAGCTCTCCCAGGAGTTCATCTCCGCGGCGGCGAGCCTGGCCTCCACCTTGAACGATCCCGGCAGGCTGGCCGACCTGGTGGCCGGACAGATGCCTCTGCCGGCCGACGAAAAGCAGATGCTGCTGGAGGCGGCCAGCCAGCTGGACCGCCTGGAGCGGCTCCTGGCCCTTTTGCACCGCGAGCTGGAGGTGCTGGAGGTTCAGCGGCGCATCCAGGTGCGGGTCCGCCGGCAGGTGGAGAAGACCCAAAAGGAGTTCTTCCTTCGGGAACAGATGCGGGCCATTCAGAGGGAGCTGGGGGAGCGGGACGAGCGCCAGACGGAGATCGAGGAGTTCAAGCGGCGCATCGAGCAGTCCGGGATGCCTCGCGAAGCCCGGGAGAAGGCGGAGCACGAGCTGAGCCGTCTGGAGAAGATGCCTCCCGTGGCCGCTGAGGCCGTGGTGGTGCGTACGTATCTGGACTGGATGGTTTCGCTGCCGTGGAACCACAAGACCCCAGACCGCCTGGACGTGCAGGCGGCCGAAGGCATCCTCAACGAAGACCACTACGGGCTGGCCCAGGTCAAGGAGCGGGTGCTGGAGTTCCTGGCCGTGCGCCAGCTCGCGCGGGCCAGGGTCCGGGGGCCCATTTTGTGCCTGGTGGGGCCGCCGGGGGTGGGCAAGACTTCGTTGGCGAGGTCCGTGGCCCGGGCGATGGAGCGGCGGTTTATCCGGATCAGCCTGGGCGGGGTGCGCGACGAGGCGGAGATCCGGGGACATCGGCGCACCTACGTGGGCGCGATGCCCGGGAAGATCCTGCAGGCCGTTCGCCGGGCGGGCTCGCGCAACCCGGTGATGTTGCTGGACGAAGTGGACAAGATGAGTTACGACTTCCGGGGGGACCCCGCCTCGGCGCTTTTGGAGGTGCTGGACCCGGAGCAAAACCACGCCTTCAGCGACCATTACCTGGAGGTGCCCTTCGACCTGTCCGACGTCTTGTTCATCACCACCGCCAACGTGCTGCAGGCGGTTCCCCGGGCCTTGAGGGATCGGATGGAAGTGATCACCATCCCGGGGTACACGGAATTCGAAAAGCTCCAGATTGCCCGGCGCCATCTCCTTCCGCGGCAGCTGAAAGACCACGGGCTCTCCCCGCGCCATCTGGCCGTGGCCGACGGGGCTCTTTGCGCCATCGTGCGCCGCTATACCCGGGAGGCCGGCGTGCGGGAGCTGGAGCGCCACCTGGCGGCGGTTTGCCGCAAGACCGCTCGGGCAGCGGTGCGCAACCCGTCCGTGCGGTTTCGGGTGACGTCGGCCAACCTCCACCGTTTTCTCGGGCCGCCTCGCTACCATGAGAACCCCACAGAGGCCGAAGATCGGGTGGGCCTGGCGCTGGGGCTGGCGTATACCGAGGCAGGCGGCGATCTCATGGCCATCGAGGTGGCCGTGGTGCCGGGGCGCGGTCGGCTGTGGTTGACGGGGAAGCTGGGCGAGGTGATGCGGGAGTCGGCGCAGGCTTCGTACAGCTACATCCGTTCCCGAGCCGCCCAGCTGGCCATCGACCCGGGCTTTTATGAGCGGGTCGACATCCACGTCCACGTGCCCGAGGGCGCCATCCCCAAAGACGGCCCCTCGGCCGGCATCACCATGGCCGCCGCCCTGGCCTCGGCCCTGACCGGACGGCCCGTGCGGCGGGACGTGGCCATGACCGGCGAGATCACCCTGCGCGGAAGGGTGCTGCCCGTGGGCGGCATCAAGGAGAAGGTCCTGGCGGCGCACCGCTACGGCATCGGGCGGCTCATCATCCCCCGGGCGAACCACCGGGATCTGGAGGAGGTGCCCTCCGCGGTGCGCCGCCAGCTGCAGGTCGATACGGTGGAACACATGGATCAGGTGCTGGATCTGGCCCTTCTGCCGCCGCAGCAGGCCGCCCGCGCGCAGGAAGCCCACGGGGAGTTCCCCGGCGACGGTCAGGCCCGCTGGGGCCCGAGTCGGCCTGAGAAGGCGGATGGCGAGGTGGGCCCGCTGGCGCCGCCGGGCCTGCCGGATCCGTGCGGGCCCCGGGAGGAGATCGGCGGGGATGTGACGTGGCCGTTTCCCGCCTGAGCCCGGCCGGCCGGGCGGGGCGTGTCGGGCTTGCGGTGGCCGCTGCAGGGGTTGCCGTGGGGGTCGGCTGGTGGGCTCTGCGGGTGGTGGTTCCCGCCTGGGCGGGGCTTGCGCCCCTGGATCCGGTGGCCATCCGGGTGGGCCCGCTGCAGGTGCGATGGTACGGGCTTCTCATGGCGCTGGCCTTTCTGCCGGGGTGGCTTCTGGCGCGACCGGAAATGGCCCGCCTGGGCCTGGGGGCCGACGACCTGATGGACGGCCTGGCCATGGGGATCCCTCTGGCCCTGGCCGGGGCTCGGCTGGCTTTCGTGGGGCAAAACCTCGATTACTTCGCCGCCCACCCCCAGGCCATCCTGCGCACCTGGGAGGGTGGGCTGTCCATCCACGGCGCGCTGGTCGGGGTGGGGCTGGCGGTGGTGCTGCTGGCGCGCCGCAAGGGGGTGCCCGCGGCCGGTCTGGCGGATCTGGTTGCGCCCTCCCTCCTTTTGGGGCAGGCCATCGGACGTTGGGGCAACTTCTTCAACCGGGAGGTGATCGGTTACCCGACGGCGGTACCCTGGAAGCTTTACGTTCCGCCCGAGCTTCGGCCGTCCGCCTTCGCCGGCGAGGCGTTTTTTCATCCGGCCTTTTTGTACGAGTCCCTGCTGAACCTGGCCGCGGCGGGAGTGCTGGCAGGCTGGCGTCGGCGGCGCCGGGGATGGGGCGAGGTGGCCGCCCTGTACCTCATGTTGTACTCCGCCAACCGGTTCGTGGTGGAGTTCGTGCGTATCGGGCAGCCCGTCGGCTTGGGGCTTACCCTGGCGCAGTGGGTCAGCGTTGCCCTGGCCCTGGTCGGGGCTCTGTGGATGGCGGCGGTTCGGCTGCGGCCGAAGGCGGCGGCTTGCGGGTCGCAGCGTGGGCGCTGACGGCCGGTGGTACAATGGCGATGCACGGCCGGGCGGCAAGGGCATCACGCAGAGGCGTGTCGGTCTCCAACGCTGGGTTCGGCCGGAGCCGGGATGGGGGTGGAGGGCTTGGCGCAGGTAATCAAAGGGGATCGGGAGCTGGAAAGGCTTCTGTGCGATGGCCTGGCTCGGGAGCTTCAGGGCCGGGACTTCATCAGCCTCAAGGACTTCACCCCCGACGAGCTGGGGCGAATGCTGGAGCTGGCAAGGGTGCTGAAGGCCCGCCGGCGAAGGGGTGCGGAGCTTCCCCTGCTTTCGGGGCGCAGCCTGGCCATGATCTTCCACAAGCCTTCCACTCGCACGCGGCTCTCCTTCGAGGTGGGCATGTACCAGCTGGGCGGGCAACCCCTTTTCCTGAGCAGCCAGGAGCTTCAGCTGCGCCGGGGAGAGACGGTGGAGGACACGGGGCGGGTTCTGTCGCGCTATGTCGACGCCATCATGATCCGTACCTTCTCCCACCAGGACGTGCTGGATCTGGCCCGCGCGGCGGAGGTCCCCGTCATCAACGGCCTGACCGACTACCTTCACCCCTGCCAGGCCCTTGCCGACTACTTCACCATCGGGGAGAAGCTGGGCCGCATCGCCGGGGTGCGGGTGGCCTACGTGGGGGATGGCAATAACGTGGCTCGATCCCTGGCCTTCGGAGCGGCCCGGTTGGGCGTCCACCTGGTGGTGGCCAGCCCGCCCGCCTACCGCCTGGACCCGCAGAGCGTCGCGGAAGCCAACCGCCTGGCCGAGGCCACCGGCGCCACCATCGAGCTGACCGAGGATCCGCAGCAGGCGGCGGAGGGCGCCGAGGTGCTGTACACGGACGTCTGGGCCAGCATGGGCCAGGAGAGCGAGCATGATCAACGGCGGCGGGCGCTTTTGCCCTATCAGCTCAACGCGGCCCTGTTGCAAAGAGCCCGGCCCGGGGCGCTGGTGATGCACTGTCTGCCCGCCCACCGGGGCGAGGAGATCACCGACGAGGTGATGGACGGACCCCAATCGGTGGTCTTTGACCAGGCCGAAAATCGCCTGCACGTGCAGAAGGCCCTGCTCGTGCTGCTGCTGGGTGCCGGGGTGTCGTAAGGGCAGGGCGGAAGAGGGGCGCGGTCCGTTGGGTGCGCAGCCAAAGCGAGTCATCATCATGGGCGCGGCAGGCAGGGATTTCCACAACTTCAACGTCTACTTCCGGCACCGGCCGCAGTATCGGGTCGTCGCCTTCACCGCCGCCCAGATTCCCAACATCGAGGGCAGGGTCTACCCGCCGGCCCTGGCCGGAGAGCTGTATCCCGAGGGGATCCCCATTTACCCGGAATCCGAGCTGACCCGCCTGATCCGCGACCACCAGGTCGACGAGGTGGTCTTTGCGTACAGCGACGTCTCGCACACCTACGTGATGAACCGGGCCTCTCAGGTTCTGGCGGCCGGCGCGGACTTCCGGCTCATGGGCACCGAGTCCACCATGCTGCAGGCGGCGGTTCCCGTGGTGGCCGTCACCGCGGTGCGGACGGGGGCTGGCAAGAGTCCCACCACGCGCCGCATCGTCCGGCTGCTCCGGGACAGGGGCTTGCGGGTGGCGGTGGTGCGCCACCCGATGCCCTACGGCCGGCTGGAAGAGCAGGCGGTGCAGCGTTTCGCGAGCTACGAGGACCTGGACCGTTACGGATGCACCCTGGAGGAGCGGGAGGAGTACGAACCCCACATCGACACGGGCAGCGTCGTATACGCAGGGGTGGACTACGGGGCCATCCTCCAGCGGGCCCAGGCCGAGGCGGACGTGATCGTGTGGGACGGAGGCAACAACGACCTTCCCTTCTACCGCCCGAACCTGCACATCGTGGTGCTGGATCCCCATCGTGCCGGCCATGAGACCCTCTATCACCCCGGTGAGACCAACGCTCGCCTGGCTCATGTGGCCATCATCAACAAGGTGGATACCGCTCCTGCCGAAAGCGTGGAGGCGGTGCGCCGGCGGATGGCGGAGCTCAACCCGTCCGCGCGGCTCCTCGAGGCCGAATCCCCCATCACCGTAGACCAGCCGGAGGCGCTGCGGGGCCGGCGCGTGCTGGTGGTGGAGGACGGCCCCACGCTCACCCACGGGGAGATGGGCTACGGGGCGGGGGTTCTGGCGGCGAGGCGGGCGGGGGCCGAGCCGGTGGACCCCCGGCCCTTTGCGGTCGGTTCCATCCGCGAGGTGTTCCACCGTTATCCCCATCTCGGCCATGTCTTGCCGGCCATGGGGTACACGCCCGGGCAGATCCGGGAACTGGAGGCCACCATCAACGCCTCGGATGCGCAGGCGGTGGTGATCGGCACGCCCGTCGACCTGCGGCGGGTGATGGCGCTCAACAAGCCTGCCATCCGGGTGCGCTACGAGCTGGTGGAGCGCCCCGGCTCCGGGCTGGCCGACGTGCTGGAGCGATACGTGCTGCCCCGGGTGCGGGGTGCTGGCAGTCCCCCGACGCCGAAAGCTCCGTAGCCGGCGCCGGCCGGCGGCGTCCGGCGTGCCGGCCGACGTCGGGCAACGGCCGTCACCGCCCCCCACCGGCGGCCCCGGCCGGCGGGGAGGATCGTCCCGCTGTCTGGCCAATCCCGCCTGGAGGGGCATCCGAAGGGGATGCCGGAAGGGGGCGTGAGCTTGGCGGGTGGCCGTGCCCGGCTGCGAGGCCTTCGGGGAGGAGCGCTGGAGTACCCTGCCTACCGACGCTACCTGGCCGCTCAAGCCGTCTCCCTGGTAGGCACCTGGATGCAGAGCGCCGCGCAGGCCTGGTTGGTTCTGGAGCTGACGGGCAGCGCGAGCCTCCTCGGGGTGGTATCGGCGGTCCAGTACCTGCCGGTGCTCCTTTTCTCGCTGGTGGCGGGGGCCGTGGCCGACCGGGTGCCCAGAGCGCGCTGGCTGGTGGGCACCCAGTGCGCGCTGGCGGCCTCGGCTCTGGCCCTGGGGCTGCTCACCCTCAGCGGCCGGGTGCGTTACTGGCACGTGGTGGTCATCGCCGCGCTGTACGGGACGTTCAACACCTTTGACATGCCCGCCCGCCACTCGTTTCTGGCCGATCTGGTGCCCCGCGACGCCCTGACCAGCGCCATCGGGTTGCATGCGGCGGTCTTCAACGTGGCCCGTCTGGTCGGCCCGGCGGTGGCGGGCGTGACGCTGGCGGCTTTGGGATCTGGCCCGGCGTTTCTCATCAACGCTGCATCCTTTGCCCCGGTCGTGGTGGTGTTGGCCTCCCTTTCCGGGGATGGGCGAGGCCGGACGGTTTGTCAGGGCGCGCAAGGGGCCTGTCGGCCGTCGGCCGTCTGGGAGCTGCGGCGGCTGGCCGGGTCCATCCGTGAGGGCCTGGCTTACGTGGGGGCGAGTCCCACCATCCGCGACTCGCTGCTCTTGCTGGGCACCGTCAGCCTGTTTGCCATGAACTTTCAGGTCCTGGTGCCGGTGTACGCCCGGCGCGTGCTGGCCCAGGATGCGGCCGGTTACGGGCTTTTGATGGCCAGCCTGGGCGCAGGGGCGCTGGCGGCCGCCTTGGGGCTGGCGGCCCAGCAGGGGGCCGAACCCCCTCCGTGGTGGCGCTCGCTGGGTGTGGTCCTGCTGGGCCTCTCCTCGCTGGGCCTGGCCGTCACTCGGTCCTTTGGGGCGGCAGCCGCCCTGTTCGTCGCGGGAGGCTGGGGCATGGTCAGCCTCAACGTGGCCACCAACACGCTGGTTCAGCTGTCCAGCGAAGAGTCGCTGCGGGGGCGGGTCATGAGCGCGTACACGCTGGTGCTGGTGGGGGTCGGACCCTTTGGAAGCCTGTGGGCCGGATGGCTGGCCGACCGGCTGGGGGTGGCGGCCGCGCTGGGCATCGGCGGCGCGGTGGCGATGGCGGCGTGGCTGCGCTTCCGCCCATGGCGGATCCGGGCCCTTCAGCCCAAGGGGACGTTGGCCGCTTGACAGGCGGCCGGTGCGGGCGAGGGGGGCGCGCGCAGCCGGCGGAGGGTGCTCGCACAGAGGGCAGGGGGTGCGTCCGCAGCTACGGGCCCGAGCGGTTGCGGTGGGCCACATGCTCCAGCCCCCGCCGGGTGGCCTCCCGCACCGGCGCCACCATCCGGCCCAGCACCACCCATGCCCTCCCCGGGCTGCCCGGGGCGGTGGGCCCGTTGGCGGCGGGCCTGTCCGGCGTGGAGCTGCCCTGCCGGGCACGGGAGGCGCCCGGGGATGCGGCGGCGATGCCGCTACGCACCGCGCTTGCACGCAGGGGCGACGGCTGCGAGCCCTCACGGGCCACGATGGCGTCCTCGCCCATCACCAGCAGCGAGTCGGCGCTTAAGACCGTCGGGGCGCGAAGGCGCGCGCCCAGGCCGTGCGCGGCAAGCAGGAGCTGGGTGACGGCCCCGGTTGCCGGGTCGATGAGCACCTCTTCCACGGCCCCCAGGTAGGCTCCGTCTTCGGTCAGGACCCGGGCGCCGTAAAGGCGCACCGGGCGTCGCAAGAGGGCGGCGAGTTCCGGTACGGCGCCTGCCGGCGCCAGCGCCCCCGATCCCCGCACCGTCACGGCCGCCTCTCCCACGCCTCGGGCCCGATCCCACGGGAGAACCTGCTCCTCCTTCGCCCAGGGACCGGTGATGACCACCATCGCGGCCACCCTCCGCGCCCTGGGGTCCACCACCAGGCGGCTGATTCGCCCAACGGCCTTCCCGTTCTCGATGTCGATAACCGGGAGCCCGAGAAGGCGGCGGCTTTTCACCATCGAAGCTCCCCTCCGGGTCCGCCGGGCGAACGGGGTCTCCCCATGCCCGGCCGGACGGGTCACCACCTGCGTTGCGTGGGCATGGATATGCTGCCGGGAGGGCGCGGATGCCGGTGATCCGGGAGTCTCAAGAGGTGCGCATCGGGGGAGAGCTCCTGCTGGACATCCACGGCCTGGACGTGGAGGGGGACGGGGTGGCCCGGACCGCCGACGGCCTGGTCGTCTTCGTGGAGGGGGGACTCCCCGGGGATCGGGTGTGGGCCCGGGTGACCCGGGTGGCGGCCGGTTACGCGCGGGCCCGGGCCATTCGGCTGGCGTGCCCCTCGGACCTTCGGGTCGAGCCCCGGTGCCCCGTCTTCGGGGAGTGCGGGGGCTGTCCTGTCATGGGGCTCGACTATCGGGCGCAGCTTGAGGCCAAACGTCGCCAGGTGGTGGAGGCGCTGCGGCGCGTAGGGGGCTTCGAGCAGGCCGAGGCGCAGGTGTGTGAACCCCTGGGCATGCGCGAGCCATGGGGTTATCGCAACAAGGCCCAGTATCCGGTCCGCCGTGGCCCGCAAGGGGAGATCCGGGTGGGATTCTACCGGCGCAGCACCCATGAGGTGGTGGTTGCCGACGACTGCGCCGTCCAGCATCCCCTCAACGTGGCCGTGGCCCGCTCGGCTCGCCGGGCGCTGGAGGAGCTGGGGGCACAGCCCTACGACGAGGCCCGAGACGAGGGCCTGGTCCGCCACCTGGTGATCCGGACCTCCCGGGCCAGGGGGGAGAGCCTGCTGGCCGTGGTGACCCGGGAGCCCGCAGACCAGCTTGTGGCCGAATTGGCCCGCAGGGTTCGCCGGGAGGTGCCCCAGCTGGTGGGGGTGGCCAACAACGTCAATCCGGCCCGCACCAACGTCATTTTGGGGCCGTACACCCGGGTGGTCTGGGGCCGGTCCCGGATCGAAGAGCAGGTGGGACCTCTGCGGCTGAGCCTTTCCGTCACCGCCTTCTTCCAGGTGAACTCCGCCCAGGCGGAGCGGTTGTATGAGGTAGTGCGGCGACGGGTGGCCGAACCGGCTGCAAGGCGGCCGGTTCGGCTCATCGACGTCTACTGCGGAGTGGGTGGCATCGGGTTGTACGTCGCCGGCGAGGTGGATGAGGTGCTGGGCATCGAGGTGTCGGAGCAGGCGGTGCGGGACGCCCGGCGAAACGCCCGGCTCAACGGCATCGGGTGGGCTCGGTTTGTGGCGTCCCCGGCCGCGCAGGCCCTGGCAGAGCTGGCCCGAACGCCCGGGCGGCCTGCCGGCCGGCTGACGGTGGTGGTGAACCCGCCCAGGCGGGGGCTGGAGGCGGCCGTTGTGCGGGCCCTGGCGCGCCTGTCCCCCGACCGGCTCATCTACGTCTCCTGCAACCCGGCCACGTTGGCCCGGGATCTTCGCATGCTGGTGCGGGAGGCGGGCAAAGCCGGGCTTCGCTGGCAGCTCGGGCCGGTCCAACCCGTGGACATGTTTCCCCACACCGCGCACATCGAGGTGGTGGCCCACCTTGACCGGGCGTAGCAAGGGCCGGGCGCCCCGCCCAGGGGAGGCGAGGCGGCAAGCTCTGGCGGAAGCCCGGGGCCGGCTGGTGCGGCTCGTCGTCCTTCTGGTAGCCGCTTTCATCCTGGGGTCGGGGCGGGTGGTTCGGCTGTCGGGAGGGCTGACGGGGGCCGCTTTCGTGCTGGCTTCGGCGGGCGCCGGGCCCGGGGTTCAGCCGCACCTGGAGGTATGGCCGCAGGAGGTGGCCCAGGGAGGCTGGGTGCGACTTCGCCTCACGCCGTGGAGCCCTGAGCTTCAGGGGGAACTGGCCAAAGAGGCCTTCAAGTTTTACCGGTACCAGGGTGCCGCCCTGGCCCTGGTGGCCGTCTCCTACCATGTGGCACCCGGGACGTACCCGGTGCAGGTGCAAACGGCGACGGGTGCCACCTTGCGGCGGGAGATCTCGGTGCGGCCCCGGGAGTTCCCCGTCGAGCACCTGCGCGTGCCGCCTGCTCTCGAACAGCGCATCCGCCCTGACGACCCTGCCGCGCAGGAGCGGCTGCGGCGGGAGCAACGCGAGCTGGAACAGGCCCGGATGGGAAGCTCACCCTCTCCTTTGTGGGACGGCCCCTTTGTCTGGCCGGTGCGGCCCGTGCGGGTAACGAGCGAGTTCGGGCTGGTGCGCGTGGTAAACGGCCGTCCCGCAGGCCGCCACTCGGGGCTGGATCTGGCGGCGCCTTCCGGCACGCCGGTGGTCGCGGCCAACGCCGGGCGGGTGGCGCTGGCGCGGTGGTACATGGCCACCGGGGGAACCATCCTGCTCGACCACGGATGGGGCCTGTTCACCTCGTACCTGCACCTGGAGGCTATGGAGGTGGCGGAGGGCCAGCCGGTGCGGCCAGGTCAGCTCATCGGCCGGGTGGGCGCCACCGGGTTTGCCACCGGCCCTCACCTGCACTGGTCGGCATGGCTGCCGGGCGGCTATGTGGACCCCAGGGCGCTGGTGGATCCGCAGCTGTGGCCTCCGGTGCGGGCGGTGGCAGAAGAGTAGGCGGGTGATCGCGGTGAAGGGGGGCGGGCGGCGCAGGAAGGCGGCGGTCGGTGAAAGGCGACTCGGCGGGCGGCCGCGCCAAGGGGGCGCGCTGGAAGCTAGAGGTTTTGTTCTCGGTGGCGTCGAACCCCACCAGCGGCCCCGCCGGCTGGCCCGTCCCCGCCGGGGCCAGGAAGGTGCGGGAGTGCGATGTCTGAGCGCAGTCCCGGGGCGAGCACTCCCCGGGTTCCCGGCGTCGCCCAGGTGACGTCCCTGGCAGCGCCCCCTGCGGTCACCCGCGGCGTTGTGGGGCAGTTCGTGGTGGCCGGGGTGATCCTGGTCGTGCTGGCGGTGGCCGCCGGCTGGTACCTCAGCCGGCGGCTGGAGGAGAGGACAACCCAGACTTTTGACGTCTTCTACGATGCGTGGGGCAGCCAGGGCCGTCTGTTGGAGGAGGCGGGTAGCCAGCTGACCGGCCTGCAGCGACAGCTCGAGCAGTGGGCGGCTTTGGACGAGGCCGGAGGGGGCGATCTTTCCGGCGTGCTGGTGATCTCCCGGGATCAGGCGGCGGCGCTTGTGGGCCAGGCCCGCTCGGCGGTCTCCCAGGTGGAGGCCCTCCGGCGATTGGTGACCCAGCGTCAGTCCCTGGTGGGCCGCGCTTCGGAGGAGCTGCGGCGCGAGGTGACCGCATCGCTGTGGGCGGCCCTGATCTTCGTGGTGGCCGCCGCCGCTCTGGGAGGCGCAGGGCTGGCAGTGGCATCGAGCCGGCCCATCTCCCGGCTGCGGCGCGACCTGGAGACGGCAGAGCAGAGCGCCCAGGCTCTTGCTTCCGCTCTCGGGCCGTGGTTCTCCCGGGCGGCCGATGCCCTGGCGGCTCCCATCGGGGAGGCGGTTCAGCATCGCGAGGTCCTGGAGGCCACCGCCCGGCGCGTCCAGGAGTTCTCCGAGGCCACCCGGGCCTTTGCCGACCAGGCGGGCGCCTTGCAGACGACCGCCGAAGAGTTCGGGCCGGTCGCCGATCGCGTGCGCGATTTCGGGGACGAGTCCAAGGTCTTGGCCCTGAGTACCGCCATCGAGGCGGCCCGGATGGAAGGCCAGGCCACCGGCGTCGGGGTTGTGGCCGAGGAGATCCGCCGGCTGGCTGCGGAGGCCCGGGAGATGGTGCGGCGGATGACGCAACTGCGGCGAGCGGTTTCGTCGGCTGCCGAGCGGGCTGCTGAGTCCTCCCGGCGCGCGCTGGCGCAGGCCCAGGCCGTGGCGGAGGGGACGGAGGCGGCGCGGGATCGGGCTCGCCGGCTTGCCGAGAGCGTCCGGGAGGTGCAGGACCGGCTTCGGGCTGCTGCCCGGGCCGCTTCGACGGGCCAGCGCTCTCTGGCCGGGCGGGGCTCCCTGGAGCTGCGCATGGCGGTGGATCGGGCCCTGGGCGTCTCGTCGGCCCAGTGGGGCTCCCCGGAGGAACCTCTGGCTGCGTCAGCCCCGGCCCGGGCCGACGCGACAGGGGGTGGTTCCGGAACGCTGCCGCAAGGTGCGCCGGGTGCCGCTGCTCGAACGGGGGAGCCCAAAGAGCGTTCGACGGCCGCAGGGCCTGCTGGCGCCTGAACGGCCGGCGATCAGCTGTCGCCCGGGGGAGACAGGGCCAAAAGGCAGGCGGCCAGATAGCCGACCGCGGCGTCCACGCCCGCCAGCCGGTATCGAGCCCGGGTCGGCCCCTCCCCCACCTTGATGGTGATGGCGGGCGGCGCCAGGGCGGAGAAGGCCTCCTCGTCGGTGGCGTCATCTCCCAGGCAGACCGCAGTGCGCTGCCGATGGCGGCGGGCCAGGCGCAGTGCGGTCTCGCCCTTTCCCCGGCCCCGGGGGCGGACCTCCAGCACTTTCTTCCCCCACAAGGGTTGCAAAGCCTCGGGCAGCGTCGTGGCCCAGCGGCGCAGCTCCTCTTCCACCACCGCCTCGTCGGGGCAGCCCCGGTAGTGCAGGGCCAGCGAGAGGCCCTTATCCTCGAGATGCACCCCCGGAAGTCGGGGCAGGTGCCGGCGCACCTGCTCCAAAGCCCGCTGCGCTTCGGCAGGCACGCGCAGGCGACGCTCTCGGCCCCCGAGGCGTTCTTCCAGGCCGTGCACGCCCACCAGGCCCAGGCCCGGCACTCCAAGCCGCAGCGCTAAGTCATCCAGTCGCCGCCCGCTGACCACGTAAACCGGCACGCCCGACCGCACCAATCCGGCCAGGACCGAGATGGCCTGGGGGTGAGGCCAGGCGCAGGCAGGGTCGGTCACCACAGGCGCGAGGGTGCCGTCGTAGTCCACCAGGAACAGGGGGCGCTCGGGCAACGGCGGCGCCGACAGGGGGCCGCTCACCGGCTTTGCAGCCCCTCCAGGAACCGCTGGCCCCACCGCCGGACGTCCAGCGCGTGGACCCGCTCCTTCATGGAGGCCAGTGCCGCCTGGCGCTCGGCGGCTCCCATCTCGAGAGCCTCCCGCAGGGCGTGCGCCATGCCCTCGATATCGTACGGGTTCACCTGGATCGCCTCGGGCAGCACCGAGGCCGCGCCGGCCAGCTCCGAGAGGATCAGCGCCCCGTTGTTGCTCACGGCCACGAACTCCTGGGCCACCAGGTTCATGCCGTCCCGCAAAGGGGTCACCAGGGCCACGTCGGCCGCCCGATAAAAGGCGGCCAGCTCCCGCTGGGGAAACGACCGGTACAGGTAGCGCACCGGCACCCACCGGTCCGTGGTGTAGGCGCCGTTGATCCGGCCCACCACCTCGTCCACCGCCCGCTTGAGCATCCGGTACGACTCCACCCGGGTGCGGCTGGGCACCGCGATCTGGTAGAGGCACACCCGCCCTCGGTAATGGGGGTAGGCGTCCAGGAAGCGCTCGAAGGCCAGCAGGCGCTCCAGGACGCCCTTGGTGTAATCCAGCCGCTCCACCCCCAGCACCACGCTTTGCGCGGCCGCATGCTGGCGAAGCCGCGCCGCCAGCTTGCGCACGGCCGGCTCCTCGGCGAAACGCTGGAAGGCCTGCGTGTCAATTCCGATGGGATGGGCCTCCACCTGGATGCGGCGGCCCTCCCAGTAGACCGTATGCCCCTCCACCCGGGCTCCCAAAAGCACCCGACAGGCGTCCAGAAAGTTGACCACGTAGTCCTCGATGTGCAGCCCGATCCGGTCCGCGCCCAAAACCCCTTTCAGCAGGGTGCGGGCCCACGGGAGCACCCGCCACACCTCCACGGCCGGCCATGGGATGTGCCAGAAAAAGCCGATGCGGCCCTCGGGGCGGGCCTGCCGGAGCATCTGCGGCACCAGCATCAGGTGGTAATCGTGAACCCACACCGGGTCGTCACCCTGCCACTCCTTCAGCACCAGGCGGGCGAACTGCTCGTTGGTGCGCCGGTAAGCCTCGAAAAACTCCCGCCGCAGGTCCACCCGCTCGATGAAGTAGTGGGACAGAGGCCAAAGCACCCGGTTGGACATCCCGTGGTAGTAGCCTGCCATCGTCGCCTCGGGCAACACCACCCGCCGCACCTGAAAGGGAGGGGGTTTGGCGGGCGGGGCCGCCGGGGGAGCCTCTCCCGGGCTGCCTTCCGCCGAGGCGACCCACACGCCCCGCCGCTCCTGGAGCAGGGGCAAGAGCGCCGTGGCAAGCCCGCCCACGGCCGCAACCCACTCTCCCCGGTGCAGCCGCAGCGGCTGGCGATTGGCGACGACGACGAGCCCCATCGTGCTCTCCTGTGCGAGTTCTCTCGTGGCCACCGTACCGAACGGGTGTTGTCCGGTCAAGCCCTCAGGCTTTCGGGCCGCGCCGCAGACCTTGCATCCACCGGTGCGAGCTGCGTGTGGCGAACTGTGTGGCGTGCCGGGGAAGGGTTGGCCAGCTTGGCAGGAACCCCTGTGCGGGGTAAGGTAACGAAAGGAGCGGTTCCCCAATCCATGGGGGTCGGTGCGGCGTGGTCTACGAATTTCGGTGCCGGGCCTGCGGGCGCCGGTTCGACGTGGTGGCCACCCTGGCCGAGAAGGAGGCCGGTCTGGCCCCGGTATGCCCCGCCTGCGGGAGTGCCGACGTAGGTCGGGTTTTCAGCCGGGTCCTCTTCCTGCGCTCCACCGGGAAGGGCCAATCGGGCAGCGAATCCCAATGGGACAAGGCCGACGGGGAGCAGTGGGGTTCGGGGCGTGGGGAGCAGCCCGGCGACTTCGAGGACGGGGGTTGGGATGACGCCGGCGGGGACGAACTGGACGGCGACCATCCCGGTTTTGACGCGATGGGGGACGAGGATGTCGGAGAACCGGATGGCGAGGAGTTTGCGGGCGACCTGGAGGACGACGAGTCCTGACCCGGAGGGTTGCGGCCAAAAAGGCGGAGGTGTCCTTCGATGAACTTCAGCGTTGTAGGTGACGTGCAAAGCGAGCTGGGCCGGTGGCTGCGGGACGGGCTGAAACGGGAGCTGGAGGCCCGGGGGCACGTGTATGATCCCACAGCGGACGGGGACGTGAAGCTGGTTCTCAATTTCACGAGCCCGGACCGGCCCCGTCCTTTCCGGCGCCGATCCCGGGGCACCTTTGTGTGTTCCGTGGTGGAGGCCGCCGAAGCTCCCGCCGACGTGCTGCGGGCCGGCTACCCGCTCCTGGTGCGCTCTTTGTCCAACCTGCTGCTGTATGCGGTGAGGGCCAACGGGAGCGTGGCGACCCACTTCGTCACCCTGGAGCAGGGGTACTACTCGGTGCCCTTTGAAGGGGACCAAGCCCGTTACTTCGCCGCTTTGTACGAGCGGCTGCATCCCCTGGCCTCCTCCTGCCTGGTGATCGACAACATCTTCGAGCCCGACCTGCCCCCCGAGCTGTGGGAGGGGGACGAGGCGGTGGAGCAGATCCGCCGGGCCAGCCGCCGTCTGGGCGAGCTCGACCTGCTTCCGGCGCCGTTTCCCATCCAGGAGATCCTGCCACCCGAGGATTTCCGCCACGTGCAGCGCCTGTACGGCATTGGAGGCCTCAGCTACGGCAACATCAGCGCCCGGCACGGGCCGACCGATTTCTGGATGAGCGCCAGCGGGGTCAACAAGTACAATCTGCAGACCGTGGGGCAGGACATCCTGCTGGTCAAAGGCTACCGCCCCGAGGAGAACGCGATGGTGCTGAGCGTGCCGCCTCACGTGACCCCGCGGCGAGTCTCCGTGGACGCCATCGAGCACTGGATGATCTACACGGAGCACCCCCAGGTCGGGGCGATCCTGCACGTGCATGCGTGGATGGAGGGCATCCCTTCCACCCGCATCAACTTCCCGTGCGGCACGCTGGAGCTGGCCCGTTCGGTGGCCGAGCTGGTCCGCCAGGCCCCCGATCCCGGCCGGGCCATCATCGGCCTTCGCAACCACGGGCTCACCATCACGGGGCCAAGCCTGGACGAGATTTTCGAGCGGATAGAGGGCAAGCTGCTGCGTCAGGTTCCGATGGAGTGAAAAGAGCGGCCGATGGGCCGACGATGCCGGTGGAGACGCGCACCAGCGCCCGACCGTCCACGGGGACGACCTGCAGGGCCGGGGTGGTGGCGTCCCGCAGCCGGGCAAATGTCATGTTGTCCAGGAAGACGGGCGCATCGGCCTTGAGCGTCACGGCCGGCAGGAGGACGGCATCCCATCGCTGCAGGTCCGGGCGGCGGGCGAGCGCCTCCTGCAGGTCCTGGCCGGTGAGAAGCCCGGCGACGGTGACGGTGGGACCGTAAAAGCGGTTTTCCACCGCCTGCACCTCGATGGCCAGGCCCGCCACCCGCCGGGTGAGAGCCGCTGCCAGGCGGCAAAGGGTGGCATATGCGGAGCGGCCCGTCACCCAGAGCACTCGCCGAGGACGCTCCAGGCCCCGGGGGAGCCGGGAGATGGCCCGGCGTGCCTGGTCGGTCAGCTTGCGGATCAGCCCGATCCCGTTCTCCAGTTGGGGGAAATCCTCGTAAGCGCCTGCGCCCGGCACCGGCCGCTCAGCCAGCACGTACCACTCGTCGGCGGCGTAGGCCAGGCGGGTGCCCAGCTCCCGCAAAAACCGGCGCTGCCAGCGATGCACCTGGCGCAGGACCGCTTGCGCCTCGTCCGGGCGATACGGGCGAAGCGGGAAAAGCCCTCGGCGAAACCGGGTCAGCCCCACCGGCACCACGCCGATGCTTCGCACCGCGGGAAACAGGCGGCTCAGGTCGGCCAGCGACCGGTCCAGGTGCGGCCCGTCATTGAGGCCCGGGCAGAGGACCAGCTGGGTGTGCATGACGATCCCTGCCTGAGCCAGGCGACGCAGCTGCGCCAGGATGCCCCGGGCTTTCGGCGTTCCCATCAGGAAGCTTCGCAGGTCGTCGTCGGTGCTGTGGACGGAGATGTAAAGGGGCGACAGGTGCTGCTCGACGACGCGCTGCCAGTCCGCTTCGGTCCAGTTGGTCAGGGTGATGAAGTTGCCGTCCAGCATGGAGAGGCGGTAGTCGTCATCCATCAGGTACAGGGTGCGGCGCATTCCCCTGGGGGATTGGTGGACGAAGCAGAAAACGCATCGGTTCTCGCAGGTGACGATGCGGTCGAACAGGGGGTCGGTGAAGCTGAGGCCCAGCTCCTCGTCCTCAGCCTTCTCCACCTCCACCACCAGGCGGGTGCCGTCGGGCCGACGAACCGCCAGCGTCAGGTGGGTGGAGGCGGCTGCGTGGTGAAAGGCGATCACGTCCGAGGGCGGCCGCCCGTTGACCGCCAGGACCTCATCGCCCGGCCGCAGACCCGCCTCGTCGGCGATGGAGCCGGGCCGAACCGAGCTCACGATGGCGCCGGGTTTTCGTGCCGCAGCAGGGCTACGGGACATGGACGGCCGGTCCTCCTCAACTCCACCGGATGTGCACCTGCAGCGGTGACGGCGTTTCGGGTATCCTCACGACCAGACGGTCCATGTCCGCGTCGTAAGACCACTCGGAACCGCCCGGCTCGCCCGGCGGGTCTTTGGGCTGCAGGGGTTCGATCCTCGTTCGGCTCGCATGGGCAGGCCTGGCGCCCACCTCGATGGAGGCCGGTGGCCGACCGGCACGCTCCACCACCACGTCCAGCCACAGCCGTCCCGGGTCGAAGCTGCCTTCGCGGGGCCCCAAGGCCAGCTCCAGGTTCGGCTGCGCCCCCGGGGCCTGGCCCCCGGTCCATGTGCAGTCAACCCTGCGGTGCGCGAAGTGGCCATCCCGGTACGCGAGGGTCTGCCCATCGTCCTCGTAGAGTTCGCTGACCATGGGCGCACCGCCTGCCAGGCGCGGGGCCGCCAGCCACAGGGCCCGTTCCCGGCGGCGGGCCAGTTCGGCGGTGTGCGAGACCTGGGGCCCCATGGGGAGCGCGGCGCCGGCCCGCACCCACAGGGGCAGCTCCTCGAGGGGAGCCTCGGTGATCACCCAGGCCGGCCCCACGACCCGCTGGGCGCGGAAATAGTGCACCCATTCCCCTGCGGGCAGGTAGACGGCCCGGTGGTCGGCTGAGGGCTGCAGCACCGGCGCCACCAGCAGGTGCGGCCCCACCATGAACTCGTCCTGCAGCCGGTACGCCTGCTCATCCTCCGGATAGTGCCAGAACAGGGGGCGCATCATGGGCGCCCCCGTACGAGAGGCCTCCCGGGCAAGAGCGTACAGGTAGGGGAGCAGCCGGTACCGAAGCTGGATGTACCGGCGGCAAATCCCCTCCACTTCGGGCCCGAACTGCCACACCTCCTGCCGCCGGCTGTGGATGGCGGAGTGGTTGCGGAAGAAGGGCGTCAGCGCCGCCGCCTGGGTCCAGCGAACCAGCAGCTCACCGGTGCAATCGCCGCTGAACCCGCCCACGTCGGCACCCACCAGCGCCATCCCGGACAGCCCCATGTTGAGCAACTGGGGCACCATCATGGCCAGGTGCTCCCACCAGCTCGCGTTGTCCCCGGTCCAGACGGCCGCCCAGCGCTGGATGCCCGCGAAACCCGCCCGGCTCAGGACAAACGGCCGCCTCCCGGGATGGACGCGAAGCTGCGCCTCGAAAGCACAGCGGCTCATCAGCATCCCGTACAGGTTGTGAAATTCCAGGTGCCACAGCCGCCGGCGCTCTTCGGGCGGCCGGTCGGCATCGGGGCCGTGCTGCACGTGGGGATCCAGGGAGCCGGCGGGCAAGGGGTGGCGGAAGTTGGCCGGCTCGTTCATGTCGCACCAGATCCCCGACACCCCCGCCTTCAGCAATCCCTCGTGCAGCCGCACCCACCAGCGCCGCACTTCGGCTCGGGCGAAATCGGGCCAGACGGTCTCCCCCGGCCAAACCTGGCCCCGAAACGGCTCGCCGTCGGGAGTCGTGCAAAAGTATCCCTCCCGCAGCCCCTCCTCGTAGACCGGGTAGCCGGCCTCGACCTTCACCCCCGGGTCCACGATGGCCACCACCCGAAACCCCTGCCCCGCCAGCTCGGCCAGCAGGCCTTCGGGGTCGGGAAAACGGCGGGGATCCCACGTGAAGACCCGGTATTGGTCCATGTAGTCGATGTCCAGGTAGATGGCATCGCAGGGGATCTCGCGGCGGCGCAACTGGGCGGCGACCTCGCGCACCTCTGCGGCGGTGCGGTAACCCCAGCGGCTTTGGTGAAATCCCAAAGCCCAAAGCGGCGGAAGGGGCATGCGGCCCGTCAGCTCTGTGTAGCGGGAGACCACCTGCTGGAGCCGGGGCCCCGTCAGGACGAAGTACTCCAGGCGCCCGCCCTGCGCGCCCACCACGAGCCGGTCGGCTTCGCTGTGGCCCAAATCGAAGACGGTGCGGTGGGTGTTGTGGACAAAAAGCCCGTAAAACCGCCCGCCGCTTTCCACCAGCAAGAAAGGTACGGACTGGTACAGGGGATCCGTGTCGGGCAGATGGGGCAACACGTCGGTGTTCCACATGGCCAGCCGGCGCCCCCGCCGGTCCAGCCACCCGGTTTTCTCGCCCAGCCCGAAGATACGTTCGCCGGGCCGAAGCCGCTTGGCCATCCACACTCCTTCGCCCCGTAAAGCGAGCCCTCCCTCGGGGGGATCCTCGGCGATGGGCTCGGGGTGCCCAGGGGCCTGCACGCGGAGGGCGGCGCCCCGCCGTGCCACCCGCACCGCCAGGGCCGGAGTGCGAACCCAAAGGGCCTCCGCCTGCTCCTGGAACTCCACCGGGAAGTCCCGGGGCCACTCGGCCTGCGGACGGGCGATGGCCCACCCCACGTTGGGCGGAACCCCGGGGGGGCTCACCTCCACCCGGACGAGGTCGGGAGCCCATGCGCACACGTCCAGGATGCCGCCGCCATCCAGGCGTACCCGCAGCGAGCGGCCATCCCACTCCGCCGACCGGACGTCGCCGGCCGGCAGGGCACCGTGGGGAAAGGTCATCGACCGGCTCCTTTCCGCTGCATGCCGCACCGCCCGGCGCGGCCTGCCCGGGCGGTCGTACGGGGGTGCGATCCTCCCCGAGGGTGCCACCCGGACAGGTGGCTGTCAAGGGAACGGGCCCTTGCCATGGGAGCCCGGGAGTGATAGCCTGGGGGAGGTCACCTGGTCATAACCAGAGGTCCCGACCACGCGGCGAGAGGTCGGATCTGCTGTCCATGTTCGATCCGGTGTCATTCGGGCTGGTGCTGGCCATCTCGGTGGCCGGCGGCTTCACCGGCTCGATTCTCGGGCTCGGCGGCGGCGTGGTGGTGGTCCCGCTGCTGACGGTCGGCATGGGCTACCCGGTGCGAAGCGTGGTGGGGGCCAGCCTGGTGTCGGTCATCGCCACCTCCAGCGGGGCGGCTGCGGCGTATGTGCGGGACCGCCTCACGAACCTGCGCGTGGCGGTGCTCATGGAGGTGGCCACCTCCGGTGGGGCCATCGTCGGGGCGTACTTCTCACCCCGACTGCCGGTGCGGGTGGTGTACGGGCTGTTCGCCTTACTCCTGGGGTACTCTGCAGCCGCCATGTTCCACAAGCGCCACCGGGAGCAGGCCATCCTGCCGAACCCGGGCCCCCTTGCGCGCCGGCTGCGCCTGCAAGGCGCCTACCGCGACGAGGCCCTGGGACGCGTGGTGGTGTATCAGGCCGGCAGGGTGGTTCCGGCCTTCCTGGTCATGGCGCTGGCAGGAGGGGCTTCCGGCATCTTGGGCATCGGGGCCGGGTTGTTCAAGGTTCTCGGGCTGGACCTGGTCATGGGGCTACCCATCAAGGTCTCCACCGCCACCAGCAACTTCATGATCGGCGTAACGGCCGCCGCAGGAGCCGGGGTTCACTTTGCCCGGGGAGACGTGGACCCGGCCCTGGCGGCGCCGGTGGCTTTGGGGGTTCTCGCGGGCGCCTGGCTGGGAAGCCGGGTGTTGCCCCGCATGCGGGCAGAGAGCCTGCGCCTGCTGTTCATCCCCCTGCTGCTTTTCATGGCCTGGCAGATGGCAAGGGCGGCGATGGGGTGATGGCCAATATGATACGGAGCTCAGGGGAGGGGGCTCGGGCAGGCGCTTCGCTGGCCGGCCTCGGGCCGCAGGTCGAGGCCGGTGCGCAGGTGGCTTCGAGCCCTGCGCCGGAGGTGGCGGCGGACGAGGGGAAGCTGGAGGCCATTGTCAGCGGTATCCTGCGGGGCGGGGTGCTGGCCTGCGCGGTCATCGTGGCCGCAGGCGTGCTGCTGTGGGCCGTCTCGGGCCACTCCGGCTACCCGCCGGGCGGCTACCCGGCAGGGGTTCGGGACGTGCTGCGCGGGGTCCGCGAGGTCAGGCCCCTGGCCGTCGTGCAGCTGGGCTTGTGGGTGCTGGTGTTGACGCCGGTGATGCGGGTGGTGGCCTCGCTGGTGATGTTCGCCAGCCAGCGTGACTGGGCCTACGTGGGCTTCACTGCCGCCGTGCTGGTGCTGCTGGCGGCGGGGCTCTGGGTGGGGGCAGCTTGATGGGCGCCGGCCGCCGGGTCTGGGCGCGGGAGGAGACGGTGCTGCGGGGGGCTTTGCCTTTGCACGTGCAGCTGCGCCAGGCGATCCTGCGCCGGGTCGAACAGGGGGAGTGGCCTCCCGGAAGCCAGCTGCCCGGCGAGCGGGCGCTGGTGGCCATGTTTGGGGTGAGCCGCACCACGGTCCGCCAGGCCCTGGAGCAGCTGGAAGTTGATGGGGCTCTCATCCGCCGGCACGGGCAGGGCACGTTCGTGGCTCGCCCGCCCGTGGTGGAAAACCTGGCGGCGCTGCGGGGCTTTGCGGAGGAGCTGGTGGAGCAGGGGTTGGACCCCCAGGTGCAGGTGCTGCGGGCCGGACCCGCTCGAGCGGCGCCGGAGGCGGCGCAGGCCCTGGGGCTCTCGGCCGACGCCCCGATCGTGGAGATCAGCCGGATCGTCCGGGTCGCAGGCGAGCCCCTCTTTTCGGACGACAGCTACCTCCCCGCCTCGGTGGGCCATCTGGTGCTGGCGGCCGAGCCGTCGCGCTCCATTTACTCGGCTCTGGAGGCCGTGGGCTTTCGCATCGTGCGGGGAGAGCAGTCCATCGAGGCGAGGGTCGCCGACCGGGTGGAGGCCCGGCTTCTGGGCGTTCCAGCGGGCAGCCCGGTGCTGCTCATCCGGCGTACGGCTCAGCTGGCCGACGGGACACCGGTGGAGTACCGGCGGGCGGTCTACCGGGCCGACCGCTACCGCTACCGCATCACCCTGGTCCGCCGACCTCCGGCCTCTGCCCCCGCCTCACCGCCGTAATTGCGCCTGCAGGCGGCGTGGTTTATACTGTGGCGAAGAAGCGGTTGCGTCTCGCCACGTAAATGACGGGCTGCGGCCCAGGACTGGCGGCCCGCTACGCACGTAGCGGGCCATTCGAGGGTCCCGGATAGTGCTTGGCTTCACAATAGGCGGCCGGAGGATGGGGGGCTTCCGGTGTACGCGTACGCCGCGGTGGCGACCTACCTGGCTGTGGTGGCCCTCGTGGTCGGGCTCATCAGCCTTTTGGCTTCCGCCTTGGGTCGCAAGCGACCTGACCCCGTCAAGCTGGAGGCCTACGAGAGCGGCTACCCCACCGCGGCGCTGGCAGGGCGCTTTCCGGTCAAGTTTTACGTGGTCGCGATGCTCTTCGTCATCTTCGACGTGGAGACCGTCGCCTTTTACCCCTGGGTGGTGCAGCTGAGGGAGCTGGGGCTGTACGGCCTTTGGGTGATGGGGATCTTCCTGGCCATCCTGGCCATCGGGGATGCCTACGTCTGGAAGAAAGGGGGATTTGAGTGGAAGTAATCAGCCAGCCGTTTTTTCTGACCACGGTGGACCGCTTTGCCCGCTGGGCGCAGCGATCGTCCCTGTGGCCGCTCACCTTCGGGCTGGCCTGCTGCGCCATCGAGATGATGAACCTGGTCTCGCCCCGCTACGACGCGGCTCGCTTCGGGGCGGAGGTGTTTCGCGCCTCTCCCCGCCAGGCGGATCTCATGATCGTTTCGGGGCGGGTTTCCCATAAAATGGTTCCCGTGATCCGGCGCCTGTACGCCCAGATGCCGGAGCCCAAATGGGTTATCGCCATGGGGGCCTGCGCCTCCAGCGGCGGTATCTTCGACAACTACGCCATCGTCCAGGGCGTGGATCAGATCCTGCCCGTGGACGTGTACGTTCCCGGCTGCCCCCCCACGCCCGAGGCGGTGCTGGACGCCATCCTCAAGCTCCAGGAGCGCATTCGGGCCGGTGACCCGAAGGCGGGGGTGGCCTCGTGAGTCAGGGGGCAGCGGGGGAGCCGGCGGGAGGCCTCGCCTCGGCGGCGCAGGAGCTGTCCGAGCTGCTGGGGCCCGACGTGGAGGTTCAGCCGGACTCCTTCGGGACGGCGGTTGTGAAAGTGCGTCCCACCGCGTTGCGGGAGGTGGCCCGCCACCTTCTCCGGCAGGGTTACACGATGCTGCTGGATGTGGGGGGCGTGGACTACCTGGGACGCCGGCCGGCCGCAGAACGCTTCGAAGTGGTCTACCACTTTCTGGATGTACGCCGGCACCGCCGGTTGCGCCTGCGGGTTCCCGTCCCCGAACAGGCGCCGGAGGTGCCGACGGTGAGCGATCTCTGGCCCTCGGCCAATTGGGCGGAGCGCGAGGTGTTTGACCTCTTCGGGATCCGGTTCACCGGCCATCCCGACCTGCGGCGCATTCTGATGCCCGATGATTGGGAAGGCCACCCGCTGCGAAAGGATTATCCCCTTCGGGGGCCGGCCCGCACACCTGCCTCGCCCGCCCAGCGCAGCCGCTTTTTCCCGCTGGCTCTCGACGGGCCCGACGGGCAGGCCGGCCCCGCGGGCGAGGGGCCGGGCGCGCGAGGCGGGGGGATGCACCGGTGAGCGTGGGCCGCTGGGCGGACGAGACACCGGGCGAGCGGATGACGGTCAGCGTGGGGCCGCACCATCCCAGCACCCATGGGGTGCTGCGGCTCATCCTGGAACTCGAGGGAGAGACCGTTGCCCGGGCCTCGGCGGAGATCGGCTTTTTGCACACGGGCATCGAGAAACACGCCGAGAACCTCAACTGGCAGCAGGCCATCACCGTCATCGACCGGATGGACTACCTGTCGCCTCTTTCCAACAACCTGGGATACGTCCTGGCCGTCGAGAAGCTCCTGGGGGTGGAGGTGCCGCCGAAGGCTCGGGTCGCTCGGGTGTTGCTGACCGAGCTGCAGCGCATCGCCAGCCATCTGGTGTGGCTTGGCACAGGAGCGTTGGACCTGGGTGCGCAGAGCATCTTCTTTTACGCCTTCGATCTGCGGGAGGGCATCCTCGACATCCTGGAAGAGGCCTCGGGTGCCCGGATGAACCCCAGCTACTTCCGAATCGGCGGGCTGGCCCGGGACCTGCCGGCAGGCTTCGACCGGATGGTGGACGCCTGGCTTCGACGTTTCCCGGCCCGCATGGCCGAGTTGCGGGCCATCCTGGATGAGAACCCCATCTGGCTGGCCCGCATCCGGCGGGTGGGCGCCATCGGCCCCGAGCAGGCCCTGGCGTGGGGCCTGACGGGCCCCAACCTGCGGGCGAGCGGGGTGGCCTACGACGTGCGCAAGGCGTTCCCGTACTGCGGGTATGAGGCGTATGCGTTCGACGTCCCGGTGGGCGAGCACGGGGACGTGTACGACCGCTACATGGTTCGCATGGCGGAGATGGAGCAAAGCGCCCGCATCGCGCGCCAGGCTCTGGATGGCCTGCCCGACGGGCCGTGGCAGGTGAACGACCGCAAGCTGGTGCTGCCGCCCAAGCAGGAGCTACGCCACAGCATGGAGTCCCTGATCCACCATTTCAAGCTGGTCTCCTACGGGTTTGACGTCCCGGCGGGAGAGGTGTACCAGGCGGTGGAGAGCCCCCGGGGGGAGATCGGGTTTTACGTGGTATCCGACGGCGGCAACCGGCCGCTTAGGGTTCGGGTGCGGCCGCCGTCCTTCTATAACACCCAGGCGCTGCCCCGGATCATCGAGGGCGCGACGGTGGCCGACATGGTGGCCATCATCGCCAGCATCGACCCGGTCTTCGGAGAGGTGGACCGCTAGGTGGCCGCGCCGTGGCTGGCCCGACGGGAGGCGGTGGAGGCCATCCTCGCCCAATACCCGCACAAGCGATCGGCGGTCATGCCGCTTCTGCGCCTGGCCCAGGAGAGCCGGGGTTACCTGGAGGCGGAGGACCTGCAGGCCGTCGGGGAACTGGTTGGGCTCACCGTGGCCGAGGTGGAGTCGGTCGCCTCCTTTTACTCGCTGTTTTACCGGCAGCCGGTGGGGCGCTATGTGCTCACCGTCTGTGGCAACCTCTCGTGCGCCCTGGGGGGGGCGCGCCGGCTGGCTGACCACCTGTGCCGGCGCCTGGGCGTGCGGTTCGGGCAGACCACCGCCGACGGGCTGTTTACCCTGCATCTGACGCCGGAGTGCCTGGCGGGTTGCGATCAGGCCCCGGTGGTGCAGGTCAACGGCTATTACCTGCACCGGGTCACGCCGCAGCGGGCCGACCGGGTGCTGGAGGCGCTGCGCCAGGGAGTGCCCGTTCCGGAGCTGGCCGACCGGGCCGATCTGCCCCATGCCGAATCGGCGGCGCGGACGGAGGGGGACTGAGGCCCGTGGGTTCGGGCTTCCAGCGGGTGCTGACGGCCGGCATCGGGCGCAAGGCCCTTGAGGAGATCGAGGTGTACGAGGCGGAAGGGGGCTACCAGGCGCTTCGCCAGGCCCTGCGCCAGATGAGCCCGCAGGAGGTGACCCGGGTCGTCACGGACTCGGGCCTGCGGGGGCGGGGAGGAGCCGGTTTCCCGACAGGCCGCAAGTGGGGGTTTTTGCCCCAGGACGGCAGGCCCCGCTACCTGGTTTGCAACGCCGACGAAAGCGAGCCGGGCACCTTCAAGGACCGGTTGCTCATCGAGCGCCACCCGCACCTGGTGATCGAGGGAACCCTGCTGGCCGCCTACGCCATCGGGGCGGAGAAGGCGTTTATCTACCTTCGAGGGGAGTTTCAGCAGGGATACGAGGTGCTGGCGCGGGCGGTCGAGCAGGCCCGCCGGCGGGGGTATGTGGGGCGCCGGGTGCTGGGCAGCGAGATGGACCTGGAACTGGTCATCCACCGGGGCGCGGGCGCTTACATCTGCGGCGAGGAGACCGGCCTTTTGAGCTCCCTGGAGGGGCGCCGGGGCGAGCCCCGGGTGAAGCCTCCGTTTCCGGCCACGGCAGGGCTGTACGGCATGCCGACCGTGGTCAACAACGTGGAGACGCTGGCGTGCATCCCCTTCATCGTCAGCCGGGGGGCGGCCTGGTTTCGCAGCATGGGGACGGAGAAGAGCCCCGGCCCCAAGATCTTCAGCGTCAGCGGTCGGGTCCGCCGGCCGGGCAACTACGAGCTTCCGATGGGTGTGCCCCTGCGGGAGCTGATCTACGAGTGGGCCGGTGGGCCCTTTCCCGGTCGGCGTATCAAGGCCGTGGCGCCCGGCGGGGGCTCCTCGCCGGTTCTGACCGAGGCCCATCTGGACGTCCCGATGGACTTCGAGTCGGTGGCGCAGGCGGGTTCCATGCTGGGCTCCGCGGGCGTCATCGTGCTGGACGACCGGGACTGCATGGTGGAGGCGGCGGCCACCCTGGTGGAGTTTTACGCCCACGAGTCGTGCGGGCAGTGCACGCCGTGCCGGGAGGGGCTGCACTGGATGGCCCGCATCCTGCGCCGCATCGAGCAGGGCGGTGGCCGCTGGGAAGACCTCGATCTTTTGCAGGAGATGGCCGGGAATATCGCGGGTCGCACCATCTGCCCGCTGGCCGACGCGGGCGTCGGGTTCGCGCGGTCCAGCGTGCAGCATTTCCTCGACGAATACCGGGCGCACGTCGCGCTGGGCCGCTGCGCCCTGGAGGCGAAGAGCGCATGACGGCACGCCAGGCCGCCGAACCGGTGACCGTCTCCGTCGACGGCCATACGGTTCAGGTGCCGCCGGGAACCCTCGTGGTGGAAGCCGCCCGGCGGGCGGGGGTTCACATCCCCGTCTTCTGCTATCACCCCCGCCTCAAGCCGGCAGGGGTATGCCGGATGTGCCTGGTGAAGGTGGAGGGCCAGCCCAAGCTGGTGACCGCCTGCACCACCCCGGTGGCGCCGGGGATGCAGGTTCAGACCCGCGACCCCCTGGTCCAGCAGGCGCAGCGCAGCGTGGTGGAGTTCCTGCTGCTCAATCACCCCCTGGATTGCCCAGTGTGCGACAAGGGTGGGGAGTGCGACCTGCAGGATCTGACCCTGCGATACGGGCCGGGGATGAGCCGCCTGGTGGACCCGAAGGTGCGCCGTCCCAAGGCCGTGCAGCTGGGGCCGTTCATCGTGCTGGACCGGGAGCGTTGCATCCTGTGCCGGCGCTGCGTGCGCTTCGACGACGAGGTGGCGCAGGAAGGCCAGCTGGTGATCGAGCAGCGGGCCATCGCCTGCGAGGTGACCACCGCCGGCGGGCAGCCTTATGACCACCTGTTCACCGGCAACACCATCGAGCTGTGTCCGGTCGGGGCGCTGACGTCGGCTTTGTACCGGTTCCGGGCCCGTCCGTGGGATCTCAGCTCCGTGGCTTCCCGTTGCAGCCTCTGCTCGGTGCACTGCCCCGTGCGGATGGATTTCCGGCTGGGGCAGCTGGTGCGGGTGGTTTCGCCCGGGGCGGAAGGCCTGTTGCCCTTTGGGGCACCGGGTCTCATGGAGGCGTACCACACGCCCGCCGAGGAGGTACCGGGCGGCCGGGGCATGGGGTGGCTGTGCGACCGGGGCCGGTTCAACTACCGCTACGTCCACTCTCCCCAGCGCCTCTCCCGGCCTCTGCGGGGCCGAGGCGATGGCAAGGAGGCGGTGGAGTGGGAGCCGGCCCTGGAGGAGATCGTGCGGGCCATCGCGGCCGCAGTGCGCGAGGATGGGCCCGCGTCCGTCGCCATCGTGGGTGGAGGCCGGCTGATGGCCGAGGAGGCGTTTTTGCTGCGGGAACTTGCCGACCGCATCGGCACGCCCCACCGGGACCACCGGGTGGGGGGCCAGGCCCTGGCCTCCCTGGCCACGCCGGGTGGGGTGAGCGGCCGGCGGGAAGACCTGCAGGAGGCTCAAACCGTGCTCCTGGTGGGCACCCCGCCGCTGGAGCTTGCTCCCGTGCTGGACCTGGAGATCCGGGCCGCTGTGGCCCGCGGGGCTCGGCTGGTGGCTGTGGGGCTTCGGCGACCGACCTACCGGGGCATCGTGCGTCATCACCCGGCCTGGGGTGCGCAGGTCGCGCCCACCCTGCGGGCCCTGGCCCCCGCGCTGCAGGAGGGCGATGGCCGGGTGGCGGTGGTGTGGGACGCGGATGGAGCGTGGGACGGCCGAGCTCGGGAGGTGGGGGAGGCGCTGCTGGAGCTGGTGGCGGGCCTGGAGGCGGCGGGTCGGCCCGTCAGCATCCTGATCCCCGGCGCACAACCCCAGTCCCGGGCGGCCGAGGCGGCCGGGCTGTTGCCGGGGCCGGGAGGGTTTGACACCCGGCGGATCCTGCAGGCGGCCTCCGAGGGTCGCCTGCGGGTGCTCTACCTGGTGGGCGCCAACCTGCTGGCCACCTTCCCCGATGCCCGGCTGGTGGAGCGGGCGCTGGATCGTACCCCTCTGGTGGTGGTGCAGGATCTGTTCCTGACGGCCACCGCTCGCCGGGCGGACTGGGTACTGCCCGTGCTGCCGGCTCCCATGCGGGCCGGGACGCTGGTGGACCTGGACGGCGCGGTGGAGTTCGTGGAGGCCGCCATGCCTTCGGACGGCGCGGCCCCCGGCGATCTGGCCGTGCTCGCGCGGCTTTTGGACGGGGTCTCCCGTTGGTTGGACCGCCGCGACGGGATGGACGGGTGGTCAGCGGCCGGCGAAAGGGAGCTTGTGAGCCGCGTGCAGGAAAGATGGCCGACCCTGCAAGCAGCCATGGGAGCCCGGCTGCCGGCCCTCACCCCCGAGCAAGCCCGAACCATCTGGGCTTGCCCGGCCGCTGCCCTCGGGCCGGCTGGCAGCGTGGAGCCCGTGCCTGCGGCCCGTTCAGACGGGAGGCCTGGTGGCGGAGCGTCACAAGGGCTGAGGGTCGTCCGGGTGGAGCGGGCGCTGGAGGGCGGTGGCACCCTGGCCTTCGACCCGTGGCTGTCCCCCTTGCGGCCGGGTCCGTGCGTGCTCGTCAACCGTGAGGATGCCCGGGCCCTGGGCGTGAGGGAGGGCGAAGCGGTGGAGGTGCGCACGGCGTACGGCATCGCGGTCGTACCCGCGAAGGTGGACCCCGGCCTCCCCCCGGGCTGGTTGGCCGTGGCGGGTGCCTCGGAGCCCGCCTGCGCCGGGCGGCTGGTGACGTGGAACGATCCGTATCCGGCCGCGGAGATCCGGGTGGCCGCACGGGAGGTGGCCCGCTGACGTGCAGGCAGGCTGGGTGGTGGGCGTGGCGCTTCGCTCGGCCCTGCTGGTGGCGCTTCTTCTGGGAGCCTTTGCGTATCTGATGCTGTTTGAGCGCAAACTCCTGGGCTACTTCCACCGCCGAGTCGGCCCCAACCGGGTGGGGCCGTGGGGTCTTTTGCAGCCGGTGGCCGACGGCGTCAAGGCCCTGCTCAAGGAGGACGTGGTGCCGGCGGGCGCAGACCGGCTGGTCTTTTACGGCGCGCCCGCCCTCAGCCTGTTCACCGCCCTGGCGGCGTACGCGGTGATCCCGGTGGGCCCTCCGGTGTCGGTGGGGCCCTGGGTCATCCCGTTGAGCATCGCCGACCCCGAGGCGGGCATCCTGGTGCTTCTGGCGTTCACCTCCCTGGGCGTGTACGGGATCAGCCTGGGAGGTTGGGCGTCGCAGAGCAAGTACGCGCTGTTGGGGAGCCTGCGCTCCTCGGCCCAGCTCATCAGCTACGAGATCGCCATGGCCATGAACCTCCTGGCCGTGCTGGTGCTGGCGGGCTCGGTACGCCTCGCGGACATCGTGGCGGCGCAGAACCCCTACCCGTTCGCGCTGGTGCAACCCCTGGGCTTCCTTCTTTACCTGGTCAGCGCCACGGCGGAGGTGAACCGGATCCCCTTCGACCTTCCGGAGGCGGAGACCGAGCTGGTGGCAGGCTACCACACCGAGTACAGCGGGATGCGCATGGCCATGTTCGT
>CAYQLT010000001.1:58871-102891 GCA_964418425.1 uncultured Clostridia bacterium
AGCTGGTGGCAGGCTACCACACCGAGTACAGCGGGATGCGCATGGCCATGTTCGTGATGGCCGAGTACATCAACCTCATCACCCAGGCGAGCCTGGTGACCCTTTTGTACCTGGGCGGATGGTACGGCCCGCCCCTGTTGCCCGGGCCCGCCTGGTTTGTGCTGAAGGTGGCTTTCGTGCTGTTCGTGTTCATCTGGATGCGAGCCAGCCTGCCTCGCCTTCGCTACGACCAGCTGATGGCTCTGGGCTGGAAGGTTCTTTTGCCGCTGTCGGTGGCCAACCTGGCGGTCTATGCGGCCTGGGTGGCGGTGCGGGGATGAGGCCCCGGGTTCCGAAGGCCGCCCGGGAAGCCCGGCGCATGCAGAGGAGGAGTTCGTCCATGTCTTTGGTCGGGGGCATTGCGCGAGGGATGCGTACCACCTTGCGCATCCTGATGGATCGCAAGCAGACGGTTCCCTACCCCGAGGTGCGCCGCCAGCGCAGCGAACGTTTCCGGGGGCGCCACGAGCTTCGCCGCTATGAAAACGGCCTGGAGATGTGCGTGGGCTGCGAACTGTGCCAGGTGGCCTGCCCGGCCAACGCCATCACGGTCATCGCCGCCGAAAACGATCCCGAGCAGCCCCACTCACCGGGCGAGCGGTACGCGTACCGCTACGAGATCGATATGCTGCGATGCATCTTCTGCGGGCTTTGCGAGGAGGCATGCCCGACCGAGGCGCTGCACCTGACCCGGGAGTTTGAGATGGCCGCCTTCTCCAGGGACCGGCTGGTGTACGGACGCACGATCCTGGTCTCCCCGGAGCGCAGCCCATGGACGGTCCCGCAAGACGTCTACCCGGCTTTTGCCGGCCGCACGCCCGTGGGGGCCAAAGTCGTCGAGAGCGAACAGCACCAACAACCGGAGCCTGCGCGGGCGGTGGCCTCGTGAGCCCGCTCTTCGTGGTGGCAAGCGCCCTGGCTGTGGCCGGGGCGCTGGGGGTCGTGGCGGCCCGCACACCGGTGCACGGGGTTTTGGCGATGCTGGTCAACTTTGCCGGGCTGGCCGTGTTGCTGCTGACCCTGCAGGCGGAGTTCCTGGCCGTCACCCAGATCATCATCTACGCGGGGGCCGTCCTGGTGCTGTTCTTGTTTGTGATCAACCTGCTCACCGCCCGCCTCGACCCGATAGAGGCGCCGCAGGACCGACTGCGCTTTCAGGCGCCCCTGGCCGTCGCGGCCGTCGCCGGATTGGGGATTGTGCTGCTGGCGGGTTTGAGTGCGGCGCCGGAGCAGAGGCCGCCGGCGGCGGAGCTCCCCCCGGGCTTCGGCGGGGTGGCGGCATTCGGCCGGTCCCTGCTCACCCGGCATCCCTTTGAGCTGGAGCTGGTGGGGCTGGTACTGCTCGTGGCGATGGTGGGCGTGATGGTGCTGGTGGGCCGCCGCCCGCAGGCAACCGCGGACCGCGAAGCCCACACGGGCTCCTCGGCGCTTCGGCGTGCCGACGAACCCCAGCAGCCGTTGAGCCGGGATGCGGCCAGCGCCCAAGCCCCGGCCGCCATGGGGAGGCGGTGAGGCGCATGGCACCGGCGGCTCCCACGGCCGCCTACGTGGCGGTGGCGACGGTCCTCATGGGTATCGGCGCCCTTGGGGTGCTTTTACGCCGCTCGCCGCTGGCCGTGCTGATGTCCATCGAGGTGATGTGGAGCGCCGCCAACCTGGCCCTGGTGGCCTATGCCCGGCGGTGGGCGGACATGTCGGGCCAGATCCTGGCCTTCGTGGCCATCACCGTGGCGGCTGCGGAGGTGGCCATCGGCCTGGCCCTGGTGGTGCTCACCTTCCGGCCCCGTAGCCGGGTAGACGTGGACGACGTGAGGGAAATGAGGGGCTGAGCCGTAGACCATGGAGACGACGCCGGCCGGCTCGTGGCTTTTGCCCGGGGTGGTGGGCTTTCCCCTTCTGGGAGCGTTGGTCCTGACGGGCCTGGGGCGCCGCCTGTCACGGCGTGCGGTGGCCTGGGTTGCCTGTGTGGCGGTGGGCGCGGGGTGGCTGGCTGCGATGGGCAGCCTGGGGGTATACTGGGGCGCCCCGCAGGGTGAGGGGCTGCGCTTCAGCGTTCTGCGGTTCTGGCCCGGCAGCCCGGAGGCTCCCGACGCGGCCATCACCATCGGCCTGATGGGCGACGGGCTTTCGCTCTGGTTTGCCCTCATCGTCACCGGGGTAGGATGGCTGATCCACGTCTATTCGGTCGGTTATATGGCCGCCGACCCCGGGTTCGCCCGGTATTTCGCAGAGCTCAATTACTTTGTCTTCGCCATGTCCTTGCTGGTGCTGGCCGACGGGCTTTTGGGCATGCTCATCGGGTGGGCCGGGGTGGGGCTCGCCTCCTACCTGCTCATCGGGTTCTGGCACCACCGGCCGGACGCCCGGGCAGCCTCCATGAAAGCGTTCATCGTGACACTTCTCGGCGAGCTGGGCATCGTGCTTGCCGTCGCGTTGTTGTGGGCCCACACAGGCACCCTCCGATTCACGGAACTGTTCCAGAGCCTGGGTGGCGTGCCTGAGGGTACCCTGGTGGTCGCAGGGCTTTTGCTGTTGTGGGGGGCGGTGGCCAAGTCCGCCCAGCTGCCCCTGCACGTGTGGCTCCCGGATGCCATGGCGGGCCCCACGCCGGTGAGCGCCCTCATCCATGCGGCCACCATGGTGACCGCGGGCGTCTACCTCACGGCCCGCATGTATCCCCTCTACCAGGCCGCGCCGGCCGCTTCGGCGGCCGTCGCCTGGGTGGGGGCTGCCAGCGCCCTGTTCGGCGCGCTGGTGGCCTGCGGCCAGACGGACATCAAGCGGGTGCTGGCGTACTCCACCATGAGCCAGATAGGTTACATGTTCTTGGGGATCGGTGTGATGGCGCAAGTCGCCGGCGTCTTTCACTTCTTCACCCAGGCTTTCTTCAAGGCCCTGCTGTTCCTGGCGGCCGGCCTGGCGATCCACCACCTGGGTGGAGAGCAGGACCTGCGCCGTATGGGGGGGCTTGGGGCCAGGCTGCCGCTGGCCTACGGGAGTTTTGCGGTGGGCGTTTTGGCGATGGCGGGCTTTCCGCCGTTTTCGGGCTATTTCAGCAAGGAGGCGGTGCTGGAGGCCGCCCTGGAGCACGGCCAGGTGGCTTTGTGGGGCATGGGAGCTGCTGCCGCGGGGTTGACGGGGTTTTATTCGTTTCGCATGCTCGCCCTGGCCTTCACGGGGCGCCCTGCGGGAGCTTCCCGTCGGGAGGCGGGCCACCACAGCCCGGATGGGCCGGCGCAGCGGCGGGCCATGGAGGTGCCGGTGGTGCTGCTGGCCGTTCTGGCGGCCGTCGCAGGCTGGGCGGGGGCGTCGGGGCCCGATTCGCCCGCCGGTCGGATCCTGGGGCCGTTTTTCGAGCGGTACCGGGAGGTGGATCTGGCCGCGGGCGCGGCGGAGGGGGTTGCTCCGGGGGGCCTGGGACCGTGGGCGGCGCTGGCGGCGGCCGGGATCGGGGCGGCCGCCGCGCTGTACCTGTACGGGCCGGGCCGGGGTACCGCCACGTCGCGCCGGCCGGCTCCGGCCGGTGTGGCCAGGCTCTGGGAGGCGGGCTTCTATGTGGACGAGCTGTACCGCCGCGTGGTGGTGACGTGGGTGGTCCGCCTGTCGGGCTGGCTGGAGCGGCAGGTGGAGGCCGGCGGAGTGGACGGCGGGGTGAACGGCGTGGGCGCTTTGGCGGCTGCTCTGAGCGAAGGCCTCGGGCGGCTGCATGCCGGCTTCATCCGCCGCTATGCCCTGGCCGTTCTGGCGGGTGCAACGGCCCTGGCGGCCTGGGCGGTCTTTCGGGTGCCATGACGGTCTTGGTGCAGGCGGGGGATGGGGCGTGACGTTGGGCCAGGTGATACCGCACGCTGCCTACCCGGCGGCGGTGCTCGCGGCGGGAGCCGTGGCGGTTCTGGTGCTGGAACTGGTGTTGCCCGCCGGGCGGGCGCGGCGGATCTGCATGCCGGTGGCGGTGGTGGCCCTAGCGCTTGCGGGTCTTTGGGCGGCCCTGGGAGGCGGGCCGGCTGCGCAGGCGCAGGAGGAGGCACCGTCCGCCGGCAGCGCCGCGGGCTTGCAGGTGGCACAGGAGGTCTCGGCAGCGGGATCGCCGGTTGCAATGGACGGGCTCGCCCGGTGGGCGTATGGGGTGGTGGCAGCTTCGGGGGCGGCTACCCTGGCGCTGGCCGCCCCTGAAATCGATAGGGACGAGCCGGCGGCCTTCTTGGCCTTGTTGCTCCTGGCGGCCCTGGGGATGGGGCTGCTGGCGTCCGCGCAAAACCTTCTCGTCCTGTTTCTGGGGCTGGAGCTTTTGTCTCTCAGCCTCTACGTGATGGTGGCGTACCGTCGCGACGACCGCCGGGCGCAGGAGGGAGCCCTCAAATACTTCCTGCTGGGTTCGTTTGCGTCCGGCCTTCTGCTCATGGGGATCGCCCTGGTTTACGGCGCGACGGGGCGGTTCGACTTTGCCGGCGCGGGGCGACTTTCCGCAGAAGGCGAGCAGGGGCTGGTCCGCCTGGGCATGGCGCTGGTGCTGGCCGGCGTGGGTTTTAAGCTGGCCCTGGCGCCTTTTCACCTGTGGGCGCCGGACGCGTACGAGGGCGCCGGCCTGGGGGTTGCGGCGTTCATGTCCGTCGCCACCAAGGCGTCGGCCCTGGTGGCCCTTGTCCGCCTGGCCGCCAGCGCTCCCGGCCCCTCGGCCGAGCCGCTGTGGGCCCTGGCGGCGGTCAGCATGCTGGTGGGCAGCCTGGGAGCCCTGCGGCAGGTAGACTTCCGGCGGCTGATGGCCTACTCGGGCATCGCCAACGCGGGTTACCTGCTCATCGCGCTGCCCGGTCTTCAGGCCCTGGGGATCGGGGCCTGTACGTTCTACCTCACGGCCTACCTCTTCGCCAACATGGGGCTGTTTGCCGTGGCAGCCGCGGTGGAGCACCAACAAGCCCGCACCACCGGCCGCCGGGAGCGGCTGCGGCTTGAGGGCTTCGACGGGCTGGCCGACCGCCATCCCTGGCTGGCGTGGGCAGGGGTGCTGTTCCTGGTGAGCCTGACGGGTCTTCCTCTCACGGGAGGGTTTGTGGGCAAGTTCCTGCTGGTGCGGGCCGCGGTGGTCGCCCGCCACGAGTGGCTGGCCGGCGTGCTGGTTGCCTCCACGGCCATCCTGGCCTACCCATACTGGAAGCTGGCCGAGCGGATGCTGCGCCGGGCGCCTCTGCAGCCCGCCGCGCGGGTACACCGGGCGCCGTTGCCCACCGAGCTGGGGCTGGCGGCCGCCGTTTGCCTGGCGGCGACGGTAGCCCTGGGCGTCGTGCCCCAGCCCCTCATCCGGCTGGCAATCCGCTGGCTCGGAGCCTCCTGACGCGGGCCGCCGGCCCACGATCCCCCGGGCAGGAGGCCGGCGGGAAGGGCACGCCAGCGGGCCGGGGCTCGGGCCCGTCCTACGGCAGGCCGGCGCTGCGCCACGCCCATGCCAGCACCGCCGTCACCAGCAGGGCGGGGAGCAGATTGGCGGTGCGGATCTGGGTCGCCCCCACCATGTTGAGGCCGATGGCCGCTACCAGCAGGCCACCTGTCGCGCTCCACGCCTGGATCGTGTACGGATCGAACAGCCGGCCCATCCACGCCCCGGCCACCGTCAGCGCCCCCTGGTAGACCAGTACCGTGCCGGCCGACAGAAGCACCCCGGCCCCCATGGTGGAGGCGAAGGCAACGGAGGCGATCCCGTCCATCACCGACTTGGTCAAAAGCAGGCTGTAGTCACCCATCATGCCGTCGTTGAGGCTGCCCACGATGGTCATGGGGCCCACCACGAACAGCAGGCTGGAGGCGACGAAGGGGCGGGCCACCCGATCGCCCAGCCATCGCCCGGCATGCCGCTCCACCCACTGCCCGAAGCGCTCCATCGCCTGCTCGATCTTCCAGCTCTCGCCCAGGTAACCGCCGGCGGCCAGGCTCACCAGCACCATGAGGATGGAGGGACGGGGCCCGTCTGCGGAAAAAGCCTCCAGGGCCATCCGGGCGCCGATGAAGATCACCGCCAGCCCCAGGGACTGCATGGCCGTCTGGGCGGGGGCGGGCGAGGCCTTGCGGTGTAAAGCCAGTCCCACGCTGCTGCCGGCCACGATGGCTGCCGCATTGACCAGGGTGCCCGTCAAAACCCTTGCCTCCCGTCCGCCGGCCCTTTCAGGAGGGTAAGCCCTCCTGGCCCCGAAGCGAACCTGCAGGGGACGGGCCAGGCCGGCGGCCGTCTTCGCCACAGAGGGCCCCGATCCTGTTTGCATTGGGGGGTGAGGGCCGGTGGCGGGAGCATGGGTGGCGGTCACCGGCGGAACCGGCTTCGTGGGCCGAGCGGTGGTGCGGGCCCTTTTGGCCCGCGGCGCGCGGCCCTCCCTGCTCAAGCGACCGGGGCGAGACTCCCGGCGTCCCCGGGAAGCCGGCCGCCTGGTGGCCGATGTGGTCAAGGCGGGAGGCCGGGTGGTGGAGGGGGATGTTCACGATCCCGGCGCCCTGGCCGAACTGGTGGCCGGAGCTTGCTGCGTGATCCACCTGGTGGGACTCATCCGGGAGCGGGTTCGGGAGGGGCAGACCTTCGAGCGGGTGGTGGTGGAGGGGACCCGGGCGACGGTTCACGCGGCCCGGGCCGGCGGGGTCCGCCGCCTGGTGCTCATGAGCGCGCTGGGCGCCGACCCCGCTTCGCCGCTTCCCTACCCGCGTACGAAGGGCCTTTCCGAACAGGTGGCGGCGCAGGCGGGTTTCGACGAACTGGTCATCTTTCGACCTTCGGTGATCTACGGGCCGGGAGACGGGTTTGTGAACACGTTGGCCAGGGTCCTGCGGAAAAGCCCGGTCTTTCCCATCTTCGGGGACGGGGCCTACAGGCTTCAGCCGGTATCGGTGGATGTGGTGGCCCAGGCGGTGGCCCTGGCGGCCACGGCCTCACCGGGCAGGGCGGGCGTGCGCATCTACGACGTGGGAGGGCCACAGACGCTATCGTACCGCCAGCTTCTGGAGGTGCTGGCACGGGTGCTGCGCCGGCGCGTCCTCTGGGTCTCCATGCCCCTGAGCCTGTCCCGTCTGGTGGCCTCCGCGGGGCAGCACCTTCCAGGTTTCCCCATCACCCGCCAGCAGCTGGAGCTTCTGGTGATGGGTAGCGTGGGGGACGCCCGTCCCTTTTACGAGGAGTTCCGGGTGCCCGAAATCGGCTTCGAGGAAGGCGTTCGGGCATGGCTGGCGTAACGTTGCTGGGGTTGGATCCCGCAGATGCATTGGGGGGCTGACACGGTTGAAACATCGGGTGACGTTGATACCGGGGGACGGTACGGGTCCGGAGCTGGCTGAGGCGGCTCGACGGGTCATCGATGCCCTGGGGGTGGGCATCGAGTGGGAAGAGGTGCACGCGGGCGCGGAGGTGATGGAGCGCTTTGGGACGCCGCTGCCCGAGGAGGTGCTGGAGTCCATCCGGCGCAATCGGGTGGCTCTCAAGGGGCCCATCACGACCCCCATCGGAACCGGCTTTCGAAGCGTCAACGTGGCGCTGCGCCAGATCCTGGATCTGTTCGCCTGCGTGCGGCCGTGCAAGCTCTACCGGGGCGTGCGGTCTCGCTACGACCAGGTGGACCTGGTGATCGTACGGGAGAACACCGAGGATCTGTACGCCGGGGTGGAGTTTGAGGCGGGTTCCCCCGAGGCTCGGCAGATCGTGGAGTGGAGCCACGGGAAGATCCGGCCCGAGGCGGCCATCTCCATCAAACCCATCTCCGAGCCGGCCACGCGGCGGATCGTGAAATTCGCGTTCGAATACGCCGTGGCCAACGGGCGCCGGAAGGTGACCGCGGTCAGCAAGGCCAACATCATGAAGTACACGGACGGCCTGTTTTACCGGGTGGCCCGGGAGGTGGCCAGGGAGTACGAGGGGCGGATCGCCTACGAAGAGGTCCTGGTGGACAACATGACCATGCAGCTGGTGCAAAAGCCCGAGCTGTACGACGTGCTGGTCCTGCCCAACCTGTACGGTGACATCATCTCGGACCTGGCGGCCGGCCTGGTGGGCGGGCTCGGTGTGGCCCCCGGGGCCAACATCGGGGACGAGGTGGCGGTCTTTGAGGCCATCCACGGGTCGGCGCCCAAGTACAAGGGGCAAAACAAGGTGAACCCCACGGCCCTCATCCTGTCCGGCATGCTCATGCTGCGTCACCTGGGTGAGCGGGAGGCGGCCGACCGGTTGGAGCGGGCCGTGGCCAGGGTGATCGCCGAGGGCCGCTACGTGACGTACGACATGAAGCCGCATCGCGACGACCCCACGGCCGTGGGGACACGGGAGATGGCCGACGCCATCATCCGGGCCATCGAGGAGTCGTGATACGGGGAAAGGAGGAGCCGGTCGATGCGGGTGACGTTCTGGGGACACGCGTTCGTGGAGGTGGCCGGACCCGGGGGCAGTGTTCTCATCGACCCTTACGTCACGGGCAACCCCATCGCCGAGAAGGCGGGAGCTTCGCCCGGGCGCTTCAAGCCCCGAGCGATCCTGCTCACCCACGGCCATGGGGACCACCTGGGAGATGCGGTCGGGATCGCCACAGCCGGCGCGGCCACCATCGTGGCACCTTTTGAGCTGGCCATGTACTGCCAGTCCCGCGGGGCCAGCGTCCACCCGATGCACATCGGCGGAAGCCACCAGTTCGACTGGGGTTGGGTGAAGCTGACGCCCGCCTGGCACGGGTCGGCCGTGGTGGACGCAGGCGCTATCACGTACACGGGCAACCCCTGTGGCTATCTGCTGCGGATGGGGGATAAGACCCTCTACCACGCGGGCGACACGGCCCTGTTCGGCGACATGGCCCTCATCGGCCAGCGCCACCCCATCGACCTGGCCCTCTTGCCCATCGGGGACAACTTCACCATGGGCCCGGAGGATGCCGTGCATGCGGCGACGCTCCTGAAGGCGCGGCTGGTGGTGCCCATCCACTACGACACCTTCGACGTCATCCGGCAAGACCCCCAGCAGTTCGCCGAGCAGGCCAGGGCGCAGGGGGTCTCCGTGCGGGTGCTGGCGCCCGGCGAGAGCGTGGAGATTTGACGGATCCAAGGCCAGCGGGCCGGGTGGAGTACGGCCCGGTCGTTCGGGCATCCGGGGGCGGGGGTTTGCATGGGGGTGACGGCCATGCCCAGGACAGCCCGAGCCGGTGCCGATGGCCACCAGGTCCTCCACCTGGCGTGCGTCCAGGTGAAGTTGCGGGCCGAGGATTACGAGTCGGAAGCCGCCCTGGCCGCCCGGGTGGACGGGTGGATGCGGCGGATCCGGGAACAGGTGGGGCCCGCAGGACCCGTCTTGGTGGCGTTTCCTGAAGACGTGGGCACCTTTGCCGTCTTTTTCGGCCACGGCGACCTGCTCCGCCGGGCGGACAGCATCGGTGAGGCGGTGGGCGCTCTCATCCGGCGCCGCCGCCTGGAGGTGGGGTGGCGACGGATCTGCTGCCGGTGCAGCTGGGTTCGGGCCCTGGCGCTGGTGCTGTCGCCGGAGGTGGAGGCCGCCTACCGCCGCATCTTCTCCGAGGCCGCCCGGCGGTGGCGCTCGTTCGTGGTGGCCGGCTCAGCCGTGCTCCAGGCGCCCGGGCGCCGGTGCGACGTGTACAACGTGAGCTACGTCTTCGGTCCCAACGGCGAGTTCCTGGGTCGCCAGCCCAAGACGCACCTGACGCCCATCGAGGGCCCGGGGGCGCTGGACATCACCCCCGCTCCCCTCTCGGAGCTCAACGCGATCCCCACCGCCATAGGTACGCTGGGGGTGGCCATCTGCCTGGACGCTTTCCAGGATTCGGTGCTGGAGCGCCTGGTGGGGGTGGGCGTGGACCTTCTGGTTCAGCCCTCGGCCAACCCGGGCCCGTGGACGCCCGAGCAGCAGGCCGACTGGAAGCGCAGCTCGTGGCTGGCGGTGAAGCGTTGGCCCCAGCTTCGCTACGCGCTGAACCCCATGATGGTGGGCCAGCTTCTCGGGCTGGCCTTCGAGGGCCAATCTTCCATCTGCGCGCACGACCCGGACACCTGGCAGCCCGGGCGTTACCGGGACCTCCCCGATGAGGGCGGATTCGTGCGGGTGGCGCACACCAAAGATGAGGAGGAGATCCTGGTGGCCACGGTGCCACGGGTGGGGGCGGAGCCGAGCTGAGCCGCCGGCAGGCCTGTTTCGACCCGCTACCTACTTACGCAGGTGGCGCAGGCGAGGATCCATGGCGTCTCGCAACCCGTCCCCGAGCAGGTTCCAACCCAGCACGAAGAGGAGGATGGCGGCCCCCGGAAGCACGACGGTGTGCCAGTAGGCCAGAGGCTGGCCGGGTCTGCCCAGGATCCAGTTGCGGGAGAAGGCGATCAGCTGGCCCCAGTCGGCGTATCCGGGATCCGCGCCGATGCCGAGAAAGCTGAAGGTGGCGGCGAACACCACCACGGAGCCCAGGTCAAGGGACGCCTGCACCAGCACCGGGTATATGCAGTTGGGCAGGATGTAGCGCAGCAGCATGCGGGTCGTGGGCATCCCCATGGCCCGAGCCGCCTCCACGTACTCCATGGCACGGGTCTGCAGCACCCCGGCTCGCATGAGCCGGGCGTACTGCATCCACCCGAAGGCCACCAGGGTCACGAAGACCGTCCGCAGCCCTTTGCCGATGAGGGTTGCCAGGACGAAGCCGGCCAGCAAGATGGGGAAGGCCATGAAGACGTCGGTCACCCGCATGAGCAGCTCGTCGAGCGCCCCTCCGTAATAGCCCGACAGGGTTCCCAGCAGGATGCCGATGCTCAGGTTGGCCGCCACCACCGCCACGGCCATCGAGAAAGCGGATCGGGCTCCCCACACGATGCCGTGCAACAGGTCGTACTGGCCCTCCGTCGTCCCCAGGGGAGCCCCCGGCGAGGGCGGGCGGGGCTCGATGGTCCATCCCAGGCGGGCGATCCGGTACGGTTCGTGGGGGTAGCGGGGGGGCGAGATGTAGGGGGCGGCCACCGCCACCGCGACGAAGCCCAGTACCAAGACCAGGCCCAGCAGGGCCAGGGGGTTTCGCACCAGTCTGCGCAGCACCTCCACGGCCCTACCCCACCCGCACCCGAGGGTCGATGAGCATATACAGCAAGTCCAGCACCAAAAAGAGCACGCCCAGCACCACCACGTACAAAAGCAGCACGCCCAGGACGGTGGCCCGATCCAGCAGAAGCGACGCCTGAACGATCAGCCGGCCGATGCCGGGATAGTTGAAGATGGTCTCGGTGACCGCCACACCGCCCAAAAGCCCGAAAACCATGAAGCTGATGACGGTGGCCACGGGGATCAGCGCGTTGCGCAGGGCGTGCTTGCCGATGACCGTCGCCTCGTCCAACCCCTTCGCCCGAGCGGTTCGGATGTAATCCTGCTGGAGCGTCTCCAGCATGCTGGATCGGGTGATGCGCATCAGCTGCGCCCAGTACAGGTACGAGAGGGTCACGACCGGCCCCACCAGGTGACGTAACGCATCCAGGAAGATGTCAAGCCGGCCGTTCCACAAGGCGTCGATGGTGACCAGCCCGGTTCGCCAGCGGAACTCGGGGGCGACCACCGCCTGCAAGGCCCACACCGAAAGGCGATCCGGCGGGAACCAGCCCAGCACGCCGTAGAAGATCATCAAGAAGACCAGCCCGAACACGAAGGTGGGGAATGACCACCCGATGATGGCAAAGACGCGGCTGGCGTGATCGATGGGCCGGTTGCGGTGGACGGCGGACAGCACCCCCAGCCACACCCCTCCCAGGGCCATGGGCAGCGAGGCGTACAGGGTCAGCTCCACCGTGGCGGGAAACCGGCGCACCAAAGCATCGAAGACCGGCTCCTTGGCGGCTTCCGACCAGCCGAGATTTCCCCGCAGGAGCTGCGACATCCACGCCACGTACTTGACGTGCAGGGGCGCGCCCAGGTTGTACTTCTCCACCAGCTGGTCCAGGGTGAACGTCTTGAGCTCCTGGGGGCTGCGGACAAACGCGGCCACCAGCTGGTACGGGCTGAGCAGCTGCATCAAGCCAAAGACCAAGAGGGTTGCGGCCAGGAAGAGCAGGGGTAACTGGGCAAGGCGGCGCACCACGAAGGGCAGCATGATGACTTTCGGTCACATCCGTTCTCCCAAGGGCCCGGCACAAGAGGGCAGGCCGGCGACGGGACGCCCTCCCACCGCCGGCCCGCCTCGTCGCAGGCTCACTTGGACAGGGTGTAGAAGTCCCGTCCGGGCCGGATCGGATTCCAGACGAACCCCTTCACCCAGTCCCGCATGACCTCCTGCTGGGTGCGATCCACCAGGAAGATGTCGACCGCGTTTTCGTATGCCAGTCTCTGAAGCTCGTAGTAGGCCGCCCGGCGCTCCTGGGGATCCACGGTGGAGACGCCCTTGGCAATGAGGGCATCGAACTTGGCCAGGAGATCCTCGGGGAGCTTCTGGGCCCTGGAGAAGGTCCCCTGGGAGTGCAGGTAGGGTAGCACGAAGTTGTGAGGATCCGGGAAGTCCGCCAGCCAGCCGATGATGTAGATGGGCAGCTTGCTCTGCCGGTACGCCTGCAGGTACGTGGGCCACGGAACGGCCTGGATCTCGATCTGGAACTTGGGGTTGAGGCTCTCCACGTTGGCCTCCAGGATCTCGGCGGCGATGCGGCGAGCGTCGTTACCCTCATTGTAAAGCAGGGTGAACTTGAAGCCCTTCTCCCACACCTGGCCGCCCCATGCCTTGCGGAAGTGCTCCTCCGCCTTCTTCAGGTCGAAGGTGTAGACCGGCTGCTCGGGGTTGTGGTACGGGACGCTGGCCGGGATGGGCCCGCGCGCCTGGGTGGCCTCCCCCTGCATCACGTCGCGCACGTAGGTTTCCCAGTCGAAGGAGTAGTTGAAGGCCTTTCGTACGTCCAGGTCGCTGAAGAAGTCCGGCGGGATGCCCTGCCCGTCCAGCTTGCCGCTGCCGATGTAGTCGTTACCCTCTGGGGTGATCCGGAAGGTGAAGAAGGCCGCGGTGTTCACCAACCACGGCAGCTTGCGGTAGACCTTCACACCCCTCATCTGCTCCACCTGGGGCAGGTACGGCGGATCCACCCGCACGATGTCCGCGTCGCCGGTCTGCAGCATCAGCTGGCGGGTCGCCCACTCGGGAACGTACTTGATGATGACGTTCTTCACCGGGGCCGGGCGCCGCCAGTAGGTCTCGTTGCGGGTCAGGATGACCTGGGAGCCCTTCTGCCATTCCACCAACCGGTACGGTCCCGTGCCGTTCATCTTGGAATACAGCGGGTCCTGCTCCGCCTTGGGGTCGTGCCACTTCACCCAGTTGTCGCAGCGCCCGTCCCAGTCCCCCTGGGCGATGGCCCAGTTCTTGTTGAGCACCGCGGCCCAGCTGGCGCTTTGCGCCACGATGGAAAGAAACGGCGGATACGGCTGCGCCAGGCGGAACACCACGGTGTCACCCTCGACCTCCACCGCCGCCTGAACCCGCCGGCAGACCTCGGTCAGGGTCTGGGCCGGCACCCGGTCGAAGGCGTCCACGCCCGCCAGCTGCATGGCATACTCCTCGATGCTCTGGGTGCCGAGCAGGGGTTCGAGGAGCATCCAGACGGGCCCGCCCGACCGGTCCTGCAGCATGGCCCGCTCGAAGCTGTACTCCACGTCCTGGGGTGTCAGGAGGGCGCCGTTGTGGAAGCGCACACCCGAGCGGATGGGGAACCGGTAGGTCTTGCCGTCGGCGGAGATCAGCCCGTTGGCCGTGCTCGGCACCGCGGTGGCCAGAAGCGGCACGAACCGATCCAGCCGCTCGCCGTCGTAGGCGATGAGGTTTTCGTACACCTGGTAGATGACCTCGCCGCTGGCCGTGTCGTAGGCGTAAGCCGGGTCCAGGGTCTCCGGCTCGCCGTAGGTGGCGAAGATGAGTGTGTCCGGGTTTTTCACCTCGGCCAGGCCGGTGCCCGACAGCGCCACCAGCAAGGCCAGCGCGGCGGCGGCTGCGAGAAGCGGCCTGCGGCTTATCCCGTTCACCATCTCACTGCCCCTTTCCGTGTGACGGACCATCATCCCCATTTGCCAACGTGTTGGTCCCGTTGCCGGACGTGTTGGTGGCCTGCTCCCTTCCATTGCGCTGTCTGCACCCACTCCCTTCCTGGGCAGGCCGCCGGCCGTGCGCCAGCCCGCCCTGGCTCACCGGGAGGAGGATTCCATTGGCGCCGGACGGTTCCCTGCCGGGGTAGCCGAAGGCCACGGGGCCCAGCCACCTGCCGAGGCCGGCACAGGTGAGGGGGCGCCGCGGGCTGCGGCAAGAGGGGGCAGGCGAGAGGACTCCGGGAGCCGCGGCGGCCAGCTGCGCAGGAGCGGCGGATGGAGCCTGCGCTTGACACCCCCCGAGACGCCCTGTTACGTTACGCATGAATCGTCCACAACCCATGGCCGGTCGGCGTGCCGCAGGCAGCCGGCTCGGCCGGCGCAAGAGGCGTGGATGGGGAGGAGTAGGCGCCGCTGCCCCGCCGGAAGAGACGGGAGCCCGCCGGCTGAGAGGTTCCCGGGTGGGAGGCGCCGAAGGTCGCCCCGGAGCTTCCGGGTCGAGGGGGCTGCCCGTGCGGGACCCCGCCAGGCCCGGACGGCGTGCCGGCCCGTTACGGCGGCAAAAGTGCCGGCGCCTGGCGGGCCGCGGGGAGTGAAGGGGCCCGGAGCGCCGGCAAAACAAAGGTGGTACCGCGGGAGCCTGCCCTCTCGCCCTTTGGCGAGGGGGCCTTCTGTTTGAAGGGGAGCGTGCGGTTCCGACTCGCTCCCGTCGGCGCATCGGCGACGGGGAGGGCCAGGTGGCGATGACACAGCCAAGCCAGGTCCATTTCGAGGGCCGGGGGCAGGACGGTGCAGGCGGGGGGCTTGCGGCTGTCTACGACCCTCGGGGGGTGGAGGAGCGATGGTACGCCTACTGGGAGCAGGGCGGCTACTTCCGGGGCGATCCCGACCCTTCCCGGCCGGGATTTTGCATCGTCATCCCGCCTCCCAACGTGACGGGGTCCCTTCACATGGGCCACGCCCTCAACAACACCCTGCAGGACATCCTGGTACGATGGCGGCGCATGCAGGGGCATGCCACCCTCTGGCTGCCGGGGACGGATCACGCCGGGATCGCCACCCAGGTGGTGGTGGAGGCGGAGCTGGCCAGGGAGGGGAAAAGCCGCCACGATCTGGGGCGGGAGAGGTTCCTGGAGAGGGTGTGGGCGTGGAAAGAGACCTACGGAGGGGTGATCACCCGGCAGCTGCGCCGCCTGGGCGCCTCGTGCGACTGGTCCCGGGAGCGGTTCACCATGGACCCCGGCTGCTCGCGGGCTGTCCGAGAGGTGTTCGTACGGTTGTTTGACAAGGGGCTCATCTACCAGGGCGACTACATCATCAACTGGTGCCCGCGATGCCGCACCGCGTTGTCCGACCTCGAGGTGGAGCACCAGGAAGTGGAAGGGCGCCTCTGGTACGTGCGCTACCCCCTGGAAGACGGGACGGGCGCCATTGTGGTGGCCACCACCCGGCCGGAGACCATGCTGGGTGACACCGCCGTCGCCGTCCACCCGGCCGACGCTCGTTACCACGCCGCCCGGGGCGCCGTGGCCATCCTTCCCCTGGTGGGGCGCCGGCTTCCGGTGGTCGCGGACGAGGCGGTGGAGATGGGCTTCGGCACCGGGGCGGTGAAGGTCACCCCGGCGCACGACCCCACCGACTTCGAGATCGGGCGGCGGCACGGGCTTGCGTCCGTGAAGGTCATCGGCGAGGACGGCCGGATGACCGAACAGGCCGGACCGGACTTCGCCGGGCTTTCGAGGGAGGAGGCCCGGGCCCGGGTGGTGCAGAGGCTGCGGGAGGGCGGCTACCTGGTGAAAGAGGAGCCACACCGGCATGCGGTCGGGCACTGCCAGCGCTGCGCGACCCCGGTGGAGCCCCTGGTCTCCAGGCAGTGGTTCGTGCGCATGAAGCCGCTGGCCGAGCCGGCCATCCGGGCGGTGCGGGAAGGACGCATCCGGTTCATCCCCGAGCGGTTCGCTGCCCACTACTTCCACTGGATGGAAAACGTCAGGGACTGGTGCATCTCCCGCCAGCTGTGGTGGGGGCACCGGATCCCGGTATGGTACTGCGCGGACTGCGGCCAGGCATCGGCCAGCGTCGAGGACCTGAAGGGCTGTCCCCGGTGCGCTTCCCCGCGCATCACCCAGGACCCCGACGTGCTGGACACATGGTTCAGCTCTGCGCTGTGGCCCTTCTCCACCCTGGGCTGGCCCGAGGCCACCCCCGAACTCGCCTTCTTCTATCCCACCTCGGTGCTGGTCACGGGGTTCGACATCATCTTCTTCTGGGTGGCCCGCATGATCGTGATGGGGCTGGAGTTCATGGGGGACGTCCCGTTTCGGGACGTGGTGGTGCACGGGCTGGTCCGCGACGCCCAGGGCCGCAAGATGAGCAAGTCCAAGGGCACAGGGGTCGACCCGCTGGAGGTGATCGAGGCCTACGGGGCGGACGCGCTGCGGCTGACCCTGGTCAGCGGGGTTGGCATCGGCAACGACGTCCGGTGGCATCCCGAGCGAGCCGAGGCCAACCGCAACTTCGCCAACAAGCTGTGGAACGCAGCCCGCTTCGTGCTGATGAGGCTGCCTGAGGGCTTCCAGGCGCCCGAACCGGATGGCGGCCAACCGGTGGACACGTTGCCCCCACGGTCCCTGGCAGATCGGTGGATCCTCTCCCGCCTGCAGGCGGTTACCGAGGAGGTGACCCGGCTGCTCGGGGCGTACGACTTCGGGGAGGCGCTGCGGGTTCTGTACGACTTCACGTGGGACGAGTTTTGCGACTGGTACATCGAGCTGGCCAAGCCCCGCCTGCAGCCCGAAGCTCCGGAGCCGGTGCGCCAGGGAGCCGCCCGGACCGCGTGGCATGTCCTGGAGCAGACGGTCCGCCTCCTCCACCCCTTCATGCCCTTTCTCACGGAGGAGGTCTGGCAGCGGCTGACGGGGCGTGGGGGCAGCATCATGGTGGCCCCCTGGCCCAGGCCCCGGCCGCAACTTCGGGATCCGGAGGCGGAAGAGGCGATGGGCCGGTTCGTGGCCGTGGTGCGCACCATCCGAAATGTCCGGGCGGAGAAGGGAGTTCCCGTGGGACGGCGGATTTCGGCGGTGATCTGGGCGGACGGGGCCGTAAAACCCCTCCTGGAGGCCCACCGGGACGACATCTGCCGCCTGGCCGGGCTGGGGGAGCTGGTCATCGAGCCGCCGAAGCAGCGCCGACCGCAGGACGCGGTGCCGGCCGTGGCGGGTCCGTGGGCGGAGGTGTTTTTGCCCCTGCGGGACCTGGTGGATGCCGAGCGTGAGATGGCCCGCCTGCAAAAGGAGCTGGAGGCGGTGGACCGTCAGATCCAGCGCTGGGACGCCATGTTGAGTCGGCCCGAGTTCGCCCGGAGGGCCCCGCCCGAGGTGGTGGAGGCTACCCGGCGCAAGAGGGACGACGCGCAGGCCACCCGGTCCCGACTGCTGGAACAGATGGAGCAGTTGCGCGAACTTGTCGGCTGACCGCCGGGCCCTGGAACACCTGCAGAAGCTGGGCCGGTTCGGCATGCGCCTGGGCCTGGAGCGGATGCGCGCCATCTTGTCTCAGCTGGGGCAGCCCCACCAGGCCCTGCGGTCCGTCCACATCGCCGGCACCAACGGCAAGGGCTCCACAGCGGTGATGGTGGCGGAGATCGCCCGGGCGGCCGGGCTGCGGGTGGGGCTCTATACATCCCCGCACCTGGTGCGGTTCCACGAGCGCATCGTGGTGGACGGGCAGCCCATCCGGCCCGAGGAGCTGGCCGAGGCCTTCGAAGCCGTTCACGCGGCCGTGCAGGCCGTCGCCCCGCAAGAGCCTCCCACCCAGTTCGAGTTCGCCACGGCGATGGCCCTCTGGCACCTGGCCCGCTGCCGGGTGGACCTGGCCGTGGTGGAGGTGGGCCTCGGTGGGCGGCTGGACGCCACCAACGTGGTGGTTCCCGAGGTGGCGGTGGTAACCCCCGTGGATCTGGACCACACTCAGGTGCTGGGCAGGAGCCTGGCGCAGGTGGCGTGGGAGAAGGCAGGGATCCTCAAGCCCGGGGTCCCGGTGGTGCTGGCCCCCCAGCTGCCCCCGGCCATGGAGGTCCTGGCTCGCCGAGCCCGGGAGCTGGGGTGTCCGGTGTACCGGGTGGTGGAGGGGACAGAGCGCCAAAAGACCGGAACCGACGGCGGCGGGGAGGGAGCGGCGCGCTGGAGCTTTCGGTTTACCCCGGCCGAACTTACCCTCAGCGGCAGCCGCTTTGACCTTATGGGGCCCGACGGGCTTGCGTGGGACGGGCTGTACGTGGGGCTGGCGGGCCACCACCAGGTGCAGAACGCGGCCACCGCTGCGGCGGTGGCGTGGGTTTTGTCGGAGCGGGGCTGGGCGGTGGGGGAGGGGGCGGTGCGTGCCGGGCTTCGAAATCCCCCGTGGGAGGCCCGCCTTCAGGTGCTGCGGCGCGACCCGCTGGTGCTGCTGGACGGCGCCCACAACCCGGCGGCCGCTCGTGCCGTTCGCACATCGCTGGAAGCCCTGCTGGGAGGCTTGCCCCGGGTGCTGGTGCTGGGGATGCTGGCGGAGAAGGATGTGGAGGGGATACTGCGACAGCTGGTGACGCCCGGGGCCATGGTGATCGCCACCCGGGCCCGCTCCTCCCGCAGCCCGGCTGTGGACCCTGCCTCGCTGGCCGCTTTGGCTGTGGCGGGCGGCGCGGCCGCCGCGGTTGCGGTGGAACCTCCCGGCGCCGCAGTCCGGCTGGCGGTGGAGGCGGGGCGGCGATGGGGCCCCGTGCTGGTAGCCGGTTCGCTCTACCTGGCGGGCGAAGTTCTGGCCAGCCGGGACGGGTGGCAGGGATCGACAAACTCCAGCGATAAACTACGCGCCGAACCGCAAGCATAGCGGGCAGGGGGACCGTCCCGGCGGCCCCACGGAAACGGTAGGGGTGCACCATGAGCGAGCCCGCACGCGAGGCCGAGTCCCGTCGAGATCGCCTGAGTTTCGTGCTGACGTTGGGCGCCGTGGTGGTGGCGGCGGCCCTGGTGGGTTATGTGCTGGGCCAGGTGGTGTTTACCCGCTGGGTGAGCGTGCCCGGGGCTTCCCGCACGGTCGCCCGGCCAGAGCAGGCGGAGATCGTCCCGCCGGCACCGTCGCTGCCCGCCGCGCCCGGGCCGGCGCCCGCCGGTGGGCGCATGGCCTCGCCTGCCGAGCCGGCCCCAGCCGGTTCCGCAACGGCCGGCCCGGGCCCGTCCGCACCGGGTGGACCGCAGGTTGCGGGCTCCGGGGAGGCCCGGAACTGGTTCGTGCAGGTGGGAGCCTTCGGCAATGCGGACAACGCCGAGAGAACCGCAAGGGCAGCGCAGTCGGAGGGGTATGCCGCGCGCGTCGTCCCTTCCACCGGAGCCCAGGGTGCCACGGTCTACAAGGTGTGGATAGGGCCGTATGCCAGCCGGGAGCAGGCGGTGGCCGAGCGTGAGAAATTGAAGGCGCGGTGGCCGGATGCCTTCATCCCCTAGCAGCTCCGGCGAGACGCGAGCGGGGAGGTCGACGGGAGTTATGGTCGAGTCCGGGCAGTTGCCGGCGGTCCACGAGCCCCACCGGCCCCGCGGCTCGTACCGGGCCCACAAGGCCGACCTCATCCGCCGCTTGCGCCGCATCGAGGGCCAGGTGCGCGGGCTTCAGCGGATGATTGAGGAAGAAAAATACTGTGTGGACGTGCTCGTCCAGATTGCGGCGGTGAAGGCAGCCCTGGACAAGGTGGGGCTGGTGCTGCTGGAGGACCACACCCGAGGGTGTGTGGCGGATGCCATCAAAAACGACCGGAACGCGGATCACTCTATCCGGGAACTCATGGACGTGATCCTTCGTTTTTTGAAGGAAACGTAGGATCCCGGCGGGCCTGCGAGAATTAAGGCCTTGAGATCCCAGACGGCGAGGCGGGGGCCGCTGGCCCGGGGTTGGGGGGGCAGTTCCGCCCGGTGTAAAGGTGGATGGGACCGGCCATGCGGCCATATGCACGGGGCTTCCACTGGGGCCTGGCCGCCCTGGTGTTGTTGGTGGGGTCGGTGGTGGGAGGAGCCCTGGCCGAAGGGTTGGGTCAGGCGGTTCCGCTGCTTGCCCGCTCGGCCCAGGCCGGCGTCGACGTCGCTTCCCTCAACGTGGCCGGGGTGCTGGATCTGGGCTTTCGGTTGATGGTGAAGGTCAACCTGGGGACGGCGGTGGGGTTGCTCGTCTCGGCCTGGATCCTGCGCTGGCTCCTTTAAGGGTGTCTGCCCGCACCCATGGGTCTTGTGCTTGCTTCGACATCCCCTCGCCGTCGGGAGCTTCTGGCCATGGTGGCGGCGAGCTTCGACGTGGAAGCCCCGCAGGTGCCGGAACGGCTGGATGCCCGGGAGCCACCGGATCGGGCGGTGGTGCGCCTGGCCGAGGCCAAGGCCCGGGAAGTGGCCCGGCGCAGGCCCTGCGACGTGGTGGTTGGCGCCGATACGGTCGTGGTGCTGGACGGGCAGATCCTGGGCAAGCCCGCCGACCCCGAGCAGGCCCGGCAGATGCTGTGCAGGCTGTCAGGGCGGCGCCACCAGGTTTGGACGGGCCTCGCGGTGGTGCGGGACATGGATGGCCGTCAGGTGCTGCACGCGGAGCGGACCGACGTCACCTTCCGCCGGCTGACGGAAAGGGAGATCGAGCGGTACGTCAAGCTGGGCGAGGGGATGGACAAGGCGGGAGGATACGCGGCCCAGGGGGTCGGGGCGCTTTTGGTGGAGCGCATCGAGGGTTGCTTCTTCAATGTGGTGGGACTGCCGCTATCCCGGCTGGCAGAGCTTTTGCGAGGGTTCGGAATCGAGCTATGCTGAGGCCCGGGCCTCGGGAGCGCCTGCTGCAGCACGGCCCGGATGCGCTTTCCGATGCGGAGCTTCTCGCCGTCATCCTGCGCACCGGCGCAGAAGGGCAGCCGGCCGTGGAGGTGGCGGGCGAATTGCTGGAACGGCTGGGGGGCCTGGGCGGGCTTTTGGCCGCCTATCCCGCCGAGCTGTTGCAGCACAAGGGTGTCGGTCCCGCGAAGGCTGCTCAGCTCCTGGCGGTGGTGGAGCTGGCCCGGCGGCTGGCGCGCCTGGGGGGCGAGCCGCGGCCGGTGATCGGGTCGCCGGCCGACGTGTTCGACCTTCTGTCGCTGGAGCTGGCGCGCCAGGACCGGGAGCAATTCGTGGTGATCCTGCTGGATACGCGCCATCAGGTTCTGGATGTTCACCGGGTCTCGGTGGGCGAGCTGAACCGGACGCCGGTGCATCCCCGGGAAGTGTTCAAGCCGGCCATCCGTCTGAGCAGCGCGGCGGTGGTTCTGGCCCACAATCACCCCAGCGGGGATCCGACGCCCAGCCAGGAGGATCGGCACCTGACGCAGCGCCTGGCGGAGGCCGGCCGGCTTTTGGGGATCGAGGTGCTGGACCACGTGGTGATCGGCCACGGCCGCTACGCCAGTCTCAAGGAACTGGGGTGGCTGTGACTTTCGTGGGTCCAGCGGCCCCCAGGGGGGTCGCCGAAGGGAACGACGAAGGCAGATGGGTTGGTTTTTCGGGCGAGACATGGGGATCGACCTGGGAACCGCCAATACGCTGGTGTACGTCAAGGGCCGCGGGGTGGTGCTCCAGGAGCCCTCGGTGGTGGCCATCGACCGGGACAGCGGCGAGGTGCTGGCCGTGGGCGATGAGGCCAAGCAGATGGTGGGCCGAACCCCCGGCAACGTGGTCGCCGTGCGGCCCATGCGGGACGGGGTGATCGCGGACTTCGACGTCACCGAACGGATGCTGCGCCACTTCATCGCCAAGGCCGGCGGAGGGCGTGGGTTTGGCCGCCCCCGGGTGGTGGTGTCGGTGCCGTCGGGCGTGACCGAGGTGGAGCAGCGGGCGGTGGTGGACGCCGCCCTGTCGGCGGGGGCGCGCGACGCGCGGCTGATTCAGGAGCCCATGGCGGCGGCCATCGGGGTGGGCCTGCCGGTGCAGGAGCCGACGGGGTGCATGGTGGTCGACATCGGGGGCGGCACCACAGAGGTGGCCGTCATCTCGCTGGGCGGAATCGTGGCGCAGCGCTCCGTGCGCATCGCCGGCGACGAGATGGATGAGGCCATCATCCAGTACGTGCGGCGCACGTACAACCTGCTGGTGGGGGAGCGGACGGCCGAAGAGGTGAAGAAGGCCATCGGGTCGGCCTTTCCGGTGGTGGACGATCAGGTGTTCGAGGTCCGGGGCCGGGACCTAGTGACGGGGCTGCCCCGCACCCTCCAGCTGGCGGGGCGGGAGGTGCGGGAGGCCCTCACCGAGCCGGTCATGGCCATCGTGGAGGCGGTTCGGGTGACGCTGGAGCGCACGCCGCCCGAGCTGGCCGCCGACATCGTGGACCGGGGACTGGTGCTGGCGGGCGGAGGCGCGTTGCTGAAGGGCCTGGACAAGCTGTTGGCCCAGGAGACCCAGATGCCGGTTCACGTGGCTGACGATCCGCTGACGGCGGTGGTGACCGGGGCCGGCATGGCGCTGGAGCATTTCGACCGCATGAACCGGGTGCTCATCAACCCGAGGCGGCTGTGACCCGGGCGGGATGGGGCGGTCCGGGGTAGGCTGCCGGGGCCGGCCGCCGCCGGGTGCATGGGAGCGGCACAGCCCGCAAGCGCCGTCCGGGCCGGTGCGGGTGCGAGGCGACGGGTGAGGTGGCGGCGAGCCCATGGGCAACAGAGGCGGGGGACGAGGGCCGGAGCCGGCCACCACCTGGTGGCGGAGTTCGCTTTTGTGGGGCGCCGGGGCGCTTCTGGTCGTGATCAGCGCGTTCGTGACCTCCGAACCCCGATCTCGCCGAACCTTGCCCGAGCGCTGGCTTTTGGATGCGCTGGCTCCCATCCAGGGAGCGGTGGCCTGGGCCGGGCGTAGCGTGAGCGAGACAGCGTCGTCGCTGGCCCGGATGGGACAGCTCGAGCAGGAGAACCGGCGCCTGCGGCGCGAGCTGGACGAAGCGCGGCTTCAGCTTTCCCTGCTCGCCGGGGTCTTCGAAGAAAACCGTCAGCTTCGCCGCGCCCTGGAGCTTCCCGAGGTCGCGGGCTACCGGCTGGTGGCCGCGGAGGTGATCCAGAGGCGGCCCTCCCGGTGGTACGCCCAGGTGCTCCTCAACCGGGGCGCCTCGGACGGTATCGCCCCCCTGGCTGCGGTGATGGCTGCAGGAGGGCTCGTGGGCCAGGTGGTGCAGGTCTCCGACAAGACCGCCACCGTCAGCCTCCTGAGCGATGTGGAGTCCGCGGCGGGGGGCCTGGTGCTGCGCACCGGGGACCTGGTGCTGGTCCAGGGGCTGGACCGCGGCAGCGAGCTTCGAGTCAAAAGCCTCACGCCGCAGTCCTCCTTCGAGTCGGGGGACGTGGTGGTCAGCTCGGGCCTGGGCGGGGTGTACCCCCGGGGGGTTCTGATAGGCACCCTCCGTTCCGTGCGGGAGCTCCCGGGCGGCCTGGGCCGAGAAGGGCATCTGATGGCTGCAGCTGACTTTGATCGGCTGCACGTGGTGTTCGTGCTGGTCGCGCAGGAGGCGGGGAAGTGAGGGCGCGTGGCAACCCAGTTGACTCCTGGCGGCGAGCGGCGTTGGGTTGGGTGGGCCTTGCTTACGCTGGGTGTGGCCCTGGACTGGACGGTTTTCCGGGGGCTAACCCTTTTCGGGCAATCTCCGGACCCCGTCCTGGCAGCGGCCCTGGTGGCTGCAGCGCTGGGGCAGGAGCGGGCAGCGGGTATGGTGGGTGTGCTGGGCGGACTTCTGGCCGATCTGCCGGGCGGTCTTTTGGTGGGTATCGGAGGCGTCAGCCGCGGGCTGGCTGCCTCGGGCGCGGCCCGCTTGGTGGCTCGACTCGGCACGGAGCCCTACGTTTTGCTGGTGGGGCTGGTGATGCTGGCATCGTCGGCGGAGTGGGCCATCTCCCTGGTCGGAGCCTGGGCGTTTGGGGTGCGCGTCTCGCTGTCCCTGCACACCCTCGCGGGCGCCGCCTCCCGGATCTTGCTGACGGCAGCCCTCTTTTCGACCCTCTACCCCCTGGGCGCATGGTGGTACCGGCCTTCCTTCCATGGCCGGGTACAGCAGCCCCAGGGCCTGTGAGGGTGCGGGCAGGGGGGCAAAAGGGTGAGAGGCGAGCTGGCCCGTAAGGGTGCGGTCTCCATCGAGGCCCGCCTGCGGTGGTTGGCGAGCCTGCTGTCGGCCGTGGTGCTGGTGCTGGCCGGTCGCCTGTGGTACGTGCAGGTGGTCCGCGGTGAGCAGTACGCGGTCAGAGCCGAGAGCAACCGGCTCCGGGAGGTTCCGCTCACGGCTCCCCGCGGCCTCATCTACGACCGTGCGGGCCGCCCGATGGTGGGCAACCGGAAGTCTTTCACCGTCTCCTTTCTAGCGGACGGGGATGTCGGGCGCCGGGCCGAGACCCTGCGTCAGTTGGCCGGCCTGCTGGACGTGGACGAGTCGGTGCTTGCCGACGCCTGGGCGTCGGGCTACCAGCCCGGGTCGCCGGAGCCGGTACGGCTGTGGCGGGATGCCACCCCTTCCCAGGTCATCGCGGTGGAGGAGCGCAAAAGCCAGCTTCCCGGCGTGGTGGTCGAGGAGGAGCCCGTTCGCAACTACTTGCTGGGAGCGCGGGCAGCCCACATCCTTGGCTACGTCGCCCCCATCGAGCTTGAGGAGTTGCAGCGGTTCGGGGAGCTGGGGTACCGGGGCACGGACCTGGTCGGCCGGATGGGCATCGAGAGAGCTTACGAGTCGCTGCTGCGGGGAGCAGACGGCTACCGCAGGATCGAGGTGGACGCCCTGGAGCGGCCGCGGCGGGTGCTGGAGGAGCACCCGCCCGTGCCCGGGGCGGACCTCGTCCTGACCGTCGATCTGGAGCTGCAGGCGGCGACCGAACAGGCCCTGGAGCGGGGGGTGGCCCGGGCGGCCGAAATGCGGCGCGCCAGCGGCGTGGCCTCGACGGCACCCGTGGCCGGTGCGGCCGTGGTGCTGGAAGCCCGAACGGGTGCCGTGCTGGCCATGGCCACCTACCCAGGCTACGATCCCCGCCAGCTGATGCCCTGGAACCGGGATCGCGTGCGCTACCTCGAGGCCCTCCAGCGCGACCCATCCGGTCCCTTTCTCAACCGGGTGACCCGCGGGGTGTATCCTCCGGGCTCCACCTTCAAGGTGATCACGGCCACGGCCGCCATCGCCGAGGGAAAGCTGCGCCCCGATGAGCGTATCGAGGTGGACGGGCGCGGTCCGTTTGGCATGTTGGACTGGTGGTTCCGCCTGGGGCTGGCGGGGCCGGGTAAAGCGTTGAGCCTGGTGGAGGCCATGGAGTGGTCCAGCAACGACTTCTTCTGGGAACTGGGCCGCCGGGTGGACATCGATGGGCTGGCGCGCTGGGCTCGCCGGTTCGGACTGGGGCAGTCTCTGGGCATCGACCTGTATCCCGGCGACCGGGAGGGGCTGATCCCCGATCCGGACTGGAAGCAGCGACGGTATGCGTCCCGGCCCATCTCGGAGCGGCTGTGGTACGCCTCCGAGACCCTGCACATAGCCATCGGCCAGGGTTTCCTGGAGGTGACCCCCCTGCAAATGGCTGCCGTGTATGCGGCCCTGGCCACCGACGGGGTCATCTACCGGCCGTATCTGGTGGAGCGGGTGCTCCGCCCCGACGGCACGACGTTGTGGGAGCATCGCCCGCAGGTTCTGCGGGTGGTGCCGGCCCCCCGCGGGGTCTGGCGACTTTTGCGGGAGGGGCTCGCGCGCGTGGTTTCCGGACCTCATGGCACGGCCCGCAGTGCGTTTTCGGGGTTCTTTGTGCCGGTGGGCGGCAAGACGGGAACCGCGGAGGTGGCGAACCAGGAAGGCGCAGGGCACGCCTGGTTTGTGGGCATTGCCCCCGTGGATAATCCGGAGATCGTGGTGGCGGTGGTGATCGAACACGGGGGTGGCGGAGCTCGGGCGGCGGCTCCGGTCGCTCGGGAGATCCTGGCTTACTACTTCGGAGGGGAACTTGCCGCCGCCCGGCGCTGAAGGAGTGGTATTTGGGCCGCAGAAGTGGGAACATCACCGACCGATTCGTGGAGGCCTTCGGTCCGTCGTCTGCCCGATGCGGCCAGTCGGGGCAGGTCGGGCGGCGTTCGGGTCGGCGGGGTTGGCTGGCGCTGGAGGGCCCCCGACGGGGCCGGCGAGGGGACAGGCGATGGGAACCCATGGAAGCGCAGCAGGCGACCGCGCGGGAGACGGTGGTGTTGAAAGGCTCCCGGCGTGGGCTGTCGGTGGTCATTGACGAGGATGCACCCTTCGAGCACGTGCTGGAGAGCCTTCGCCATAAGCTCCTGCCGGCTCGTAAGTTCTTTGCGGGCGCGCCGGTGCGCCTGGAAGTGGGTTGCCGGCTCGCCACCTGGTCGCAGTGGCTGCAGCTCATCGAAACGCTGAAGGAGTGCGGGTTGGAGGTGGAGGTGGGCGGGGCGGCGGAGCTGTCCCGGCCCGGGCCTTCGGAGGGCAGGGGGGCTCTTTCCCTACCTGAGGCGCCGCGGGCCATCATCGGGTCGGCCCGCCTGGCGTCGGATCCGTCGGGTGCCGGGCTTGCCTACCCGGTCCGGGGTCGCCACTCCAGGCAGGCGGGGCTGCGCACCCTGCTGGTGCGTCGCACCCTGCGATCGGGGCAGCGCGTCGCGTTCGACGGCAATGTGGTGGTGCTGGGCGACGTCAACCCCGGCGCGGAGGTCGTGGCGGCCGGGGATATCGTGGTCGTAGGCGCGCTGAGGGGTGTGGCCCACGCGGGCGCTCGCGGCGACGAAGAGGCCATCGTGGTGGCGTTACGGCTGTCCCCGTTGCAGCTCCGCATCGCCCATCGGGTGGCACGGGCCCCTGAAGAGCCCGATGGGGTGCAGCCGGCCGCAGGGCCGGAGCTGGCCCGGGTGCGGGGCGAGGTGGTGGAGGTTCAGCCGTATGCGGCCTTTACGGAGGAGGGCGCGCAGGCATGGCGGGGAGAGTTATCGTCGTCACCAGCGGGAAAGGCGGGGTAGGCAAGACCACGGCGACGGCCAACCTGGGTACCGCGCTGGGCCGGATGGGGCGCCGGGTGGTCGTGGTGGACGCCGACATCGGCCTTCGCAACCTGGACGTGGTCCTGGGTCTCGAAAACCGGATCGTCTACGACCTGGTGGATGTCATCGAGGGCACCTGCAAGCTGAAGGCTGCCTTGATCCGGGACAAGCGGGTGGATAACCTGGTGCTGCTGCCGGCGGCCCAGACCCGCGGCAAGGATGCGGTGGCCCCGGAGCAAATGCGGGACTTGACGGCTCAGCTCCAGGAGGAGTTTGACTACGTCCTCATCGACTCGCCGGCCGGCATCGATCACGGCTTTCACACGGCGGTCGCCGGCGCGACGGAGGCCATCATCGTGACCACGCCGGAGGTGGCGGCGGTCCGGGACGCAGACCGGGTCATCGGCATCCTGGAGAGCCGGGAGCTTTACCAGCCCCGGTTGATCATCAACCGGATCCGGCCGCAGATGGTCCGGCGGGGCGACATGATGGAGGTCGGCGACGTCATCGAGATCCTGGCCATTCCCCTGATCGGCGTGGTCCCCGATGACGAGGAGATCATCGTTTCCACCAACCGGGGCGAGCCGGTGGTGCTGGACGGGCGGTCCCGGGCCGGCCAGGCCTTCTGGGACATCGCCCGCCGGTTGGAGGGACATGAGGTTCCGTTTACGGACTTCCAGGACGGGGGGCTTCTGGCGCGCCTTCGGCGCCTGGTGCGCGGACCCAAGAGCTGAGCCCGGGCGGCAGGCCCAGGGGCTCGCAGGCAAGGAGGCCCGAGCGGGATGGCTTGGTTTTCACGGCTAATGAGTCACCGGCCCCCGAAAAGCGCCGACGTCGCCAGCGAGCGCTTGCAGCTGGTGCTCAAATACGACCGCGCCCGTGTGCCGCCCGGGCTCATCACCACGTTGAAGGATGAGATCCTGGCGGTGATCTCCCGCTACCTCGACGTGGTCGAGGAGGGTATCGAGGTCACGCTGTCGCCGTCTGGAAATCGCCAGGACGCACCGGTGGCCCTGGTGGCCAACGTCCCCATCCGCGGCCCCCGGGGGCCGGTCCCTTCCCGGCGGTGACCCATGCCGGCGCCGCCTGCCAGGGCGCGGCCATGGTATCGGGCCACGGACTGGGTTCTTGTCGGCTCCGTGGCCGCGCTGGCGGGGCTCGGGCTGGTGATGGTCTACTCGGCCACCCGTTCCTGGGCACCTGACCCCACCTTCTACCTGCGCCGCCAGGCCATAAATCTGGGCGTGGGCGCGCTCGCGCTGGTCGTTGGGGCGGCGGTGGACTACCGCAGGCTCCTGCGCTACGGGCCCTGGATTTACCTGGGAGGGCTGGCGCTATTGGCGGCAGTGCTGGTGGCGGGCCGGCGGGTGGCGGGAACCCAGGGATGGCTGGCGCTGGGGCGATGGAGTCTCCAGCCGGCGGAGCTGGCCAAGGTGGCCCTGGCGGTGGCCCTGGCAGGTTACCTGGCGGAGCACCGCCCGCCACGCCGGTGGCCGGACCTGGTGGCACCCACCGGCCTCGCGCTGGTGTACACCTCCCTGGTGCTGATCCAGCCGGATCTCGGAACCGCCGTGGTGTTTGTGGTCATCCTGATGGGCATGCTGTTTGCGGCGCAAACTCCCGCAAAGTTCCTGGCCTGGATGACGCTCGCCGGGTTGGCGGCTGCGGGGCTGGCAGTGGCCTTCACCTGGGCGGGCTGGTGGCCGCTGCTCAAGCCCCACCAGCTTCAGCGGTTGGCCGTGCTGGTGCAGCCGGGCCTGGTGGACAAGGGTGCGGGTTGGAACGTGTTGCAGTCGGTCATCGCCGTCGGTTCGGGCAGGTTGTTCGGTCGGGGGCTGTTTTCCGGCCCCCAGACCCAACTGGCCTTCTTGCCATCCCGGCACACCGACTTCATCTTCTCTGCGGTGGCCGAGGAGCTGGGGTTCTTGGGCGCCGGGGCGGTCCTGGGGGCGTACTACCTGGTCTGCCGACGTATTCTCCGGGCGGCCCAGCTGGCCCGGGACAGGGCCGGAAGCCTTCTGGCCGTGGGTGTGCTCATCCCGTTGAGCTTTCACGTGGTGGTCAACATCGGCATGACGCTGGCGCTGGTGCCGGTGATGGGCATCCCGCTCCCCTTCCTCAGCTACGGGGGAAGCAACCTGGTCGCCTCGCTGACAGGCGTCGGATTGGTGCTGAGCGTGGCGAACCGGCGCCGGGCGTAATGGGGCCGGGGCTGGCCGTGCAGGGGCCGAAGGCGACATAGACTGAATCCGGGTCAGGCGGGAGCGGGAGGGGAGAGCCCGCGTGCCAAAGGCGCGCCTGGCGGGGTTCGTGGTGCGTGTCCATGTCAGCGTCGTGGTGGCCCTGGCGGCGCTGATCTGGATGGGGCAGGCGGTACGTGGGGCGTTGCTTTTGGCCTCGGTGGTCCTGCACGAACTGGCCCACGCAGCGGTGGCCCGTCGCCTGGGAGTTCGCGTGTACGAGGTGGAGATCTTCCCGTTCGGCGGCGTGGCTCGGGTGGACGAGCCGGCCATGGTGGAGCCCGGGGCCGAGATCCGGGTGGCGGCGGCCGGGCCGGCCCTCAACGGCGCAGTGGCCCTGGTGGCCGGCGCAGTCCAGGCCGGGTTGGCGGCGCGGGGCGAGGTAGCCGCAGCGTTTTGGGGCATGCTGGCAGCCGACCAGTTGGGCCTGGCGCTTTTCAACCTGCTTCCGGCTTTGCCGCTGGACGGGGGACGGGTGGTACGGGCCCTTCTGGCCCGGCGCGTGGGGTTTTTTGAGGCGACGCGGCTGGCCTGCGGTCTGGGCAGCCTTGCCGGGCTGGCCATGATGGCGGCGGGATTGGCCTCTTACGGCGGCGGGGAGACGGGGCTGTGGTCGGCGGCCATGGGTGGGTTTTTGGTCTACGCCGCCGGACGAGAGCGTCGGCGAAGCCCCTCCCTTTGGGTGCGCTACCTGCACCGATTGTCCGAACCGGCTCCCGGGAGGGAGGTACGGGAGGTGCGAGCCCTGGCTGCCCCGAGGGACAGCACCGTGCGCGACGTCCTGCGCCTGTGGGTTCCCGGACGCTACCACCTGCTTGTGGTCACGGACGGTTCCGGCAAAGCGGTGGGCCTGGTGGACGAGCGGGCGCTGGTGGACGCCATGTTGGGTTCGGGTCCTCACATGCCCCTGGGGCGGCTGGGGTATCGCAGGTGGTGAGGGGCGCCGTTGACAGGCCGGGGCGCATCCGATATACCGCGGGTGGTGGAGAGGAGGGGTTGGCGAAAGCTGGCGAAGGCGAGGCAGATGGCTTTGGACGTGTTGGGAGTGGAACGGTCGAGATGACGCGGGATGTGGTCATCAACGCGGGACATGGAGAGACGCGAGCGGCCCTTTTGGAGGACCGCCGCCTGATGGAAGTGTTCATCGAGCGGGAGGCCCATCAACGCCAGGCGGGCAACATCTACAAGGGGCGGGTGGAAAACATCCTGCCCGGCATGCAGGCCGCTTTCGTAAACATCGGCCTGGAGAGAAACGCCTTTTTGTACCTGGGGGATGCGCTTTCCTACGTGAACGGCCGGGACGGCGACGCCGACGAGGAGGCCGTGGAGGGGCAACCGTACCGGTGGGGAGAGCGGCCGCTGCAGGTGAACCAGGAGATCGTGGTCCAGGTTGCCAAGGAGCCCATCGGCTCCAAGGGAGCTCGTGTGGTGACCAACATCAGCCTCCCCGGCCGCTACCTGGTGCTCATGCCCCATGCGGAGTACATTGGCATCTCGCGACGCATCGCCGGCGAGGAGGAGCGGGAGCGTCTGAAAACCATCGCCCGGCGTTTGCGCCCTCGCGGCATGGGGCTCATCGTTCGCACGGTGGCCGAGGGACACGACGAGCAGGAGCTCGCTCACGATTTGCAATTCCTGCTACGGCTGTGGGAACGGATTCAACACCGGGCTCGCAAGGCGACGGCGCCGGCTCTTCTGTACCGGGACCACGATCTGGTCTACCGGCTGGTGCGCGACGTGTTCACGCCCGACATCAATCGGGTGGTCGTGGACTCGCGCCCCGAGTTTCACAAGATTATCGAGTTGAGTGAATCCCTGGGCCTGGACCTGCGGTCGCGCGTGCAGCTGTACCAGGGAGAACGCCCCGTCTTTGAGGAGATGGGGATAGAGGGGGAGCTGGATCGGGCCCTGGATCGCCGGGTATGGCTCAACTGTGGCGGATACCTGGTCATCGACCAGACGGAGGCGTTCACCGCCATTGACGTCAACACCGGCCGCTACACGGGTACCACCAACCTCGCGGATACGGTTTTGCGGACCAACCTGGAGGCGGCGGTGGAGATCGCCCGGCAGTTGCGCCTGCGGGACCTGGGCGGGATCATCCTCGTGGACTTCATCGACATGGATCGGGAGGAGGATCGAGCCCGGGTGCTGCAGACCCTCACCGCGGAACTGGCCCGGGATCGCACCCGCACCCAGGTGCTGGGGTTCACCCGCCTGGGGCTGGTGGAGATCACCCGCAAGAAGGTTCGGGAGAACCTCTACGCGGTGCTCCAGAAACCGTGCCCCTACTGCCGGGGCAGCGGGCGGGTTCTTTCCGAGGCGACCATGGCGCAAAAGGTGGAGCGGGAAATCGTGCGTCTTGCCCGAACCTCCCGGGCCGAGGCTCTGCTGGTGGCGGTACACCCGTCGGTGGCGGCCCAGGTGATCGGCGCGGGCGGATCCAATCTCAAGCGGCTGGAGGCGGAGACGGGCAAGTCCATCTACGTGCGGGGCAGCGAAACGGTGCATCTGGAGGATATGCGGGTGCTCACGGTGGGCACCCGCAGCGAGGTGGAGCAGCAGGCGCTGCCGGTGCGCGAGGGCCAGGTGGTCGACCTGGAGGTGGAAGAGCCCCACGTCAACAACCCGCACGACGGGATCGCCCGGCTGGAGGGCTACGTGGTGGACATCGAAGGAGGGGGCCGACACGTGGGGCAGAGGCTCAAGGTCGAGATCACCAGGGTATTTCGCACGTACGCCAAGGGTCGGGTGGTCTCTGCGCGCTGAGGGCGGGGCGGAATGCGAACCTTCGGACAGCCGATGCGCATCAGCGCCGGGCGCCGGTCCGGTTTGACGGACTCGCCGAAGGCGTGCTAGAATCGCCGCTGCGCGGCCGGGCGGCCGGCCAGGAGGGGAATCGTGCCAGAAGGTGGTGCCGAGGTGGAGTACGCGGTCGTGGAAGTGGGCGGCCGCCAGTATCAGGTGAGCCCGGGTGACGTCATCACCGTGGAGCGCCTGCAGGCTCCGGTGGGCCAGGAGGTGACCCTGGAGCGGGTACTCCTGGTGCGCCGGGAGGGCGAGACCCTGGTGGGCACCCCCACGGTCGGCCAGGCGCGGGCTGTGGCTCGGGTCCTGGAGCACGGCCGATTGCGTAAAGTACGGGTTTTCAAGTTCAAGCCCAAGGTCAACTACCGGCGGCGCTACGGGCACCGCCAGCCGTACACCCGGCTTGCGGTGGAGCGCATTGAGGTGGCTGGCGCGGCGGGGAGCAACGGGGCCTAGTGCTGCAGGTGCGGGTGGTTCGGGCATCGGACGGCGCGGTGCTGGCTTTGGTGGCTTTTGGCCACACAGGATTCGACCGGAAGGGTCGGGACATCGTCTGCGCCGGCGCCTCGGCGGTGCTGCACACCGCCGTGCTGGGCGTGACCCGTATCGCCCGGGCGGAGGCGGCGGTCACGGCGGGCGACGGGCATCTGGAGTTGCTCTTGGCCCCCGAGGCCCGGTCGGACGGGCTGGCGTGGCTGCAGGCGCAGGCGGTCTTGAAGGCCGCGGTGGCCGGACTGCGGGAGATCGGGGCCCGCTATCCCGGTCACATAGAGCTGCGGGAGGAGCTGGAGCCGGATCCGGGTGACGGGACGAGAGCCGAGGCGGGCCGGGGCCGGGCGGCGATCCCGCAGCGTCCATACGGATCGGCGAGGTGAGGTGCGATGATGTCGAGATTGGAGCCGCTGGTACTGGATCTCCAGCGCTTTGCCCACAAGAAGGGTGTGGGAAGTTCCCGCAACGGCAGGGACAGCCGGCCCAAGTACTTGGGTGTCAAACGCAGCGACGGCCAATGGGTCAAGGCGGGCTCCATCATCGTGCGCCAGCGAGGCACCCGTGTGCATCCCGGGCCCAACGTAGGCATGGGCAGGGACCACACCCTGTACGCGCTGGCGGACGGCTACGTGCGCTTCCAGGCGCGGGGCTCCAGCGGCAAGCTCGTCGCGGTATACCCGGGACCTGACGCCGGCTCCGCCTGAGCGGGGACGACAGGACCCGGCTTCCGACGGCCGTCGGCCGGACGGGGCCGGATCCGCCCGGGGAGCCCCAGTGGACAAAGCGCCCCGCCGTGCCCCGAGCCGGGCCGGCGGGGCGTCCACCCTTTCCGGGGCTGCGGGGGCGTCTGCGGGAGGGTATGCCACTTGCGAGAAGCCAGGCTCGTGGACACCGCGGTCATCGAGGTGGAGGCGGGCGACGGGGGAAACGGGATTATCAGCTTTCGGCGCGAGAAGTACGTGCCCCGCGGCGGTCCGGACGGGGGAGATGGAGGCCGGGGCGGCCATGTGTACGTGGTGGCCGATCCCCGGCTTTTGACGTTGGTTGACCTGCGCATGCGGCGGCGCTTTGCCGCCGGGCGCGGGGGGCACGGCAGCGGCGGGTGCAAAAGGGGAGCCAACGGCCGGGACGTGGTCATCCGGGTTCCGGTCGGCACCGTGGTGGTGGACGCGCAGAGCGGCACGGTACTCGCGGACCTCAACCGGCCCGGAGCGCGCCTGCGCGTGGCTCGGGGCGGCCGGGGAGGGCGGGGAAACGCCCGGTTCGCCTCGCCCACCCGGCAGGCTCCGAGGATCGCCGAGCGGGGAGAGCCGGGCGAACGTCGGCGGCTGGTGCTGGAGCTGAAGCTTTTGGCCGACGCCGGTCTGGTCGGCCTGCCCAACGCCGGCAAGTCCAGCCTGCTGGCGGCGGCCACGGCCGCGCGGCCCAAGATTGCCCCCTATCCCTTCACGACCCTGTCGCCCAACCTGGGACTGGTCCGGTTGGGGTGGGACGAAAGCTTTGTTTTGGCGGACATCCCCGGCCTCATCGAGGGCGCGCACCGCGGGGCGGGGCTCGGGCTGCAGTTCCTGCGCCACATCGAGCGTACCCGTGCCATCGCCATCGTGGTGGACGCCAGCGGACTGGATGGGACCCCTCCGGAGACGGCCGTGGAGATCGTGCAGGCGGAGCTGGAGCGTTACCGCCCCGAGCTTCTGCGCCGTCCCAGGCTGGTGGCCGCCAACAAGATGGACCTCCCCGAAGCGCGGGCTCGCTGGCCCGCCCTCCGGGAGAAACTGGCGGCTTGTGGGTTGCAGGCGCTGCCCGTGAGCGCAGCCACCGGGGAAGGCGTCGAGGCGCTCATGCGCCGCCTGTGGCAGTTGATCCAGTCCACGCCGGTGATTGCCCCTGAGACGCCCTTGCCCGCGCCCGACGAGCAAAAGGCCCCGGCGCGAGGGTACGGCCGGCCGCTGCGGCACGTGGAGGTGCTGCGGGTGGCTGACGGTTTCGAGGTGCGGGCACCGTGGCTTGCTCGACTGGTCTCCCGCCTGGATCTGCAGGGGCAGCCGGAAGCGGTCGCCTACCTGCACGAGGTGCTGCAGCGGGCGCGGGTGATCGAGAGGCTGCGCCTGGCCGGGGCCCGCAGCGGAGACTCCGTACGCATCGGCGAGGTGGAGCTGGAGTTCCAGGGATGAGGTCTGCCGGAAGGAACGACGGCCGGCGAGCCGAATCCGCCACCCACCGGGTGGCGCGTGGAGGGCGACGGGCGCGGTGACCCGCCTCATCACGCAGGCCCGCCGGCTGGTGGTCAAGCTCGGAAGCAGTTGCGTGGCCGGTGGGCAGGGGCAAGCGCGCTACGACATCCTGCAGGCCCTGGCGGCGGAGATCGCCAGGCTGATGGCCGGGCCGCCCCGCCGTCAGATTCTGCTGGTCAGCTCCGGGGCGGTGGCTTTAGGGTGGCCGGCCCTGGGCTTCAGACGACGTCCGGGACCCATGCCCGACAAGCAGGCGGCGGCCGCGGTGGGCCAGGCCCTGCTGATGGGGGTCTACCGCTCGGTCTTCGAGCCGCTGGGCCGGCCGGTGGCCCAGGTGCTGTTGACCGCTGACGATGTCCGCCACCGGGCCCGTTTCAGCCACGCCTACCGGACCTTCGAGGCGCTTCTCGCCCGTGGGGCCGTGGTGGTGGTCAACGAGAACGACACCGTGGCCGTTGACGAGATCCGGGTGGGGGACAACGACACCCTCTCGGCCATGGTGGCCGTCATGGTGGAGGCCGAGTTGCTGGTCATCCTTTCAGACGTGGATGGGGTGTACACGGCTGACCCCCGCAAGAGCCCTCAGGCGACCCGGCTTTCGGTCGTACAACGACTGGATGAGCTGCCGATGGTACAGGGCCTGGCGGGGCAGGCCGGCCCGTTGGGCACGGGGGGAATGCGCACCAAGATCGAAGCGGCCCGGGTGGCGACGCAGGCGGGCATTCCGGTGGTGGTGGCCCGAGCCCAGCCCGGCGTCCTGGAATCCCTGGTCGTCTCGGGAAAGGTGGAGGGGACCCTCTTCTTGCCCGTTTCCCGGGTGCTGCGGGGCAAGAAGCGCTGGCTGGCCTTCTACGCCACGTGGCAGGGTTCGCTGGCCGTGGACGACGGGGCGCGGGAGGCTTTGGTGTCGGGCGGCAAGAGCCTGTTGTCGGCCGGCGTGATCGGCGTGGAGGGCGATTTCCCGGCCGGCAGCGTGGTGAGGCTGGTAGACCGGCGGGGAGCCGAGTTCGCCCGGGGTGTGGCCGCGTACGGGGCCGAGGCCATCCGTCGGGCCCTGGCGAGCACGGCGCGTCCGGGGCTGGAGGTGATCCACAGGGACAACCTGGCCATCACCGTCCAGGGCCCCTGGCCCGAAAAGGGTGTGAAGGAGGCGGTGTCGGGATGAGCGCCTGGCCCGAGGGTTCGGGCGGGGGCACGCCGGCCGGTGCCGGTGGGCGGCCGTCGTTGGGAGCCCAGCTGCAGGAGCCGTTGCCTGCGCCAGGGGAGCTGGTACGGCGCATGCTGGAGCGGGCTCGTCGCGCCGCCCGGGTTTTGGCGGACGTGCCGGCGTCGGTGCGGGACGGGGCGCTGGTGGCGATGGCGGGCTCCCTTCGCCGGCACGGGGAAGCCATCCTGGCCGCCAACGCCCGAGATGTACGGGCGGCACAGGAGGCAGGGATGCGGCCGGCGCTTCTGGATCGGCTGCGCCTGGACCCCGCAAGACTGGAGGAGATGGCCAGGGGCCTGGAGCGGGTGGCGGCCCTGGAGGACCCCCTCAGCCAGGTGAAATCGGCCTGGAGGCGTCCCAACGGCCTGGAGATTGCTGCGGTTCGAGTGCCCCTGGGCGTGGTGGGGGTGATCTACGAGGCTCGGCCCAACGTGACGGCGGAGGTGGCCGCACTGTGCATCAAGTCCGGCAACGCCGTGCTGATGCGGGGAGGCAGCGAAGCGCTGGGCTCCAACCTGGCCATCGCCGGGGCGCTGCGGGAAGGGGTGGCCGAAGCGGGCCTTCCGGAGGGGTGCGTGGACGTGGTGCCGGTCGCCGACCGTCAGGCCGCCCTCTCCATGATGCAGGCGGTCGGCTGGATCGACCTGCTGATACCCCGGGGTGGCCCGGACCTGATCCGTACGGTTGTGGAGCAGGCTCGAGTCCCCGTGATCGAGACCGGCGTGGGAAACGTGCACATCTACATCGACGCCTCGGCTGCGTACGACATGGCGGAGCGGATCGTCCTCAACGCCAAGGTCCAGCGCCCATCGGTCTGCAACGCGGTGGAGACCTTGCTGGTGCACCGGGAGTTCGCCGCACGCCACCTGGCGCGGCTGGTGTCGGCTCTTCGGTCCAGGGGGGTCGAGATCCGGGGCTGCCCGGCGACTCAAGCCCTGGCGGAGGGAGTGAAGCCGGCGACGGAGGAGGATTGGGCCACCGAGTTCTTGGACCTGATTTTAGCGGTGCGGGTGGTCGACAGCCTGGATGAGGCCATCGAACACATCGACCGCTACAGCTCCCGCCACTCGGAGGCCATCGTGACCTCGGACTGGGGGGCGGCCCGCCGGTTCACCCGGGCGGTGGATGCCGCAGTGGTCTACGTGAACGCCTCCACCCGGTTCACGGACGGGTTCGAGTTCGGTTTCGGTGCCGAGGTGGGCATCAGCACGCAGAAGCTGCACGCCCGGGGGCCCATGGGTCTGGAGGCTTTGACGACGGTGAAGTACGTGGTCAGCGGCGACGGGCAGGTCCGCGCATGAGCGGCCGCGTCGGCCTGATGGGCGGGACCTTCGACCCTATCCACTACGGGCACCTGGTGACGGCCGAGGGGGCGCGGGTGGAGTTCGGCCTCGACCGGGTGCTGTTCGTGCCGTCGGGTCGCCCGCCCCACAAACCGCCGGAAGAGGTGACCCCGGCGGAGCACCGCTACCTGATGGCGGTGCTGGCCACCCTCAGCAACCCGTACTTTGAGGTCTCCCGGGTGGACATCGACAGGCCGGGGCCCAGCTACACGGTCGACACGGTGGCCCACGTGCGGCAGATGCTGGATGCCGGCACCGAGATCTTCTTCATCACCGGCGCGGACGCCATCCTGGAGATCCTCACCTGGAAAGACCCCGAGCGCCTGCTGTCCACCTGCCGCTTCATCGCAGCCACCCGCCCCGGTTACGAGCTGGAGCGGCTGGAGGCTGCAACCGGAAACCTGTTCCGGAGGTTCGCACACCGCATCCTGGTGGTGCAGGTTCCGGCCATGGCCATCTCGTCCTCGGACATCCGCAACCGGGTGCGGGCCGGTCGCCCCATCCGCTACCTGGTGCCCGAACCGGTGGCGGATTACATTCACAAGCAGCGGCTGTACGTGCGGTGAATCGCCTCGATGCTCGCCCGGGCGGGCACCGGCCGGACGGGGTGGTCGCTCCGTGATGGCTCACTCGGGCCAACCGCAGGGGGCCGCCCAAGGAGAGGCGGCGGGCCGCGAATGGTATGCATGAACTGGGAAAGCCTTGAGGGCGAGGTACGGGGGCTTTTGAGCCCGCAGCGCTGGGCCCACGTGCAGGGCGTCACGGCAGGGGCGCTGGAGCTGGCGGGGCGTTTTGGGGCCGAGCCGTCTCTGGCGCGTCTGGCGGCTCTTTTGCATGATGCCGCTCGGGATCGGCCGGCGGAGGCCCTGCGCCAGGAGTTGACCGGGTCGGGCGTGCGGCTGGACCCCCTGGAGGCGGGATCCGTCGAACTGCTGCACGCGCCCGTGGCTGCGTGGTGGGCTCGCCAGCGGTGGTCCGTCACGGAGGGGTCCGTGTTGGAGGCGGTACGTTACCACACCACCGGGCGTCCCGCTCCCTCCCTGCTGGAGATGGTGCTCATGGTGGCCGATTTCACCGAACCCACTCGCCCCTTCCCCCAGGCGCAGGAAGTGAGGCAGGTCGCACGGGAAGACCTGCTGCAGGCCTGGGCGATGACGCTGGCCTTTCGAATCCGATGGCTGTTGGAGCAGGCATCGCCCCTTCATCCGCGAACCGTTGCGGCGTACAACTGGGCCGTTACGAAGCGGGGCATCGGCAGGGTGGGCCATGACGGCTAGAGAAGGCGGGCCAAACGGCCCAACTCGGGCGGAAGCGGCGCGACCCGTCCGGGCCCGCAGGCGCCGCGGGCTGTGGATGGCGACCGCGCTGGCGGTGGCGGTGGGCCTGATGGGCAGCGTGCTGGCGCTGGACCTGCGCTCGCAGTGGGCGGCCCGGATAGGCGAGCGGGTGCTGACAGCCCGGGCGGGGCCGGACGGCCGCATAGCCTTCCTGGTCTTCGGCGTTGACCAAAACACTCACGAACCCGGCCGCACGGACACCATCCTGGTGGTAGGCGTGGACGTCCCGGGGCGCCGGGTGGGGGTGCTGTTCATACCCCGCGACACGCGGGTGCGAGTGGGGGCGGGGCGGTTCGGAAAGATCAACTGGGTGTACCCGTCGGCCGGCTCGGCGGGGTTGGTACGGGTGGTCTCCCAGCTGGTCGGCGTACCGCTGGACGGGTACGTGCGGCTGGACTTTCAGGCCTTTTCCCGCCTCATCGACGCCATCGGGGGCGTCGAGGTGGTCATCGAGCGGCCGATGCGTTACGTGGACCGAGCCCAGCAGCTGTACATCGACCTCCCTCCCGGCCGCCACCGACTGTACGGGCAGGATGCTCTGGACTACGTGCGCTTCCGCGCCGACGGGCTGGGGGATGTCTCCTTTGACCGAGCCGAGGGTGTTTACCGGGGGCGCCTGGAACGCCAGCAGCGATTCATCGGTAACGTGCTGGCCGAGTTGCGCCGGCCCCAGGTCGTTCGAAACCTGCCGCGCCTTGCCCGAGAGCTCTATGCCCTGGTGGAGACGGACCTGCCGGCGGATCTGGCCGTGGCCGCGGCCCTGTGGCTGAGGAGCCGGCCGCCCGTGGAGCTGGTTACCGGGGTCTTACCGGGGACGCCCGGCACCGTGGGACCGGTCAGTTACTGGCTTCCTGACACCGCGGCCGTGCCGACCGCGGTGCGCCGGGTGTTGGGAGGGTTGCCGCCGTCGGCTCAGGCGGGCACCCCAGCCGATCCGGGTGTGGCCGAGGCCGGCTCACTCCAGGGGAAGGCAGGGGATCGGGCCCGAGCGCGAGGTGCGGGGGGGTGGTGGGGTGAAACGCGCGCCAAAGGAGGTGACGGAGGCTGACCGGCCAGGAACTGGCCGCGCTGGCCGCCCGGGCCGCCGATCAGCACCAGGCGTCCGACGTCCTGGTGCTCGATCTGCGGGGTTTGAGTTCGCTGGCAGACTTCTTCGTCATCGGCAGCGGTGAGAGCACCCGGCAGGTTCAGGCCATAGCCGAACACGTGGAAGAGGAGCTGGGGCGGGCGGCTGCCCGAAAACCCCGCCGGGAGGGCGGTGACGGTGCCCGATGGGTCTTGCTGGATTACGGGGACGTGGTGGTACACATCTTTCACCACGCCGACCGGGAGTTTTACCGTCTGGAGGCCCTGTGGGATCAAGCGCCCCGCTGGCGCCCGCAAGCTCCTTGACCACGGCGCGAGGCCACCTTATAATCGGGTCCGACCTGCGCAAGGGGCCGTAGCTCAGTTGGGAGAGCGCGTGAATGGCATTCACGAGGTCGGCGGTTCGAGTCCGCTCGGCTCCACCAGCGTTCGCAGGAGCCCGCAGGGGCATGGCCATGCGGGCGGCGGTTCGTAACAGGGCGCCGGGGTTCGGCTGCGACGAGCGGCAGTGAGGGCGCCGCGTTCGTGCGCTGCGGCGCGCCTTTCGTCTGCAGTCTGGACGAAAGGCGCTTTTTGCTATCCCGGCCTTGAGGAGCGCTGCGGGAAGGACGCAGCTACGGGGGGCGGGCGTTCATGCAGACGGCACCGGTGCGGGGGGGCGGCGCAGGGCGTTCGGGATACGACCCGCAGGAGGTGGAAAGCCGCTGGCAGGCCTACTGGAACCAGCGGCGGCTGTACGAGGTGGCCGAAGGCGGGACGCGTCCCAAGTTCTACGCCCTGGGGATGTTCCCGTACCCTTCGGGGCGGCTGCACATGGGCCATCTGCGCAACTACACCCTGGTGGACGTGGTGGCTCGCTATCACCGGATGCGAGGTTACCACGTGCTCAACCCCATGGGGTGGGATGCCTTCGGCCTTCCGGCCGAGAACGCGGCCATCCAGCATGGCCAGCACCCCGATGCGTGGACCCGCTCCAACATCGCCGTCATGCGAGAACAGCTGAAGCGGCTCGGGCTCAGCTACGACTGGCAGCGTGAGCTGGCCACCTGTGACCCCGAGTACTACCGGTGGAACCAGTGGCTCTTCTTGCTCATGTATCGCCGGGGGCTCGCCTACCGGGCCGAGGCCCGGGTCAACTGGTGTCCCAGCTGCCAGACGGTGCTGGCCAACGAGCAGGTGGAGGGCGGCGAGTGCTGGCGCTGTGGCAGCAAGGTGGAGCACCGGCACCTCAAGCAGTGGTTCTTGCGCATCACCGCTTACGCCCAGCGGCTGCTGGACGACCTGGATCGGCTGGAGGGGTGGCCGGAGCGGGTCAAGGTGATGCAGCGCCACTGGATCGGCCGCAGCGAGGGCGCCGAGGTGCGGTTCCGGGTTGAGCCCACCGGCGACGAGCTGGTCATCTTCACCACCCGGCCGGACACCCTGTTCGGGGTCACCTTCATGGTGTTGTCACCCCTGCATCCGCTGGCCGAGAAGCTGACGGCGGGGACCCGCCAGGCCGAGGCAGTGCGCCGCATGGCCATCGAGATGACCACCCGGGAGCAGGAGCTGGCGACTTTGGAGAAGGCCGGGGTGCCCACGGGCGCGCGGGCGGTCAACCCCGTCAACGGCGAGGCGGTGCCCATCTGGGTGGGCAACTACGTGCTGATGGAGTACGGCACCGGGGCCATCATGGCCGTCCCGGCCCATGACCAGAGAGACTTCGAGTTCGCGCGCAAGTACGGGCTACCGGTGCGGGTGGTCATCGGGGCGGCGGGCGTGCCAGAAGATGGGGAAAGCCTTCGCGAAGCCTACGAAGGTCCCGGGGTGATGATCCACTCCGGCGAGTTCAGCGGCATGCCCAGCGAGGCCGGCAAGCAGGCGGTGATCCGAAAGCTGGAGGCGCAGGGCGCAGGGCGATCGGCCGTTCAGTACCGGCTGCGGGACTGGCTGATCTCCCGCCAGCGTTACTGGGGCACGCCCATCCCCATCGTGTATTGCGAGGCGTGCGGGGAGCAGCCGGTGCCCGAGGAGCAGCTGCCCGTCACCTTGCCGGCTCGGGTCGACTTCGCCCCCCGGGGCGCCGCTCCGCTGGCCACCGCGCAGGAGTTTGTGCGGGCTTCCTGTCCGAGGTGTGCACGGCCAGCTCGACGAGAGACGGACACCATGGATACGTTCGTGGACTCCTCGTGGTACTTCCTGCGCTTTTGCTCGCCTCAGGAGGCGCAGGCGCCCTTCCGCCGGGAGGCGGTCGACTTCTGGATGCCGGTGGATCAGTATATCGGCGGCATCGAGCATGCTGTGTTGCACCTGCTTTACTCCCGATTTTTCACCAAGGTGCTTTACGACGCCGGGCTGGTGGGCTTCCAGGAGCCGTTCACCCGACTGTTCACCCAGGGGATGGTGACCCTGGGCGGGTACGCCATGAGCAAGTCCAGGGGTAACGTGGTGGACCCCGACCAGGTGGTGGGGCGTTATGGAGCCGACACGGCACGGCTTTTCATCCTGTTCGCCGCCCCTCCCGAGCGGGACCTGGAGTGGAGCGAGGCGGGCGTGGAAGGCGCCCTGCGGTTTCTGCACCGCGTCGTGCGGCTGGTGGACGAGTTTGCGCCCTTGCTCTCTGCCAGCAGCCGGGCGCAGCCGCAGGATGGCCGGCCCCTCGGCGCCGCCGAGCGGGAACTTCGGCGAGCGATCCACCGGGCGCTGCGAAAGGTGACCCAGGACTGCGACCAGCGCTTCTCTTTCAACACCGCCATCGCGGCGTTGATGGAGGCGGTCAACGCCTTCTACCGTTACAAGGACCGTCCGGGGCAGTCGCCCGATCTGGCGGCGGTGCGGGAGGGACTGGACCTGTTGGTGCTCAGCCTGGCCCCCTTCGTGCCCCACCTGGCCGAGGAGCTGTGGGAGAGGCTGGGGCATGCTCCCAGCGTACACGAGCAGCCGTGGCCGTCCTATGACCCGCAGGCCCTGGAGGTAGAGCAGGTAACCCTGGTGGTTCAGGTGGACGGCCGGGTTCGGGATCGCATCACCCTGCCCGCCGACGCTTCGGAGGAAGAGGCCCGGGAGGCGGCTCTGGCCAGCGAGCGCGTGCGCCGGGAGACCGAACGGCGCGGGGTCGAGCGGGTGGTCGTGGTGCCCGGGAGCCTGGTCAACGTGGTGACGGCCGGCCGCCGCTCGTAGGCGCCTCAGCCCGGAGGGCCCGGGCCGGCCGCCGGGAGGCCTTGCCAAAACGAGGCTGGTAGGGGAAGGGTAGCGGCCGGTTCAGCCTGGCAGGGGGCTCACCCAGAGGGTCCGCCGGCGAGGCCCGTCGAACTCGGCCAGGAAGATGCCCTGCCAGCGACCCAGGCGCAGGCTTCCCCCTGCGACGGGAACCCACACGCTGCTTCCCAGAAGCGATGCGCGCACGTGGGCGGCGGCATTGCCCTCCGCATGCTCGTACGATCCCTGCCAGGGGACCAGGCGCTCCAGGACGGCCGCGATGTCCCGGGCCACGGCGGGGTCGGCGCTTTCGTTGATGGTGACTCCCGCCGTGGTGTGAGGGCAGAAGACCACCACCGCGCCCTGCTCCAGCTGCAGGCGGGCTACCGCCTGCTGAACCTGGGCAGTCACATCCACCATGTCGGTCCTGCGGGTCGTCGATACCTGCAGCTCGATCACGGCACATCCGCCTCCTTCAGGCAGGCCGGCGCCGGCTCCGCAGGCGGCCCCGGGATCCGGTTCGGGAGCGCTGCGGCCCGCGAACGGTCTGTTTCCGTGGCGTCGCACGCAGTTCCTCCCCGCCAGCCGCGAGGTAGGCCGTCATGGGATACTCTGCAAGCAATGGCATTTCGAGGAAGGAATGGCCGCTGGAGTTTAGTAATACTCGACACACCCGCGGATGGGCGGGGACGGTGTGGGAAAGGGGAGCCTTTCATGGTGGCGAGACGGGTGCGGTGGGCTGCAAGCGGCTGGTTGAGCGTACGTTGGCTTAGGTTGCGCAGGTTCGGCCGGTTCTGGGCACGGCGGGCCCTGGGGGCTGGGATGGCAGTGGGCCTCTTCGGTTTGGGGGTATGGCTCGGGCAGGAGTTTAGTTCCGTTGACGTCAGGCTCATTAGCGAGTCGTCCCTTCCCGCCTGGTTGCCCCCGGTGGGCCCGGCCGTGGCCGAAGCGGGCGCGGCCCGGCCGGACGCGTCGGGGG
>CAYQLT010000001.1:102991-107895 GCA_964418425.1 uncultured Clostridia bacterium
CCGGTGGGCCCGGCCGTGGCCGAAGCGGGCGCGGCCCGGCCGGACGCGTCGGGGGTGAAGGGGCCCGGCCCGGGGGACGTGTCGGGGCGGGACGAGGCGGCAGGTCCAGGCCCCGAACGGGATGGGTCCCCTTGCGCAGCTGCGACAGAGCAGGCCATGGCCAGGCCCGTCAACGTCAACCTGGCCTCTGCCGAGCAGCTCCAATCACTCCCCGGGATCGGCCCCGTGCTGGCCCGGCGCATCGTGGAGTGGCGGGAGCGGGTGGGGCCCTTTGAACGGGTGGACGACCTGGTGGAGGTGCCCGGCGTGGGGCCCCGGATTCTGGAGCGGCTGAGGGGGCGGGTGGTGGCCGGGACGCCATAGGAGGGCCTCCGGATGGGGACGGCGCTGGCCTGGGGTGTGGCGCTGGGGGCTGCGGCCGCGGGGTTTATGCAGGCGACGGCCGCCGACGCCGGCTTCCTGATGCTACTGGCCGTCGGTCTCGCCGTCGGGTTGCGCGCAAGCCTCCCGGTGGGGCGCCGGCTGGCCGGGCTTGCGAGAGGCGAGGGTTGGGCCCCCCTGGAACCGCTCATGCCAGGCTGGCCGCCGCCTGTCAGCTCGCAATGTCCGGCGAACGGGGCGCGACGCCCGGCCTTTGCCCGTCGGCTCGCCATGGGGGGATTGGGGGTGCTCGTGGGGGCGTCTGCAGCGGCAGCCCGCCTCGAAGCCCTGGAGCGGGCCCTCGGGCCGCTTGCGACGCCCAGGCTGGCGTGGGTGGAAGGGGTCGCGCAGGGGCCCTGGCAGTTCGGTCGCTACGACGCTGCACTTCACATGGGTCAGGCCCGCCTGACGGGCCCATCGTGCGCCCGGTCCGCCCGACGACCGGGCGACTTTCCCGGTGAGGCGATTGCGGGCAAGGTGGAGGTGCGTGCCTCCCGGGAGGTGGCCAGGCAGCACCCGCTGCAAGGGGGAGAACGGGTCTGCGTTCGGGGGGTCATCGCACGGCCGCCCGAGGGCGATCCCTGGCCGGCTTTCTCGCCGCGCCGGTACGGGCTGGCCCGCGGCGTGGTCGCCTCGCTGACGGTACGGCTCGGTTCCCGCATGGAGGTGGTGGCCTCCAGCCCCCGTCCCGGAGTGCGAGCCGCTACGGCCCTTTGGGCCCGAAGGCTGGTCGCCGCGGTGCGCCGGTATTCGGGGCGCATGGCCGGAAACTGGTTTGACGCCGTGGCCTTCGGCCATCGCCAGGCCCTTTCCGAAGAGGAGGCCGAGAGCCTGAGGGACAGCGGCCTTGCCCACCTCACCTCCGTCTCGGGGCTCCACGTGGGGCTTGCCAGCGCTCCGCTGATGACGCTGGCCGCAATGGCACGCCGCAGGCGCGCCGTACGGGCCGCTCTGGCCGGGGCGGCCTGCGGGCTTGGCTGGCTTTACGCCGCCGCCTCGGGAATGCAGGCTCCGGCGGTTCGCGCGCTTTTCGTGCAGGGGATGGGACTCGCTCTCTCCCTGGCCGGGAGGCGGCCCGATCTACTGCGCTCGCTGGGGTGGGCGGCCGCGGCGCAGCTTGTGGCCAACCCCCACCTCGCCCTGGACGGTGGATTTCAGCTTTCATATGCGGCCACCTGTGGGATCGCCCTGGCATTGCGCGGGGCAGCCCGCAAAAAAGGGCCGCCGCCTGAAAGCCCGGACCCGCAGGGCCAGCGCCCCGGCCGCGGGGTGCGGGCTGCCCAACGCCTCGGGCGGACGGCGGCCGTATCCGTGGGCGCGTGGCTTTTCTCTGCCCCCCTGCTCGTGCGCTACCTGGGGGGTTCCAGCCCCTGGGGGGTGATGCTGAGCCCGCCGGCCTCGGCGCTGGCTCTCATCCTCATCTGGTCCGGGTTGGGCGCAGGGCTTCTTCCGGAACCGCTTGCCCGGGTCTGCGCTCTGCCCGTGCAGGCAGCCGCCTGGGGATTGCGGGTGCTGGCAGCCTGGGGGGCGGAGCTGGCCGGGCGCTGGCCGCTGGATGGGCTGGGCGCCAGGGGCTGGGCGCTGGTGGCGGGCGTGGCCGCCGGCCGGTGGATCGGTTCGAGGTTCGGGGCCGGGGCCATCGGGGCGGCGGCCGCGACGGCTCTGGTGGTTTTGTGGCCGGGCTCCGGCCCGGCGGTTGTCACAGGCGTGGCGCTGGGCGGGGGAGGGTGGATGATCGGGGTGGCGCCTCCCACCGGGCCAAGCCTGGTGGTGTTGCGGTCGCCGGAGGGGGCCCTGGACGCCGGCGAGGCGCTGCGTACGAGCCGGGCACGGGGTAGCCTGCGCGGGCCGGGATTGCTGGTGGTGCGGGCAGACCGTTCGGAGAAGACCGACGATGGGTCCGTGCCGGTGGGTCTTCGGGGGCAACGTTGGGCCGTCCTGCGCTGGGACCCGGTGGGCGGCGGCCTGACCTCCTACACGCGCGACCACACCGGCCAGGTCGCCATGGAGCAGCCCGTGGCCGGGGCGTGGATGCAGGCGATGCGTATCACCCCCACCGGCAGGGCCGAGGCCCCCGGCGTTGTCGCCGACGGGCTGCAGGTGGAGATCGGGACAAGGGATGGGCACCTGGGCCTGCGTATCGACCCGAAGGGGTGTGTTTACCTCGACGGGGACCAAGGCCCGTATTGCCCCTCGGGCCGAGGTTTTCGGATTACGGGCGGGCCATGGGGGTGGGACGGTGGAAGGGGAGCCCGAAAGGGAGTATCCGGCGACCCTGGTGGTATGGTCTCCGGTTAGCTCCCAGGCCAGGGAGTGGGTGCAGGCGGCGTGCCGCCGATGGGCTGCGGAGCCGGTAGCCCTCTTCGGGGACGAGATCGAGATCCCGGATCTGCTGGCCATGCTTTGCACGCCGCCCCTGATGGGGCCGGACCGGGTCGTGGTGGTGCGCCAGGCGCAGCGCCTCACCGCCGGCCGCTGGCAGGCTCTGCTGGAGGGCCTGCGGGCCTACCCTGCAGCTACCGGCGCGACGCGGCTGGTGCTCCTGGATGAGTCCCTGGAAGGAACCCTTGCCCGGCGGGCCGAGGAAGCCCGAGGGCTGCCCGGTGCCCCTCACCTGGTGCGCCTGGAGCCTCCCACGCCTTCCCGCTGGGCCGCCTGGCTCCACGAAGAGCTGGCCTCCCGGGGGTTGCGTCTGTCCCCTTCCGCGCGGCGCTTCGTGGAGGCCGTCCTGCAGGGCCATGCCGACCGTGTGGGGGCAGAGCTTGACAAGTTGCAGGCCCACGGTCCCTCCGGCCTGGACGAGACCACCCTGCGGTGGTTGCTGGCGCGGGATTTGGTGGCGCAGGCGGAGCTGGGCGGAAGCTCGCCGCCCCATGCCGGGGCCGCAGGCGATCGAAGGCACTTTCAGCTGGCGGAGGCAGCTCTGGCGGCGGACGGGGGCCGGGCCATGCGGCTGTGGCGTGCGCTCCGCCGCGAAGGTTTCCCCCCGCAGTGGATCTGGAGGGAGATAGGCCGTCAGGCCATGCAACTGTGGGCGATCGCGGAAACCCTGGAGCGCCGCTTCGGCCCGCCGCAGGCCTGGCCGTCGCAGCCCAAGTCGTCGGTACTCCCCGGTTCGCTGCCCGCCGCCGTGCAGGAGCGGCTCGTCTCGACGGCCCGGCGACTGGGCACGGCCGGCCTGCTGAAGGTGCTGGAGTGGGTGGCCGAGGCCGACCACGCCTCCAAGCGCACCGGCCATGACGCCGACGAGATCCTGGAGACGCTCCTGGCCCGGTTGGCCACTCGCTTCGCGGCGCAGCTCTATGGGACGCGCCGCTGACCCTCTTCTACGGGTTGTTTCGGGGTCCTCTACGAGGCCTTCTCGGGGGCCTGCGTTGCAGGCTGTGCAGCCGGAGTAGCCCGTCGCAGGTACGCGACCAGCCGGGACTTGCGGCGGGCAGCCTGGCGGGGATGGATGACCCCCTTGCGGGCGGCCTTGTCGATGGCCTTCTGGGCGAGCGGGTACAGCCGCCAGGCCGCCTGGGGATCCGTGCGGGCCGCTCGCTGGCAATTGCGGATGGCTGTGCGCATCGCGGATTTGATCGCCTGGTTGCGCAGCCGCCGCTTCACGGACTGGCGCAAGCGCTTGGCTGCCGAGCGGGTATTGGGCAAGGGCCAGACCTCCTCGTTACACCGGGTCGACGCCGGTGTCACACCGGCGAGATTCTACCAGGCACCGAGGGCCTCTGCAACCGTCGTGACCAGCTCGGCCTCGGGTGTCTCCCGCCCGGGTGCCCTGGGGTGCCATTCTTTGGCCGGGCGGTGATCGGGCCTCGAAATGGGACACGCTAGCGACGGCGGACGGGGGCTCCCCAACCGCCGGAGGAGGCGAGGCCACCGTGCCCGGATCCCCGCTTGCGCCCTCCCACCGGCCCGACGCGGCCGACGCGGCGCTGGCAGCCGCCCGTCCCCACTTCCCGGCCCGTCCGGCCGGCTGGCTCCCCTCGCCGCCCCACGGGGACGAACCGGGGCACCCAGATGCCGGCGGTGGGGAGCCCCGGGCGGGACCGCGCACCGACCTGGCTTTGGAGGCCTACGCCGCCTTGTTGCAGGCTGAGGGGGCCGGCCAGGTGGCGGGCGTATCCGTGGAGGAGGAGCCAGCCGGTGCGGCCCGGCTGCACAGGGTACGCATTGGTGACCCGGCGGCCGCGGCCCGTCTGGGCAAGGCGCCGGGGACTTACTCCACCATCGAGTGTCCGAGCCTGTGGGAGCGCTCCCGGGAAGGGCAGGAGGCGGCCACGGAGCTGATGAGCCGGGAGCTGGTGCGCCTGCTGGCACAGCAGGGCGTTTCTGCAGAGGCGCCCGTACTGGTGGCCGGGTTGGGCAACTGGAACGCCACCCCCGACAGCCTGGGGCCCCGGGTGGTGGGGCAGCTGATGGTCACCCGGCACCTGTGGGAGCTCTTGCCCCCGGAGAAGAGGGGCTCGCTTCGCCCGGTGGCTGCC
>CAYQLT010000001.1:107995-115723 GCA_964418425.1 uncultured Clostridia bacterium
CCTGTGGGAGCTCTTGCCCCCGGAGAAGAGGGGCTCGCTTCGCCCGGTGGCTGCCATCTCGCCGGGGGTTCTGGGGCTCACAGGGGTGGAGACGACCGAACTGGTGGCGGCGGTGGTGCAGCGCATCCGACCGGCCTGTGTGGTCTGCGTGGATGCTCTGGCGGCTGCCGGCGTGGAGAGGCTGTGCACCACCGTTCAGCTGTCGGACGCGGGCATCCAGCCCGGAGCCGGTGTGGGAAACCGACGTTTGGGCCTGACCCGGGATACGGTCGGGGTTACCGTCATCGCCGTCGGCGTCCCCACGGTGATCCATGCGGTGCAGCTTTTGGCCTCCTTTGACGGCGAGCCGCCCGCGATGGGGGCCGGGGCATCCCGAGACGTCGCGGCCCCCCGGCGCATGGCCAGGTCGCCTCGGCTGGAGCACCTGGTGGTGACCCCCAAGGAGATCGACGTTCTGATCGAGGATGCTTCCAAGGTGGTGGCCGGCGGCCTTAACGCAGCGCTTCACCGGGGAGTGGACCTGGAGGAAGCCCTTCAGTTTTTGCAGTAGCCGCCCGCCCGACGGACCGGGCCTCCGCCAGACAAGCCTGCTCCGCCTTCGGGTCGCATCGGCCCGGATGCCCCAGGGAAGGAATTGCCCGCTTCGGGCCGAACTTCCACGGGGCAGGAGCTGCACGCGGGCATGGCAGGCGAGGCGTTCGGGGGGCCGATGCGCGCCCGGCTGCAGGAGCGTAGACGGGCCGCGGCGGGAGAGCGGGGTGAAGGGGAGTTCACCCTGCGCCTGCGCTTTGACCTGCTGCCGCCTCCCGACAGCCCCACAGCCCTGGCCTGGAAGCTCGGGCACCAGGCCGCCTGCCTGTTGCGCTCATACCCCACTTTCAAGGTCTTTCTGGTATACGAGCCGGCTCGCCTGACGGTGGTCGTTCGCTTCTCCTACCAGAACGAGCTGGAGGCCAGCCGCCAGCGGGACCATGTTCTGTGGCTGTTGGAGCTGGCGGCCCGATCGGCGGCCGGTGCGGGCTTCTCGTCTGCACTGGCCTGAGGCGTCCCCTTCTCCGGTCCTTCCCCGGGTCCGCGGCGAGACATGCCCCGGCGGTGGGGCGCATAAGGTGTCCCCTGCGGGGGCGAAACGGGGATGCGGGGACGGGTGCGGCGGTGGGGCAGCCCGGGGGAGCCGGCGACGCGACGGGTCGTCCCCGTGGCTCTGGCGGGCGCGCTGGGCTTTTTTTGCGGCCCCCGCATCGAGGCGGGCGTGCGGCCCGTCATGGAGCAAGCGGTGCGCCTGGTGCACGCACAGCTTCAGACGGTCCCGGGCCCCTGGCCGGCACGGACTTCCCCCACCTGGCCGCAGGTCGTGCCGTGGCTGCTTGAGCGAACCGGCCATCTCGCCTCCCCGGCGGACCTCTCCCGCGCCCGGCCGGCAGCGACCCAGCCCCGGCCCAACGGCGCGCGCCCGAGCTACCCTGCAAACGACGGACGTCGGATGGTGGGCGGCGAAGCGGCCCGCCCGAACCCGCCCGCCGATGCCGTGCTGCAGCCGCTTGCGCGAGCGGCCCGCTACCGGGTGGCCATCTACCACACCCACACTTCGGAGGAGTACGCGCCGCCCGGCGGCCAAGGCGGCCAGGTGGCTTCCTACCATCGTTTCGGCACGCCGCAGACGGGTATCGTGCGGGTCGGGCGGGCTTTGGCCGAGTCGCTGCGTCGGCTGGGGGTGCCCACGGTCCATGTGGAGGCCGTGCACGACTACCCCGACTATCCCATGGCCTACGCTCGGTCCCGGGAGACAGTCCGGTCCCTCATCGAACGCTACCCGGAACTGGAGCTGCTCATCGACCTCCACCGGGATGCACCCCAGGATGGAGATTCGCTGGTGGCGAGAGTCGGCGGACGAGAAGTGGCCCGGGTGGCGTTGGTGGTGGGACGGGGGCCGCTGAGCCCGCTGCCCGCACCCAACCGGGGGATCGCCGAAGAGCTGGCCCGGGTGGCCGACTCCCGCTTCCCCGGCCTGATGCGCCGCATCCTGGAGGTTTCTGGCCGCACGTACAACCAGGACCTCCATCCCGCAGCCCTGCTCGTCGAGATCGGCTCTTACCGGACCGACGAACGGGCGGCCGTGCGGGCGGCCCAGCTTTTGGCGGAGGTCATCGCCGAAACCCTGCGCCGTCGGGCCGCCACTCCCGGGCGCTTTAAGAAAGAGGCCTGAGCGGGCCGGCCCGCCGGGAAACCGGGTCCGTGCAAGGGGCTTCTACAGGCCGGTTCCCCCGGTTCCTGCCAGGCGGCGCCTGAACTGGCGCACCCATCCCTGGGGGCCCAGGAGCCGGGACGCCCACTGGGTTCCCAGCGACCAAGCGATCCGAGCCTCCTGTACGCCCAGAAGGCGGCTTGCCCCCCCATAGACGACCGCACCCGCGGCGGCTGCCACCCCCACCTGGGCGAAGCGTACCGCCAGGGGCCCTGTTCCCCAGGTCCCCTCTGCCCACCCCGAAACCAGCGCTGCGGCTGCCGCCATGGGGAGGCAGGCTGCCAGCACCGTTCCTGCAAACCGGGCCAGTTGGGCCGGCGAGAAGGAGGGGGCCCGCCGCCGCAGCAGGGCCAGATACAGGCCCCAGTTCACAAAGCTCGTCACGCTGAAGGCGAGCGCCAGCCCCACCGGCCCGAGGCCTGTCCACCGCAAAAAGGCCAGGCTGATGGCGGTGTTCAGTACCAGTGCCGCGCAGCTGATGGCCACGGGTGTGCGGGTGTCGTGTAGCGAGTAGAAGGCTCGGGTGAGGATCTGGACGCCGCTTTGCGACACCAAAGCCGCCGAGTAGCCGACCAGCGCCGCCGCGGTGGCTTCGGTATCCCGGGTGCCGAAGGCGCCGGCCTCAAACAGCAGCCGGATCACGGGCTTCGCGAGCACCCCCAGGGCCACCGCCGAGGGGATGGTAAAAAAGAGCACTCCCCGCAGCCCCCGCAGCACCATCTCCCCGAAGTCCTCCATCTGCCCCAGCGCCACCTGGCTTGCCATCGCGGGAAACAACACCGTCGACATCCCCATGGCGAATACCCCCAGGGGAAACTGCATCACCCGGTTGGCCAGGGTAAGGGCGGTGATGCTGCCTTCGGGGAGGGTGGACGCCAGGTTGGTGCTGATCACCAGGGAGAGCTGGGTGACCGACAGCGCCACCATCGCCGGCAGCATGAGAGCCAGCAGGCGGCGCACCCCGGGATCCGCCAGATCCAGGGCCCGCTGCCACCGGAAAGGACTTGCGGCCACCAGACTCCACTGGATCGCGGCGTTGAGGAAGGCCCCTGCCACGGTTCCCACCGCCATCCCCCGGATGCCCATCACCGGCCCCAGCACGTAGGCACCCAGGATGATGGCCACGTTGTACACGATGGGCCCCAGCAACGGCAAGGTGAAGGTGCGATAGCTGTTGAGCACCCCGATGCCCAGGCCAGCCAGGGCCGTCAGGAAGACCGCGGGAAACATCCACCGCATCAGCTCCACCAGGAGCTGCTGCTGGGAGCCGGTGAAGCCGTACGCCACCAACGGCGCCAGGCGAGGCGCAAAGGCTGCCCCCGCCACGGTGGCCGTGAGCAGCAGCGCCGCGGTGGCATTGAGGAAGGTGCTGGCCATGCGCCATCCGGCTCGCTCCTGGCCCCGGGCCAGGTACTCGGTGAACACGGGTATGAACGCGGCGGTCATCGAGCCGCCGACCAGCAGGAAATACATCAGGTCCGGGATGTTGAAGGCCGCCTTGAACGCGTCGGTCTCCGCGCTGCGGCCGAACACCTCGACCACGGCCCGCTCCCGGACGAAGCCCAAGAGCCGGCTGACCAGGATGAGGGCCATGGTCAAAAGGGCGTCTCGTGCCAGGCGTCTTGATGGTGAGGGGGAAGGAGAAAGCTTGTCCCGCAGCGCGAACCGTCCTCTCCAGGGCTTTCGGGCCGGAGCTTCCCGGCCCGGGGGGCGACTTCCTGCCACACGCCTTCTGCCGGCCGGGCCGGCGCCGGATGATCACCGTGTTATAATGGTGCGGCGCTGGAGAGGTCAAACCGTGGTTCCGACCGAGCGCATCCGCAACTTCTGCATCATCGCCCATGTGGACCATGGCAAGTCCACCCTGGCCGACCGCCTGCTGGAGCTGACGGGAGCCATCCCGGCCCGCCGCATGGTGGACCAGGTGCTGGACCAGATGGAACTGGAGCGCGAGCGGGGGATCACCATCAAGCTGACACCGGTCAGCATGGAGTACGACGCAGCGGACGGCCAGCGCTACCTGCTCAACCTCATCGACACCCCCGGGCACGTGGACTTCTCCTACGAGGTCTCGCGGAGTCTGGCGGCTTGCGAGGGCGCCTTGCTGGTGGTGGACGCGACCCAGGGCGTGGAGGCGCAAACGCTGGCCAACTTCCTGCTGGCCCTGGAACACGACCTGGAGATCATACCCATCCTCAACAAGGTGGACCTTCCCAACGCGGAACCCGACCGTGTGGCCGCCGAGATCGGGGAGGTGCTGGCCCTGGACCCCGCATCGGCGTTGCGGGTATCGGCCAAGACGGGTCAGGGTGTGCCGCAGGTGCTGGAGGCCGTCGTGCGGCGCATCCCGCCCCCCAGGGGAGACCCCGGCGCGCCCCTGCGGGCGCTGGTCTTCGATTCCCACTTCGACCCGTACCGGGGCGTGGTCGCGTACGTGCGGGTGGTGGACGGTACACTGCGGCTGGGGGACCGGATCCGGTTGATGGCCAGCGGGCAGGACTTCGAGGTGGATTTCCTGGCGATCTTCCGTCCCGAACTGTCGCCGGTGCCGCTTCTTGGCGCCGGCCAGGTGGGCGCCCTGGCCGCCGGCATCCGCAACGTGCGAGATGCCCGAGTCGGGGAGACGGTCACCCACGCCGACCGCCCGGCAGCCCAGCCGCTTCCAGGCTACCGTCCGGCGCTGCCGATGGTCTTTTGCGGCATGTACCCCTCGGACAGCGAAGAGTACCCGAAGCTTCGAGAAGCGCTGGAGAAGCTGCGGCTCAACGACGCTTCGCTGCAGTTCGAGCCCGAGTCGTCTGCCGCGCTGGGGTTCGGCTTTCGCTGCGGGTTCTTGGGGCTTTTGCACATGGAGATCGTGCAGGAGCGGCTCGAGCGGGAGTTCGGCCTGAGCCTGGTGGCGACCGCACCCAGTGTGGCATACCGGGTGCGCCTGCGTGGAGGGCAGGTGCTGAGCGTCGACAACCCGGCCCGGCTCCCGGACCCCGGCCGCATCGAGGCCATCGAGGAGCCCTACGTGCGCCTGACCATCGTGACTCCCCGGGAGTACGTGGGCCCGGTCATGGAACTCTGCCAGGACCGCCGGGGCCAGTTCGTCGGCATGGAGTATCCGGTGCCGAGCCGGGCCGTGCTCACCTACGACCTGCCGCTCGCCGAGATCCTGCTGGATTTCTATGACCGCCTCAAGTCCGTGACCCGGGGCTACGGCTCCTTGGACTACCGCTACATCGGACACCGTCCGGGAGAGCTGGTGCGGCTGGACATCCTCATCAACGGGCGCCCGGTGGATGCCCTGTCGTGCATCGTCCACAAGGAGAAGGCCCAATCCCGGGGGCGCCAGCTGGTGGAGAAGCTGAGGGAGCTGATCCCCCGCCAGCTCTTCGACGTCCCCATCCAGGCGGCCATCGGCAGCCGGGTCATCGCCCGGGATTCCCTGCGGGCCCTGCGCAAAGACGTGCTGGCCAAATGTTACGGGGGCGACGTCACCCGCAAGCGCAAGCTCCTGGAAAAGCAAAAAGAGGGCAAGAAGCGCATGAAGCAGCTGGGATCCGTGGAGGTGCCTCAGGAGGCCTTCATGGCGGTGCTGCGCATTGATTGAGGTGGACGGGCAGGCCGGGCTGGCTTGCAAGCTGCTCGAGGCCGTCGGGCGCGCCCGGAGGTGGCCGCAGGGCCTGTACGTTCACGTTCCGTACTGTCCCTCCAAGTGCCCGTACTGCGACTTCAACTCCTACGCGCTGCCCGACGGGGGTGCCGGCCGGGAGATGGTGGAGGCCCTGCTGGCAGAGGCCCGGGGCTGGGCACGGCTGGCTCGGGAGGCCCGGGGGGGTTTTCGCACGGTCTTTGTGGGGGGCGGGACGCCGACCGTGCTGTCAGCGAGCGAGCTTGGCAGGCTGCTGGAGGGGCTTCGGGCCTCGCTACCCCTGGACGGGGTGGAGGAGTGGACGGTGGAGGCGAACCCGGGCACGTTGACCCCCGGCCGGATCGCGGCCATGCGGGCTTGTGGCGTGAACCGGGTGAGCCTGGGGGCGCAGAGCTTTGAGCCCCAGGAACTCAGGCGGCTGGGCCGGGCTCACACGGTGGCCGATATCCACCGCAGCCTGGACGCCCTGCGGGAGGCGGGATTTTCCAACATCAACCTCGACCTGATGTTTGCCCTGCCCGGCCAGTCCCTGCGGGACTGGGAAAGGACGCTGGAGCAGGCCATCGATGCCGGCGCGCCCCACCTCTCCACCTACTGCCTCACCCTGGCGGATAAGACTCCCTTTTACCGCCTGTGGCGGCGCGGGCTTTTGCAGATGGCTCCCGAGGAGCTGCAGGCCCGCATGTACCGCAGGGCAGTTCGCCGGCTGGCGCAGGCGGGTCTGCGTCGATACGAGGTGTCCAACTTCGCACGTCCGGGCGCCGAGTGCCGCCACAACCTGAACTACTGGGAGGCGGGGGAGTACCTGGGCATCGGGCCGGGAGCCCATTCCCACTGGGCGGGGTTCCGGTTTTCCACGCTGCGGTCCCCGGCGCGCTATGTGCAGGCGGCCCGCAGCTTTGCCGAGGCGGCGAAAGGTGCCAGGCCGTCGGCTGCCCCAACGGTGGCCTTTGTGGAGCGGCCGGATCGGGAGCAGCAGATGGATGAGCACCTGATGCTGGCGTTGCGCCTGGCTCGGGGGCTGCACCGGGTTCGCTTCCGGGAGCGCTTCGGCTGCTGGCCCGAGCAGGCGTACGACCTGCGCAAATGGCAGGAGCTTCAGGAGCTTGGCCTGTTGCGCCGGCGCGGTTCGTACTGGCGGCTCACGGCTCGAGGCTTTTTGGTGGCCGACGCGGTGGTGGCGGCCCTGGCTGCGGCCGGACAGGCGATGCGAAGGCCGGCCGGCGACAAAGGCACCTCACAGCTGCCATCCCATGGAGAAGGCGATGAAGAGGCCGGAGCGCAGCCTGCCCTCCCCCGTGCTGTGTAGATGGAAGCCCGCCTGGGCGGTGCCCCGTACCTGTGCGTCAAAGCGGACCTCGTATCCGCCGGAGAACCGCAGCTGCGTCGCATATCCCGTTCCATCGGCCGCCAGGCCGATGATGGCTCCGTAAAAGGGGCGATCCCCCCGCAGTCGGGTGTACCGTCGGGCTCCGCCGTAAAACCCGGGAGGCTCCAGGCTGAGCCCCACCACCCAGGCGGTCGCATCCGCACGTTCCCGCTCGAGCTCCAGGCCGGTGAAAGGCGCGCTCCACCCGGCCACGTGCAACCCCAGCACGCTCCGGGGTTCGGCGGCTGCGGGCGGGCTTGACAGCACCCAAAGCGATCCCAGAAGCAGCCCCGCCAGCAGTCCCCATGCGGGACGTGCACAGCCCCTCCCGGCCGGTCTGATCGAAGCCTGGCTTGCTGGCGGGTCGCCTGTGCCAAAGCAGGCATGGGGTCCGGGCATGAACGCACCCACCTTGCCCGTATGCATCCGGTCATACGGGTATCGAGCCGTCCGCTCTGAAAGTGGTGGTAACCG
>CAYQLT010000001.1:115823-122657 GCA_964418425.1 uncultured Clostridia bacterium
TATGCATCCGGTCATACGGGTATCGAGCCGTCCGCTCTGAAAGTGGTGGTAACCGCGTCGGAGGACGGTGCCAGACGGGAGGGCCAGGGGCGCTGTTGTTGACACGGTTGGGACTGGGTGCTAAGGTGAAGGCGGTTAGCACTCCTGGTGGTCGAGTGCTAATCGGTGGGTGTAGGGATGGAGGATCGCAAGCAACGCATCCTGCGGGCGATCACCGACGAGTATACGCAGACGGCGGAGCCGGTGGGTTCGCGGACCGTCGCGCGCAAGTACCTGCCCGGGGTGAGCCCGGCCACCATTCGCAACGAGATGGCTGACCTGGAGGAGCAGGGCTACCTCGAGCAACCTCATGCGTCCGCGGGGCGCATCCCGTCGGACCTGGGATACCGCTATTACGTGGACGAGCTGATGGAGGTGCCGGCGGTCGACCCCGAGGAGGTCCGTATGGTCCGGGACCTGCTGGTGGCCCGGCGGGACGCAGACCATGCCGTGCGGGCGGCCGGCCGGACCCTCTCCCAGTCCACCCGGTACAGCAGCATCGTGCTGCGACCGTCGTTGGGCAGGCTGTCGGTGCGCAGGATGGATCTCACCCCCCTGGACGACAGCCACGTGCTGCTGCTGGTGGTGGCGGACCCCGCGTTCGTGTACAACCGGATCCTGGACTGGCCGCCGCCGCTCCCGCCGCCGGCAGACCTCGTCCAGATCTCGGCGGCGCTTACGGAGGCGGTGCTCCAGTCGGGCCAGGAGCTCACCCGTACGCTGGCCCAGCAGGTACGGGACCTGCTGCCCGGCAAGGAAGCCCGGGATCAGACGCTGCAGGCGCTCTCAGAGTTGATGGAGGACCGGGACTCCGAGCGGGCTTACCTGGATGGTGTGGGGTTTTTCTTGGAGCAACCGGAGTTTCGGGATGTGGCATACGCCCGGCGCATCCTGGAGTACCTCTCGGACCCTGACATCCTGGTCGAGGTCATGCGCCAGGGGCACGTGGACGACCTTCTGGTGGTTATCGGCCGGGAGCAGTCCGTGCCGGCGCTGACCGATTGCAGCGTGGTGATGGCGCCTTACGGCCCGGATGGGCGGGTCATCGGGGTCATCGGGCTCATCGGCCCCACGCGGATGGATTATCCCCGGGCGGTTTCGGCCGTGGAGAGGGTTGCAGGCGCCTTAAGCGAGGCCTTGGGCCGGCTCACCCGATGGCCCAGGGGGGCCTGAGCCCGTCCGGCGGATGCGTCGAGGCAGGGGCCGCCGGGAGGATACAATGATTTCAGGCGCCCACCGCAATGGGCGGTCCGGGCCTGCGCCATGCGCAGGCCCCGATTGCTGGAAGGGGGTTGGCGCTCTGGATCCCGAACGGAAGGATACAGGGTCACGCTTTCCTCCTCGCCGCCAGCCGGATCCGCCTTCGGCGGATGGCACAGCTCACGAGCCGGCCCCGGGGGAGGCTGTCGGGGAGCTTGCGTCCCAAAGGCTGCCGGATGGGCCCGAGACGGGCGAGGATGCGGGGCCCGGGGCGTCCGGAGACGGCGGGGCCGAATCCGGCGCGCAGGTAGCCCTGCAGCCGGAACTGGAAGAGGAGCTGGCCCGTGCCCGAGCGGAGCTGGAGAAGCTTTCCGCGCAAATGTTGCGGCTTCAGGCCGACTTCGACAATCACCGGCGGCGCGCCCGTCAGGAGTCGGAGCGAGCCGCCGAAGAGGCTGTCGAAAGGCTGGTTCGGCGGTTGCTTCCGGTGGTGGACGGCCTGGAACGAGCCATCCGCACCATGCCGGACCCCATGCCCGCCGATGAGGGGCACTGGTCGGGGCTGGCCACCGGCATTCGCATGGTGCACCAGGAGCTTTTGCGCGCGCTGGAGGCAGAGGGCATCCACCGCATCGCCGCCGAACGGGAACGTTTCGATCCGGCGGTGCATCAGGTGGTGGACCGGGTGACGGTCCCCCAAGCCGAAGACGACCAGCGGGTGGTGGCCGAGTTGCAGGCGGGCTACCTGCTGCGGGGCCGGGTGTTGCGGCCCAGCCTGGTACGGGTCGGCGTGTGGGAGGGCGCGCAAGGCTCCGAAGCGGCACGCCAGAACCCGGCAGCTTCTGGCCAGCCGGGGGAGGGTTCCGGGCCGGCGGCGCAAGGAAGAGAGGCCGAGCCCGACCCACCGGCCGGCCTGGGTTGAACCAGTTTTGGGAAGCTCTTTGAAGCGGGAAGGGACCGACAATGGCTGGCAAAGCAAGCGAGAAGGTCATCGGCATCGACCTCGGCACGACCAACTCCGTGGTGGCCGTCATGGAAGGCGGCGAGGTGACCGTTATCCCCAACTCCGAGGGAAGCCGCCTGACCCCGTCGGCCGTGGCCTGGACCAAGGAGGGCCAGCGCCTGGTGGGACAGGCGGCGAAGCGGCAGGCGATCCTCAACCCCGAGCGGACCGTGCTGTCCATCAAACGCAAGATGGGCAGCGACTACAAGGTCTACATCGACGGGCAGGCTTACACGCCCCAGGAGATCTCGGCCATGATCCTGCAGAAGCTGAAGCAGGAGGCGGAGTCCTACCTGGGGGAGCCCGTCAAGAAGGCAGTCATCACCTGCCCTGCCTACTTCACCGACGCCCAGCGCCAGGCGACCAAGGACGCCGGCACCATTGCCGGGCTTGAGGTGCTGCGCATCATCAACGAGCCGACCGCGGCGGCCCTGGCCTACGGGATCGACAAGGAGAAGCAGGAGCAGACCATCCTGGTGTTTGACCTGGGGGGCGGCACGTTTGACGTCTCCATCCTGGAGATCGGAGGCGGCGTCTTCCAGGTGAAGGCGACCAGCGGCAACAACCACCTTGGCGGCGACGACTTCGACGAGCGCATCATGCGGTGGCTGATCGAGGAGATCAAGTCGGAAAGCGGCCTTGACGTCTCCGGCGACCGGACGGCGATGCAGCGCCTGAAGGAGGCGGCCGAAAAGGCGAAGATCGAGCTGTCGGGGCTTCAGGAGACCATCATCAGCCTGCCGTTCATCGCCGCGAAGGCTGGCGTTCCGGTCCACCTGGAGCGCACCCTCACCCGCGCGCAGTTCAACAAGATGACCGCGGACCTGGTGGAGGCGACGGTCGGCCCCACCATGAGGGCTCTTGAGGACGCCAAGCTCAGCCCCTCCCAGATCGACCGGATCATCCTGGTGGGGGGCTCCACCCGTATCCCGGCCGTGCAGGACAAGATCCGCCAGATCTTCGGGAAGGAGCCCACCAAGGGCGTCAACCCCGACGAGGTGGTGGCGGTGGGGGCGGCCATCCAGGGGGCCGTGTTGGCCGGGGAGGTCCGGGACATCGTCCTTTTGGACGTGACGCCGCTGTCGCTGGGGCTGGAGACGTTGGGCGGCATTTTCACCGTCCTGATCCCCCGCAACACCACCATTCCCACCAGCAAGAAGCAGATCTTCACCACCGCCGCCGACAACCAGACCGTGGTGGAGGTGCACGTGCTGCAGGGGGAGCGCCCGATGGCGGCGGACAACGTCTCCCTGGGCCGCTTCACCCTGACGGGCATCCCGCCCGCCCCGCGGGGGGTGCCTCAGATCGAGGTCTCCTTCGACATCGACGTCAACGGCATCGTCCATGTCTCCGCGAAGGACCTGGCCACCGGGCGCTCCCAATCCATCACCGTCCAGTCCTCTCGCCTGACGGAGAAGGACATCGAGCGCATGGTCAAGGAGGCCGAGCAGCACGCGGAGGAGGACCGCCGCCGCAAAGAGGTGGCGGAGGTGCGCAACCAGGCGGACAGCCTCATCTACCATACGGACCGCACCCTCAAGGAGTTCGGGGGCAAGGTGAGCGACGAGCAGAAGCGGCGCGTCGAGGAGGCCAAGGAGGCCCTGCGGCGGGCGATGGAAGGAAATGACATCCAGGCTATCCGGGACCGCACCGAGCAACTCAGCAAGGCCCTGCACGAGGTGACCACGGCGGTGTACGCGGCCTCGGGCCCGGCATCGGGCGCCTCCGGAGCGGGCTCCGGTTCCTCGGACGGCGCCTCCCAGGCGGCCGGAGCCGGCCCGAAGGGCCAGGGCAAGGTGGTGGATGCGGAGTATCGGGTGGAAAACCCGGGGTCCAGCGGCAAGGGCGCTTGAGGCGACCGGGAGCCGGGCCGGCCGCCCGGAAGCCGGCCGATCGCGCCTTCCTTCCCGGCCGGAGCGGGGGTGACGTGGGTCGGTGGCGGCCAAGCGGGACTACTACGAGGTACTGGGCGTCAGCCGGAACGCCACCACGGATGAGATCAAGCGGGCGTTTCGGGAGCTGGCCCGGCGCCTGCATCCGGACGTCAACAAAGAGGACCCCCAGGCGGCGGAGAAGTTCAAGGAGATCAACGAGGCCTACCAGGTTTTGAGTGACCCGGAGAAGCGCGCCCGATACGACCAGTTCGGCCACGCGTTCGAGCCGTCGGCGGGTGCCGATGGCGCCGCGGGAGCGGGAGCAGGGGGTTTCGCAGGCTGGCCGGGCGGGTTCGGAGACCTGGGCGACCTGGGAGAGGTCTTCGACTTCTTCTTCGGCGGCACGAGAGGCCGCTCCCGCGCCGGCGGGCCGGCGCGCGGGGACGATCTGCGCTACGATCTCGAGCTGAGCTTCGAGCAAGCAGCCTTCGGGGCGGAGGTCACCCTGGAGGTGCCGCGGCTGGAGATCTGTCCGCATTGCGGCGGAAGCCGTGCCGAGCCGGGTCACCCGCCCCAGCGGTGTGCCACCTGCGGCGGGGCCGGCCAGGTGCAGCGGGTTTCCCAGACGCCCTTCGGACGCTTTGTGCAGGTGAGCACGTGTCCGCGCTGCGGCGGGCAGGGCACGTTCATCCCCGTGCGGTGTCGGGAGTGCGCGGGCGAAGGCCGGTTGCGGCGCCGGCGCCGGGTGACCGTGCGGGTGCCGCCGGGCGTCGAAGACGGGGTGCGGCTGCGCATCCCCGGCGAGGGGGATGTGGGCGCCGACGGTGGCCCGCCGGGGGACCTCTACGTGTTTGTGAGCGTACGCCCGCACGAGATCTTCACGCGCGACGGTTATGACGTGGTGTGCGAGGTTCCCATCAGCGTGCTGGATGCGACCCTGGGAGGCGAGCTGACCGTTCCCACCCTGGATGGTCCGGCCCGGCTGCAGATTCCCGAGGGCACCCAGACGGGCAGCCTCTTCCGTCTCAAGGGAAAGGGCATTCCAAGGCCCGGGCACGGCAGGGGGGACCAGGTGATTCGGGTACGGGTGGTGACCCCTACCCGGCTGAGCGAGCGCCAGAAGCGCCTGCTGCGAGAGGCTCTGGGCCAGGGCCCGGACGAGGGGAGCTCCCCCACGGGCCGGTGGGGTAACGGGGAGGGCGCGGCCTCCCTGTTCGACCGGCTGCACCGCCGCCGCGGCTAGGGCGAAGCGGCCGTGGTGGCTGCGGGCCCTGGAAAGGAGGCCGGCCGATGGTCTTCGCCCCTTGCCGGCCGCCCCAAGAGGGGCGCAAGGGCGACTTCGTACCGGTGGTGGCGCCTGCGGGCCGTCGTGCCGGTCCAGCTGGAGGAGACGGCCGGGTGGGCCATGGTGGCTGCAGGGGCGTCCGGGGTGGAGGTGGGCGGCGAAGCGGGTACCGACCTGGCCGATCCCGGCGGCGGGGTTCGGGAGGGCTTTGAGGGCCTGCCGGATAAGGGCGGCGCCGGGGTGGTGCTCACCGGATACTTCAGCCGGCTGGCGGCCGCCCGGCGAGCTCTGCGGCGCCTGAACGCGCTGGTCCAGGGCTTCTCCGGTGCCGGGGCGTCTCGGGCCGAAGGAGCACCCGACGGCGCGCCGGCAGCCACGTTGCAGGCTCATACTTTCTGCCCCCGTGCCTGGCTTTCCCCTCGTGGGGGTGTCTTTGCGCCCGTTCGGGTGGGAGCTCTCGAGATCCGGCCTCTGCGGCACCCGCGGGCGGGCTGGAGGTCTTCGGGCAAGCCGGGGGACGGTTCGGCTCGCCTCGCTATCTACCCGGGGATGGCGTTTGGAACCGGGCATCACCCCACCACCCAGCAGGCGCTGTGGGCCCTTCAGCATGCGTTGCGCCGGGCTGGGCCGGAGCCCCGGGTGGTGGACGTGGGAACCGGCAGTGGGGTCCTGGCCATCGCCGCGGCCCGGCTGGGGGCCGCGCAGGTGCTGGCCGTGGACGTGGATCCGGTCGCCCTGCGGGAGGCGGCCCGCAACGTGCGATGCAACGGGGTGGTGCATCAGGTCCGGTTGGCCCTGGGGTCATGGGAACAGGCCCAACGGCTCTGGGGCACGGGGTGCGCGGACGTGGTGGTGGCGAACCTGGTGGCGCCCGAACTGGTACGGCTGGCGCTGCCCCTGGCAACGCTGGCCCGTGCGCAGGGGATGCTGATCGGGGCGGGTGTGGCAGCGGCCCAGGCCCGGGAGGTGGTCGCGGCCTGGCAGGGTGCGGGCCTGTGGGTGGAGCTGTGGGGCTGTTGGGGGGAGTGGGCCTGGATCGAGGCCTTGCGGCCCTCGTGAGCGCTTGCGGCGCGGGTCCGAGCCTCGGGCCCGCGCAGGGGATGGGATCCGGGCCGTGAGCGTGCTCCGGGCGCGGGTGGCGGCCGGCGAGGCTGCCCGATGGGAACCGGGCCAGATGGTGGCCATCGAAGGGGATGAGGCTTTCCGCCTGGTGCGGGTGAACCGGGCCAGGCCGGGAGAGGCCATCGAACTGTTCGACGGCGAGGGGCGGGCCTGGCGGGCACGAGTGGCCTCCATCTCCCGGGGGCGGCTGGTATGCCGCATCGAAGGCGCCGGGCCCTCGGCCGAACCGGTGCTGCGGGTCATCCTCATCCAGGCCATCCTCAAGGCGGGCCGCATGGAATTCGCGCTGGAAAAGGCTACCGAACTGGGGG
>CAYQLT010000001.1:122757-133396 GCA_964418425.1 uncultured Clostridia bacterium
ATCCTCAAGGCGGGCCGCATGGAATTCGCGCTGGAAAAGGCTACCGAACTGGGGGTCGCCGAGATCTGGCTGGCCCGCACCCGCCGCAGCGTGGTTCGGCCCGAACCCGGTCGCGCGCGGGTGGAGAGGTGGAGGCGGGTGGTGGAGAACGCCGCTCGCCAGTGCGGCCGGGCCCGTTTTCCCGAGCTCGGGGGCCCCATGGAGTGGGAGCAGGCCATCTTCTCCCTGGCCCAGCAAGCTCCCCGCTGGCCGAGGTTGCTGGCGTACGAGGGGGCTCGCCACAGCCTCCAGGCCGCCACGGAGCAGGTCGACGGGCCTCCCCCCGAGGGTGTGGGCCTGGCGGTGGGGCCTGAAGGCGGCCTGGAGGACGGGGAGGTGGAGCTGGCTGTTCGGGCCGGCTTTCAGGTTGTCGGCCTGGGCCCTCGGGTGCTTCGCGCAGAGACGGCCAGCACGGTGTTGCTCGCCCTCATCCAGGCTCGCTGGGGCGATCTGCGCGCCTTCCCGGGCCCGACGGGTCGGGGCCCGGCTGAGCAGGCGACAGGACCTGGCGCTTCGTTACCTAAAAGACAGGAGGCCGTGCAGGCCGGTGGATCTCCAGGAAGCGCTGGAAGGCCTTCTTGAGGTTGCTGGCCCAGATCCGCGCCAGGCGATCGGGGGTGGTCCCGTTGAGCCTGGCGTCGACCGGTGTCACCGTGACGATGAGGTGCCCGCCCACGGTGACCGCCGGCAGGCCGCCCACGGTCTGCACCTGAACCCGATCGGGGGATAGCTCATCTCCCAGCTCGTTGATGGCCTCGTTGAGGCGCTTGTAGATCTCGTCTCCCCGGGCATAGACGGTCGCCCACGGGCCGGCGTCGCGGACCCGGAGCACAATCACCCCGGACAGCTCCACCGTCGCGATGGGCTGCGCCACCTGTGCCTGAGCAAGCGCCCCCCATAACCCAAGGCATGCCGCCGCGACCAGTATGGCCCCTGTGACGCTCTTCCGCGTTGCGGTCAAAACTGTCGTCCCTCCTCCTGCGCCGAGCGGGGCGACGCGTCCCGTTGCGGTCCGGCGGGTGCTTCGGCGCCGGCGGGCCGGACTCCTGCCCGCCACCTTGACGGCGCCCACCCCTCGCCGTAAGGTGGGGGCGCTGCCCCGGCTGCCGCACACCTTCGGCCTCAGCGGTTGGCCGCTGCGGGAGGGAAAGTCGCATGGTGGGCCTTTATCCCGGACACCTGGCCGATTACCACATGCACCTCGAGCAGGACGACCGGCGCGCGCCCCTGCGGTATCAGGTCGACCGCATCCGGGCCTATGTGGAGGCGGCCCGGGCGCGAGGCGTGGATGAGATCGGCATCACGGAGCACGGGCACCGATTCCGCGAGTTTCGGCCTGCCATGGCCCGGTTGTTCGAGGCCGGCGCCACGCAGCACCCCCGGGTCCGGGAGTGGTTGGGGGCGGACTTCCAGGAAGGCCTGGAGAGGTACGTGCGGGCGGTGTTGGATGCCCGGGAGCAAGGCCTGCCGGTGCGGCTGGGCATCGAGGTGGATTACCTGCCGGGTGAGGAGCCCTCCCTCCGGCGGGCCCTGCGTCTTGTGCCGTGGGACTACGTCATCGGATCCGTGCACTTCGTGGACGGCAGGTGCATCGACTGCGGGCCCGACATCACCTGGCCCGAGGCCGACGTGGACGAAGTATACCGACGCTACTTCGAGCACATGGCCCAGGCGGCCCGCAGCGGGCTGTTCGACGTGCTGGCACACCCGGATCTCCCCAAGAAGTTCGGACACCGGCCCCGCCGGTTCCCCGTGGAGGCGTTCGCCCGGTTCGTGGAGGCCTGCCGCGAAGCCGACGTGGCGGTGGAGGTCAACACGGCCGGGCTTCGCAAGCCTGCGGGCGAGATGTATCCCGCACCGCCCCTGCTGGCGGCGATGGTGGCGGCCGGCCTGGACGTGCAACTGGGTTCCGACGCGCACGACCCTGAAGATGTAGGCAAAGATTTTGGCAGCGCCCGAGAGCTGGCGGCGCGTGCGGGGGTGCGCCGGCTCATCCGCTGGAGCGGCCGGAAGCGAACCTACCAGGAGCTTTGAGGGGCGGCGCCCGGGCTGCCCGCCGCCAGGCTGCGGAGCAACTTCAGGGCCGCTCCAGCAGCTCGCGAACCTTCGCCAGCACCTCATCCAGCATCGACGGGGTGAGGCGGCCCGTCTGGGTGTTCTGGCGGCTGGGATGATAGCAAGCCACCACAGCGGGGACGCCGTCCCCGGGGCGCAAGACCGCGCCGTGGACGAAGCGAGCCCGCCCCAGGGCCACCCGTTGCGCCTCGTCCAGGGCGGGTGCCAGGAGTTTGCGGCAGGCGTCGAAGGCGAAACGACCCAATGCCAAAAGGACGCGCACCCGGCCCAGCAGGGCGAACTCCGCCTGAAGGAACGGGAAGCAGCGTCGGGCCTCCTCGGCCAGGGGCCGGTTGGCGGGCGGGGCGCAGCGGACGGGAGCGGTCATGAAGGCGTCCCGCAGCTGAAGCCCGTCGTCGGCCCGCTCGGAAAAGGGCTGGTTGGCGAAGTCCGCCCGGTACAGGGCGCTCACCAGGAAGCGGGCGCTGGCATCGCCGGTGAACATCCGGCCGGTCCGGTTGGCCCCGTGGGCCGCCGGCGCCAGCCCCACAATGAGAAGGCGAGCCCGGAGATCCCCGAAGCCGGCCACCGGCCGACCCCAGTAGGTCCAAGCCGCGAACTCCCGCTTGCGCTGGCGGGCGACCGCCGTACGGTAAGCGACCAGGCGGGGGCAGGCCGTGCAGCTTTCGATCTGCTGGCGCAAAGACTGCCATGCCCCAACTGCTCCATCCAATCCCGGCTCCCCCTCCCCCGAAGTATAATGGGCGGGGGACTGGAGAAGGATGGGAGCCATCCGCACCGGAACGGCTTCGCTGCCCCTGCACCGGGGCAAGTGCCCACCCTGGCTGTTCGCACGCATGCGGGACCTGAGCGCCGTGATGGTGGAGGTCATGGTGGAGGAGATGGGGCCCGACGAGGTCCTGCGGCGCCTGGCCGACCCCTTTTGGTTTCAGGCCCTGGGGGCCGTGCTGGGCTACGACTGGCATTCTTCGGGGGTCACCACCGTGGTGTGCGGCGCGCTCAAGGAAGGGCTTAAGGACCGAGGGCCTCACCTGGGGATCTTCGTCTGCGGTGGCAAGGGCGGCACCTCCCGCAAGACGCCCGACGAGATCGTCCGGCACGTGGAGCAGGCAGGGCTCGGGCTCGACCCGCAGAGGCTGGCGTACGCCAGCCGCATGGCGGCCAAGGTGGACAACACGGCGATCCAGGACGGGCATACGCTTTACCATCACACCTTCCTCTTCACGGCGCAAGGCCGCTGGTGCGTGGTGCAGCAGGGGATGAACGAGCAGACGGGATGGGCCCGGCGCTACCACTGGATTTCCGACGGCGTCACCAGCTTTGTGGAAGAGCCCCACGCGGCCGTCCTGGGAGTGCGTCAGAACCGGGTGACCCTCAACATGGTGGCCTCGGAGAGCCGGGCGGCGCGAGAGGCCTGTGTGACCCTGGCCGGCCTTCCCCCGGACCAGCTCGTGCACCTGGCGCTGCCAGCTGACCACCAAATCGCCGACTCGCGGAGGCTGGAGCGCTCGCTTCGGGCGCTGTACGAGGCGCGTCCCACCGACTTCGAAGGGGTGTTGGCCACCGGGGGCGTGGGGCCCAAAACCCTGCGTGCGCTGGCCATGGTGGCGGAGGTGGTCTTCGGAGCGCGTCCGAGCTTCCGGGACCCCGTCCGATATGCCTTTGCCCACGGCGGCAAAGACGGCATCCCCTTTCCCGTCGACCGGGAACTGTACGACCGTACCATTGCCACCTGGCGGCGAGCCATTGAGCGTGCCCGGATGGGGCGTCGGGAAACCCTGGATGCACTGCGCCGCCTGTCGGGGCTTTGCCGCGCGGTGGACGCCGGTGCCGAACTGGCACGCCGTGGCGGCTGAAGGTCGCTCCCGCGCCGCCCGGTTGGTGGCGGACGGCGTTTTGCTGGCACTGACCGCGGTTTGGGGTCTCACCTTCGTTTCCGTGAAGGAGGCCGTGGCGCGCATCCCGGTCTTTTCCTTCCTCTCCCTGCGCTTCGGGCTGGCGGTGCTGACCCTCGCGGTCTGGGCCGCGGCGCGCGGGGAAATACGGGGCTTTAAACCGGCAGGGTTTCGGGCTGTCGGGGCGGGTCTGGCCACGGGTCTGGCGCTGTTTGCGGGCTATGCCCTGCAGACCGCCGGCCTCACACAGACCAGCGCCAGCCGGGCGGGGTTCATCACCGGCCTGTCGGTCACCCTGGTGCCGCTTCTCGAGGCGGGATGGGCGCGGGTGCGGCCGGACCGCTGGGCGCTGGGGGGCGTGGGGCTGGTGGCCGCGGGTCTGGCACTCATGTTCTGGGAGCCCTCCGAGGCGGGGTTGCGGCGCGGGGATCTGCTGGTGCTGGGTTGTGCGGCAGCGTTCGCGGTGCACGTGATGGCGGTGGCCCATCTGGGACGTCGCCACGCGCCGGTTCCCTTCACCCTCTGGCAGGCGGCGGCAGTGGCGGCCCTGAGCTTGCCGGCGGCCTGGCTGGAACGGGGCCGTGTGCTGCAGCCGGACGCCTCCCTTCTCTTCACGCTGCTTTTGACCGGGGTACTGGTGAGCGGACTGGGCCTTGCCGTACAGGCCTGGGCCCAGCGGCATACCAGTGCGACGCACGCCGCGGTCATCTTCTCCCTGGAGCCGGTGTTCGCTGCGGCCGCCGGCGCCTGGCTGGGCGGGGAGCAGCTGGCAGGCCGTACTCTGGCCGGCGGCGCCACCATTCTCGCCGGGATGCTGCTGGCCGAACTCGGACGGCTGCGGCAACCTTCGCTGGCCGGGTCGGCCGGCCAGATCCCGGCCCGACGCCGATCGCCGTCCGGCGGGAGCCCATCTGTTTCCCAATCAGGATGCGCTTTGCCGACCCAGGGAGACGGGGGCTTCGGGTCGTAGTTGCATGGGTGGGTTTCCGTGGGGGCGGGCGCCGGCGCAAAGGCGCCGCATCATCGGCAGGTAAAGGGGGTTGCCGACTTGGGCACAAGCCGAGCAGGCCGGGTGGGCATGCGAAGGTGCAAGAAGGGGTGGGTTCGAGTCGGCCGGGTCGCGCTGGCGGCATTGGTGGCGGTGGCGCTGGGAGGCCTGTGGGCTTCGGCGCTGGCGGCGCAGGTACACATCCTCCACTTCAACGATACGTACGTGCTGGAACCCGTGGACGGGGGCAAGCTTGGGGGGATGGCAAGGCTGGGCGCGCTGGTTGGCACCCTGCGGCGCCAGCATCCCTCGGCTCTGCTCCTGTTCGCAGGCGACCTGATCTCGCCTTCGGTCATGTCGTCGGTGTTTCACGGGCAGCAGATGATCGAGGCCCTGAACCTGTTGGGTGTGGACGTGGCTGCCCCGGGAAACCACGAGTTTGACTTCGGCGACGAGGTACTGGAGAGGCGGCTGGCGGAGTCCAACTTCACCTGGGTGGTGGCCAACGTGGTGGACGAAAGGGGCCTCCCGTTCCCCAGGACGGTCCCCTTCGTGGTGCGGGAGCAGGATGGCGTCGGGGTGGGTATCGTGGGGCTCATCTCCCCCGAATCCGCCCTGCTTTCAAGCCCCGGCCCCAGGTGGCGCTTCCTGGATCCCGTGGAGGCGGCCCGAGCCGCCATTCCCCGGATGCGGGCGATGGGCGCGCAGGTGATCGTGGCACTGACGCATCAGAGCATGGCCGACGACATCCGGTTGCTCCGGGAGGTCCCCGAGATCGCCCTGGTGGTGGGGGGACATGAGCACGAGGTCATGCGCGAGCGGGTGGGCGACCGGCTCATCGTCAAGGCGGGGTCGGATAATCGGTATCTGGGCGTGGTCACGCTCACGGTGGAAGGCTCGCGGGTGACGGCGATCGCCGACCGAATGGAGACGGTGGACGAGCGCGTGGGCGAGGATCCGGGGCTTTTGGCCCTGCAAAAGCGGTGGGAGGCCAAGCTCAGCGCCGAACTGGACGTGGTCATCGGACAGGCGGCGGTGGAGCTGGACGCCCGCAACAGCGCCGTGCGAACCCAGGAGGCCGCTCTGGGCAACCTGGTGGCCGACGCCATCCGGGAGGCGGCCGGCGCCCAGCTGGCCATCACCAACGGCGGCGGCATCCGAACCAATGCTCTGTTCCCGCCGGGACCCATCCGCCGGCGCGACGTGCTGGCCTGGCTCCCCTTCGGCAACGTGGTGGTCAAGGTGGAGCTGACGGGAGCCCAGATTCGGCAGGCCCTGGAAAACGGAGTCAGCCAGGTGGAGCGGGTGGCGGGACGGTTTCCTCAGGTCTCCGGGCTGCGCTTCGCCTTTGACCCCTCCCGGCCTGAGGGGCAGCGGATCCTCTGGGTAGAGGTCGATGGGGCCCCCCTGGACCCCCAACGCCGGTACTCGGTGGCCACCAACGATTTCATGCTGCGCGGGGGTGACGGCTACAGCGTGCTCGCTGAGGGCCGGGTTCTGATGGATCCCGCCAGCGGGCCGCTGATGGCCGAGGTGGTGGCCCGCTACATTCAGCGCCTGGGCACCGTCAGCCCGGCGGTGGAAGGTCGCATCGTGCGGGCTTCAGGCGGCTGAACCCGTTCCCTCCGGTGCAGCGCGCCGGGCGCGGTCGTGGTGGGGTCGGGCCTTCACCGTGGCGATGGCCTGGCACAACGCCCGGAAGATCTCGGTGCGACTCGCCAGGCGCTGCAGCTCGACGTCCACCACGACGCTCCCCTCCTCGCTGCCCGCATAGCGGGCCGGAAGCAGGCGCAGCGCCAGGGCGACGATGTCGCGCCGGCATTGCTCACAGCGGCAGGCGTCCGGGTAGTAGGCCAGCGCCTCTTCCAGCCCGTCCACCACCGCTTGCTCCATCCGGTTGGACAGCCAGGGCTCCGCTGTCACCGGCCCACCTCCCTGCGGAGGGTTCCCCGGGGTGAAGTCGGCCTCCTGCCGGGATGGCGGGAGGCCCGGGATTCGCTCGGACCGCGGCGATATCATGAGCCGGGGGGAGAGGGCCGTGGACGAAAAGACTTTCCGGCGCCTGCTTGGCCGCTTTGCCACCGGGGTCACGGTGATCACCACCGGCACCATGGAGCGACCGCACGGGATGACCGCCAACGCGTTCGCCTCCGTCTCCCTCGCCCCGCCTCTGGTACTGGTTTGCATCGACCATCGCCGTGAAAGCCATCGCCTCATCCAGGAGCACGGTCATTTCGCGGTCAGCGTCCTGGCGGAATCCCAGCGGCAGGTGTCCGATTACTTTGCGGGCCGGTTGCCGGCGCAGGGGATGGGGGGCCGGTCTTTGTTCTGTCCGGGGCCCGGCGGCGCGCCTGTGGTGGTCGGCGCGATAGCCTACCTGGAATGTTCCCTGGAGGCGGTTTACCCGGGTGGGGATCACTCGATTTTCGTGGGGCGCGTCCGGCACGGACGGGAAGGGGAGGCAGGCCGTCCCCTGGTGTTCTTCGAGGGAGCCTACCGCATCCTGGACAACCGTCCTGCACCCTGAGGCAGGGGTTTGTGCCTTCAGGCACGAAGACGGTTTCCGGTATGGGGGGTAGCTATGCTAGTCTAGGCCAGGGGGGCTCAGCGAAAATGGCGGATTCAGTGCAAGTCGCCCGGGGGCTGGAAGGGGTGGTGGTTGCCCGGTCATCGGTCAGCTTCGTGGATGGGATGACGGGCCGGCTGCTGTATCAGGGCTATGACATCCGGGACCTCGCCCAACACGGTTCCTTTGAGGAGGTGGCGTACCTGTTGTGGCACGGCCGGCTTCCGGACTCCGGGGCCCTGGACCGGCTGAAGGGAGAGCTGGTGGCCCAGCGGGGATTGCCGGCCGAGCTGAAGCAGCTGCTGTTGACGCTGCCGGCGCGTTCGAGTATGGCGGTCCTGCAGGCAGCGGTGGCGGCGTTAGGCACGCTGGATCCGGAGGCGGATGTTCAGAGCCCGCCGGCCAACCTTCGCAAGGCCGTCGCTCTCACGGCCCGGCTGGCCACGGTCGTGGCGGCGTTTCACCGGCTGCGGCGGGGGTTGCCCGATGTGGCCCCGGACCCCGAGCTGGGGCATGCCGCCAATTTCCTGTACATGGTGACGGGAGAGCGGCCCGATTCGTATGCGGCCCGAGTGATGGACGTGGCCCTGATCCTGCACGCCGACCACGAGTTCAACGCGTCATGCTTTGCGGGTCGGGTCACCGCGTCCACCCTGTCGGATATGTACTCGGCGGTGGCCGCGGCGGTCGGGGCCTTGAAGGGCCCGCTGCATGGGGGCGCCAACGAGCGGGTCATGAAGATGCTCATGGAGCTGAAGAGCCCCGAGCAGGCGGCCGAGGCGGTGAAGGCGCGGCTGGCTGCCGGGGAGCGAATCCCCGGGTTCGGGCACCGGGTGTACAAGACCTGGGACCCGCGGGCGCTCATCCTCAAGGAGCACCTGCAACAGCTGGCCCGCCGGCTGGGGGATTCCCGGTGGCTGGACCTAGCCGTGGCGGTGGAGACCGCGGTGCGTAACGAGAAGGACCTCTATCCCAACGTGGACTTCTACTCGGCCCCGGTGTACCATATGCTGGGTATCCCGACAGACCTTTTCACTCCCATCTTCGCGGTGAGCCGGGTGGCAGGTTGGACGGCCCACCTGCTGGAGCAGTACGCGGATAATCGCCTGATCCGCCCCAGGGCGGAGTACGTGGGACCCATGGAAGCTCGGTGGGTGCCCCTGCCGGATCGGCCGCCGGAAAACTCGTGAGCGGGCTTTTCGTCGAGGGGCATGGAGAGCGGCTTCAACTGGGGTTTGCTGGGGCAGCAGGCAGGACTGGGGTTTGTCCTGGGGCTGGCCGTGGGCTACACGGTGAAGAAGGCCCTGCGGGTGGCCCTGGTGCTGATGGGCGCGCTGACGGCGGTGCTGGTGGGGCTCGGGCGGATGGGGTTTATCACCGTCCACTGGGACGTGGTCGAGCAGGCCTACACGGGGGCTCTGCAGCAGGCCGGCGGGCCGGGCGGGTTGCTGAACCGCGTCATCGCATGGTTTTCCACCAGCATCGCCGCGGCGGGCAGTTTCACGGTGGGGTTCTGGGCGGGATTTCGCCTGGGCTAGGCTCCCGTCTTGGCCTGAGGAATCGGGACCGGCACCTGCCAGCGCGTCCAGGTCCCGCTGCGCAGGGCTTCGGCCACCTCCCGGGGCAGCACGGGAAGCTGGTCCAGACGGTTGAGGGGAACCCACTGGACCCGATGCAGGCCGGATTCTCTTCCCGTTCGCAGGGCGCCGTGCACAATGCGGGCCTCGAAAAACAGCTCCGCGGCGTCAGGGCCGGGGCCTCGGGCGAAATCCTGCACGTAGATGACCCGGGTCAGCTCCACGCGATAGCCGGTCTCCTCCTCGATCTCCCGGACCGCGGCCTCTGCAAATCCTTCCCCCGCCTCCACGTGGCCCCCGGGGAAGCACCAAAAGCCCGGGCGCCCGGGATGGCGGTGGTAAGCCAGTAACACCTTCCCGTCATCATGGATGACGGCCCGAGCCACCAGCAGAGCTTGCCGAAACGCCACGGCCGCGCACCTCCAGGCCCTTTCGCGACGGCTTGACGCGACTCGCCGGGTCGGACTAAAAGTTTATCGCACCCCGGGGAGCTTTGCCAGGCTTCACAACCGATGCGCGTGAAGGGGCGCGGTCTGTGGTCCGCCCGTCCGTGTTTGCGCCGCGGGCGCAAAGGCGGTCCGCTGGAGCATCCGAAGCGAGGGATGGTGCCGTGCAGTGGAATATCGTCGGCTGGGACGAAGCGGCTTGCGGCTGTCGGCGGTAGGACTGGGAAGCTGGCTCACTTTCGGGGGATCCGTCGATCGGGAGCAGTCGATCCGGATCATTCGGACCGCTTATGAGCACTGGGTCAATTTCTTCGACACGGCCAACGTGTACCATCGAGGAGTCGCCGAGCAGATCGTGGGGGAGGCCCTGCGGGTTTTCCCCCGGGAGTCGTACGTGCTGGCCACCAAGGCCTTCTTTCCCATGGGAGAGGGGCCCAACGACCGGGGGCTTTCCCGCAAGCACCTGATGGAGCAGTGCCACGCCTCTCTACGGCGGCTGGGCGTCGACTACATCGACCTGTACCAGTGCCATCGCTACGACCCGGAGACCCCTCTGGAAGAGACGCTTCGGGCGCTGGACGACCTGGTCACCCAGGGAAAGGTGCTGTACGTTGGGGTGAGCCAGTGGTCGGCCCTGCAGATCGCCGAGGCGCTTCACCTGGCCCGCCGTCTCGGTTTGGATCCCATCGTGTCCAATCAGCCTCTGTACAATCTGCTGCAGCGGCAAGTGGAGGACGAGGTGATGCCCCTGTGCGCCAGGGAAGGGATCGGGCTGGTGGTCTTCTCTCCCCTGGCCCAGGGGGTGCTCACGGGGAAGTACCGGCCGGGGGAACCTCCGCCGCCCGGGAGCCGCGCGGCCGACCCGCAAGCGAACGTGTTCATGAGCCGGGTGTTCACAGCCGACGCCCTGTCCCGCGCCCAGCAGCTGGCCCGGCTTGCCCGGGAGGCAGGGCTGACCCCGGCGCAGCTGGCCATCGCCTGGGTGCTGAGACGGCCTGAGGTGACCTCGGCCATCGTGGGGGCCAGCCGGCCCGAGCAGCTTCAAGAGACGA
>CAYQLT010000001.1:133496-220839 GCA_964418425.1 uncultured Clostridia bacterium
GAGGTGACCTCGGCCATCGTGGGGGCCAGCCGGCCCGAGCAGCTTCAAGAGACGATTGCCGCCGCGGGGGTGCGGCTGCAGCCGGATTTGCTGGAAAAGCTCGACGCGCTGGGCGCCTCATCGCCGGTGTAGGGCCGCCGCAGGCCGGGTCCGATGGCCGGGCCGCGGCGGATGAGGACGAAGCCCTCGGAAGGAGGACGAGAGGTGAGCAGCATAGAGCGGCCGAACAGGGTGACGCTTCGGGGCAATCCGGTGACGCTGGTGGGCCCCGAACTGGAGGTGGGCCAGCCGGCTCCCGACTTTCGGGCCATCGACACGGGGCTCCAGGCGCGGTCTTTGGCCGATTACGCCGGGCACGTATTGCTGATAGCCTCCATTCTGTCGGTGGATACGGGGGTGTGCGACCCGGAGCTGCGGCGTTTCAACCAGGAGGCGGCCTCGGTCAACCCCGACGTGCGGGTGCTGGCCTTCAGCATGGACCTGCCCTTCACCCAGAAGCGCTGGTGCGGCGCAGCCGGGATCGATCGTCTCATCACCCTGTCGGACCATCGCGACGCCTCGTTTGGGACCGCGTACGGCACGTTGATCAAGGACCTGCGGTACCTGGCTCGGGCGGTCTTCGTGGTCGGCCGGGACGGGTTGTTGCGCTACGTGGAGTATGTGCCCGAGGTTGCCACCCATCCCAACTACGAGGCGGCTTTGGCGGCCCTGCGGCAGGCGGCCCGGACGTAACGGCGACCGAGGGCGCCGCAGGGGCAGGGATCGGAAGCGAGCAGCCGGCCTACCTGCCGGCTGCTCGCGCGTGAAGGCGGCGTTGACAGCGAACCTGTGTTCGTGCCACAATGCATACGAACATCTTTTCGACGGGCGGTCAGTGGGATGCAGCCGCCAGGCGGCGGGACACAGCTTGCGACGCGAAGGGCGAGCCGGAGAGTTCGGGTCCTGCCCATGCCCGCGGTGCGGGTGCTCAATCCGGTCCGCGGCATGCCCTTTCGCTGGTCGCTCAACCCTTACCGAGGCTGCGCGCACGGATGCACGTACTGCTACGCCCGGGCGACTCACGAATATCTGGGCTTCAACAGCGCGGGCGATTTTGAGAGCGTCATCCTGGCCAAGCTGGATGCTCCCCGGCAGCTGGCCCGGGAGCTGGCAAGCCCCTCCTGGAAACGGGAGCTGGTGGCGGTCGGCACGGCCACCGACCCGTATCAGCCCGTGGAGGGTCGGCTTCGGCTGACGTCCGCGTGTCTGGCCGTCTTCCTGCGCTTTCGAACCCCGATCTCCTTGGTGACCAAATCCACCCTGGTGGTGCGGGACGCCGACCTTCTGGCCCGGCTTTCGCAGGTGGCAGCTGCTACCATGGTGTGGGTCAGCCTGGCCACCCTGGACAGCAGGCTGGCGCGCCAGGTGGAGCCGGGGGCGCCTGCGCCTGCGCGCCGGCTGCAGGCGGTCGCCCGGCTGGCAGGGGCAGGGGTGCCGGTAGGCGTCCTGGTGGCCCCGGTTCTTCCGGGGCTCACCGACGGCTACGGCCATCTGCGAGCCCTGGTGCAGGCGGCGCGAGATGCGGGGGCTTGGGACGTGCGTGCCCATCCGTTGCGCCTGTGCCCGGGTGGCTCCGAGCTGTTCGCTGCCTGGATGGCCTGCCGGGCCCCGGAGCTGGGGCCGGTGTACCGGCGGCTGTACGCAGGGCGGGTCCACGTGAGCCCCCGCTACGCCGAGCATCTCGAGGCACGGTTCGAGCGGCTTCGCAGGCAGGCGGGGTTTGGCGAGGTGGGGCGCGGCGCGGGCACAAACCACAAGACCCCGGGCGTCTACCAGCTGCGGCTGCCCTGGTGGGAGCCGGGTGGTCTTGCTTTCGAACCTGGCGGGGCGGCTGCAGGGAAAACGGCGGCGAAGGTCAATTCGTAAGGGTGCGGCCCTCTCCCGCGGCTACGCATCGGCGCCATACCACCCGGCCATCCCGGTGCTCCCCTACACCAAGGCGGCGGGCCGCTCGATACGCTGCGCGCGAGGATGTTGCCGGTATCGGAGCGGTGATGGAGTACCCCCGCCGGCGCCCCGTGGCCCCGCTGGGGGCGCGGGCCGGCGCTTCGGGCTCTCCCGAGGCGGTTGCCGGCCCGGGTGGGCGGTTGGGCCAGAGGGAAGATGGCGGGCAGCACCTGCAGCGCCTGGCCCGGATGGCGGACAGGGCCGGGGCAGCAGAGCCCGAGCTTTTGGCCAACCTGGGATGGGTCGTGGCGGCCCAGCCCGACAGCTCTTTGCCGGTACGGCTGCTGAGCCGGGCGGCCGCAGGGGGCGTGACGCACCCGCAGACCCTGGCGCTGGCGCGCTTTTTGGTGATGCGCAGCGTGCGGTGCCTCCGGTCCGTGCAGGAGCACCTGCAGCTGGCTCGCAGCGTCCTGGGGATGTTCGAGCAGCTTCGGCCGCAAGACCCTCGCCCGGCCGCCTGGCTGGGATTGGTGTACATCCTGACCGAACGTTATGCCGAGGCCTGTCGACAGCTGGCTGTTTTTGGCTCCCAGGAGACCGACCTGACCGCCGCCCGGGAAGCGCTGCATGTTGCCAGTTTGCTGCTCGCCTCGGCCCGCACCAGGACCGGTGCGACCGGCGGGGGGCTCCAGGCGCCCCGGGACCCTGCGGTGCGGGCGTTGGCGGTCAGCCGGCAAGGGGTGTCCGTCCTGGACGGCATGCCCGAGGTGGGGGCGACCGGCGATGCGGACCTGGAGGTTCGGGCCATTAGGGCTTCGCCGGTGGTGATCCGGGGACCTCGCGGCACGGCCAGTCTGTCCGCGCTGGAGGGAGAGCTTCTGGTGGCGCTGCTCTCCCTTTCATGGGGATCCGGGAGCGCCTGCGGTGGCGGGGGTCCCTGGCTGCCGCGCGCGGATTGGGTGGCAGCGCTGTGGCCCCTGGCAGGCGATCCGGTGGGACGTTTGCTGGGCCTGTTTTCCGGCAGCATCCGCCGGCTCCGGGTCAGACTGCAGCAGTCCGCCGGAAGGCCCGTGATCGAGGTCAGCCACAAGGAGGGCTACCGTCTGAAAGCCGACGTGCGGCTGCGGCTCTCCATGGACGTGGCCAGCCTGGCGGGGAACTGGCTGTTGGCTCGCCTGCCGGCTCCGTCACGCTGGTAGGCTGCCGGGGCTCAGCCCCTGCACGGCCCGCCGCAGGCCGCGGCCGGCCAGAGGGCACGCAGGCGTGAGAAGGCCGGGAGAAGACGCTATGTCTCAGCTAGGCCCGCCGACGGGCAACCGGGGCCGGGACGGTTCCCAGCGTGTGGTGCTCTTCGACCTGGACGGTACGTTGATCCGCACCGAGGGAGCGGGCCGCAGGGCCCTGGAGCGGGCCTGGGAGCAGTGCTTCGGCATCCCCGTGGTGCTGGAGGGACGGTGGTTTGCGGGGCGAAGCGACCTCGCCATCTTCCGAGAGCTGGCCCGCCACCAGGGCCTGGACCGCGAGTACGGAGTTCGTGTCGACAGCCTGATCCGCACTTACCTGGGTTTTCTCGACCAGGAGCTGCGCGTCCGGCCCGGCGCGGTGCTACCGGGGGTTCGAGAGCTGCTCGGTTGGGCCGTGCGGGAGGCCGGTTGGGCGCCGGTGCTGGCCACCGGTAACCTGGAGGGCGGTGCCCGCCTCAAACTGGCTCGCTTCGACCTGCACCGCTTTTTCGCGGTCGGTGGGTTCGGAAGCGACGGAGAAAGCCGGGTGGATATCCTGCGGGCGGCGGTACGGAGGGCGCAGGAGCACTTCAAGCGCCCTGTGGGGGCGGCGGTGGTGGTCGGGGATACGCCCCTGGACGTCCAGGCAGCCCACCAGATGGGGTGGCCGGTCCTGGCAGTGGCCACCGGCCCTTACGGCCTGCCGGAGCTGGAGGCCTCGATGCCCGAGGTGGCGCTGCCGGACCTGTCCGACTGGGGGAGGGTCGCCCGGCTGCTGGACGACATGCTGCAGGCGGCAGGGCGGCCGGGCCCTCATGCGATACCGTAAAGCCACCGCGCCGTGGAGAAGTAGATGAAGAGCCCCACCAGGTCGCCAATGGTGGTGATGAGAGGGCCGGAGGCCACGGCCGGATCCAGACGCGCCGCCTTAAACAAAAAGGGCAGAATCGCCCCCACCAGGCCGGCCGCCATCACGGTCCCCACCATGGCCGCCGCGATGGCGACGCCCAGTTTCAGATCCGAGGTGCGCGCCCAGGCGAGCCCCAGGGCCATGGCGCCCAAAAGGGCGCCCAGGCACGCTCCGGTGAAGACCTCTTGAAGGGCCACCCGGAGAAAGCGCCCGCTGTGGATCTCACCGGTGGCCAGGCCCCGCACGACCAGGGTGACCATCTGGGCGCCCGTGTTGCCCGCGGTGTCCATGATGATGGGAATGAAGAAGGCGAGGGCAACCACGGCCGTCAGCGTGTCCTCGTACAAGGAGATGAGACCGCCGCTGAGGCTGTCCGCCAGAGCGAGCACCGCCAGCCACGGAAGCCGCCGGGCCAACCGACCGGGAAGGCCCAGATGAAAGTAGCGTTCCTCGACGCCCGGGCGGGCCGGCGTGATGCCGCCCAGCCGGTGGATGTCCTCGGACGCCTCCTGGCGCACCACGTCCATGATGTCGTCGACGGTGACGATGCCCACCAGGCGGTCTTCCCGATCCACCACCGGAACGGCCAAGAGGTCATGCTCCGCCACCACCGAGGCCACTTTCTCCTGGTCGTCGTAGGTGCTGACGGAGACCACGTCCCGTCGCATCAGCTCCCCCACCGGTCGGTGGGGGTCGGCCATGACCAGGGTGTGCAAGGAGACCACGCCCTGCAGCCGCCGGTCTTCGGAGGTGACGTAAACCGTGTAGATGGCCTCGGAGTCAAGTCCGGAGCGCCGGATCTTGTCCAGGGCCTCCGCGGCCGTGAGACGGCTTCGGATGCTCACGTAGTGGGGAGTCATGATGCGCCCGGCGGTACCGGGGGGGTAGCCCAGCAGGATGGCGGTCGCCTGGCGCTCCTCGTGGGAGAGGCGGGCCAGCAGGCGCTTGGCCACCTTTGCCGGCAGCTCGTCCAGCAGGCGGACCCGGTCGTCGGGCGACATCTCCTCGATCAGGTGCACCACCTGCTCGTCGTGGAGATGTTCCAGCAACTCGTGCTGTTCCGGGGCCTCCATGCTCTCGAACACTTCGATGGCGCGGCCCTTCTCCAGGAGCCGGAAGGCAACGGCCCGGTCCTGGGGATCGAGCTCCCCGAGGCACGCTCCCACCGTGGCCGGAGGCAGGCGATTGAGGAGCTCCTTGGCCCGGGCAAAGTCCCGTTCGCTCAGACACCGCCGCAGCGCGGGCAGGTCCACGGGTATGCTCACGGCGTATCACCTTCCGGGGATTGCGGTCCTGCCGGGACGGTTCGGGCGTCGAAAGGCCAGGCGCTGGCTCCCGCGCCGCAAAGCACCGCCGGGCGGTCGCGGGCCGGGCCCGATCGCCATCTACCACGCTAGTACGGGTCCTGCAGCGGCGTCAATCGACGTGCGGGATCTCCATCCTTGCGGGTTGGGTGGGGACCGCCCGGGCGGGCACCCGGGGCTTCAGGAGGCGGGGCGTTTTCAAGGCCCGGGGATTGCAAAACCGCCATCGTGCGGTACATTGGATGCGGGCTGAGGGCAGGGGGGAGGAGCCGGTGGCCCGATGGCGGGAGTTTTTGGCGTCAGCCGACAGCCGGGTGTTCTGGTACCTTCACCAGGGGCTTGCGCGGCGCTGGCTGGACCATTTCATGGCAGGCATCACCCACCTGGGTGGGGTGTGGCCCAACTCGGGCCTGTGCCTGGCCCTGGTCACATTTCCCATCGGCTCCCGCCGGCTGGGCCTGGCCGCTCTTTTGGCCCTGGCCGGTAGCCATCTGGTGGTGCAGCTGCTGAAGCGTCAGGTGGAGCGGCCGCGCCCGTACCTGGTCCTGGCCGACAGCCGGGTCATCGCCGCGCCGCTCACCGATTACTCCTTCCCCTCGGGCCACGCCACCGCCAGCTTTGCCATGGCCACCGTGCTCTCCATGGCGTGGCCCAGGTGGAGCGTCCTTCTCATGGCCCTGGCCGCGCTGGTGGGGGTTTCCCGCACCTATCTCGGCCACCATTACCCCTCCGACGTCCTGGCCGGCGCGGTGATCGGCGTGCTGGTGGCCTACCTCGCGGCCCTGGCACTGCTGGCCTGAGGCCGGGGGCCGCTTTGGCCCACGGCGGGTGGGGGAAAAGGGAAGAGCCGGCAGCCGGCCGGCCCTTCCCTTCGGGCGGGAGACGAGTACGGGGTAGGGTGGTTTTCGGATGTCTTGGGCAACGCCTCCTTTACGTGTCGAAGTAGAGCACAAACTCCCAGGGGTGCGGCCGGGTGTTGACCGGCTGCACCTCCCGTTCTTTCTTGTAGGCGATCCAGAGGTCGATGAAGTCCTTGGTGAAGACGCCACCCTTGAGCAGAAACTGGCAGTCGTCCCGAAGGGCCTCCAGCGCCTCGTCCAGCGAGCCCGGTAGCGAGCGGATGGACAGCATCTCCGCCGGGCTGAGAGAGTAGACGTCCCGATCCAGCGGTTCGCCGGGGTCGATCTTGTTCTGGATGCCGTCGATGCCCGCCATGAGCATGGCCGCAAAGGCCAGGTAGGGGTTGGCCGACGGGTCCGGGGGCCGATACTCGATGCGCTTGGTCGCGGGCGCCTGGAAATACATGGGGATTCGGACCGCCGCACTGCGGTTGCGCTTGGAGTAGACCAGGTTGACCGGAGCCTCGAACCCCGGCACCAGCCGCTTGTACGAGTTGGTGCTGGGGCTGCACAGGGCCGCCAGAGCCCGGCCGTGGGCCAAAAGCCCCCCGATGTAGTAGCGGGCCAGCTCGCTGAGCTGGGCGTACCCGGACGCGTCGTAAAAGAGGTTCGTGCCGTCCTTCCACAGGCTCTGGTGCGTGTGCATCCCCGACCCGTTGTCGCCGTGGATGGGCTTGGGCATGAAGGTGACGGTTTTGCCGTACTTGCGTGCCACGTTTTTCGCCACGTACTTGAGCAGCATCACCCGGTCGGCCATGGCGGTCAGGGGGGCATAGCGCAGGTCCACCTCGGCTTGCCCGCCCGTGGCCACCTCGTGATGGTGAACCTCCACGTCCACGCCGATGCGCTGCAGCGTCAGGGCGATCTCCGCCCGCACGTCAGATAGCGTGTCGCTGGGCGGGACGGGGAAGTAGCCTTCCTTGTAGCGTGGCCGGTAGCCCGGGTTGGGCGTGCCGTCCGTGCCCGAGTTCCAGAACCCCTCAAAGGAGTCCACGAAGTAGTAACCGCAGTGCTGGTTCTGGTCGAAACGGGCGCTGTCAAGGATGAAAAACTCCGCCTCCGGCCCCCAGTAGCTCACGTCGGCGATGCCCGTCGACCGCAGGTACGCCTCGGCCTTGAAGGCGATGTACCTCGGGTCGCGCTCGTAGCGCTTGCCGGAGTCCGGATCCTTTACGTCGCAGATGAGGCTCAGGGTGGGGTGCTGGTAGAAAGGGTCGATGAACGCGGTGGACGGGTCGGGTACCAGGAGCATGTCGCTTTCGTTGATGGCCTGGAACCCCCGGATGCTGGAGCCGTCAAAGCCGAACCCCTCCGCGAAGCTCTTCTCGCTCAGCTCGTCGATGGGCACGTGGAAGTGCTGCCACAGCCCGGGGACGTCCACGAACTTGAGGTCCACCATCACGACGCCCTGGGCTTTGGCCTGCTCGATCAGTTCGCGGGGAGAGGCGGCCCGGATGGTCGCCGTTGCCCGCCCGTTTACAACTACCGCCACAGCCTCCGCCTCCCTCGAGGATTTGCCTCGATTGTATGTAGGCGTCCAGTGCGTGTCAAGTAGGTGAGAGTCACGTGTCACAACTTTCTCTTCGGGAGGCTCGCCCTCGCACCCGTCGTGGGCCGACTTACGACGCACCTGTCGTCCACCGGCGGCCGGGACGGCCGTCGTCGGCGTCGATGGGATGCCCGTTACCGGACGGCTCGCAGGAGGCGGGCGCGGGTCTGGTACAATATCGGGCGGCACATGGATGCGCCGCCATGCCCTGCCTCGCACGCGACGGGGGCGGCGCCGGCGCGGCGCGCGGAACCGGGGGGCTGAGCAACACGTCCGCGAGGATAGCCCTGGCCACGCTGGGCTGCAAGGTCAATCAGTACGACTCCCAAAGCCTGGCAGAGCTTTTCCGGCTCCATGGCTTCGAGGTGGTCGATTTTGACCACCCGGCCGACGTCTACGTCATCAATACCTGCGCCGTCACCTCCACGGGGGAGCGCAAAAGCCGCCAGCTGATCCGCCGTGCGACTCGGCGCGCCGGCGGTCGGGTCCCTGTGCTGGTCACCGGGTGTCTTGCCCAGCTCGCCCCCCAAACCACCCTGGCCATCCCGGGTGTAACGGCGGTGGTGGGGACGGACCGGCGAGCCCGTCTGGTCGAGCTGGCCCGGCGGTGGGTCGACCCTCTCGCCCGGGGAGAGGGGGTGCCGCCGAACGCGATAGAGGTGGCGCCGGGCCTGCGCCGCAGGCGGCCCCCTTACGAGGAGCTCCCCGTCAGCACCTTCCCGGGCCGTAGTCGGGCGACCGTGAAGGTGCAGGACGGCTGCGACGAAGGGTGCACGTTCTGCATCGTGCCCCACACCCGAGGCCTTTCCCGAAGCCGCCCCCCCGAGGCGGTGGTGGCGGAGGTTCGGAGGCTGGTGGAGGCCGGGTACCGTGAGGTGGTGCTGAGCGGCGTTCACCTGGGGCTGTACGGGCGGGATCTGGGTCTGGAGGGCGGGCTGGCGGCGCTTTTGGGCCGCCTGGAATCGATACCCGGCACCTTTCGCCTTCGGCTCAGCTCGCTGCTGCCCGGCTCCATCGACGACCGGCTGATCGAGTGGTTCGGGATCTCCCGGCGCCTTTGCCCCCATGTGCACCTGTCCCTCCAGTCGGGAGACGACGGGGTGCTGGCTGCCATGGGCCGCCGCTATCGGGCTGACGACGTGCGGCGGACCGTGGGGGCGTTACGGGAGCGGCGACCGGATCTGGCGGTCAGCGCGGACGTCATCGTGGGCTTTCCCGGCGAGACCGATTCGGCCTTCTGCCGCACGGCCCGGCTGGTGGCCGATCTGGAGGCCTTCCGGCTGCACGTCTTTCCCTATTCGCCGCGCCCCGGCACCGCGGCCGCCGCGCGCAAGCCGACGGTAGGTGTGCGGGAAAGGCAAAGGCGCCTGCGCCAGCTGCGGGCCCTGGGCGACGAACTGGCCGGACGCTTTCACGCACGCCTCGTGGGCCGGGAGGTGGACGTGTTGGTGGAATCCCCGCCCGAACCCGCCGCAGGGGCCCTGGAGGGTGTCGACGAGCATTATGTGCGGGTGCGCCTGGACGCCCGTCGGATACCCGGCCCGGGTCACCTGGTGCGGGCGCGGGTGGTGTCGGCGGGGACCCAGTGGGTGCAGGGGGTGGCCGTGGCCGGGTGAGCCGCGGGCAGGAGGAGGCGAGCCGACGGAGAATGCAACCACCCATCTCCGGCGCCGCAGGAGGGGACTGCGGGGACGAGAGGTCCCGCCGGCCGGTGCCCGGACGGGATGAGGGGAGGGCCGGCCAGTGGCAGAGGTCAAGATCGGCGACGACGAGTCGCTGGACGCCGCACTGCGGCGCTTCAAGCGCCTGGTTCAGCGGGAGGGGATCGTGGCGGAAGTCCGCAGGCGCGAGCATTACGTCAAGCCCAGCGTGCGCCGTAAGAACAAGTCCCGGGCCGCAGCCCGCAGGCGACGCGGGCACTGAGGGGCACAAGGACGCGCCCTTCGGCGGGGGCTACCGGTCCAAGCGGGCCAGGAAGGTTGCCGCCCGGCGTCGAAAACCGGCGCCGGGCGGCTTCTTGTTGCGATCTAGTCCGTTCCGGCGTTGGTGGCAGCTTTCTCCCATCGTCCCGGGGCGCATTCGCCGGCCGGGGCGTCCTGTGGCGTTGGGGCTGGTGCTGGCGGCTGTGGCCCAGGCGGTCATGGCCGCGCCTGTCCCGCCGTCGCCGGGTCCGAGTGCGGGCCCGGGCCGGGCTGCGCGGGTGTACGGGATTCCCATCCACGGGGTCATCGAGCTGGGGCTTGCCCAATTCGTGCGCCGGACGGTGGAGGCCGCCCGCCGGGAGGCGGTCGACGCGATCTTGCTGGATATCAACACCCCCGGCGGCCGGGTGGACGCCGCGCAGGAGATCCGGGACGCCCTTTTGGGGGCCGAACGGCCGGTGGTGGCATTCATCTCCGAGCGAGCGTTGTCCGCCGGTGCCCTCATCTCCTTGGCCGCCGACCGGATCGTGATGGCTCCAGCGGCTACCATCGGCGCCGCCGAGCCGATCCCGGCCGAGGAGAAGATCGTGTCGGCGCTGCGAGGGGAGTTCGAGGCCACGGCCCAGGCCAAAGGCCGCGATCCCCGGCTGGCCGCGGCGATGGTGGACAAATCGGTGGCCATCGAAGGGGTGGTGGAGGCGGGCAAGATCCTCACCCTGTCCGCGGCGCGGGCTCGGGAGCTGGGGTTCATCGATGCCATCGCCGCCACCCCCCAGGAGGCCCTGGCGGCCGCAGGGTTCCCCGATGCCCGACTCGTGATGCTGCAACCCAACTGGGCCGAGCGGGTGGCCCGGTTTTTGACGGAGCCCACCGTCAGTTCCCTTTTGCTCACCATCGGCTTTCTCGGGCTTTTGTATGAGCTGAGCACGGCCGGCTGGGGGATCGCCGGAACCGTCGGCCTGGCCTCGTTGGCCCTGTTTTTCGGTGCCCGGATCCTGACCGGGCTGGCGGGATGGGAGGTGCTCATCCTCTTTGCCGTGGGGATGGCCCTTCTGCTGCTGGAATTGGTGGCCATTCCGGGCTTCGGCATCGCAGGGGTGCCGGGCCTCATCGCGGTCTTCGCCAGCATCTACCTCTCGTTTCGCGAACGGGCCACCGCCGGCTACGTGCTGGGCGGTTCCATCGTCATGACCGTTCTGGTCGCCGCCCTCGGCCTGCGCTACGTGCGCAGGACCCGCACCTGGAGCCAGGTCGTCCTGGGAAGCCGCCAGCGGCGGGAGGAGGGATACGTGGCGACGCCGTCGCCCGGCGAGTGGGAGGGGATGGAGGGGCGGGCTCTTACGCCCTTGCGGCCGGCAGGGGTGGTGGAGATCGGCGGACGGCGCCTGGATGCGGTGAGCGAAGGAGAGTTTGTGGAGGCAGGTTGCCGGGTGCGGGTCGTCTCGGCCCAGGGGCTGCGGATGGTGGTTCGGGCTGTGCGGGAGACCGAGCCCCCGCGGGAGACGAAGGAGGGATAACGAGCTTGGAGCAGTTGCTGGTCTTTTGGTTCCCTGTCATCCTGGTCATCCTTTTTTTGGTCGTGGTGCTCAATTTCATCCCTGTGGGCCTCTGGATCTCGGCGCTGGCGGCCGGTGTGCCCGTGGGGATCTTCACCCTGGTGGGTATGCGCCTGCGCCGGGTGCCGCCGGCCGGCATCATCCTTCCCCTCATCAAGGCGCAGAAAGCCGGGCTGGAGGTGGCCATCGACAAACTGGAGGCCCATTTCCTGGCCGGTGGCAACGTCGACCGGGTGGTGGACGCCCTGATCGCGGCCCAGCGGGCCAACATCAACCTCACCTTTGAGCGAGCCGCCGCCATCGATCTGGCGGGCCGCAATGTCCTCGAGGCCGTCCAGATGAGCGTGAACCCCAGGGTGATCGAGACGCCGATGGTGGCCGCGGTGGCCAAGGACGGCATCGAGCTGAAGGTGAAGGCGAGAGTTACCGTTCGGGCCAACATCGACCGGCTGGTGGGTGGCGCGGGCGAGGCGACCGTCATCGCCCGGGTGGGCGAGGGGATCGTGACCACCGTCGGCTCCGCCGAGACCCACAAGGAGGTCCTGGAGAACCCTGACCGCATCTCCAAGACGGTGCTCTCCAAGGGTCTGGATGCGGGAACCGCCTTCGAGATCCTCTCCATCGACATCGCCGACGTGGACGTGGGGCGCAACATCGGCGCCCAGCTCCAGGTGGACCAGGCCATCGCCGACAAGAACATCGCCGAGGCCAAGGCTGCCGAGCGCCGGTTTGCCGCGGTCGCCCGGGAGCAGGAAATGCTGGCCATGGTACAGGAGATGCGGGCCCGGGTGGTGGAGGCGGAGGCCGAGGTGCCCCGCAGCCTGGCGGCCGCCCTGCGAGAAGGGCGTATCGGTGTGCTGGACTATTACACCATGCAAAACATCCTGGCGGACACGGCCATGCGCCAGGCCATCAGCCAGATGTCCGAGGCGCAGCGCACCCGCCCACCGTCGCCCCCGTCCGGACTGCCGCCGGCCGGCGAGACTCGGCCATCACGGCCTGCTCCGCCGGAGCCGGGAGCCACAGGGGGATAGACCGTGCCGGACTCGGCCGACCGCAGCGGCCTGCCCCGTTCCCCGGGCAGGCCCCCGATGAGACGAAGGGCCCGGGGCGTCGCCCGCTTCCCCGGTACTGCTCCGGGCTTGCAAGAATCCGGTCGGCAAAGCCGTCCCCCGGCCGAGCTGCCGGCCGCCTCCTCAGCGGCCCCTGCGCCGCAGCCGGCCCCCGCCGCCTCCGCGGCCGCCGAGCCGCTTTGGGCGGCCGGACTCGCTTCGGCCGAGGGGCTGTTGGCCGCGGTGATCCTCTCGGAGGTCCTGGGCCCGCCTCGCTCCCGAAGGCCGTACCGGCCCGGCCCTCGGCCGATGGGGCGGTGAGCTTCCGGCGTCGGGAGCCCCCGCGGCTTGCCTGCAGGCTTTCTCTACCGGTCCACCCGGGGCGGAAAGCCCCGGTCCCGACGGCGGGCGCCCTCATCCGGCGTCCGGGTGGGCGGGTAGATGTCCGCATCGTCAGGGTTGTCGATAGCCACCAACCCCTGGCCCGGATCCCGGGGAACCGCCTGCCGTCCGCGCTGCGGCCGCAGCCACCTGGGACGGCCGGCCTCAGGTTTGGGCGGTTGGGAAGCCTGTCTGGTCATGATCTCCTCCTGTCGGGCTTTTTTCACACCCGGCGCGGGCATTGTGCCCGGCCTGCCCGACCCCTATGCGTTCGCCGCCCGAACCCTCCCCGGGTGGCCGGGCGCTCACAGCACCTCGGAGATGGCCTTCGCCTGCATGAACCACAACAGGTAGTCCGGCCCTCCCGCCTTGGCGTCCGTGCCGGACATGTTGAAGCCGCCAAAGGGGTGAACCCCGACCAGCGCGCCGGTGCACTTGCGGTTGAAGTACAGGTTCCCCACGTGGAATTCGTGGCGGGCCTGCTCCAGGCGCAGCCGGTTCTTTGAGTACACCGAACCCGTCAGTCCGTACTCGGTCCCGTTGGCGATGCGCAGGGCCTCGTCAAAGTCACGGGCCCGCAGGAAGGCCAGCACCGGCCCGAAGATCTCCTCCTGCGCGATGCGGGCGGCCGGATCCACGTCCGCGAAGATGGTCGGCTCGATGAAATAGCCGTGCTGATGGGGATCGCGTGCAGATTCGCCGTACGGTCGGCCGCCTGTGACAAGCCGGGCCTCTTTTCGCCCGATCTCGATGTACTCCAGCACCTTCCGAAACTGCGACTCGTCCACCACGGGCCCCACCTGGGTCTCCGCCAGGGCCGGGTCGCCCACGCGCAGCGCACGGGTGCGGGCGACCACCCGTTCCAAAACCGCCTCATAGACCGGCTCCAGCACGATGGCCCGGGATCCGGCCGAGCACTTTTGCCCCTGATATCCAAAGGCCGACGCCACGATCCCGGCGGCGGCCGCCTCCAGGTCGGCCGTCTCGTCCACGATGACCGCGTTCTTGCCCCCCATCTCCGCGATGACCCGCTTGATCCAGCGCTGGCCGGGCACGGTTCGGGCCGCCAGCTCGTTGATGCGCAGCCCCACCTCCTTCGAGCCCGTGAAGGCGACCATGCGGGTCAGCGGGTGCAGCACCAGCCCGTCCCCCACGCTGGCACCCCTGCCCGCAAGGAAGTTGAGAACCCCCTCCGGGACGCCCGCCTCGAAGAGGATCTCGCAGGCGACGGCGGCGATGACGCAGGAGAGACTGGAGGGCTTCAGCACCACCGCGTTGCCCGCCACCAGCGCCGCCGAGGTCATGCCCGTGAGGATGGAGAGGGGGAAGTTCCACGGCGGGATCACCACCACGACGCCCAGGGGGATGTACCGCTGCTCGTTTTCCTCACCCTCCAGGGGCGTCAGGGGCTGCGGGGCGCCCAGGCGCATCGCCTCCCGGGCGTAGTACTCCAGGAAGTCGATGGCCTCCGAGGTCTCCACATCGGCTTCCACCCATGTCTTGCCGACCTCCAGGACCTGCCAGGCGTTCAGCTCCAGCTTGCGCCGCCGCATCAAAGCCGCCGCCCGCAGCAGGACCCGAGCCCTGGCGTCGGCGGGGTAGCGCCGCCAGCGTTCGAAGGCCTCGTGGGCCGTGCGGATGGCCTGATCTGCGATCTCGGGGGTCGCCATCGCCACCCGGCCCACCACCTCCCGCGGCCGAGAGGGGTTCAGCGACTCCAGGTACTCACCGGTGAAGATGCGCTGGTCGCCCACCCGAAGGGGATGCCGGGCTCCCAGCCTGGCCTTCAGTTCGGCGATGGCCCGCTCCATCGCCTGCCGGTTGGCAGACACGGAGAAATCGGTGAACGGTTCGTTGCGAAACGGCCCCACCATCGGTTCCCATCCCCCCGCCGGTTGGGATTCCACCCGCCGGGGTGGGTTCCTGTGGGCGGCCGGCCGCTCGGGCGCCTGTTCGAGACCACAGGCGCGGTGGACAGGACGGTGCCGGCGCGGGGCGCGTCCGTTGGCCAGCGCCGCATAGGCATGGTGGCGCGACGGTCGGCCATGGGCCGGTGAAGTGGGGCGCCCCGTGCGACGAGGATGGCCCGAGCGGGCGGCTCGGCAGCTGGACCTGCCCGTCGAAGCGTTTGGCGCTGCCCGGCTGACGGTGGGCGGACGGGATCGGGTCTTCATCGAGAACCACCGCGGGCTGGTGGCGTTTTCGCCCCAGGAGGTGGTGGTGCGCACGGACTTCGGCCGGGTGGCGGTGGCCGGGCGGGGGCTGGTGCTGGAAAGCCTGTGGCCTGACCGGGTGAGCGTTGCCGGCCGGATCGACACCATTCGGTTTCAGGAGTAGGCGGCTTGGATGGGCCTGGTGGACCGATGGGCGGAGTGGATCCGGGGATATGTGGTCTTCCGGGTAACCGGCGGCGGCATCGAACGCTTTGCCAACCTTGCCGCCGGGGAGGGCGTGCCACTGTGGTCGTTTCGGCGGCTTGGAACCCGGGTGGCCGTGGGGCGGGCTTACGCCAGCGATTTCCGCCGACTGCGCGGCCCCGCCCGCAAGGCGGCCGTGCAGCTACGCACAGTGCGGAGAGGCGGCCTGCCGTTTTTGTGGCGCAGGGTGCGCCGGCGACCCGGATTGGTGGCCGGAGCGGCGCTGGCCGTCGCCCTGGTGATGGCCCTGGGGGCAAGGGTGTGGGAGGTACGGGTGTACGGGGTTGCGGACGAACACGCGCAGCAGATCCGGGAAGCCCTGGCCGGCATGGGACTGCGGCCGGGAGCCGCCCGCAGCGCTTTGGATCTGCGGGCCATGGAGCGGGAACTTCTTGTGCGGCTCCCGAGCCTGGCCTGGGCGCAGGTGCGGTTACGGGGGTCTGTGGCGGTGGTGGAGGCGCGTCTTCGGAGGGACGGCGGTTCCCAGGTCCTGGAGACCGGCGACATCGTGGCCACCCACGATGGGCTGGTCACCCAGCTGTTTGCGGCCGCGGGCGCACCCGTGGTCCAGATCGGGGAGGTGGTTCGGCGGGGGCAGGTGCTCATTCGCGGCCATCCGGGTGCGGGCGCGACTCCATCCGTTCGGGCGGCAGGCTGGGTGCGGGCCCGGGTGTGGGCCGAGGGGTACGGGGAGGCCCGCCCTTACGTGGAGGTGGACCGGCCGGCCGGGCCTGAGGTGCGGGGGTGGCTGGTGGAGGTGGGGCCCTGGCGGTTCCACCTGGGCGCCGTGACACCGCCTGCGGGCCGTTTCCGATCCCGGGTGGACGTGTACCGGATGCCCGGGCCGGCCGCGCTTTTGCCGTTACGGCTCCAGTTCGTGCGCCATCAACCGTTGCAGCGCCTTCGCGTGCCCCTGCAGCTGGAGATTGCCCGCCGCCTGGCGGAAGAGGCGGCCCTGGAACGGGCGGCGGAGGAGCTGGGGAGAGAGGCGGAGGTGCTGCGGGTGCTGCGCCAGACCTGGGAAGAGCCCGCGGCCGAAGGGGAGGGGCTGGTGCGCAGCCGGGTGCTGGTGGAGGCGGTGCTGGACATCGGGCGCTTTCAACCCCACAGGCCGTGAGCCGTCCTGCCCGCGCGCCAGGGCGGGCACGCCGTGCGCCGGTCCCGGTCACGGCGGGCTTCCTCGCCCCTGTTCAGCCGGGATGGGCGGCACTATACTGGGGAGGACCGGGCCGGCCCGGCTGCGGGCAGCGGTGAGTTGAGCCGGGGCGGACGGCAGGCGCGCCGGCACGGGGACGCAGCGGGCTTTGGTGAGGCGAAACCACCTGCCCAAGGAACTGCCTTCGGGCGAAAGTTGGAGGCGACAGGGCTCGGGCGCGGGTCTGGCGGCACGGCTCGGGTCCTTAGGGCCGCGCCTTCTGGCGGGGGTGCGATGGCAGGTCTTGCCCTCCTTTCGCCGGCTGCAGCACCCGCTGGGGGTGGCCCTTTTCACCTGGCTGGCACTCACCCTTGTCCTGGCGCCAGACTTCGCGCGGCCGGCCCTGCAGGTCGAGCGCGGCCAGGAGAGCCCGGTGGAGGTGAAGGCGCCGCGCACCATCGAGAACCGTTTCCGCACCCAGATGCTGCAAGAAGAGGCGGTTCGCAACGCTCTGCGAGCCGCAGCCCAGGACCCGGCCAACTACGCGGTTGACCCGGCCGCGGCGATCCTGGCGGGCGATCAGGTGCGCAAGGCGCTTGACCTGATCCGAACCCGCCGGGCCGAGCTGTGGCCGCCCGACGGAGAGGGGCCGCCTCCCGATGCGGTTCGGGCCCGGGCGGTGGCCCGGGAAATGCGGCCCGTCATGGCCGGCCAGGTGGGGCTGAATCTGGACGAGCTGGTGCTGTCCGCGGCCTTGCGCATTGACGCTGCGGGATTCGAGGCGGTGGCCCGCTGGGCACCTCGCCTGGTGGAAGAGGTGATGGCCTCCACCCGCATCACCGTGGCCAACATCGACGAAGGCAAAGCGGCGGTCGCCCAGCGGATGGCCTCGCTGAGCCTGCAGCCCGAAGCCGGGGCTCTCATCCAAAGGCTGGCGGCCGCAGCCCTGGCGCCCAACCTGGTCCTGGATCAGGCCCGGGTGGAGAAGCTGCGCCAGGAGGCCATCCGCAGCGTCCAGCCTGTGGTGGTCGCCCAGCACCAGATCATCCTGCGCCGGGGGGAGCTGGTCACCGACGAGCACATCCAGCTTCTCACAGACCTCGGCCTTCTGGGCCGGGTGCGCCATCCCTGGATGGCCCTGGCGGGCACGGCCGGCATAGCGGCGGCGATGGTGGCGCTGTTCGCCGCCTTCCTGGCGCGCTTTTACCCGAACGTGGCGGCCTCCACCCGTCTGTGTTCGCTCATCGCGGCCGTCTCGGTGGTGGTCGCGCTGGTGTCGCGCCTGTTGGACGTGCTGCCCTGGTCTGCCCTGACCTTTTTGGCGCCCGTTGCCCTGGCGGGTATGTTGACAGCCGTGCTGGTGGACAGCGCGGTGGCGCTGGTTCAGGTCGCCACCCTGGCCCTGCTGGCGGCGGTGATCTTCGACTTCGACGGGCGGCACGCCGTCGTCACCGCGGTGAGCGGCATGGTGGCCGTCTTCAACGTGCAGCGGCTCGGCCAGCGCGCCGATCTGGCCCGCACGGGACTGGTGGCCGGGGCGGCGGGCTTTGCCACGCTGCTGGTGCTGGGCTTGCTGCGGTCCGACCCGCAGACCATCATCAGCAGTTGGACAGGCCTGGCCAACGGCCTGGTCAGCTCGGTGCTGGCGGTCGGCCTTCTGCCCTTCATCGAGGCGGCCTTTGGGGTCGTCTCCTCGGTGCGCCTCATGGAGCTGTCCAACCCCAACCAGCCCTTGCTGCGCCGCCTTCTCCTGGAAGCCCCGGGCACGTACCATCACAGCCTCATGGTGGGGAACCTGGCCGAGGCCGCCGCCGAGGCCGTGGGGGCGGATCCGGTTCTGTGCCGGGCCGGCGCGCTGTACCACGACGTGGGCAAGGTCCGGCGCCCCTACTTCTTTGTGGAAAACCAGTTCGGCGACAGCAATCCCCACGACCGACTGGCGCCCAGCCTCAGCACCCTCATCATCATGTCCCACGTGAAAGACGGGGTGGATCTCGCCCGCCAGCACCGGGTGCCGGACGCCATCGTGGAGTTCATCCGCACGCACCACGGGACGGATCTGGTGCGGTACTTCTATAACAAGGCCGTCGCGCAGGATGGGGCGGAGCGGGTGGCCGAGCACGACTTCCGTTACCCCGGGCCCAAGCCCCGTACCAAGGAGACCGCCATCGTCATGCTGGCGGACTCTGTGGAGGCGTCGGTGCGGGCTCTGAAAAGCCCCACGCCGGGCCGGGTCGAGGGGTTGGTGCACAAGGTCATCCGGGATCGCCTGTGGGACGGGCAGCTGGACGAGAGCATGCTGACGCTGCAGGACCTGCACGCCATCGCCTCGGCTTTTGGCAAGGTGCTGGCAGGTGTCTACCACGGCCGCGTGGAGTACCCCACCATCGAACGAGAGGTGCGGGCAAGAAAGGCATGAGCCAGCTGGTCATAAGGGTGTCCAACCGGCAGCGCCAGATCCCGGTACGGGCCCTCTTGCGGGGTCGACCCATTCACCGGGCGGTCGCCGAGGCGCTTCGCGCCGAGCAGGCCCTGGGGGATCGACCGGTGGAGGTGAGCGTCACCCTGGTGGGCGACCGCACCATGGCCCGCCTCAACCGTGCCTACCGGGGCAAGCAAGGGCCTACCGACGTCCTCTCCTTCCCCCTCTGTGCCCCTGACGAGCCCGAGCCGCAGGGCGGCCCCGTGCTGCTGGGGGAGGTGGTCATCAGCGTGCCCAGGGCACTGGAGCAAGCCAGGCGCTTCGGTCACTCGCCCCAGCGGGAGCTGGCCTATCTGGCCGTGCACGGGTGCCTGCACCTTTTGGGCTACGACCACCAGGATCGAGCTTCCCGGGAGGCGATGCGGGCCCGGGAGGAGGCGGCTTTGGGCGCATGCGGCCTCCATCGCTGACCCAACCTGACAAATCCTGCCCTCCCCGAAGCCGCCACGTGGTGGAAAGCGTGCGTTTTGCCACCGAGGGGCTGGTGTACGCGCTGCGCACGCAGCGCAACCTCCGAGTCCACATGCTGGTGGCCCTTCTGGTCACGCTCCTCGCGGTCGCGGTGCAGTTGAGCCGTTTTGAGCTGGCGCTCTTGGTGCTGACCGTGGCGGTGGTGATGGCGGCGGAGCTGGTGAATACCGCGGTGGAAGCGGTGGTGGATCTCATCTCACCCCAGACCCACGACCTGGCCCGGGTGGCCAAGAACGTGGCCGCAGGGGGCGTGCTCGTCACCTCTATCGCTGCCGTCGCGGTGGGGCTGCTCCTGTTTTACCGGCCCCTGGTACGGTGGTTGAGCTACGGCGGCCTGCCCGACCACCGGCCGGGAGAGTACCTGGTGCTCATCGGAACCGCCCTTGTCCTGCTGGTAACGTGGATCACCAAGACCATCGTCTCCCGCCCGCCCCGCCTGGTGGGCGGGATGCCCAGCGGCCACGCGGCGGTGGCCTTCGCGCTGGCGGCGGCGGTCTTCTTCATCAGCCGAAGCGGGCCTTTGAGCCTTCTGGCCGTCGTCCTGGCCGGGCTGGTGGGGCAAAGCCGCCTGGAGGGCGGGCTGCATACCCTGGCGGAGGTGGCGGCCGGCGCCGCTCTCGGGGCGGGCCTGATGGCCCTGGTCTTTCTCTTCCTGGGTTGATACGCGGCCGGCCGTGGCTTGCGCCCTGGCATGGCGCGTACCGGAGGCGGCCTTCCGGGGAGCGGGGGTCGGGAGGAGGTTCAGGGGTGATGGGGCTGAGCCCGGAAATGGAGGCCCGGCTGGTGGAGGCGGCCCGCGCCGCCCGTTCGCAGGCGTACGCTCCGTACTCCGGTTTTGCGGTGGGCGCGGCCGTTTTGGGGGAGTCCGGGCGGATCTACGTGGGATGTAACGTGGAAAACGCGGCATACGGCGCCACGCTGTGCGCCGAGCGGGTGGCCGTCGGCCAGGCGGTGGTCTGTGGAGAGCGCAAGATCCTGGCCGCCTGCGTGGTGGGCCCCGGCCCGTACGTGGTGACGCCCTGCGGGAGTTGCCGACAGGTTCTGGCGGAGTTCGGCCCCGAGATGGTGATCCTGGCGGATAACGGCAACAACAGGCAGAGCTTCCTGCTTTCGGAGCTTTTGCCGCATCCCTTCGACCGCAGCCATCTGGCGTCCCGTTGAGGGCAACCTGGCCTGCGGCCTGCGGGCAGGTGCGGGCCCCTCGCGAGTGGAACGCTTACCCTCGCCGGGCTGTGGCCGCAAGCCAGATTCGAGGTGTCGGCGCGTTGTTGGACAGGCCCTCCGGGCCGGCGGGGGCGTCCGCTGGGATGACGGCTTCCAGGGTCCACCGGCTCGTGCAGCAGGCTCAGAAGGGTGACAGCCGGGCTCGGGAGGCCCTGCTGCGGGCGTATCGCCCCTTCGTCATGAAGGCGGCGGCGGGGGTCAGCGGCCGCTACATCCGGGCCGGCCGGGACGACGAGGCCTCCGTGGCCATGCTGGCCTTCAACGAAGCGATCTCCTCTTATCGCCACCAGCGGGGAAGCTCCTTCTTTTCCTTCGCCGAGATGGTGATCCGCCGCCGCCTGATCGACTACTTCCGCAAGGCCTCCGGGCGGCGCGTGGAGATTCCCATGAGCGGGTTGGTGCCTGATGGCGAGGCCGGTGAGGCGGACGACCCTCTGCCCCAGATCGAGGCGGAGACCGCGCAGCGCCAGTTTGAGGATGCGATGGTGGCCCGGGAGCGCCGGGAGGAGATCCTGCGACTGGCCGGCCTTCTGGCAGGTTTCGGGATCGAATTTCAGGATCTGGTGCGCCTGTCGCCTCGCCACCGGGACGCCCGGGAGCGTGCTTTGGAGGTGGCCCGGCTGATCGTGGCCACGCCGGCCCTGGCCCAGCAGCTTCTGCGCAGGCGCAGCCTGCCGCTGCGGGAACTGGAGGCCCTCTGCCACGTGAGCCGGAAGACCCTCGAGCGGCAGCGAAAATATATTATTGCGTTGGCCCTGATCCTGGGAGGCGACTTCCCGCATCTGCGGGCCTACCTGGAGCCGTAGGGGGTCGGCAGGCAGCCATCTCCACACGCAGCCCGGGGACAGGCGTCGGCGGACGGTGCTGCAAAAGGGAGGATGGTTTTGGGTCGCGTCAGGGGAGTCGTGCTGCAGAGGCTGAGCGCCGGACGGGCGCTGATACTGACCCGAACCGGGGCCTTCTGCGAGGTCTACTTGGGGCGCAGGGCCTTGCAGGCAGCCTCGGTGGGTGCGGAGGTGGAGGGCCTGGCGATCCCCCGGGCGCTGGTGGCGACGCGCGTGTGGCTGCAAGTCTGGCCCCGGGCGGCAGTGGCGACCGCGGTCGCTTTCGGTACGGCGGGTGCGCTGTTCGCCTTCGCGTACCTGCGGTTCGGGCCGGCCCCCGGGGGGCTGCTGACCCCCGAACAGGTGGCGGGGGCCGGCGGTCGAGCCGGCTCCGCGACCGCCGAGATGCCTGCCGGCACGGCTGTGCCCGCTCGCCCGGTCAGCCTGTCCTGGCGCCTGCAGCCTCCCAGTCTATCGGGGGAGTTCAAGCCCGGGGAGTGGGCCTCGGTGCGGCTGGCGGCCCAGGACGTGGTGCCGGCCGAGCACGCCGGGGTCCCGTCCGGCATCCCCATCGGCGGCATCGGGGAGGTGCTGCGCCGGGCCCTGGTGGACGCCGGGCCCGAGGGAATGGGGCCGGCTGGCTCGCCGGATGCGGACCTGCCTGCCGGGGACGAGGGGCTTTCCAGCCCCCCCGGCGCAGCCGACAGCAGCCCCGGGTCGGGTCCGGGCTCCCCGGCGGTTTACGCAGGGGATGACCCGGGTAGAAGCGGGCCTCACGGTGCCCGTCGGCTGGGCAGCGCCGGCGGGCGGGGCGAGGCGCGTGCAGGCGGCGAAGGCGAAGCAGCGGCCTTCCGGCAGCTGGCCGTACCGTCCGTGCGCCGGCTTGAGAGAAGCGCCCTGCGCTGGCCATAAGCCCGGTGGATCCGTCGCTGTTTGACTATCCGCTGCGGCCCGAACTGATCGCCCAGTTCCCGGTCGAGCCCCGGGACGCCTCCCGGCTTTTCGTGTTGCACCGGGCTTCGGGCCGGATCGAACACCGGATCTTCCGGGAGATCGTCCGCTACACCCGCCCCGGGGACGTGCTGGTGCTCAACGACAGCCGGGTGATGGCGGCCCGGTTATGGGCCCGGCGCCGGCCCAGGGGAGGTCGGGTGGAGCTTCTGTTACTCCACCCCGTCGAGCCTGGGGAACCGGCGGAGACTTCGGCCCGCTGGGAGGTGCTGGTTCGCCCGGGAAGGCGGGCGCCGGTGGGCCAGGTGCTGGAGGTGGGGGCAGGAGAGCTTGAGGCCCGGGTGCTGGCCCGCACCGAAGCTGGCGGGCGGCTCGTGGAGTTCGCCAGCGCAACGGGCGAGAGCGTCGGAGTGTTGCTGAAGCGTCACGGACGCGTGCCCCTGCCTCCCTATATCCGCCGGCCGCTGGCGGACCCGGAGCGCTACCAGACCGTGTATGCGGGGCCCGAGGGCTCGGCCGCGGCTCCCACCGCCGGGCTGCACTTCACCCGGGAGCTGTTGGAGCGCCTCGCCGATGAAGGGGTTCGCCTGGCGCCGCTCACTTTGCACGTGGGCGTTGGGACCTTCCGCCCGGTTCGAAGTGCCACGGTGGAGGGGCATCGCATGCACGCAGAGTACTACAGGATTCCCGAGGCCACCGCCCGGGCCATTGAGGAAGCCCGAAGTCGGGGAGCGCGGGTATGGGCGGTGGGCACCACGGTGGTGCGGGCTTTGGAAAGCGCCTGTGGCCCGGACGGGGCGGTGCGAGCGGGGTCCGGGTGGACCGAGCTCTTCATCTATCCGGGCTACCGATTCCGGGTGGTGGATGCGCTGGTGACCAATTTCCACCTTCCCCGCTCCACGCTTCTGATGCTGGTCTGCGCGTTCGCCGGCACCCGGCAGGTGCTGGAGGCGTACCGCACGGCGGCCGAGATGGGCTACCGGTTTTACAGTTTCGGGGATGCCATGCTGCTGCTGCCATGAGCGCTTCGGCGGACGCGTGCTTCGTGGTCCTTTACAGCGACCCCGCCGGGCGGGCCCGCATCGGGGAGCTTCGAACCCCTCACGGTACCGTTCCCACGCCCGTCTTCATGCCCGTGGGTACCCGGGCTGCGGTCAGGGGCGTGAGCCCGGACGAGCTGGAAGCGCTGGGCGTGCGCATCATCCTGGCCAACACCTACCATCTGATGCTGCGGCCGGGTCCGGAGCGCATCGAGGCGGCCGGCGGCTTGCACCGGTTCATGGGATGGCCCCACACGGTGCTGACGGACAGCGGCGGCTTTCAGGTGTTCAGCCTGGCGGAGCGGCGCACCGTCTGCGAGGACGGGATCGCCTTTCGGTCCCACCTGGACGGCTCCCTGCAATGGCTCACCCCCGAACGGGCCATCGCGGTGCAGTGGAGCCTGGGGTCAGACATCGCGATGGTGCTGGACGAGTGCGTGGGCTTTCCGGCCACGCGCGAGCAGGTCGGCGAGGCCGTAAGGCGAACTGCCCGGTGGGCCCGGGTGTGCCTGGGGGAGTTCCGGCGCCGGCAGGAGGCAAGCCCGCAGCATGCCGGACGGCTGTTGTTTGGCATCAACCAGGGAGGGGTGTACCACGACCTGCGTCAGGCCAGCCTGGAGGCGCTGGTGAAGCTCGACTTCGACGGCCTTGCGGTCGGGGGGCTGAGTGTGGGAGAGCCCAAGGGGCTGATGTACGAGGTTCTGGATGCTCTGCAGCCGCAGCTCCCTGCCTCGCGGCCACGCTACGTGATGGGCGTGGGTTCTCCCGATATCCTGGTGGAGGCGGTCAACCTGGGATATGACATGTTCGATTCGGTCCTCCCGGCCCGCATGGCCCGGCACGGGACGGTGTGGACGTCGCAGGGGCGGCTCATCCTGCGGGACGCGCCCAACGCCTCCCGCTTCGAGCCCATCGATCCCGAATGCGACTGCTACACGTGCCGGCGCTTCACCCGGGCATACCTGCGCCACCTCTTCAAGGCAGGGGAGATCCTGGCGCTGAGGCTGGCCACCATCCACAACCTTCGCTTCATCATGCGGTTCATGGATCGGATCCGGCAGGCGGTGGTGCAGGGAAGGCTACCGGACCTGCTCCGGGAGGCCCGGGAACGCTACGCAACCACGGAAGGGAGCCGATGACGGTTGGGCTGGACGTACCTCGCCGCGGCCCCGGCGGACCAGCCGGGGGGAAGCATGCTCTCCCTGATCCTCATCCTGGTGGTGCCGTTCGTCATCTTCTACCTGCTCTTGTGGCGCCCGCAGCAACAACAGCAAAGGCGGCGGGAGCAGATGCTGCGGGCGCTCAAGAAGGGTGACCGGGTGGTCACCGTAGGCGGCATTCACGGCGAGATCACGGCCATCAAGGACGACACCCTCACGGTTCGCATCGCGGACAAAGTGGAGGTGCGGATGAACCGGTCGGGGGTAAGCTACGTGAAGGGTAAAGAAGAGGCGTGAGCGGGGGGAGCGCTGGCAGGTGAACACCGATCCGGGGGCCCCCGATCGCGCGACGCAGCGGGTCACCCTGGAGCAGGTACGCGCCCATCCCCTGGTTGCGGCCTTCATCCGGGCCTCCAACGAGCACCTTGCGGCGCAGGGGTACACGGAGCACGGGTTTCGTCACGCCGAGCTGGTGGCTCGGGTGGGCTACAACATCCTCACGCACCTCAATCGCCCGAAACGGGAGGCGGAGCTGGCCGAGATCGCGGGCTACACGCACGACATCGGAAACGCCGTAGCCCGCCAGGCCCACGGCCAGATCGGTGCCGTCTTGATGGTGCGGGTGCTGCAGGAGCTGGGGATGGATCCCCATGAGGTGGCCGTCGTGGCGGGAGCCATCGGCAACCACGAGGAGCAGGTAGGCCAGCCCGTGAACCCGGTCTCGGCCGCCCTCATCCTGGCCGACAAGAGCGACGTCCACCGAACGCGGGTCCAAAACCCCGATCCGGCTCGCTTTGACATCCACGACCGGGTGAACTACGCGGCGCAGCGCTCGTTCATGCGCATCGATGCGCAAGAGGGGACGGCACGGCTGGAGCTTACCGTGGATCCCGCCACCTGTCCCTTGATGGAGTACTTCGAAATCTTTCTCAGCAGGATGCTGATGTGCCGGCGGGCAGCGGAGTTTTTAGGGCTGCGGTTCCGCCTGGAGATCAACGGGATCGCCTTCCTGTAGGGCGGCGGGACGGGGCGGCTCGCAGCCGTCGGGCGGGCGGGCCGGAGCATCGCCAGCGTGCCGGCCGACGAAAAGAAGGCCGACCTCGTGGTCTTGAGGGGAGTGGGGCCCCGGTAACCCGAACAGCGGTTTGACAGCCTGGCAGGTGGCTCCTATAATAGCCGCTGTGCTTGTGCGGCCTCGTGTGCGGCCGTGATCGAGCGGCAGGGGGAGACCAGCGGGTGATTCGTGCCACTTGGTGGCGGATGTTGCTCATCCTGGGTGTCGTGGCCGTGTCGGCCTGGTTGCTGTGGACGCGGGAGCTGCGCCTGGGATTGGACCTGAAGGGCGGCACTCACATCGTGTTGCAGGCGAAGCCCACCCCGCAGGCCCCCGTCAACGATGAGACCATGCAGCGGGCCCTGGCCGTGGTGCAGCGGCGTGTCAACGGTCTGGGGGTCGCGGAGCCCGTGGTCCAGCGCCAGGGCCACGACCGGATCATCGTCGACCTGCCGGGCGTGGATCCCGAGCAGGCGGTGCGCACCATCGGGAAGACGGCGCTGCTGGAGTTCATCAGCCCTGAAGGGCGCACCGAGCTGACCGGCGCCGACCTGGTACAGGCCAGCCTGAGCCGCGACGAGCTGGGAGCGCCGGCGGTGGCGCTGCAGTTCAGCGCGGACGGGGCGCGCCGCTTCGAGGAGATGACCCGAAAATACCTGGGCCTGCCCATCCGCATCGTCCTGGACGGGGAAGAGCTGTCGGCTCCTGTGGTGCGCTCCGTGATCACCGGGGGACGGGCCCAGATCGAGGGCCGCTTCACCATGGACGAGGCGAAGCGCCTGGTGGTGCTGCTCAACGCCGGCGCCCTGCCGGTGCCCCTGGAGGTGCAGCAGGAGCAGGACGTAGGTCCCACCCTGGGCCGCCAGTCCATCGACCGCAGCCTCCGGGCGGGGGTGGTCGGGGTGGCGGCGGTGCTGTTGTACATGCTCCTTTACTACCGGCTGCCCGGAGGCCTGGCAGACGTGGCGCTGGGCCTGTATCTGCTGGTCGTGCTGGGGCTTTTGGCCGGGCTGTCGGCGACTCTCACCCTGCCGGGCATCGCGGGGTTCCTGCTCTCTGCAGGGATGGCGGTGGATGGCAACGTCATCATCTTTGAGCGGATCCGGGAGGAACTGGCCAGTGGCAAGCGGCCCCGGGCTGCCATTCAGGCGGGTTTTTCCGGCTCGCTGCGCACCATCTTCGACAGCAACGTGACCACCCTCATCGCCGCTGCGGCGCTGTTTTACTTCGGCACCGGCCCCATCCGCGGATTTGCGGTGACGTTGAGCGTCGGCATTCTGGTGAGCATGTTCACGGCGGTGGTGGTCACCCGGTTGCTCCTGGAGGCCCTGGTCAGCTGGGATCCCGACCGGGCAGCGCGCTATCTGCTGCCCAGAGGGGTGGCGCAGCGGTCATGAAGGCGGTGGCGGCCCGGGATCCGGCCGTGCCCGTTCGGACTTCCCGCAGGGTTTACAACGTTATGCGTTACCGGGCCCTGTACCTGGCGTGGACTGCCCTGGTGCTGGCCATGGCGGCCCTGGCGGTGGCGGTTCGGGGTTTTAACCTGGGGATCGACTTCACGGGAGGCGCATTGTTGGAGCGTACCTTTCCCCGTCCGGTCACCGCCCAGGAGGTGCGCAGCGTTCTCACATCCCCACCTCTGGCCGACCTGCGGCTGGGCGGCTCGGTGGTTCAGCCATCGGGGGACGGCCGGACGGTGCTGATCCGGACCGCGCCGCTGCCCCGGGAGGGCATCGAGCGCGTGGATCGGGAGCTGGAGCGGGCGTTCGGAAGCCCGGTAGCCGGGTTGAGCCGGACCGACGTGGTGGGTCCGGCCATCGGCCGGGAGTTGGTGCAACAGGCACTTCTGGCCATTGTGGCGGCGGTGGGTGGCATCCTGGTCTACGTGACGATGCGCTTCGAGTACCGTTTCGGTCTGGCGGCCATCCTCGCGCTGCTGCATGACGTCTTGGTGGTGCTCGCGCTGTTCGCGCTGGCGCGCCTGGAGGTCAACGTCGCGTCGGTGGCGGCCGTGCTGACCGTGCTGGGGTACTCGGTCAACGATACCATCGTGGTCTTCGACAGGGTGCGGGAGAAGCTGAACCGCTCGGGGCGCCACCCGGACTACGAGCGGCTGGCCGATGAGGCCATCACCGAAACGTTGCCCCGCTCCATCAACACCTCCGGCACCACCCTGGTGGTCATCCTGGCCCTGCTGATACTGGGGGGTGCCACCATCCGCGACTTCATGCTGGCGCTTTTCGTCGGCATCGCGTCGGGCACCTACTCCTCCATCTTCGTGGCCAGCGCCTTCTGGGTGACCTGGCGCAGCCACGAGGCGCGGCGACGGGCAGCCGCCCGAGCCGACGCGTGAGGCCGGAGGGCGGCGCCCGGGGTGTCATCTGGCGGCGCCCTCCCCGGTGAGCCCGGCGTCCACTTGCCGTCGCTGGCCCGGACGGCTCGCCACCTGAGGCGTTACCGGGAAGTGGCCGAGGTGCTGGTGCGCCACGGCCTGGGGGTGCTGCTGGGCACGGCCGACCTGGCCCACCTGGTGCCACGACGGATGCGGGGGCGGCTTCAGGAAGGTCCGGTCGTGCCGGTTCACCTGCGCCGGGCTCTGGAGGAGCTGGGGGCCACCTTTATCAAGCTGGGGCAGGTGCTGAGCCTGCGGGCGGATCTCCTGCCCGGGGAGTTCGTCCACGAACTCGCCCGCCTGCAGGACCAGGTGCCGCCGGGCCCTTTTGCCGAAAGCCGTCGCATCATCGAGAGCGAGCTGGGAGCCCCCCTGGATCGGCTCTTTGCCTTCGTGGAGCCCAAACCCCTCGCGGCTGCCTCTCTGAGCCAGGTCTATGCGGCCTTGCTCCCCTCGGGGCAACCCGTGGTGCTCAAGGTGCTGCGCCCGGGAGTGGAGCAGCAGGTGGCCACGGACCTGGAGATTCTGGAGCAGATGGCCCGGCTGCTGCGGGAGCGCCTGGCCGGGCTTCAGGTGGACCCGGTGGCGCTGGTGCAGGAGTTCGCCCGGGTGATGCGCCGGGAGCTGGACCTGCGGGCCGAGGCAAGGCATATCCAGCGCTTCCGGCGCAATTTCCGCGGTGACCGACGGATTCACATTCCTCGGGTGTACGAGCACCTCACCACGGCTCGGGTTCTGACCATGGAGCGCTTGAGGGGCGTAAAGGTGACCGACCTGGCCGCCCTGGACCGCCTGGGGGTGGACCGGCGCCGACTGGCCCGGACGGGGGCACGGCTTTTTCTGAAGATGGTCATGGAGGACCGGTTCTTTCATGGAGATCCCCATCCCGGCAATCTTCTGGTGGAGCCGGATGGACGGCTCGCCGTCCTCGACTACGGCATGGTGGGCACCCTGGCGGCCGAAACCGCGGAGCACCTGATCAGCACCTTCGTCGCGGTGGTTCGCCGGGATCCCCGGGCGGCCGTGCGGGGCATGGAGCGCATGGGGATCGTCCCGCCGGGCTGCGACCGGGAAAGCCTGCGCCGGGATCTGGGAGAGATCATCGAACAACACTACGGCCGGCCGCTGGCCGAGCTCACCCTGCGGGAGCTGGTGGACGACGCCCTGGGGGTCGTGCGCCGGCACCGGCTCGTGTTGCCTTCCGAGCTGTTGGTGCTGGCCCGGGCGCTGGTGCTCCTGGACGGACTGGGGCGGCAGTTGGATCCCGCCTTCAACCCCCTGGAGGTGGCCATGCCGTACGCGCGGCGCCTGCTCGCCTCCCGGCTCCACCCCAGGGCCACGCTGCAACGGCTGCGCTCCCAGTGGGTGGATGCCTGGGAGATGGCTCGCGCGCTTCCCGCAAGGGCCGACCGCCTTTTGGGGGAATTGGAATCGGGGCGGCTGGCCGTGGGATTTCGCTTGGTGGAAGCGGAGCGCCAGATCCGGCGTTTGGAGCGCTCGGCCAACCGGGTCGCGCTGGCGCTTCTGGCGGCCGGGCTGAGCGTGACGGGGGCCCTGCTGTGGTTGGCCCCGGTGCAGCCCCGGGTGCCTGGATGGGCGGCGATGGCCTTCCTGGCCTCGGGAAGCGGCGTGATCCTGACCGTGTTGCTGATCTGGGGCATCTGGCGGTCGGGTCGGCTTTAATTGGGGAGGTGAGGCCCGTGACCATCGCCTTCGTGGGAGCGTTGCTCTTGGTGCTCATCCTCGCCGCCTTCGCCCTCCAAAACAGCGCCCCGGTCAACGTTCAGTTCCTGGCGTGGTCGTGGCAGTGGGATGTCGGGCGGGTCATCGCGGCCGCGGCGGTTACGGGCGCCCTGGTGGGCCTGCTCGTGGTGGGGCTGGACGATCTGCGGTTGCGCCTGCGGCTGCGCCAGGCCAACCGGCGGGCCGCACGGCTGGAAGGTCGCCTTGCCAGCGTGGAAGGCGAGCGGGACCGGCTCGCGCAGCGCCTGGAGGCGCTGGAAGGTTCGGCAGCCCGGGAGGCGGCGGCCCATGCAGCAGATGGCCCGCAGCCCCGGGCAATGAACAGGGAAGACTGTTCCACCCCGCCGGCCTCTGCGTAAACCCGCCATGAACGCTGCACGTTGGGAAAGCCCGCCCGACCGCCCGGACGCTCAGGTACTGGCTGCCCGTCTGGGCCTGCATCCCCTGATGGGGCGCATGCTCGTCAACCGGGGCCTGGATGATCTGCCGGCCGCCCTGGAGTTCCTGCGTCCCGGGCCCGCTCCCGATCCCTGGCAGATGCGGGGTGTCAGGGAGGCCGCCTGGCGGATCTGGCAGGCGGTACGGCGCCGGGAGCCGGTGGTGGTCTACGGAGATTACGATGCCGACGGGCTGTGTTCCACCGCCATTCTCCTGCGGGCGCTTCGGCGGCTTGGGGCCGTCGTCCATCCCTTCATCCCCCACCGCCTCTCCCTGGGCTACGGGCTGCACCGGGAGGTGCTGCTGGAGATGGCCGAGCGGGGCATCCGGCTGGTGGTGGCCGTGGACTGCGGTCTGACAGCCGTCTCGGCCGTCCAGCAGGCGAAGAGGCGGGGGCTGGACGTGGTGGTGGTGGACCATCATGAGCCTGCCCGCCGGTTGCCGCCGGCTGCGGCCATCGTCGCCGCCCATCGGCTGACGGCGTGGCCCGGGGGGCCCCAGATGAGCGCCGCCGGCCTGGCCTACCACACGGCCCGCGCCTTGCTGGAGCTCGGGGGCGCAAGCGGGGAGGACCCGGAGCTCCTTCAGCTTGCGGCCGCGGGAACCATTGCCGACGTGGTCAGCCTCATCGGGGAAAACCGCCGGCTGGTGCGGGAGGGGCTGGCTGCCCTGCGGGCCGCGCCCCTGCCGGGCTTTGCCGCCCTGGGACAGGTGGCCGGCCTGGACCTGGCGTCCGCCGACACCTACCACGTGGCCTTTGTGCTGGCCCCGCGCCTGAATGCGGCGGGGCGGGTGGACGATGCCCTGGTCGGCCTGGAGCTTCTGCTGGCCGGCTCTGTGGAACAGGCCATGGAGGCCGCCCGTCGCCTGGAGGCCGCCAACCGCCTGCGGCAGTCCACCGAGGCGGCGGTTTTAGAGCAGGCCATGGGGGCGGCCCGACAGTCGGTGCAGGCGCGCGACCCGCCGGTGCTGGTGGTGGTGGGAGAGGGCTGGCACCCGGGCGTGATCGGCGTGGTGGCGGCACGACTGGTCTCGGCCTTCTTCCGGCCGGCCGTGGTGGTCTCCGTAGAGGGCGACCAGGCCAGGGGTTCGGCCCGCAGCGTGGCGGGGGTGGACATCTACGAGGCGCTGTCCGAATGCGCCCACCTGTTCTCCCGCTTCGGGGGCCACCCCATGGCGGCCGGCTTCTCCCTGGAGCGGGATGCGGTGGCGGGCCTGGCAGGGCTGCTGGAGGCGGCGGTGGCCCGGCGTTTTCGGGGGCCGTTCGTGCCCGTGGTGCGTCTGGACGGCTGGGTGCGCCTTGGCGAACTCCACGATGACCTGGCATCCCAGCTGGGCCTGCTGGAACCGCACGGGGAGGGCAACCCTCGACCCGTGCTGGCCGCAGCCGGGCTGGAACTGATGGAACTGCGGACGGTGGGTGCCGACGGGCGCCACCTCAGGCTGTCGGTGCGGGAACCTTCGTCGGGGGCGGAGCGGGGGGCGGTGGCCTTTGGTAAGGCGGAGGCGTGGGCCGCCGACCTGAGTCGCCTGGTGGGGCAGGGTCGCATCGACGTGGCCTTCATCCCCCAAAAGGGGCGCTTCGGAGGGCTGGAGCTGCAGGTGGTGGACGTGCGCCCGGCTGCCGAAGTGGGTGCGGTGACGCTTGGGGTAAGCTTCGGCCTCCGAACGCCGTCGACCGGCGCAAGCCGCGTCGTCCGGGTTGGCGCGCCGCCCGCGGGGTCCAGAGAGCTGGCGGTGGTGGACGTTCGGGGGCTGGCGGACGGGGGGGCGCAGGCGCTGGCCGGATGGCTGCAGGAACATGCGGCGCGGGTACCGCCGTCCGCCTTCTCCGTGGTGGTGGCGGTGCGAGGGCCACATCGGGCCGTGGAGCTGAGCGCAGCTCTGGCCTGGAGCCGGCCGGATGGGGCGCTTCGCAGCGCATGGGGAGACCGGGAGCTTCTGGCGGCTCCCACGGCCGGCAGCGCGACCCTGTTCGAGGAGTCGTGGGTACTGGTTTCGTGGGATCCGTGGGTGCTGTCGGCGTGTCGGCACTCGGCCCGAACGGTGGTCTTCTGGGAGCTGCCGGACCTGCCCCAGGCCTGGGCGCAGGCAGCCCATGGCGCCGCCGTGCGCGAGGTGGTGCTGGCCTACGGGAGCGCGCCGGCGGGGGGTGCGGGCCGACCGGAGCGGGGGAAAACCGGCCTGGGCGTGGAAGAGCTGCGCCGGATCTACCGGTGGCTTGCGGCCCACGTGCGACTGGCGGGCCCCCGTCTTCCTCCGGCGACGCAGCTGGCCTCGGCTCTGGCGATGCTGGACCCCGAGGTGGGCATGCCCGAGCCGCAGGAGCTGGAGGCCGCCCTGCGGATCTTCGAAGAGCTGGGGGTGGCTGAGGGCGAACCCGGGGGAGCGGGGTGGAGGTGGAAGGGTGTTGCGGCCGGAACCAAGCTCGACTTGACGCGTTCTCCGCTCTATAATGAGGTTACCAGGGAACGCGCGTACTGGGGGCAATACGTGCGGCGGGCAGTGGAGCTGCCGGCGCGGCAGGTATGGCTCGACTGGGTGCAGGGCGCCATCTCCACGGAAAAGAGGCCACAGGCATGGATTTGAAGGCGCTGATCCGGGAGATCCCGGACTTCCCACGGCCCGGCATCAGCTTCAAGGACATCACCACGGCCATGAAGGAGCCGGACGCGTTGGCTTACATCATCCGCTCCATGGCGGAGCCCTTTCGCAACCGGGGCCTGGAGATGGTCGTGGGTGTGGAGTCCAGGGGGTTCATCCTGGGCGCACCGCTCGCGTACGAACTGGGAACGGGGTTCGTGCTGGTGCGCAAACCGGGAAAGCTGCCTGCGGAGAAGATCCGGGTCAGCTACGAGCTGGAGTACGGGACCGACGCGCTGGAGATCCACAAGGACGCGATCCGGCCGGGCCAGCGGGTGCTGTTGGTGGACGACCTTCTGGCCACCGGCGGCACCATCAGCGCGGCCGCCCGGCTCGTGCAGCAGCTTGAGGGCGTCATCGTAGGGTTCTCCTTCCTCATCGAGCTGGCGTTCCTCGGGGGCCGCCGGCGGCTTGAGGCGTTCCAGATCCCTCCGGACGCTGTCTTCGCCCTGGTGCGCTACGACGCGTGAGGTGGCGACGGGGATGGCCGGCCAAGGAGTGAAGCCTTCCGAGCCGGCCCTCGAGGCGCTGGTAGAGCGGGTGCGAGCGTACAACCCCGACGCGGATCTGGGGTTACTGGTTCGTGCCTACGAGTTCGCCCGGCAGGCGCACGCCGGCCAGTACCGGGATTCCGGAGAGTCGTTCTTCCAGCATCCTGTGGAAGTGGCCCGGGTTCTGGCGGAGCTGCAGGTGGACGTGGCCACGGTGGCCGCCGGGCTTTTGCACGACGTCCTCGAGGATACCCCCGTGACGGTGGAGCAGCTGGCGGCCGCGTTTACGCCGGAGATCGCCCGTCTGGTGGATGGGGTCACCAAGCTGAGCAAGATCCCGTTCCAGTCCAGCGAGGCCCAGCAGGCGGAGAACCTGCGCAAGATGTTCCTGGCCATGGCGGAAGATCTGCGGGTGGTGTTGATCAAACTGGCCGACCGGCTGCACAACATGCGCACGTTGCGGCATCTACCGCCGGAGCGGCAGCGCAAGGTGGCCCGGGAGACCCTGGAGATCTACGCACCTCTGGCGCACCGCCTGGGCATCTGGCAGATCAAGTGGGAGATGGAGGATTTAAGCCTGCGCTACCTGGACCCGACGGCCTACTATCAGCTGGTGCAGGCGGTGGCGCTCAGGCGCACCGAGCGCGAGGCCGAGCTGGAGGAGGTCATGGGCGTCCTGCGCCAGAAGCTCTCGGAGATGGGGATCCACGGACGGGTTCAGGGCCGACCCAAGCACTTTTACTCCATATATCAGAAGATGCGTACCCAGGGACGGAGCCTGGACCAGATTTACGACCTGCTGGCCGTACGGGTTATCGTGGACGACATCAAGGATTGTTACGCCGTGCTGGGCATGGTGCACACGCTGTGGAAGCCCATCCCGGGTCGCTTCAAGGATTACATCGCCATGCCCAAGTCCAACCTCTACCAGTCCCTGCACACCACGGTCATCGGTCCCAGGGGTGAGCCGCTGGAGGTCCAGATACGCACCCAGGCCATGCACGAGGTGGCCGAGAGGGGCATCGCCGCCCACTGGCTTTACAAGGAGAGCCGGGCCCAAAGCGCGTTTGACGCCAAGGTGGCGTGGCTGCGGCAGGTTCTGGAATGGCTGCGGGAGATGAAAGACCCGCACGAGTTCATGGAAACCCTCAAGATCGACCTGTTTGAAGACGAGGTCTTCGTCTTCACGCCCAAGGGGGACGTCAAGAGCCTGCCGGCCGGCTCGACGCCGGTGGATTTCGCGTTCCTCGTTCACACCGACATCGGTTTGCGATGCGCGGGAGCCAAAGTTAACGGGCGACTGGTTCCCCTGGATTACAAGCTTCGAAACGGCGAGATCGTGGAGATCCTCACCGCCAAGCACGCGCAGCCCAGCCAGGACTGGCTTGCCTTTGTGAAGACCTCCCGAGCCCGCAGCAAGATCCGCAGCTTCCTCAAAGAAGCCCAGCGCGAGCAGAGCCTGGAGCGTGGCAAGGAGCTTCTCGAACGCGAGGCCCGCCGGCTGGGCATCGACCTGTCGGAAGCCCTGCGGGGCGACACCCTGGCCTCCCTGCTTCGGCGCTACGGGCTGTCGTCGTTGGAGGATCTGTACTGCGCCGTGGGATTCGGGAGGACTCCGGCCGCTCAGGTGCTGGCCCGGCTGGCCGGCCGCGAGGAGCCGGAAGTGCGGCCCCCGCGCCGGCGCCCTGAGGGCTCCGTTCGGTCCGGGCGCCCGGAGATCGCCGCCGGCGTGGTCGTGGAAGGTGCCGACAACCTCATGGTGCGCTTTTCCCGGTGCTGCAGCCCGGTTCCGGGTGACCCGATCATGGGGTACGTGACGCGGGGCCGCGGGATTTCGGTGCACCGGGTCGATTGCCCCAACTTGCGAGAGCTTTTGGCCGACTCGGCACGCAAGGTGGATGTCCGGTGGAACGGGGCGCCCGGCGCGGTCTACCCGGTGGGGCTGCAGATCGAGGCGCGCGACCGGGTGAATCTCCTCTCCAACGTGATCAACGCGATCTCGGACGGGAAGACCAACATCGAGTCGGTGCACACCCGCACCACCCGCGATCACATGGCCATCATCCATGTGGTGGTCGACATCAGCGGGCTGGATCACATGAACGAGGTGGTGCGGCGGGTACGCCAGGTGCAGGGCGTGATGGCTGTCCACCGGGCCCCGCCCCCGGGGTGAGGGAGGGGCGACCAGCGGGGCGGCAGCCTCGGAGCCCGAGGGCGGGGCGCCTGGTCCGATGAGGGCCGTGGTGCAGCGGGTGCGTGCCGCCCGCGTCGAGGTGGACGGCGCAGCCGTGGCCGGCATCGGCCGCGGCATGGTTGCCTTCGTGGCGGTGGAGAGAGACGACGGCCCGGGTCAGGTCCTTTGGATGGCCGACAAGCTGGTGCACCTGCGTCTTTTCGAAGGCCCGGCCGGAAAGCTCGACCTATCCGTCCGCCAGGTTGCAGGGGAGATCCTGCTGGTGCCCAATTTCACGGTGGCGGGGGACTGTCGCCGGGGCCGTCGCCCCGATTTCACCCGGGCTGCGCCGGGAGAACGGGCAGCCGAGCTTTTCTACGCTCTGGTCGAGGCCGTCCGGGAGGCAGGCGTCGGGGTGGCCAGCGGGCGGTTCGGCGCCTCCATGCGCGTCGTGGTGGAAAACGATGGGCCTGTGACCCTGGTGGTGGATGGCTGTCCCCGTTGAGCTGGCCCCAGGGCTGGACGTGCGCGGCCCAGGTCGGTACAATGCCCGTGTCGCGGCGGGAAACGAGGTGAACTCCGTGGTTTTCGAAAAGATGCGTCGCCAGGTCAAGTGGGTCATCATTGCCGTGGCCGTGGCCTTCGCCGTGACGCTTCTGTACGTGGGGGGCCCCGCGCTGTTCAGCTCCCGCCAGCGGGTGGAGCCGGCCATCGCCCGGGTCAACGGCGAGGAGATCGGCCAGCTCGCCTTCCAGCGTGCCTTCGCCGGCCAGCTGCGGGCCTACGAGCAGCAGGTGGGGCTGGTGCGGCCCACGCAGCTGGAAGAGATCCGCTACCAGGCCCTCAACCGCATCATCGCCCTCAAGCTGCTCACCCAGGCGGCTCGGGACGAAGGCATCCGAGTCAGCCGCAGCGAGGTGGAGAAGCGGCTGGGGCAGGTGCGGGACTCTTTTCCTTCGGTGGAAGAGTATCGGCGGCAGCTGGAACTCAACCGCATGACGGAGCAGGACCTGCGCCAGGCCATCCAGGACAGCCTGGTGGTGGAGAAACTGCAGGAGAAGCTGGCCTCCCGGATCTCCGTCAGCGAGGATGAGGTGGCGGCAGCCTACGAGCAGGTTCGGGTTCGCCATATTTTGGTGCGGCCCAAGCGGCCGGAGGATGAGGGTTGGAAACAGGCTGAGCGGGAAGCCCGGGCGCTTTTCGAACAGCTGAAGGGTGGGGCGGACTTCGCCCGGTTGGCCGAGGCCCGTTCCGAAGACGAGGCGACCCGGGAGCAAGGGGGCGACCTGGGGTTCGTGTCGCGAGGTGCTTTACCCGGGCCCCTGGACCAGGCAGCTTTCTCGCTGGAGCCGGGACAGATTTCCGAACCCCTGAAGACCGAGCTGGGTTACCACATCCTGCAGGTGACGGATCGGCGGGAGGCCCGCGGCGAGGAGTTCGAACGGGCCAAACCGGAGCTGACCGAGCGGATCCGCCAGGAGAAGGCGAGCGAATCCTTTGCCCGGTGGTTCGAGGATCTGCGCCAGCAGGCGTCGGTGGAGATCCTGGACCCCCAGCTGGCTGCCCGGGAGGCCCTGAGCGTCGGTGCGATGGAGGCAGCGCTGGGTCATTACAAGAAAGCGCTGGAGTCAGACCCCAACAACCCCTACTTGCGCTACGGGATGGCCCGGGTGCTGGGGGCCATGGGACGCGGAGAGGAGTCTTTGGCGGCGTTGGAGCAGGCGGCTGCGCTGGAATCCAACGACCCCGTGCTGCAGATGGAGCTGGCCAACGCGTATTTTCGTTACAAAAACGACAAGGAAAAGGCGGCCGCCGCGCTGCGCCGGGCTTCGGAGCTGGCCCCCATGGATCTTCAGATCCACCTGGCGCTGTATGCCATGTTCAGCAACATGAACCTGGCCGATGATGCGGCGCGGGAGCTGAAGGAGCTCGAGAAGATCCAGCAGGTGCTGGAGCAGCAACGCCAGCTTCAAGAAGAGTTCGCCCGGCGGCTGCAGCAGCAGCAGCAGGGTGAGGGCCAGGTGCCCGCCCCGGCGACGTCGGGCGATTCGGGGTCGGACTCCAGGAAGTGACGGGGCTATGGCTTCCCTGAAGGCTCCGCGGGGCACCCAGGATGTGCTCCCCGGCGAGAGCGAACGCTGGCAACAGGTGGAGGCCATCGCCCGGGAAGTGATGGCCAGCTTCGGCTATCGGGAGATCCGGACCCCCATCTTCGAGCAGACGGAGCTTTTCACCCGGGGCGTGGGCGAGCACACCGACGTGGTCGAAAAGGAGATGTACACCTTCCATGACCGCTCCGGCCGCAGCATCACCCTGCGGCCGGAGGGGACGGCGCCGGTGGCCCGGGCGTACGTGGAGCACGGGATGCACCTGTGGCCTTCGCCCGTGAAGGTGTTCTACATCGGTCCCATGTTTCGCTACGAGCGCCCGCAGGCCGGACGGTTGCGCCAGCACCAGCAGATAGGGGCCGAGGCGCTGGGCTGCGACGATCCCGCGCTGGACGCGGAGGCCATCGTGATGCCCATGGAGATCTTTCGCCGGCTGGGGCTCTCCCGTTTCGTGGTGAAGCTCAACAGCATCGGTTGTCCCGACTGTCGGCCGCGGTACCGCCAGGCGCTGGTGGCGTATCTAAGTCCGCGAGAGCCGGCGCTGTGCCCCAACTGCCGCCGACGCCTGGAGCGCAGCCCGCTTCGGGTTTTGGATTGCAAGGTTCCCACGTGCCGGGAGGTGACGGCCCAAGCGCCGTCATCCGTGGACTTTCTGTGTGAGGCCTGCCGGACCCATTTTCGCACCCTGCTGGGACATCTGGACGCCCTCGGGGCTCGCTACGAACAGGACCCCCGGCTGGTGCGAGGGTTCGACTATTACACCCGGACGGTCTTTGAACTGCAGGCAGAAGACCTGGGGGCGCAAAACGCGGTGGCGGGCGGCGGGCGCTACGACGGTTTGATCCAGGCCATCGGGGGGCCCCCGACGCCCGGGGTGGGCTTCGCTTCGGGGGTGGAGAGGGCACTGCTCGCGCTGCCGTCGGGCGTCTGCGAGCCCGGGGAGCGATGGCTGGACGTCTACGTGGCCTGGGGGGAGAGCGGCGAGCCCGACCGCCGGGCTTTGGTGCTGCTCCAACGGCTGCGGCGGGCAGGGTTTCGGGCGGACGCCGCCTACGGCGCGCGCAGCCTCAAGCGCCAGCTCAAAGCCGCCGATCGGGCAGGAGCCCGGGTGGCGGTGATCCTGTCGCCGGATGGCATGCCGTCCGCCGTGGTGGTGAAAGACCTGCGAAGCGGCCAGCAGCAGGAGGTTGCAAGCCTGGAGGCGGCCGAGCAGGCCGTGGCCTCTCTGCTTCGAGACGGCGCATAGGCGGTTGCCAGCCTTTTACGAGGATGGGGCGTGTGCGATCGCGCCCCGGCACGGGTGGGAAGCGGTGATCGACTCCATGGCGTCCTCTCCGCAGGCGGTTCTCATCAAGGCGTCACATGGAGCGGGCTCCCTTCGGGCCGAGCATGCGGGGCAACAGGTTCGGCTCAACGGGTGGGTGCTGCGCCATCGCGACCACGGCGGGCTGATCTTCTTCGACATGCGGGACCGCACCGGCGTGGTGCAGGTGGTGGTCACGCCCGATATAGGCCCGGAGGTCTTCGCTTTGGCGGAGCGTCTTCGGCCCGAGGATTGCATCGGGCTTGAGGGGACGGTGCGCCGGCGCCTGGCCGGGATGGAAAACCCGGCGTTGCCCACCGGGGAGGTGGAGGTGTTCGCCAGCCGGCTGGTTCGCTACAGCCGCTCGGCCCCGCCGCCTTTTGCGGTGGATGGGAACGGCGAGGTGGACGAAGCCCTGCGCCTGCGCTACCGCTATCTCGACCTGCGCCGGCCGGGGATGCTGGAGGCTTTGCAGCTGCGTCACCGGGTCAACCAGGCCATCCGGGACTACTTGAGCCGCCAGGGCTTCATCGAGGTCGAGACCCCCATGCTGACCCGATCCACGCCTGAGGGGGCTCGGGACTACGTGGTGCCCTCCCGGCTCCATCCCGGGTCGTTTTACGCGCTGCCCCAGTCGCCTCAGCTGTTCAAGCAGCTGCTGATGGTGGCCGGGGTGGAGCGCTACTTCCAGATCGCCCGTTGCTTTCGGGACGAGGACCTTCGGGCAGACCGCCAACCCGAGTTCACTCAGCTGGACATGGAGATGTCCTTCGTGGACGAGGAGGACGTGCTGGCAACGGTGGAGGATCTGATGCGCTATCTGTTCGAGACGGTCCTCGACCTTCGCCTGCCCAGCCCGCTGCCCCGACTGTCCTACGCCGAGGCGATGGAGCGTTACGGATCCGACAAGCCCGACCTGCGGGCGCCGGGGCGCCTGCACGACCTCACCGAGGCGTTCGGCCAGACCGAGTTTCGGGCGTTTGCCCAGACCATCCGCACGGGGGGCCGGGTGAAGGCGCTGACCATGCCCCCGGAGCTGCGACCCACCCGGCGGGAGCTGGATCAGCTTCCCGAGCGGGCGTCCGCCCTGGGGGTCAAGGGTTTGCTTTGGGTGATGGCGGCCGACGGGGAGCTGCGCTCCCCTGCTGCCCGGCATTTTAACGAGCAGGAGCGTCGCCGCCTTCTGGATTTGGCCCGGGCCGAGCCGGCAGGCCTTATCGTGTTGGCCGCCGACGAGAAGGAACGGGCCGAACAGGCGCTGGGCCGGCTGCGGCTGGAGCTGGCCTCCCAGCACGGCCTGACAGCCGCCCGCGAGTGGCGGTGGCTTTGGGTGGTGGATTTCCCGCTGTTTGAATACAGTGCGGAGCAGGGACGCTGGCAGGCGCGCCACCACCCCTTCACGTCGCCGAGGCCGGAGGACCTGCCGTGGCTGGAGTCCGACCCCGGTCGCGTGCGCGCCCGTGCGTACGATCTCATCCTGAACGGCACCGAGCTTGGTGGCGGTAGCATCCGCATTCACCAGCGGGAGGTTCAGGAGAGGGTTTTTCGCGTCCTGGGGCTGGGGCCGGAGGAGGCCCGCCGGCAGTTCGGCTTCCTGCTGGAAGCCTTTGAGTACGGCCCGCCACCCCACGGTGGCATCGCCCTGGGACTCGACCGGCTGGTGATGCTCATGAGCGGGCGCAAGTCGATCCGGGACGTCATCGCCTTTCCCAAGACCGCCCAGGCCTTCTGCCCGCTGACGGGGGCGCCGGCCCCCATCGAACGGCGCCAGCTGCAGGAGCTGCACATCCGGGTCCAGCTGCCGGCGGGAGCGTCTTCGGGCTGAACACAGCGCTTGGCCCGTCAGCGCTTGATAAGGCGGATGAGGCTGTGCTATGATGAACCTGGCCATCGGGAGCTTGAGTTTGGCCGGTTTTTCGCTCCCTGCCGTGCTCGTGGTGAAGCTACCATTGTGATGAGCCAACACCATCACAAAGGGAGCCTGGGCTCTGCGGGCGGAGGGCAGGCTGCCGCGAACGGGCAGTAGCCCGGGACGTTCGCAGGAGGGCACCCACCTGCCTGAGGGCCGGGTTCATCGACGGGTAGCCTGAGCGGCACGGCGGGGTTTTATTTTGGGGTCGGCTCCCCGTGCGGCCCGGGGGCGGTCGATGTGGCCCGACAGGAAAACCTGTTCCCACTGACAGGCGGGCAGGCCCCCTCCCAGTTGCCCCTGGCGGCCCGCATGCGCCCCCGGACCCTGCAGGAGCTGGTGGGGCAGGAGGAGGCGGTAGGGCCGGGGTCCCCGTTGCGCCGGGCCATCGAAGAAGATGGGCTGTACCAGTCCATCATCTTCTGGGGGCCACCCGGCAGCGGCAAGACCAGCCTGGCCGCCATCATCGCGGCGAGCACCCGGGCCCACTTCGAAACCCTCAGCGCCGTGCTGGCAGGTGTGGCGGACATCCGTCGGGTGGTGGGCGAGGCGCGCCGGCGCCGGGCGGCGGGTCAACGCACCATCCTGTTCATCGATGAGATCCACCGCTTCAACCGCGCGCAGCAGGATGCCCTGCTTCCCCACGTGGAGGATGGAACGGTCACCCTCATCGGCGCCACGACAGAAAACCCCTACTTCGCGCTGGTGGGGCCTCTTCTGTCGCGATCCCGGGTGGTGGCGCTGAGCCCCCTGCAGCCCCATCACATCCAGAGCCTCCTGGAGCGCGCGCTGCGCGACGCCGAACGGGGGCTGGGTGCAGCGGGGCTGAAGGTAGAGCCCGGGGTGCTGGAGTACCTTGCCCGGGCGGCCGAAGGCGATGCCCGGTGCGCGCTGAACGCGCTGGAGATGGCGGCGCAGGTGGCCGGACCTCAGGGGCACATCACGCTGGCGCTGGCTGAGGCCACCATGCGGCGGCGCTCGCCCCGGTACGGGAAGGACCTCGACGCGCACTACGACAGCATCTCGGCCTTCATCAAGTCCGTACGCGGTAGCGATCCCGACGCTGCGCTGTTCTGGCTTGCTCGGATGGTGCGGGCCGGCGAGGATCCGCGGTTCATCATGCGCCGGCTGCTCATCCTGGCGGCGGAGGATGTGGGACTGGCGGACCCCCGGGGGATCGTGGTTGCCAGTGCATGCGCCCGGGCGCTGGAGTGGGTGGGGCTACCCGAAGCGCAGTATCATCTGGCCCTGGCGACGCTGTATCTGGCGCTGGCCCCCAAGAGCAACTCCACATCGGCCTACTTCCGAGCCCTGGAGGATATCGAGCGGCACGGCCAGGGGGAGGTTCCCCTGCACCTGCGGGATGCGCACCGTGATGGGGACGCCCTGGGGCACCAGGCCGGCTACCTGTACCCCCACGATTTCCCGGGCCACTGGGTCGAGCAGGCGTATCTGCCGGAGGCTTTTTCGGGCCGGCGGTATTACGTTCCCTCCGGCGAGGGGGAAGAGCCTGCCCTCTTCGAGGCGCACCGGCGCCGCATGACGCCGGACGGCTCCGAAGACGCCTCCTCGCGGCCGTCCCGCCCATAGGCCGCGGGTGGGGCTTGCATCCGCTGGCGGTGAAGGTGGCGGGCCCTGGCGCCGCCCGGGGAGGCGGCCCGGCGGCAGAGCCGCCTCGGCTTTTGACACTCCCCGAAGGTCATGCTACCATGCCAGGGATTCGATGCGTACGGAGGTTCGGGGACAGCCATGCCCGTGGCCGGTCGGACCATCTACCTCGACCATGCCGCCAGTTCGCCGCTGCGGCCGGAGGCGATCCGGGCCATGCAGGCCCTGATGGAACCCGATGGCCCGTTTGCCAACCCGGCCAGCGTCCACCGCCCGGGGCGCCAGGCCCGCCGGATCCTGGAGGAGGTTCGGGAGGCGCTGGCCCGGGAGCTGGGGGCCGACCCCGCCGAGATCGTGTTCACCTCCGGGGGGACCGAGGCGGACAACCTGGCGGTGATGGGAGCGGCGCGTGCGGCGCTTCGCCGGTGGGGCCGCCGGGGCGTCGTGGTGAGCGCCATCGAGCACCACGCCGTGCTGGAGGCCGGGGCCCGGTTGCGGGAGGAGGGCTTTTGCCTGGAGTACGCCGCCTGCGACGGAGGGGGCGTGGTGACCCCGCAGGCGGTGAGCGATGCGGTCAGGCGCCTGGAGGCTCGGGGGGAAGCGGTGGCCGTCATCGCGCTGATGCTGGTCAACAACGAGGTGGGAACCCGTCAGCCGGTGCCGGAGGTGGCAGAGCTGGCCCATCGTGTCGGGGCGGTTTTGGCCGTGGATGCGGTGCAGGGCCCCGAGCTGGAGGAACTTCGCGTCGCCCGGTTGGGATGCGACCTTTTGACCCTCTCGGCCCACAAGTTCGGCGGCCCGAAGGGGGTAGGGGTGTTGTATGTGCGCCGGGACCTTCCATTGGAGCCCCTGTTTTGGGGCGGCGGCCAGGAGCGCGAGCTGCGGCCGGGAACGCCCAACACGCTGGGCATCGCGGGCTTGGGCGCGGCGTGGCGGTGGGTAAGGGAAAACCGGCAAGCGCTGGTCGCCCACAAGGCGGAGATGGAGAGCCGGCTTCTGGAGGGGCTGCGGGCGCAGGTGGAGGACGTGCAGGTCAACGGGGATCTGAGCTGCAAGGTACCGGGAATCCTCAACCTGCACACCCCCGGGGTTGCGGCCGAGACGCTTTTGGTCGAACTGGACATGGAAGGCGTGGCGTGCTCCAGCGGAGCAGCCTGCACCGCCGGTTCGCTTCGGCCTTCCCACGTGCTGTTGGCCATGGGGCTGGGGCTTGCACGGGCGGAGTGTTCGGTGCGCGTCTCGGTGGGATGGACGACCACACCCGATGAGGTCGACGAGGCGGTTCGGCGGATGGCCGGTGCCATCCGGCGCATCCGCAGCCGCCGAGGGTCGATGGCAGAGGCGATGCGTCGGTGAGCAGCCGGATCGTGGTGGCCATGAGCGGTGGGGTGGACAGCTCGGTGGCGGCGGCGCTGCTGGTGCGCGAGGGCTACGAGGTTATCGGCGTGACGCTGCAGATCTGGCCCGAGGGGATGCGCCCGCCCGGCCGTCATACGGGCTGCTGCAGCCTGGACGCGGTGGACGATGCGCGCCGGGTGGCGGACCGGCTGGGCATCGACTACTATGTGTTCAATTTCCAGGGTGACTTTGCACGCCAGGTGATCGAGCCGTTCACCCGGGCCTACCTGCGCGGGCGCACTCCCAACCCGTGCGTCTGGTGCAACGAGCGGATCAAGTTCGGCGCGCTGCTCGACCGGGCCCTGGAGCTGGGGGCCGAAGCGGTGGCCACCGGCCACTACGCCGCGGTGGAGAGAGATCCCCGATCAGGCCGCTGGGTGCTCAAGCGGCCCCGGGATCGCCGAAAGGACCAAAGCTACTCCCTGTGGCCGCTCACCCAGCACCAGCTGGCCCACGCCCTTTTCCCCCTGGCGTCCTACACCAAGCAGGAGGTTCGGGAGATGGCCGCCCGGCTGGGGCTTCCGGTGGCCCAGAAGGCGGAGAGCCAGGAGATCTGCTTCATTCCTGACGACGACTACCGTCGCTTCATGCGGGAGGTGGCTCCCGAGTCGGTGGCGCCGGGCCCCATCGTGGACGTCTCGGGCCGGGTGCTGGGCGAACATTCGGGAGTGGCCTTTTACACCGTGGGCCAGAGGCGAGGGCTGGGCCTGGCGTCCGGAAGGCCCCTTTACGTGGTGGCCATCGACCCGGAGCGCCGCGCGGTGGTGGTGGGAGATCGGGAGCAGGCCCATTTTGCGGGCCTGGTGGCCACCGGGGTCAACTGGGTGGCCTGGCCCGACCTGCAAGGCCGCCGGCCGGTTTTGGCCAAGATTCGCCGCAGCGCGGAGGAGGTGCCGGCTGTGGTAGAGCCTCTCGCCGAAGAAGCCTCCTCCGGGTCCGGTACCGGCGGCGTGGCCTGGGGCGAGCCTGCTGAGGGGGCCGACGCCCGGCCCGGTGGGACGGGGCGGGTGCGGACGTGGTTTGAGACCCCCCAGTGGGCGGTCACCCCCGGGCAGTCGGTGGTTTGGTACGACGGCGATAGGGTCGCCGGCGGAGCCGTCATCGAGGCGGGCATCACAACGACCCCCCAGGTCGCGCATACTAGCCCCGGTCGGGCGTGACACGCCGGCTCAAGCCCGGACAAGGGGGCACGCGGTGTGATGCGACGGTTTGTGCGCGGGTTCCTGTGGGGTGGGCTTCTGGGGGCCGCGGTGGGCATGTACCTGGTTTCCGACGCAGGCCGAAGGGTGTGGCCGCAGCGGTACACCCTGCTGCGCCTGCGCCGCCAGGCGGCCGAGCAGGGCGCCGCTCGGGCGATGGGCGAACGGGCGTCCCGCTGGCAGCTGGCCATGGAAGCGGGTCGGGCCGCCGTGGACGCGGCCCTGGCGCTGGTGGGGCTGCGGGCCTGAACCCCGTGGCGGGCGCTGTGGGGCAGGCGCCGCCGATGCGCCGTTGAGCGACTGGAAAGCGGCGCTGCGGGCCGGCCTGGGCGGGGTCGGGCTCCTGGCCGCGCTGGCCGTGATGTGGCGGGTGCGGGCGCTGTGGGTCCCCTTCGCACTGGCGTTGGCGCTGGCATACGTGCTGGAGCCGCTGGTCGGGGCGCTGGAGCGGCGCGAGGTGCCGCGTTCGGCCGGGATTCTTGTGGCCTACCTGGCCCTGGGGCTTTTGGCCGGGCTGGCCTGGGTATACTTCGGCCCCGCGCTCTACCGGGAACTGGAGGCTTTGGCCGGGCGGCTGCCCGAGCAGAGCCAGAGGCTCCAGGCGCAGGCCGGGCAATGGATGGAGCGCCTCGCCCTGCCGTCCTTGCCCGAGCCGGCCCGCCTTGCGCTGGGGGCGGCGCTGGAAAGGCTGCAGGGCCTTCTGGCCGCCTTCGCGGGCCGTGTGGGTGAGCTTCTGGTGGGGTTGGTCTCCCAGGTGTTTAACCTGGTCCTGGCGCCGGTGCTGGCCTATTACATCCTGAAAGATCGGGAGGCTCTTGCCGGGGCGCTGCTGGGCCTGATGCCGCCGGCCTGGCGGCCGGCGGCGATGCGGCTGGCCCTGGAGGTGGACCAGACCCTGGCCGCCGTCATACGCGGCCAGCTCATCATCTCCATGACCGTGGGGGCGGTGGTGGCGGCGGGGCTTGCCCTGCTGCAGGTGCGCTACGCCCTGGTGCTGGGGTTGCTGACCGGCGTGCTGGACGTGATTCCCTATTTCGGCCCCGTTGCCGCCGCGGTGCCCATCGTGGGCCTGTCGTGGCTGGATTCGCCGTGGACCGCGCTGTGGGCTGTTGCGCTGCTGGTCGCAGCCAACCAGCTGGAAAGCCTGGTGCTGCAACCTAAGGTGATGAGCCGCTCCACCGGGCTTCACCCCCTGAGCGTCATCGCCGCCGTGATGGCAGGGGCCGAGCTGGGCGGCGTGGCGGGCATGCTGGCGGCGGTCCCGGTGGCGGCGACCCTGAGGACCCTGCTTCGGCGGTGGTCGCAGTGGGTGGCGTCGGCCGGACAGACCGGGCAGGCGGCCCGCTCCGAGGGGGCAGTGCCGCCCCTTCGGCCTCCGGCTGCGCGTTGACAACCCTACCAGGCTCCGATACCCTTTAGTTGCTTGTGCGCCCCGAGTTTCTCGGCCTGCGCGCCTTGCGGCCGGTGGCAAGGCGCGCGGCGAGGAGGCCTGGCTTTCGAGCATGCGTCGCCTGACCGCCAGCGAGTTGCGGGAAGCCTACCTTGGCTTTTTCGAAGAGAGAGGACACAAGCGCCTGCCCGGCTCCTCCCTGGTGCCCAAAGGCGATCCCACCCTTCTGCTAACCGGCGCGGGCATGGTGCAGTTCAAGCCGTACTTTCTGGGTCTGGCCCAGCCGCCATACCCACGGGTCACCACGTGCCAGCGATGCGTACGGACCGCCGACATCGACCGGGTCGGGTGGACCGAGCGGCACGGCACTTTCTTCGAAATGCTGGGTAACTTCTCGTTCGGCGACTATTTCAAGATGGAGGCCATCCAGTGGGCCTGGGAGTTTGTGACGCAAGAGTTGGGGCTGGATCCGGCTCGCCTTTGGGTCACCATCTACACCGACGACGACGAGGCCTTTCAGATCTGGCACGAGCGTGTGGGTGTCCCGGCGGGGCGCATCGTGCGGCTGGGCAAGCCGGACAACTTCTGGGAGATCGGGGTGGGGCCGTGCGGGCCTTGCTCGGAGATCCATATCGACCGGGGTCCCGAGCACGGGTGCGGCCGGCAGTCTTGTCAGCCCGGGTGTGATTGCGGACGCTTCCTGGAGTTCTGGAACCTTGTCTTCATCCAGTTCCACAGGGACGATCAGGGACGCTACCATCCCCTGGAGCGCAAAGGGATCGACACCGGGATGGGGCTGGAGCGGGCTCTGGCCATCCTGCAGGGTGTGGAGAGCATTTTCGAGACGGATGAGGTCCGGCGTATCCTGGAGCGGGCCGCCGCCATCGTCGGCAGGGCGTATGGCAAGGATCCGGCGACGGATCGTGCCATCCGGATTCTCGTGGACCACGGGCGCAGCGGGACCTTCATGGCCATGGACGGCATTCTGCCCGGCAATGAGGGTCGCGGCTACGTGATGCGGCGCCTGATCCGGCGGGCAAGCCGGTTCGCATGGCTGGCGGGGGTGCGCCGTCCGTTTTGGATGGAGCTGGCTCGGGCCGTGATCGATGCCATGGGCCACGCGTACCCGGAGCTGCGCGAGCGGGAGGCGCTCATCGTACGGGTTTTGGAAGCCGAAGAGCGGCGGTTCATGCAGACCCTCGACGCGGGGCTCTCCGTCCTGGACCAGGTCCTGGCCGATGTGGCGCCCGGTGGGCGGCTGGACGGGGCGACGGCCTTCCGGCTGTACGACACATACGGCTTCCCTCTGGAGTTGACCCGGGAGGTGGCTGCCGAGCGCGGGGTGGAGGTCGACGAGGCCGCCTTTCGGGAGGCGATGGAGAGCCAGCGGGAGCGGGCCCGCTCGGCCCGGCGGGAGTACGGGTACCTGGGTTCCGGCGAGGAGGCCCTGCTGGAGGCGTTCCGGGGCGTCACCTGCCAGTTTGTGGGCTACGGCTCCGGGCGAGCCGACAGCACCGTCCTGGCGCTGGTTGCCGGTTCCGAGAGGGTCTCGTGGGCGGAAGCGGGTCAGCAGGCCCTGGTGGTGCTGGATCGCACTCCCTTTTATCCTGAGGGTGGCGGCCAGGTCGCCGACGAGGGATGGATCCGGGCGGCCGGGGCGTCGGCCAGGGTGCTGGACGTGCAGCGACTGGCTGCCGACCTCATCGTCCACCGGGTCTCCATCGAAGAGGGTCGCCTGGAGGAAGGAGCAGCGGTGGAGGCTCGGGTCGACTGGCCCCGGCGCATGGCGACGGCGCGCCACCACACGGCGACCCATCTCTTACACCGCGCCCTGCGAGCCCTGTTGGGAGAACATGCCACGCAGGCCGGGTCGCTGGTGGCTCCCGATCGGCTGCGCTTTGACGTGAACCATTTTGAGGCCCTCGGCCCGGATCAGCTGGAGGCCATCGAGGAGGAGGTCAACCGGCGGATCCTGGAAGACCTCCCTGTGGAGGCGGTTCAGACCACGGTGGAGGATGCCCTGGCCCGGGGCGCGGTGGCGCTGTTTGGCGAGAAGTACGGCGAGCGGGTCCGGATGATCGACATCGGAGACGGCTACAGCCGGGAGCTGTGCGGCGGCACCCACGTGTCGCGTACGGGGCAAATCGGCGCCTTTTACGTCGTCTCCGAGGCCAGCGTGGCCGCCGGGGTGCGCCGCATAGAGGCCGTGGCCGGCGAGGCTGCCCTGCGCTTCATGGCACGTCGCCGCCGCCAATGGCGGGAACTGGGCGAACGCCTGCAGGTCGGGCCTGACGAGGCGGTACGGCAGCTGGACCGATTGTTGGAGCGGCTGCGTGCCCTCGAGCACGAGCTGGAGAGGACCCGAGGCCAGCTGCTCAACCGCTACGCGCAGGAGATGGTGGCACGCGCCGAACGGGTCGGAGATGCGGCCCTGGTGGTGGCGCATCTGGATGGGCTGGATGCGGCCGCGCTGCGCGCGCTGGGCGACCGGCTCAAGTCGGCGCTGGGTCCGTCGGTGGTGGTGCTGGCGAGCCCCACCGACGGGCGGGTGCTCTTCATCTCCATGACCACCCCGGATCTGGCGCGCCGGGGCGTCCATGCCGGGGAGATCGTCAAAGCGGCTGCCCGGGCGGCGGGCGGTGACGGCGGGGGCCGGCCCGAACTGGCCCAGGCAGGTGCCCGGGATCCCGGGCGGGTGCGAGAGGCCATCGAGGCGGCTCGGCGGCGGGCCCAAGAGCTGTTGGTTGCGGCCAAAGCTCGCGAACCGTCCCGGAGCGGGGAAGCAGGGTGAGCACCGTGCCAGAGCAACCCCACGCGCCCAGGGAGGCCGGCGAGCCGACGGTTCGCTTCCGGATGGATGAAGCCGGTAAGGGACGGGCGCAGCAGGTATTGCGCCGGGTGTACGAGGCTTTGGCGGAGAAGGGTTACAACCCGACCAGCCAGCTGGTGGGCTATCTGCTTTCGGGCGATCCCACCTACATCACCAGCCACAAAAACGCCCGCAGCCTGATCCGCACGGTGGAAAGGGACGAGTTGCTGGAGGCCATCGTCGAACACTACCTTCGCTGCACGGCGGTATGAGCCCCGCTGCCGCCGCGATGGCTGGTCCCGCAGGCTGCGGCCGGGTCATGGCGCTGGACGTCGGCGAGAAGACCGTCGGGGTTGCGGTGACCGACCCGGAGGGCCTCACGGCCCAGCCCTTGACCACGTTGCGCAGGTTCCCGGATGGTCGCGAGCTCACGGTGTTGGGGCAGCTTGCGGCCTCCCTGGGGGTGGAGGAGGTGGTGGTGGGGCTGCCCACGCGGACCGACGGGCGCCTGGGCCCCGAAGCCCGCCGGGTCCGTGCGTTCGCCCGACGCCTGCAACAGGCATGCGGTCTTCCGATCCGCTTCATGGACGAGCGCTACACGACCAAGCAGGCCGAGCGTCTGCTGCTTGCGGCCGGGCTTTCCCGCCAGCAGCGGAAGCAGGCCGTCAACCACGTGGCGGCAGCCATCCTCCTGGAAAGCTATCTCCAGCGGCGTCGGGTAAAACCCGAAGGGTAGGGACACGCTAGCTGACGGCGGCGTGTCGGGCAAGCGAGTTGACGAGAGGTGGGCAACGAGCGTGCCGGACAAGAGGGGGCGCAAGGCCCAGGCCCAGGACGACGAGGATCGGGTCACCCTGGTGGACGACGAGGGTAACGAGCATGATTTCACCCTCATCGACGTGGTGGAGGTGGACCAGCAGCGCTACGCATTGCTGCTGCCCGAGGAGGATCCCGAGGAGGGTGCCTACGTCTTCCGACTGGAACAGGATGCCGAGGGAGAAGAGATCCTGGTCAATGTGGACGATGATGCCGAGTTCGATCGGGTTGTGAAGGCTCTGGAAGAGCAAGAGCACTTCGATGAGACCTCGGACGAGGGCTCGGAGGACGAAGAATGGGAAGACGACGACTGGGAGGGCGACGACGAGCTGTCCGAGGACGACGAAGAGGAAAAGGAATAGCCTGGCCAAAAGGGACCGCCTTTGTGGCGCCTTGCTGGGTCACGTAGCCCAAGAGCCCCGGTTCGGGGCTCTTGGCGCGCCGTTCCGGGAACGATAAGGTAAGGGGTGCCAGTCTGCGGCCGGGCCCAGGGGCCGTTGCCGTCATCGGGGGGGTTGGTGTGGGGAAGCGTGCGTGCGGCCAGCGGTGGGTGTTCCTGGCGGGGGCCGCCTTAGGGGTTGCCGGCGGGGCGCTGGCGCTGGCGGTGAGTTTGCTGGGCTTCACCGCGGCCGTCAGCCTGCTTCCTCCCATGGAGGTCGGGCCGCTGGTCAGCGCGGTGATCGTGGAGGTTCCTGCCGGGGCCACGGCTCGCGACGTCGGCCATCTCCTACGCCAGCAGGGCTTGATCCGTTCGGCGGCGGCCTTTGTGGTGCTGACGCGCCTGACGGGGGTGGACGCGTACCTGCAGGCTGGCCACTATCGACTCCGTCCGGACATGACGCTGGGCGAAGTGGTGCAGCTTCTGGCCCGTGGTGGCGTGGCAGTGCAGGACGTGACCATTCCCGAGGGGCTGACGGTGCGGGCCATCGGGCAACTTCTCGAGCGGCGGGGGCTGGCCGACGCCCAGCGCTTCATCCAGCTCGCTTCTGACGACCGATGGCTGTTTGCCGACGCTCGCCCCTTTGACAAACCGCCTGGGCCGCTGGAAGGGTATCTGTTCCCGGACACGTATCGCTTTGCGGTCGGCCAAAGCGAGGAGTCCATCATCCGCAAGATGGTGACCCGTTTCGTGGACCGGATGGTGCCCCTTTACCGGGAGCTGGGCTCCCAGTCCGGCCTGAGCCTGCACGAGGCCGTCACGCTGGCTTCCATCATTGAGAAGGAGGCCATGCGAGACGGCGAGAGATCCCTGGTCAGCTCCGTTTTCCACAACCGGTTGCGGCGTGGCTTACCCCTGCAGGCCGATCCCACCCTGCTCTATGTGCTGGATCCGCCTCCCCGCCGGTTGCTGCGGGAGCACCTGGCCATCGAGTCGCCGTATAATACCTATCGCTACAAGGGCCTGCCCCCAACCCCCATCGCCAGTCCCGGCGTGGCATCCTTTCGGGCCGCCCTGCAGCCGGCTGGAACCGACTACCTCTATTTCGTGGCGCGGGGAGATGGCAGCCACATTTTCTCCCGAACCTTCCGCGACCACGTGCGCGCCCGCAGGCTGGTCTCCCGCTAGGCCGTGCTGCGGGCGCTGCCGTCCCGCTTTCCCAGCGCCACGCGTGTGGACCGGCACCGCCAGATCCAGGGCGCCATAGGATGACGGCGGCTCGCTTTTGCAGGGGGTTCGCAGGGCCGTGTGGGACGGTAGCCTTCTTTCTCTGGTTGCCAGCCTGTGGCGCGACTTCCTGGCCCTGGTGGGGTACGTGGGTGGGGAGGGCGCTTTTCCCCTTCCCCTCAGCGCCGCGGAAGAGGCGGAGCTGGTCCAAAGGATGCTGGCGGGAGACGGGGAGGCCAAAAACCTCCTCATCGAGCACAACCTGCGCCTGGTGGCGCACCTCGTCAAGAAGTTCGAGTCCAGCGGCGAGGAGACGGAGGACCTCATCTCCATCGGCACCATCGGCCTCATCAAGGCCATCAACACCTTCGACCCCGCGCGCAAGACCCGGCTGGCCACCTACGCGGCCCGCTGCATCGAAAACGAGATCCTCATGTACCTGCGGGCCACCCGCAAGACCCGCCACGAGGTCTTCCTCTTCGACCCCATCGGGTCTGACGGCGAGGGCAATGAGGTGACCCTGATGGACGTATTGGGATCGGAGCCCGATGCGGTCGCCGAGCGGGTCGAGGCGGACGTGGAGCGCGATCGGCTGCGACGCACCCTGGCCCGTCTTACCCGACGGGAGCGGTGGGTCCTCCAGATGCGCTACGGGCTTTTGGACGGCATTCGCCAGACACAGCGCGATGTCTCTCACAAGCTGGGGATATCCCGCTCCTATGTCTCCCGCATCGAGAAGCGCGCCTTGACAAAGCTCCTGCAGCAACTCTCGGACACGTAGAGGCCGGGTGCTATAATAGCGCCACCATGGGTGCGCTTGGAGGCCGCAGGGCGACCGTTGCCCGCGGACTGTGGCGGCGCCTGGCCGCGGCTTTGGTGCCCGACGAGTGGACGACCTCGGTGAATGCCATCGATTTGCGCCGGCTGGTCCGCGGCGGCATCCGTTGCCTCTTGGTGGACATCGACAACACCCTGGTTGCGTGGGGTGCCAGCGGGCCGCAGGCTTTGGAGGAAGCCCGCCGCTTCGTGGAGCGCTGCCGGCTTGAGGGCCTGTCGGTGGTCCTGGTTTCCAACGCGCGCGCTGCCCGGCGCCGTTGGGTGGCCGCCGGGTTGGGGGTGCCGGTGGTTGGCGGCCCCAAGCCCCGCAGGGCGGCCTTCCTGCGTGCCCTTCGCCTGGCGAGCTGCCAGCCTCACGAGGCGGCCGTGGTCGGCGACCAGCTGTGGACCGATGTCTTCGGGGGGCGGCGGATGGGGATGTACACCATCTTGGTCCAGCCCCTCAGCGCCCGGGAGCACCTTGGCACCCGGCTCGGCCGCGTGGTCGAACGTGCCGTGCTGGGGTGGCTGGCGCGGGCCGGGGAGCTTCCGGAAGCCTTGGTGCGGGCCCGGCGCAGCCGCTGCGTTGGCGGGACGTGAAGGTGGGCGAAGTTCGGTTTGCTGCGCTTTCTGACCGCGGGAGAATCCCATGGCCCGGCTCTGGTGGTGATTGTGGAGGGGGTGCCGGCGGGGCTACCCCTGGAGGCTTCGGCCATCGACTATCAGCTGGCCCGCCGCCAGGCGGGCTACGGACGTGGCCGGCGCATGCAGATCGAGCAGGATCGGGTTGAGATCCTGTCGGGCGTGCGCCACGGCCTCACCCTGGGCAGCCCCATCGCGTTTCGCATTGTCAACCGCGACTACGCTACGTGGGAGCCTGCCATGACGCCCCACCCCCAGGCCACCCGCTCCGCGGCGCCGACGCCGGGCGACGAGGCCAGCCCGCCGGGCGACGAAAGCTGGCGGATGCGGCCGGTCACCCGTCCCCGCCCCGGGCATGCCGATCTGGCGGGGGCTTTGAAGTACGGCTTCAGGGACATACGAAACGTCCTGGAACGGGCGTCCGCCCGGGAGACCGCGGCCCGAGTGGCGGCCGGGGCTGTGGCGCGGCGGTTGTTGGAGGAGCTTGGCATCCGGTTGGGGGGACACGTGCGCTCCATCGGCCCGGTGCAGTCGACCAGCATCAGTCTGGACGGGGCCGAGACGGATCTGGACGCGCTGGTGGAGGCGGCCGAGCGGTCGCCGGTGCGCTGTGCGGACCCGGGCGCCTCGGCGGCCATGATCCGGGCCATCGATGAGGCCCGTGCCCGGGGCGACAGCCTGGGAGGGGTCTTCGAGGTGGTGGCCGAGGGGGTGCCGCCGGGCCTGGGCAGTTACGTCCATTGGGACCGGCGGCTGGACGGCCGGCTGGCCCAGGCGCTGATGAGCATCCCCGGGGTAAAAGGCGTGGAGGTGGGCAGCGGCTTCGCGTCGGCCGGGAGGCCCGGGTCGCACCTTCACGACCCCATCCATTACGGCCCCGTGCCCCGGGGGCAATACCGGGTGAGGCCCGACGGGGTGGGGTTTTTCCGGGCCAGCAACCGGGCCGGCGGTCTGGAGGGCGGGGTCACCACCGGACAGCCCCTGGTGCTGAGGGCTGCGGTGAAGCCCATCGCGACGCTGATGGAACCCCTTCCTTCCGTCGACCTGGTGACTCGTGAGCCGGCCCCCGCGGCGGTGGAGCGCAGCGACGTCTGCGTGGTGCCGTCCGCGGTGGTGGTGGGTGAGGCGATGGTGGCCTGGGTGCTGGCCGAGGCCGTATTGGAGAAATTCGGCGGCGACTGCCTGCGGGATCTGGTTCGCTCGCTGGAGGGCTACCGGGGGCGACTCGGCGGCGATTGAGGGAGTCCCTGGATGGGGGAGCCTGGCAGGGTGTCGGCGGACGGGGCTGCGCGTGGCATCGTACTGGTGGGTTTCATGGGGGCCGGGAAAAGCTCGGTCGGGCCTCTTTTGGCCCGGCGCCTGGGCCTGCCGTTCGTGGACCTCGACCAGGAGGTGCAGAGGCTGGCGGGCCGCAGCATCCCCGAGATCTTCCAGGCAGGTGGAGAGGTAGCTTTCCGGTCCCTGGAGGCCCGGGCCGTGCGGGCCCTGTCCGCGGGGGTTGCCCGGGTCATCGCCACCGGCGGAGGGGTGGTGGAGGACCCTGCCAACCGCGCGCATCTGCAGCGGCTGGGAACCGTGGTGTGGCTGTTCGCCGACCTCCCGGCGAGCCTGGAGCGCGCAAGCCGGGACGGTTCGTCCCGGCCCCTGTTGGCCAGGCAGGGCGGGCAGGGTATCGAGGAGCGCTGGCGACGCCGTCGGTGGCTGTATGCGACCGCGCCCGTGTGGGTGGAGACGCGGGGCCTGACCCCGGAAGGGGTCGCGGAGCAGATCGCGGACGCGCTGGCGTGGCTGGATGGCCCGACGGCGCCTGTGGCGTGGGTGCTCGGGGGGCCGCAGCGGGCCAGCCCCGTTTTCTGCGCCGATGGCCTGCTGGGCCCCGATAGGGCACCCCAGCTGGCCCGGTGGCTGCAGCGTGCGGGGGCGCAGGGCCGGGCGTTGGTGGTGGCCGACCGGGCGCTGTCGCGCCAGGGCCTGGCGTCCCGGCTCGCCCAGGCCCTGTCCGTGTGTGGGTTGGCGGCGTGGGAGTGCGCGGTGGGCCCGGGGGAGCGGGCGAAACGGTTGGCGGCGGTCGCGGGGCTGTACGCCGAGGCGTTGCGGGGCGGGCTGGACCGTTCCGGGACCGTGGTGGGTCTCGGGGGCGGTGCCTGCCTGGATGCGGCCGGTTTCTTCGCATCCACCTACATGCGGGGCGTGCCATGGGTGGCGGCGCCCACGACCTTGCTGGCCCAGGTGGACGCCTCTGTGGGCGGCAAGACCGCCATCAACCTCCCCCCCGCCAAAAACCTGGTGGGCACCTTCCACCCGCCGGCGCTGGTATTGGCCGACACCCGGACCCTGCAGACCCTTCCGGCCCGGGAGCTGCGCTGCGGGCTGGCGGAGGTGGTGAAGCACGGCCTGGTGGGCGACCCGGGGCTGCTGGAGGAGCTGGTCGCCCGCTTTGATGCCGAAGGCCGCCCCCTTTCGCGCCCGGCGCTCATGGAACGGATGGAGCCCGAGCTGGTGGGCCGAGCGGCCCGCATCAAGGCGGTGGTGGTCAGCGAGGATCTGACGGAGCGGGGGGTTCGGGCCACCCTCAATTTGGGCCACACCACCGCCCACGCGCTGGAGGCGCTGAGCGGCTTTCGGATCCGCCACGGTGAGGCGGTGGCCATCGGGCTGGTGACGGCGCTGCTCCTCTCTCGGCAGGTGGGACTTTTACGGGATGACGGGCTCATCCAGCAGGTGGTGGGCCTTTTGAGGCGTATGGGCTTGCCGGTTCGAAGCCGCGTGGAGCTGGCACCGGAGGCGTTGTGGGAGGTCATGGCCTACGACAAGAAGGCCCGGGGGGGCACCCGCCGCTGGGTGCTCCTGGCCGGCCCCGGTCAGCCGGTGATCGCCGGCGCAGAGGTCAGCTTCGAGCTGTTCGCGGAGGTTTGGAGGCGCCAGGCGAGACTGAAGGGGACCGCAGAGGAGGACAGCGGTTCGTGAAGAAGGTGCTGGTCATTCACGGGCCCAACCTGGACATCCTCGGGCGGCGAGAGCCCGAGTGGTACGGTACGCTCTCCCTGGCAGATCTCAACGGCCTGGTGGCCGAGCACGCCCGCCGGCTGGGGCTGGAGGTGGAGATCGTCCAGAGCAACCACGAGGGGGAGATGGTGGACGTGCTCAACCGCTCCCACGGGCGGGTGGACGGGGTGGTGATCAATCCCGGCGCGCTCACCCACTATGGGCTTTCGTTGCGGGACGCGCTGGCAGCCGTTCCGGTTCCCTGCGTCGAGGTGCACCTGACCAACCTGTACCGCCGCGCGGAGCCGTTCCGCCGCCGGTCTGTCACGGCCGGAGCATGCTGGGGGGTCATCAGCGGGTTCGGCCCGGACAGCTACGTGCTCGCCCTCGAAGCCCTTGCCCGGCGGCTCAACGCCGACTCGGCGACTCCAGCGGGCCAGGCGGTAGGGGGGTAGGCCCGCGATGCCTGCCGACGCACGCATGGAAAGGCTTCGCCGCCGTCTCGAACAGGCGGGCCTGGACGCTCTGGTGGTGAGCGGCCGGCAAAACGTCCGCTATCTGTGTGGGTTCACCGGCTCTGCCGGGGTGCTGGTGGTGCCCCGGGAACCCTCCCAGGCTGCGACACTGGTCACCGACGGTCGATACACCGAGCAGGCCGCCCGGCAGGCCCCGGGCGTCCGGGTGGTCAAACACGGGGATCACCTGCATGAGACCCTCCGGGAGGTGGTGGCGGGCCTTTCACTGCGACGGGTCGGCTTTGAGAGCGACCACGTGAGCTACCAGCAGGCCACGCTCTGGATGGAGTCCATCACCGGGGTGCAGTGGGTTCCCGTGGAGCAGCAGGTGGAGTCGCTGCGGGCGGTCAAGGAGGCCGGGGAGCTTGCGGCCATGCGCCGGGCGATCCAGCTTACCGACGCGGCCTTCCAGTACATCTGCGGGCTCATGCGCCCCGGCATGGCGGAGAAGATGGTTGCGTGGAAGCTGGAGAGCTTCCTGCGAGAGCAGGGCGCGGATGCCCTGGCCTTTCCCATCATCGTGGCCTCCGGGCCTAACGGCGCGCTGCCCCACGCGACCCCGACGGATCGGCCTCTGCAGCCGGGGGACCTGGTGGTGCTGGACTTCGGCTGCGTCATCGATGGGTACCACTCGGACCTGACCCGAACCGTCATCGTGGGGCCCGACGTCCCACCCAGGGCCCGGGAGGTGTACGAGCTGGTGTTGCAGGCCCAAAGGGCCGCCGTCGAAGCGCTTGAGCCGGGAAAGACCGGCAAGGAGGTGGACCAGGCGGCCCGATCTGTCATCGAGCAGGCGGGGATGGGGGACTACTTCGGCCACGGACTCGGGCACGGGATCGGCCTGGACGTGCATGAGCCGGTTCCCTGGCTCAACAGGGTGTGCGACGTGGTGCTGGAGCCCGGCATGGTCACCAGCGTGGAGCCCGGTGTGTACCTGCCGGGATGGGGCGGGGTGCGCATCGAGGATCTGGTTTTGGTGACGGACGGCGGATGCGAGATCCTGACGGGCTCGCCCAGGGAGCTTTTGCGCGTGGGCTCCGGGGGGCCCTGATCCCACCCGGAGCGGGTCGCGCCACGGCGGCGGGCTGGAAGGCGAGGAGCGTTCGGCGACGTGATATCCGTAAATGATCTGCGACCCGGACTCACCATCGAGGTCGACGGGGAACTGTGGAGCGTCATCGAGTTTTTGCACGTGAAGCCGGGCAAGGGTTCGGCCTTCGTGCGAACCCGCTTGAAGAACCTGAGGACCGGCAACGTCATCGACCGCACCTTCCGGGCCGGCGAGCGGGTGGCCAAGGCCCACGTGGAAACCCGGGAGATGCAGTACCTTTACCATTCCGAGTCGGACTGGGTGTTCATGGACACCCGAACCTACGAGCAGATCACCATCCGCGAGGAGAACCTGGGCGACGCTCCCAAATACCTCAAGGAAAACGACCTGGTGCTCATCGAGTTTTACGAAAACCGCCCCATAGGGGTGGAGCTGCCCACCTTCGTGGAGCTTCGGGTGGTGGAAACCGAACCCGGAGTACGGGGTGACACCGCCCAGGGCGGTTCCAAGCCGGCTCGCCTGGAGACGGGCCTGGTGGTACAGGTACCGCTGTTCATCGAGGTGGGCGACGTGATCCGGGTCGACACCCGCACCGGCGAGTATCTCTCCCGGGCCTGAGGGGTCTGTTCTTCGGCCCCCAGGCCCCATCTCCGCCCGAGAGCCGCTCCCCGATCCGCAGCCCCCGCACATACTGCCGCCCCGGATGGGCATAAGGGTGGGGGCGGGAAGCGGGGGACAGGCAGACGTGGCAACGGCGGGGAACGGCCGGGACTGGCGGGCGGAGATCCTGGGCTTTTTCCCGCCGGATCTGGCCCGGGTGCTGAGCGGCCTTGACGCCGAGCTGGCGGCCTGCGCCCTGGAGTTGCGCGTGCGCCTGGCACGGCCCCTGAGCTTGGTCTGCGCACGGGGCGATTGCCTGCTGGATGCGCGGGGGCGGCCTGCTCCCACGGTGACAGAGGCCTTCTTCCCGAACCGCCGCCATCTGGAAGCCCTGGTCGACAGCCTCACGGGCGGCTCCCGGTACGCGGTGGAACAGCAGTTGCGCCAGGGCTACCTCACCCTGCCCGGCGGCCACCGGGCCGGCTTTTCGGGCCGAACCGTGCTGGGCGCCGACGCTGCCGTGCGAACCCTCACCGACATCGCCTCGGTGAACCTGAGGCTGGCCCGGGCCGTTTACGGCGTCGCCCGCCCGGTGCTGCCTCGGTTGCTGCGGAGAGACGATGGCCGCATCCGGCTGGCCAGCGTGCTGGTGATCTCGCCGCCCGGTGCCGGAAAGACTACGCTTCTGCGGGATCTGGCGCGCCTTGCTTCCACGGGCGTCCCCGACGCCGGCCTGGAGGGGCAGCAGGTGGTGATCGTGGACGAACGCTCCGAGATCGCCGGCTGCTACCAAGGCGTCCCGCAGCACGACGTGGGGCCCCGCACCGACGTCCTGGACGGCTGCCCCAAGGTCGAGGGCGTCCTGTGGGCCATTCGGGCTCTCAACCCCGACGTGCTGGTCACCGACGAGATAGGGGCGGCGGGGGACGTAAACGCCCTTCTGCGGGCGTGCCACACGGGCATCGCTCTGGTGGCCTCCGCTCATGCGGCCGATCCGGCCCGGGCCCGGCGACGAAGCGGCCTGCAGGAATTGCTGGACCGGGGCGCATTTGACCGGATCGTCACCCTCAGCTCCCGTCTGGGCCCCGGCACCGTGGAGTCGGTGGAGGAGGTCGGCCGGGCGTCGTGAGCGGGCTTTTGCGTCTTGTGGGAGCCTGCCTGGTGGTGGGCGGATTGGGCGGCGTCGGGATCCTCAAGGTGGCCGCACTGAACGGCCGCGCCTCGGAACTCGCCCAGCTGCGACGAGCCGTGGCGGCCCTGCGGGCCTATGTGGCCCATACCCGCGCCCCCGCCGCGCAGGCCTTTCGGGCCGCCGCCCGAGCCTGCGGAGGCCTTGTGGCCCGGGCCCTGGAGGATGCGGCCCGCCTGGTGGCCTCCCGGCAGGGCCTGTCGGGCGGCGCTGCGTGGATGCACGCGTACTCCCGCTACCGGTCGAGCAGCTGCCTCACCGAGGAGGATCGGGCCCTTCTGGAGGAGCTGTGCGTGCTGTTCGGGCGGGTGGACGGCGAGACCCAGCTCGCCTCCATTGACCAGGCGCTGACTCGCTTGCAGCTGGCCGAGGCGGAGGCGGATCAGGAGCGGGACCGCATGGGCCGACTGCTGGGCTTCTCCGGCGTTGCGGCCGGGCTGGCGCTGGCCATCTGGCTTTTGTGAGCGGGCGCACCACGCAGAGCGCGGGGGCCGGGATCCCGTGGATGTGAACCTCATCTACAAGATCGCCGGGGTGGGCATCATCATCGCCATCCTCCACCTGTTCCTGTCGCAGGCCGGACGCCAGGAGCAGGCGCAGATGCTGAGCCTGGCCGGCGTGATCATCGTGCTCTTGTGGCTCATCCAGCTCATCGGGCAGCTGTTTCGGGACGTCGAGTCGGTCTTCCGCTGGTGGTAGCCGTGGAGCTGGTGGTGCGGGTGGCCGCGCTGGGGCTGGTGGTGGCCGTCTGGCTTGCGCTGTTGCGGGGGAAAGTACCGGAGTACGGCGCGCTGATGGCTGTGGCCTTTGTGACGGTAGCCCTGGGGGCCGTCCTGCCCGCCCTGTCAGAAGCGGTGCGGGTGCTGGGGCGCTTGAGCGAACTGGCCGGACCGTCGGGCGCCCACCTGCAGGTGGTCCTGCGGGCGGTCGCCATCGCCTACGTGGCCGGCATCGGGGCCCAGCTGTGCCGGGACGCAGGGCAGGAGAGCATCGCAGTGGCCGTGGAGCTGGCGGGGAAGGTGGCCATCGTGACGGTGGCCATGCCGATCTTCGTGGCACTGCTGGACAGCCTGTGGCGGCTGTTGCCGGGGAACTGAAGCCGGTGTTCGGGCACATGGGAAGGGCCGGGACAAGACTGGCTCCAACGGGAGTGCGGCGGACGGGCTGGCTGCGGGGGGGCGCCGCCCTGGGAGTGCTGGCGGCGGGGATGCTGGCGGGGCCGTCCATCGCCGGGCCGGACCCGGCGACGGGAGGCAGAGGATCCCTGCCGTCCGGGCCCCAGCCCGGCCGGCCCACCATCGAGCGGGTGTACCAACGGGGCCTGCAAGACGTGGACCTGCGGGGGCTGCAGGACCTGTATCGGGAACTGGAAGTGGACGCGCCAGGGCTTTGGGGCGTGGATCTGCCCGTGTTTGTGCGCTCCATGGGACGGGAGGGGCTACCAGGCCCGCAGGCTGCCCTTGAGAGCTTGCTGGGGCTTTTGGTGAGAGAACTTGCGCTCAACGTCCGGCTGCTGGCCCGGGTCCTGGCGGTGGCCACCCTGGGAGCGCTGCTGCAACAGCTGGGGCGAGGGCTGGGGGGCCGGGGCGTCCAGGAGGTCGCCACGGCGGCCGTGGTGCTGTCGCTGTCGTGGCTGGCTCTGCAGAGCTTCGGCGTGGCGGCCGGCATGGTGGTGCAAGCGGTGGGGCACATGGCTGTGGTGGCCCAGGCGCTCATCCCGACGCTGACGGCCATTTCGGTGCCCGGCGGCGTCTCGGCGGCGGGGCTGGCCCTGCACCCCCTGCTGGTGGGGGTGGTCAGTCTGTCGGCGGACCTGGTGCGGCGAGTGGTGGTTCCGGTGCTGCTGGCGAGCTGCGTGGTGGGCGTGGCGGGCTGCATCTCGCCCGAGTTCCCGCTGTCGCGCCTGGCCCGGCTGCTGCAGCAAGCTGCCATGGCGGCTTTGGGGTTGAGCCTGACGGTCTTCTTGGGTCTGGTGGCCGTCAAGGGGGCAATGGTCCCCGCGGCGGACGGGGTGGCGCTTCGAACCGTGAAGTTTGTCACCGGCTCCGCGGTTCCCGTCTTTGGCCGGATGATGGCGGATGCGGTGGAGGTGATGGCCGGCGCCTCCGTGTTGCTGCGGGGGGTCGTGGGTGCCGCAGGTACCGTCCTGGTGCTGGTGGCGGCGGTGGCTCCGGCTGTGAAACTGCTGGCCATCATGTTCGTCTTCGGGGTTTCGGCAGCTCTGCTGCAGCCGGCCGGCGACCCCCGGGTGCAGGCCGTCCTGGGGGTGCTGGCCGATACCCTGGGTCTTTTGCTGGCGGCGCTGGCTGCGACCACGGTGCTGAGCGTGGTGGCGGTTGCCACCATGGCCCAGGCGGGGGCGGGCTGGATTCGGTAAGGACGAGGCGACCGCGCCCGGCATGCCCCGGGCAGGAGTCTTGGGGAGCCTTTCGAGGGGGGAGGCAGCGGATGGCGGAGCTGGGGCAGTGGGTGGGACGGATCGTCACCCTGGTGGTGCTCTTCTCCCTGCTGGACATGATCATGCCGGACGGCACACTGCGACCCATGGTGCGCACGGTGATGGGCGTGGCGGTGGTCGCCACGGTCCTGGCGCCGGTTGTGCAGCTGGTGGGCTCCGTCCCGGCAAGCCTCCATGAGGTCCCGCTCAACTCCGGGCCGGCGCCGGCGGGCGGCCGTTTCCTGGTGGATGCCGAGGGGCTTTCCAGCTCGCTGTGGGATGAAGCCCTGCGGCTCGTGGGCGAGCCCCTGGAGCTGAGGGTGCGGGAGGCGGCCGCACGGGAGGGGATCCTCCTGGCGGGCGTCGAGTGGGTGCGGGGAGCCGACGGGACCTTGCAGGGCGTGCGGCTTCACCCTCATCCGGGAGATCGCCAGCCGGCGCGCCTCGAACGGGCCAGGTCCGAGACGGCCCGGCTGTTGGGCCTGGACGAAGGGTTCGTCTCCGTCGCATCCGCCGAAGCCCATGGCGGGGCCTTGTGGGAAGGGCCGGCCGCCCGGTGGGGGGGATGGGAGGATGGCGCCTCCGGGCGCTGACCGGTGGGAGGTTCCGGGCCCGCCCGATGAGCTGGCGTCGGACCGGTCGGGCTTGGGCAACACCTCGCTGCGCTCGGGCGCCGGGGAGTGGCTGGCCCGCCGGTTGGGTCTTTCCCCCGTCCAGCTGAGGCTGGTGGGCTACCTGCTGGCCGTAGCAGCGCTGGGCGTGGCGCTGATGGGCCTTCCCGGCCCAAGGCCTCCCTCCCCGGACCCGGCGGGGCCGGGGCCAGGTGGTCCGGGCGGCGGGGGGCGCAGCCTTCCCGCCGCCACGCTGAGTCCGGCGGTTCCCGTGGAGCCGGCGGAGGTGAGGACGGATCTGGAGCGGGAGCTGGAAGCCATGCTCAACCTCATGGAGGGGGTGGGCAACGTCAAGGTTCTGATCACCTACGAACGCGGGCCCGAACAGGTGGTGGCCTTCAACGAGACCCGAGAGGAACGGCTGCCGGCGGGTGCCGGTCCGGGTTCCGGCCCTGGGGGCCTGGAGCGGCGAACCGCACGGCAAGCTGTCCTGGTTCGGGACGCGGATGGCCGCAGGGAGGTGCCCGTGGTGCTGATGGAGCGGTACCCGGCCGTGCGCGGGGTGATGGTGGTCGCCGATGGGGCCCGAAACCCGTCGGTGCGGCTGGCCATCCAGCGGGCCGTGGCCGGGGCGTTGGGAGTGAGCCCCCACCGGGTCGTGGTGGGCGCCAAGCGGCGCTGACGGAGGCGCCGGTACGCTACGGGGGTGTCAGGTGTGTTCTGCATCGTGAACGTCCGGTCCCTGCGCTGGTGGATCGTGGGGCTCTTGCTGGGGCTCGCCGGCTGGGCCATCTGGGCCAGCCTCGAGCGGCCGGGAGAAGTACGGGTGCCGCTGGCCTTCGAGCGCAACTTCTGGCCCCGGACCCTCCCTGGGGTGGTGAGGCAGGCCGAACCGGGCCCGCAGGGGGTGCCGGAGGGAGCTTCGGGACAGCTGCAGGCAGGCGAGGATGTGGCGCCCGCGGTGGCCGGGACTGCGGCGCAGCCGCCCGAGAGCGCCCAGGGCTTCGCCAGGCTGGAGGCGGATGGCTTTCGAGCCCAGCGGGAGCGCTTGCGCGCCCAGGAAATGGAGCTGGCACGCCAGGTTCTCGAAGACCCCGCGGCCTCCGACACCCGCAAAGGCCAGGCGCAGCAGGAACTGGTGGAGCTCTTGCGACGCAGCCGCCGGGAGGTGGAGATCGAGGAGCTGCTCAAGGCTGCGGGGGTGTTGGAGGCGGTGGTGAGCATTGGGGAAAACGGCGTGCAGGTGGTGATCCCGCAGCCCCTGTCGGCGCAGGGAGCCGCCCGCATCGGCGAGCTGGTGGCCAGGATGGCGGGGGTGCGCCGGGAACAGATCTCCATCATCGACAGCCTGACCGCGTTCGGCAGCTCTCCGGGATGGGAGGAAAGCCCCCCGCCCCGGTGAAGTAGTCCCCTCGCGACAGGGCGCGCCGAGGGGTTCTCGGGGGCGAAGGGTCGGCGGGCCAGAGGTTATGGATGTCGTGGGCAAGGTGACCCTCAAGGAGATCAAGGAGCTCATCCGGGTCCTCGATGAGACCGACGTCGCGGAGCTGACGCTGGAGAGCGACGGCGTCAAGATCTGCATTCGCAAGGCCAGCGCCTGGCCGGCACCGCCGGCGGCGCCCCCGATGCCGGACAGGTCGGGGACGCCGGCCGCAGCCGCAGCGCCGGCGCCCCAGCCAGCGCAGGCTGCGGAGGCGGGGGTGGAGCCCGCTGCGGCTCCCGCAGCCACCGACAGCCGGCTGGTGACCGTCCGGGCCCCGATGGTGGGTACCTTCTATCGGGCACCGGCCCCTGATGCCCCACCCTTCGTGGAGGTGGGGCAGATTGTCGAGCCGGGGCAGACGCTGTGCCTCATCGAGGCCATGAAGCTGATGAACGAGATCGAGGCTGAGGTGCGCGGGCGCGTCGCCGCCATCCTCGTCGAAAACGGCCAGCCGGTGGAATACGGGCAGCCGCTGTTGACGCTCGAGCCCCTGTGAGTTCCAGCCTTCGGGCCGCTGGGCGGCCGGCGGGGCGGATCTGAGCTGTGTTTTCCAAGGTGCTGATTGCCAACCGTGGCGAGATCGCGTTGCGCGTGCTGCGGGCTTGCCGGGAGCTCGGCTGCCGGACCGTGGCCGTCTACTCGGAGGCAGACCGGGACAGCCTTCCGGTGCGACTGGCCGACGAGTCGTACTGCATCGGACCCCCGCCATCGGCCCGCAGCTACCTCAACATCCCCAACATCATCAGCGCGGCGCTGCTGTCGGGAGTGGATGCCATCCATCCGGGGTACGGCTACCTGGCGGAGCGGGCGGATTTCGCGGAGATCTGCGAAAGCCACGGGATCACCTTCATCGGTCCCCCCTCGTCGGCCATCGAGCTGATGGGCGACAAGGCCCAGGCTCGGCGGCGGGTCCAGGAGGCGGACGTCCCGGTTCTGCCCGGCAGCGAGGGGCCGGTGGGGGACCTTGAGGCGGTGAACGTCGCGGACGCCATCGGCTACCCCGTGATGATCAAGGCGGCGGCGGGCGGAGGGGGACGGGGGATGCGGGTAGCCCGCACCCCGGAGGAGTTGCGGCGGCTGTTGGGGGCCGCGCGGGCGGAGGCCGAAGCTGCCTTTGGCAACGGGGAGGTGTACATCGAACGGCTGCTGGAGGGGGCCCGCCATGTGGAGATCCAGGTTCTGGCCGACCAAAGCGGCCACGTCATCCACCTGGGGGAACGGGACTGCAGCGTCCAGCGGCGCCACCAGAAGGTGGTGGAGGAGGCGCCCTCTCCCGCCGTGACCCCGGAGCTGCGGCGGCGCATGGGGGAGGCGGCCATCCGGGCAGCCCGGTGCGTCGGGTACGTCAACGCAGGGACGGTGGAGTTCCTGCTGGCCCCGGACGGTCAATTCTACTTCCTGGAGATGAACACCCGGATCCAGGTGGAGCATCCGGTCACGGAGATGGTGACAGGGGTGGACCTGGTCAAAGCTCAGATCCGCATCGCCGCCGGCGAGCGGCTGGCCCTGCGCCAGCAGGACGTTCGGCTGGACGGCCATGCCATCGAGTGTCGGGTCAACAGCGAGGATCCGCAGACCTTCACGCCCACTCCGGGCACCATCACCCGCCTTCACCTGCCGGGGGGCCCCGGGGTCCGGGTGGACACCGCCATCTTTTCAGGCTATACCGTCCCGCCGTATTACGACTCCCTGCTGGCCAAGGTGATCGCCTGGGGGCAGGATCGAGACGAAGCCTTGGTGCGCCTGTCGGGCGCCCTCCAGGAGCTGGAGATCGCGGGGGTCACGACCAACGTGGAGTTTCTGCGGAGGGTTTTGCGCCAGCCGGAGTTCGTGCGGGGCGAGCACACCACCGACTTCGTGGAGCGGCTCATGGCCCGGCGCAGCGCCGGATGATGCGGATGCTATAATGAACGCTGCGGCTCCGAATGCATGTACGAACCCTGAGGGAGGGTTGTCAGCGTGGGCGGGGAGAGCTGGGGCGAGAAGCGGCGTCCGGCTGCTCCCGTGAGCACGCCGCCGTCGACCGAGGACGGCCTCGAGGGCGCACCGTCCCATTCCGAGTCCTTCATCGAAGGCCCCGGGGGGATGCTCGGGGAGGTTCGCATCGCCAACGAGGTGGTGAGCACCATCGCGGGTCTGGCGGCGGTCGAGGTGGAGGGCGTGGCCGGTATGAGCGGAGGGCTGGCCGGTGGCATCTCCGAGATTCTGGGACGGCGCAACGTCTCCCGGGGCGTGAAGGTGGAGGTCGGCCAGCACCAGGCGGCCATCGACCTGTACATCGTGGTGGAGTACGGCGTCCGCATCCCCGACGTGGCGTGGAAGGTTCAGGAAAACGTGAAGCGCCAGATCGAGACCATGACCGGCCTCGAGGTGACGGAGGTCAACGTCCACGTTCAGGGCGTACAGCTCCCTCCCCACGAACGCGGAGAAGAGGCGAGGGTGAAGTAGCGACCCGGCAAAGGCCAGGAGAGGAACCTCCATGCAGCCCTCGGGATACTCGGCCATAGGGGGGCGTCGCAGCGAACCGTCCCCCGAACTTCACTCGCTCTCCCTATGGGAGCGGGCGGCGGTGCTGGTGTCCGCGCTGGTGGTAACCCTCGTGGGGCTGGGCGCGATGGTGGTGGGCCTCTTTGGATGGAACGGGGGAGGTCTTCTGGCGCTGCCGCCGGTGGAGGAGGCCGCGCGAACTCGGGTGGCGGCCACCGGCGTAGGAGCCGCCCTGGCCCTTCTGGGCGCGGCGGCCTTCCGCCCTGCCGTGCTGCGCACCAGCCGCGAACGGGCCATCGTTCGGGCTACCGGTCTGGGCGAGGTTCACATCTCCCTGCGGGCCATTCAGAGCCTGGCCCGGCGGGCAGCCAGCCAGATCCAGGGGATCCGAGAGGCCGAGGTCCACGTTCGGCCGGCTCTCTCGGGAGACGTGCACGTCCAGGTCTACCTTACCGTCCTGCCCGACGAGAGCATCCCGGAGTTATGTGACGAGGTCCAGGCCAGGGTGGATCAGTACCTGCGGCAGACGGCCGGGGTCAGCGCCGGCCAGATCACCGTCTGGGTGCGGTCCATCGCCCGAGAGGCGCGCTCGGCCCGATTCGAGGCGTGAAGGGGCCACGGCAGGTGGCGGCCGAAAGGGGCGCGGGGGCGTGAGCAGACGGCTGGCGCGGGAGGTGGCGCTGCGGGTGCTCTTTCAGGTGGACGTGGGCAAGGCCCACTGGGCAAGCGCCCTGGAGCGCAGCCTCAAGGAGGTCCAGCTCTCCCCTGCCCAGCAGCAGTTTGCCTCCCAGCTGGTGGAGGGCACCGTGACCCACATGCAGGAGATCGACCGGCTCATCTCCCGTTTTGCCGTCGACTGGACCCTGGAGCGCATGGCCAACGTGGACCGCAACCTGCTGCGCCTGGCGGTTTTCGAGATCCTGTACCTGAAAGACATCCCGGTCAGCGTCACCATCAATGAGGCGGTGGAGCTGGCCAAGAAGTACGGGGATGCAGACTCCGGCAAGTTCGTCAACGGGATTCTGGGTAACGTGGTGCGCCATGTGGGCGACGGCTGAGGCGGGGCCCGCCTTTTCCGGGCATGGCCTTCACCCGGCACTGGTCGGGCAGGTGCTGACGGTCAGCGAGCTGACCCAGCGGGTGCGGGCGCGGCTGGCCGGCGACCCCCGCCTGCAACAGGTGGCGGTGGCGGGAGAGCTGAGCAACGTCAAGCGCCACAGCGGCTCGGGTCACCTCTACTTCTACCTCAAGGATGCCCACAGCCGGCTGGCCTGCGTGATGTGGCGTTCGCAGGCGGAGCAGCTGGATTTTGAACCCCGAGACGGCACCCAGGTGGTCGCGACGGGCTACGTGGACGTCTACCCGGTACAGGGAGTCTACCAGCTGTACGCGCACACCCTGTACCCCGTCGGGCTCGGTCTGCTCTATGCACGGCTGCAGAAGCTGGCCGCCCGGCTTTCCGCGGAGGGGCTTCTCGATCCGGCCCGCAAGCGCCCGGTCCCCCGCTGGCCGAGGGCCATCGGTGTGGTCACCTCCCCCGACGGGGCGGCCCTTCGGGATATCGTCGCGGTGGCCCGTCGCCGCAGTCCCCGCATCCCGCTGTACGTGAGCCCGACCCGGGTGCAGGGGGACGGGGCGAGCCAGAGCGTGATCCGCGCCCTTGAGCGCCTGTATCGCTGGCCGGGCATCGACGTGATCGTGGTGGCCAGGGGCGGAGGCGCTCTGGACGAGCTTTGGACGTTCAACGACGAGGGGATCGTGCGGGCGGTGGCCCGAAGCCCTGTGCCGGTGGTCTCTGCGGTGGGCCATGAGACCGATGTCACACTGGTCGACCTGGTGGCCGACCAGCGGGCGCCCACGCCCTCGGCGGCGGCCGAGCTGGTGACCCCGGACGAGGCGGCGTGGCGACAGAAGGTGGAGTCGCTGCGCCAGCGGCTGGCGCGAGGCGCTGCGACGAGCCTCGGGCGCCTTCGAGAGCGACTGGCCCGCCTGGGCGGCCACTGGACGCTGGGGCGGCCCGAACGATGGCTCGGAATGTACCGCCAGCGCGTGGACGAGCAGGTGGTGCGCCTGCGAGCCGGGTTGCAGGAGCGCCTGGCTGCGCCCCGGGTTCAGCTGGCCCGGCTATCTTCGCGCCTGTCGGCGGGGAACCCCCTGGCGCTTTTGGAGCGAGGCTATGCCTGGGTGGCCGACGAACAGACCGGGGCCGTCCTCCGAAGGGCTGCCCGCGCGAAGGTGGACCAGCGGCTTCGCCTTCAGCTCTGGGACGGCGCGCTGGGCTGCCGGGTGGAGAGGGTGGAGTTGGGAGCGCCCGCCGCAGCCCGAATGGGGCCCGGCGGAGCAGGAGGAGGGGGGTAGCCGTGGACGGCGCGGCCCAACAGGGTGCCGGCGGTGACGAGGATCTGCCTTTTGAGGAGGCCCTGGCGCGCCTGGAAAGAGCGGTCGAGCAGCTGGAGCGGGGCGAGCTGACGCTGGACGAGGCCCTCAAGGCCTTTGAAGAGGGCGTACGCATGGCTCGTATCTGTTCACGCCGGCTGGAGCAGGCCGAAGCCCGCCTCTACCTGTTGCTGGAGCAAGACGGAGCCGAGCGGGCCGTCCCCTTCGAACCCCCTCCCTTGCGGCCGTCCGCGGGGACGCTCCCGGAGGGGGGCTCCCAGGGTGGGCAGCGCTGAGGCGATGGCAGCGCAACCCTCCGGCCTGGCCCGCCGGTACCTGGAGCGCTGGGCACCCCGGGTGGAGCGCATGCTGGAGGCCCTCCTGCCGTCGGAGCAGGAGGCCCCCGAGGTTCTGCACCGGGCGATGCGCTACTCGACCCTGGGGGGTGGCAAGCGGCTGCGGGCGGTTTTGTCAGTGGCCGGCTGTGAGGCCGTGGGGGGCGCGGGAGAGCGGGCGCTGGCCCTGGGCGCGGCGCTGGAGATGATCCACGCTTACTCTCTTATCCACGACGACCTCCCCGCCATGGACGACGATGCGTTTCGCCGGGGAAAGCCCACCTGCCACCGGGTTTTCGGGGAGGCCATGGCCCTTCTGGCCGGCGATGCCTTGCAGACCCTGGCGTTTGAGGTGCTTGCCTGTCTCCCCCGGCATGCGGGGGTTCAGGAGGCCACCGCTTTGGCCATCGTGGGTGAGGTGGCTCGGGCCGCCGGCAGTTCGGGGATGGCCGGGGGCCAGGCCGCTGACCTGCTGGCGGAAGGGAAGCCGGCCGAAGCCGCGGTGGTGGAGAGCATCCACCGGCGCAAGACGGCGGCGCTCATCGCCGCATCGGTGGTCAGCGGGGGCGTGCTGGGCCTGGACAGGGGGTCGCAGGGTCTGGAGGACCCGAGCGTCAGGGCTCTGCGACGGTACGGGGAGGCTGTGGGGCTTGCCTTTCAGATTGTGGACGACCTGCTGGACGAGCCTGGCGAGCCGCAGAGTCCGGGGCAGGACCTGCCCAAGGGGCGAGAGGGGCGCAAAGCCACGTATCCCAGGGCCGTGGGCTTGCAGGCCAGCCGGGGGAAGGTAGACCTCCTCACCCGGGAGGCCGTCTCAAGCCTGCAGCCCCTCGGGACCCGAGGGGAGGTTCTGGAGGACCTGGCCCGGTGGCTGGCCGAGCGCTCGGGGTGAAGCCGGCGGCCTCCGAGGCACCCAGCTGCGCAAGATGAGCGTCGCAGGCCGTCCGGCGTCTCAGCTGCTTGGGCATGGTATAATGGGGTCGGCCCGCAGGGGTGGGTGGTGCAGTATCCTAGTCGGGCCGGCTGCTCTTGAGGGCGGGCCTAAAAATCCGCCAAGGGCACATCGATGAAGTCCCTGGTGGTGGCTCGGGACGCCCAGTCTCGGGTTGCTGCTGGGGGTTAAGGGGTCGGGGCGATCTGCAAGGGCATGCAGGCGTTGACCCCGGCTCCGCGGAGACCCACGTGCGTGGGGCGCCCGTGCTGTGTGGGGGCAAACTACGGCGTGGGGGTGAACCTGCACGCGGTGCGTCGGCTTGCTGACAAGGCAGGTCGAGAGTGCTGGGTGCAGCGTAGCCTGCCTTGAGCCGCCGGGGCGGGATGGTCCGATGGGTCGCCTTGCCCTCAGGGCCCGGGGGCGAGACGGCGGGGACCTGAAAGCTCCGGGGCAAAAGAGGCTAGAGAGCAGCTCGGGCCGTCGAGGAAAACTCCTAGGCTGCCTTCCTCGGGAAGGGCGCCTTGGGGATTGCGGTGTGGTCTAAGTGGCAATCCAGCCTCGCCTGCGGCGACGCGGCGAAGCGGCCGCAAAGGGGAAACCGCCGGCCCGGCGACGGGCCGGAGGGCCGCTGGGAAAACCTGCTGGACCTTAAGCCACAATGTTTACTCAAGGCGCTGCCACCTGCCCGCGGGCCACGACCACCCGCTTGCCGGAGCAGTCGGTGCTTTTCGCCCGCTGAGGGCGCGCTGCCATCCGTCCGCGACAGCGATCACAATTCCCGTCGGGGGGTGTGAGCCTCCGCGTTGGCGAGCCGCTGGCGTCGCCTCTTTTCCGTCGGTTTGGGAACGGCGGCCATTTCGGTGGTGCTGACGCTCGCGGGCAAGGGGTCCGCCGCCAGCCTGAACCTGTGGGCCGGCATGCTGGTGCTGCTGGGTGTGGTGGCCATCGGGATCCTCTTCGACGTGGTCGGGGTGGCGGCAACCGCCGCGTCGGAGCACGGCTTTCACGCGATGGCCTCGGACCGGGTGTTTGGAGCGCCACAGGCCATCTGGATCGTGCGCAACGCCGACCGCGTGGCCAACTTCGCCAACGACATGGTGGGCGACGCGGCCGGGACTCTCGCGGGAGCCATCGCCGCCACTTTGGTGATCCGCTGGGTGGCAACCCATCCCACCGTGAGCGAATTGTGGGCCACCACCCTGCTTGTGGCGGTGGTCTCCGGGCTGAGCGTGGGGGGGAAGGCTGCGTTCAAGCCCTTTGCCATCGGCCACTCCGAGCAGGTGGTGTTGGCAGTGGCCCGTCTGGTGGCGGCCTGCGAGCGACTGGCGGGAAGGCCGCTTTTGCGCGGGGGTTCCACACCCAAGGGTCGCCGCTCCGGCCGGTCGGGTTCGTCCCGAAGCGTGGAGGGGTTGCGGCGCCGGTGAGCGAGCCGAGCTCCCGTTCTCCGCGGCTGCCCGAAGACGGGCGCGGGCGCTGCCGGAGCGGCTCGCCGGGGCGCGTGCGGGCCGATCGGCTCCTGGTGACACGAGGCCTGGCGTCTAGCCGGGGGGAGGCCCGGGAGGCCATCCTGGCCGGTCGGGTGATGGTTGAGGGAGCCATGGTCTCCCGCCCGGGGGCTCGCCTGCCTTTGGACGCAGCGGTTCACGTGGTGGGACCCCCTCGACCTTACGTGAGCCGCGGGGGCATCAAGCTGGAGCATGCCATCCGGGAACTGGGGGTCCCGGTGGCGGGCCGGGTGGCCATGGACGTGGGGGCCTCCACCGGGGGTTTCACGGACTGCCTGCTGCGCCACGGCGCCCGGCGGGTCTATGCGGTGGACGTGGGCTACGGGCAGCTGGCATGGCGGCTGCGAACCGACCCCCGGGTCGTGGTGCTGGAGCGAACCAACATCCGTTACCTGGAGCGGCAGCGGATCGGTGAGCCTCTTGACATCATCACGGTGGACGTCTCTTTCATCTCCGTGACCCGGTTTTTGGACCGGCTGGTCGGGTTTGCCGCGGACGGAGGGTGGATGGTGGTTTTGGTGAAGCCTCAGTTCGAGGCCGGCCGGGACCAGGTGCGCCGGGGCGGCGTGGTGGTGGACCCGGAGATCCGGGCCGAAGCCGTCCGGGCCGTGGTTCGGGCCGGACAGCAGGCGGGCTTGAGGCTGGTGGGCATGACGCCCAGCCCTCTGTTGGGTCCCCGCGGCAACGCGGAATTCTTTGTGGCGTTTGTGCGAGGAGGCCCCGTCGCCCAGGATGGCGTCGAGCCTGCCCGGGGAGGCGGAGCACCGGCCGTCGGCGCCGGGCTCGAAGCGGACAGTGAGGAGCTGGACGCGTGGATATCGAGGATGGTACGCCTGGCTCCCGCCCGGAGGTCGGGCAGCCGAGAGGACGATGGGCCGTCACACCCAAGACCGTGATCGTCTCGCCCCACCTGGACAAGCCCCAGGCTCTCCCCCTGGCCGAGGAGCTGGTGGGAGAGCTTCGCCGCCGGGGCATCGGAGCCTGGCTTGATGCCCCGGCCGCCGCAGGGGCCCATCGCCCGGAGACGGTCTGGGCGGAGCCCTCGTGGGCCCCGGCCGACCTGGTGGTGGTTCTCGGCGGCGACGGGTCCCTGCTGCACGCGGCCCGGCAGGCTGCCCCCCTGGGGATCCCGGTTCTGGGGGTCAACCTGGGGCGCGTGGGGTTTCTTGCGGATGTGGAGGCGGGAGAGCTGCCGGCCATGCTGGATCGGCTGGTGGACGGGCGGTTTGTGGTGGAAGAACGGATGATGGTGGAGGCGACGGTGGGCCGGGGCGAGCCTCAGACCGAGCGGTTTTTGGCCCTCAACGACGTGGTGGTGACGCGTTCCACCCTGGCGCGTATGGCCCGCATCGAGGCGCGCGCCTCCAACTCGGTGCTGGGGGTCTTCCCGGCCGACGGGCTCATCGTGGCCACGGCCACCGGCTCCACCGCCTACTCCCTGTCGGCGGGGGGGCCCATCGTGCATCCGCTTCTGGACTGCCTGGTGATCACGCCCATCTGCCCGCACACCCTGGCTGCCCGCCCGGTGGTGATCGGGCCCGACGAGACGGTTGAGGTTCGGGTCCAGGGGCCCGGCAACGACCTGGTGGTGACCGTCGACGGTCAGCTGAGCCGGCCGTTTCGTGCCGGGGAGGACAGCTTGAGGGTCCGGCGCGCATCGTGCCGAGCCCGGCTGGTGAGGCTTTCGGGGCGCTCACCCTATGAGCTTTTGCGCCAGCGCCTCAGCCATCCCGAGCTCTGAGGTGGCCGGCGGGTGATGAAGGCCCGGCGTCAGTCTGCCATCTTGAAGATCGTGGAGGATCATGTCATCCAGACCCAGGAGGACCTCCTGGAACACCTGCGCCGCCAGGGGATCCGGGTCACCCAGGCGACCGTTTCCAGAGACATCAAAGAGCTTCGGCTCCTCAAGGTGCCGACGGGTGACGGCCGCTACCGCTACGCGGCGGCCCGGGAGGCGGGGCTGGCCGAGCGGCTGGAAAGGGCCCGGCGGGCGGTTCGAGAGTACGTCACCCACGTGGAGGCGGCCGGCCATCTCATCGTGATCCACACGCTGTCGGGCACGGCCAATGCGGTGGCGGCCTCCCTGGACGCCCTGCACTGGCCGGAGGTGGTGGGCAGCGTGGCAGGGGATGATTCCATCTTGCTGGTGGTCCGGCCGTCGGGGCGGGTGAGGGCCGACCCGGCCTGCCAGGCGGTGCTGGAAAAGATCCTGGGCTTGCGCTGACGGGGCCCCGGCGCGGCCGGACCGGGTGGGGATGCACGCTGCTTTTGGAGCTTGTGGTGGAGAACGTTGCCCTGATCGAGCGGGCGCGCGTCCCATTCGGCCCCGGCTTCAACGTGCTGACGGGGGAGACCGGCGCCGGCAAGTCCCTGATCCTCGACGCCCTGGGGATCGCCGTGGGCCAGCGGCCCAGCGCGGAGCTGGTGCGAGCCGGTGAAGAGACGGCCCGGGTGGACGCGGTCTTCGAGCTTCCCACGGGCCACCCTGTGGCCGAAACCCTGACTGCATGGGGCTACGAGAGCGACGGCGGCCAGTGGGTGCTCTCCAGGGAGGTTGCCCGAAGCGGTCGCAGCCGGTGCCGGGTCAACGGTCGGCCGGTCACGACGGCCGAACTGGCCCGCGTCGGCGAGGCCCTGGTCAGCATCCACACCCAGCACGAAGGCCAGAGGTTGCTGCGTTCGCCGGAACAGTTGGAGCTTCTGGATGGCTTCGCGGGCCCGGAGGTGCTGCGCATGCGCCGGCAGGTGGAGGGGGTGTTCCGAGAACTGGAACGCCTGCAGCGGGAGCTGGAGCAGCTGGCGCAAAACGAGCGGCGGCGCCTGCACGAGATCGACCTCCTGCGCTTCCAGATCGACGAAATCACCGCCGCCTCGCCTCGGCCGGGAGAGGACGAGGAGCTGGCCCGGGAACACCGCCGCCTGGCCCACGCGGCCCGGCTGCGGGAGCTGTTGGAGGGCGCATGGCAGCGCCTGGCCGGTGGCTCGGCGGGAGGGTCACCCCTGGACGAGCTGGCGGCGGCGGCACTGCAGCTGCAGCAGGCGGCTGCGCTGGACCCGGAGGTCCTCCCGCTGGCCGAACAGCTGGAGCGCTGGGTGGATGACGTCCGGGAGATGGCCCGCCTGGTGCGTCGCCTGGCCGAGCAGCGAGAGCCCGACCCGCTGCGCCTGCAGGAGGTGGAGGCGCGCCGGGAGCTTCTGGAGCAGCTGAAACGCAAATACGGATCGAGTCTCGAAGCGGTGCTGACGTACCTGACCGGGGCGCGAGCCCGCCTGGCGGAACTGGAGCAGGCGCAGGTCCGCTCCTCGGACCTGCAGGCGCAGCTGCACCGGCTGCAGGCGTCTTACGCACGGTTGAGCGAAGCCCTGGGCGCGGCCCGTCGCAAGGCAGCGGTGGAGCTGGCCCGGGCCGTCCAGGCGGAGGCCACCGCGCTGGCCATGCCGGGACTTCAGGTGGCGGTGCACGTGGAGCCGGCCGAGCCCGGGCCGACCGGTTCGGACCGGGTAGAGTTCTTGTTCTCCGCCAACCCCGGGGAGCCCGCCCGGCCGCTGGCTCGCATCGCCTCGGGCGGGGAGCTCTCCCGGCTCATGCTGGCATGTCGCACCGTCCTGGCGGAGGCGGACCCGGTGCCCGTGCTGGTCTTCGACGAACCCGATGCGGGCGTGGGGGGGCAGGCAGCCCGGGCGGTGGGCGAGCGGCTGGCCCGGTTGGGAAAAACGCGCCAGGTGCTGGTGGTGACCCACCTTCCGCAGGTGGCCAGCCTGGCGGATCACCATCTGGCGGTGGAGAAGGTGGAGCGCTCGGGACGCACCCGAGTCCGGGTCGAGCCGGTCGAGGGAGACCGGCGGGTTCAGGAGCTGGCTCGCATGCTGAGCGGCACCGCTGCCACCGTGGCCGCGCAGCGCCATGCCGAGGAGCTGCTGCGGCTGGCAGGGGAGACCAAGGCCACCGGGTGACGCCCTGGCTGCCCACCAGCTGGCCGTCCGGAGCGCGGCGGGGCGAGGGCACCCTAGCCCGGAGGCGTTGGGTGTGGCAGCTTATGGAGAACCCCTGCTGCGTCGTGCCGCCGGCACCCTGCTGCTGGTCTTTGTGGTCGCCAGCGCTGCAGCCCCCCTTGCGTTGCCGGCGCGGCTTCGCGTCGTCTCGGGGCAGCCGGCCAGCTTGCCCATGAGCCCGGCCCTGCGGGCGGGCCCCCTGGAGAGTGGCTTTCCCGGGGAGGTGGCGCGCCAGGGGAGCCGGCTTCACCTGCGCATGGGCCGCCCCGGAACCGTTCGGATCGCCCTCCTGCTTTGGGGTCGCTTTCCTGTGGGCACCCTGGTGATCGATGTGGTTCCCCCGCTTCACCTCATGGCGGGAGGACAGGCCATCGGCATCCTGCAGGCCGAGCAGGGCCTGCGGGTGCAGCGCGAGGAGGGTGTGCGCGATCCGTCGGGCATCGTCCGGCACCCTGCCCGGGAGGCAGGGCTTGTGCCGGGCGACGTCCTGCTGGAGGCCGACGGTCGCCTGCTCAGGGAGCCGGCGGAATTGAGCCAGCATATCCAGCACGCCGGTCAGGCCGGCCAGGAGATCCGGCTGAAGGTGCGGCGGGGCGAGCGGATCTTCCTCACCCGGTTGAAGCCGGTGGCCGTCGCCTGCGAGGCCCCAACCGCTTTTCGGAGGGCGCCCTGCGAGGGCCGCTTCACCGCGGGGCTGGTGGTGGAGGAGCCGCAGGCCGGGGTGGGAACCCTGACGTTCTACGATCCCCGGACCCTGCGGTTCGGGGCGCTCGGCCACCTGGTGCAGGACCGGCAGCGGCGAGCCCTTTCGCTGGAGCAGGCCCGCGTCGTGGTCGCCTCCATCGGTTCCGTCTCCCGAGGCCTTGCCGGCCGCCCCGGGGAGAAGGTAGGGCGGCTTGAGCGGGACCAGCCGCCTTTGGGAGTCATCCGGAAAAACACGCCGGCAGGTATCTTCGGGGACCTGTACCGGACCCCCCGCCCGGCGCCCGGCTTCGAAAAACCCTTGCCGGTGGCGCTGGCCGGGGATGTCCGAGAAGGGGAAGCCCACTTGCTGACGGTGGTAGAGGGTGAGCGGGTGGAGAGCTTTCGGGTGCAGATCGTCCGGATCCGGCCCCGAGGCGTCCCCGAATCCCAGAGGCTTTTGGTGCGGGTGGTGGATCCGCGGCTTTTGGCCCTCACCGGCGGCATCGTGCAGGGCATGAGCGGCAGCCCCCTCATCCAGGACAACCGCCTGGTGGGAGCAGTCACCCACGTTTCGGTGCAAGACCCCGCCCGGGGTTACGGGATCCTCATCGAGAGCATGCTGGAACAGTCCGGCCTGTGGGAGTCGGCCGAAGGAGGTGCGGGCGCGGTCCGGAATACTGAGGTCAGCCGTCTCCACCCTTGGGGAGCGGCCGCCTGAGGCCCAGGGCGTCGGGATCGGACAGGCCGCAGGGGGGAGCGTGGAGGAGCATGCAGGGCTATTCGGTGGTGTTGAGCGGCGACCCGGACGGCTTCGCACAGCAGCTTCGCGATCACCTGGAACGGCACGAGGACGTGTTCTCCCGCATCGATGTCATCGCCACGGCCTTGCCGCTGGAGCAGCGCCTGGCCAGTGACCCCCCGGACCTGGTGACCCTGGACCTGGGGCTGGCCGGCCTGGGCGGCGTGCCGGGGGCCGAGCGGCTCGTCCGCTGGTACCGCACCCGGATGAGCTCCCAGGCCGTCCCGGCGGGTCGACGGCTGGTGGTGGTCAGCCCGACCGGTGACGACGGGCTGGTGGCCAGAGCCTGCGCGTGGGGGGCCGATTACTTCGTGGTGCGCCCGTTTGACGTGGCCACGTTGGGGCTGCGGTTTCGCCAGCTCGTCACCGGGGAGCGGGGACCGCTTCCCTCACGGCGGCAGCGGCGGCTACGCCAGATCGAGCGTTGCGTGGTGCGCTACATGGAGGACCTCGGGGTGCCGCCCCATTACAAGGGGCGGGCGTACCTCAAGGACGCCATCGTGATGGTGGTAGAAGACCGCGGCCTTCTGGAGCGCGTGACCAAGGAGCTGTACCCTCGCATCGCGCGGCTGCACCAGACGGCGCCCTTCAAGGTGGAGCGCGCCATCCGGCACGCCATCGAGGTGACGGTCGAGCGGGGCAACCTCTCGCTCATCGAGCGCCTGTTCGCCCACCTCATCAACGACCGGCGCGCTCGGCCCACCAATTCTTCGTTCATCGCCCTGCTGGCCGACCAGGTCCGGCTGGAGATATGCGGGCTCGCCGGAGCGGCGCGGTGAAAGGGGGCCGTTGCCCCGGTCAACACTAGGCCGGGAGGTGACGGCTCGTTGAAGTTCGCGGTGGCGGGCCCTGCCCGCGTCGGGGCGGTCACCAAGCGGTTGGTTGCGCGCATCCGCCCGGGCGACGTGGTCATCATCTCCCACCCGGATATGGACACGGCCACGGCGGCGGCGCTGGCGGCGCGCCGGCCCGGTGCGGTGATCAACGGGTGTGCCACCCTCTCCGGTCGGCTGCCCGCAGGCGGCGCGGGAGTGCTGCTGGCGGCGGGCATCCCCGTGCTGGACCACGCAGGCCCCCAACTGCTCTCCCGGGTCGTGGAGGGCGCGTGGGTGCGTTTGGAAGGCCAGCAGCTTTTGGACGACCGCGGTCGGGTTCTGGCCTGCGGACGGCGCCTGCAGGCCGAAGAAGTGCGAGCACGGCTCGGTCAGGCCCAAAGGCAGTTTCCGGCCCTTCTCCGCCGCTTTGCGCGAAACACCCTGCAGCACGCCACCGGCGAGCTGGAACGCCTGCTGGGGCCCATCGCCCTGCCCCCTCTGCGCACCTCCATGGCAGGCCGTCCGGCGGTGGTGGTGGCTCGAGGAGCGGGTCTTCGGGAGGACCTGCGGGCGATTGGGCCCTTCATCCGGCGGCGCCATCCCGTCCTCATCGGGGTCGACGGCGGGGCGGACGCGCTTGTGGAGCTGGGCTATGGATGCCATCTGGTTGTGGGCGACATGGATTCGGTCAGCGACCGGGCCATGGATTCGGCCGGGGAGCTGGTGGTGCAGGCCTACCCGGACGGGCGGGCCCCCGGTCTGGCCAGGGTCCTGGAGCGAGGACGGTTCGCGCACGTCTTTCCCTGCCCGGGAACCAGCGAGGATGCGGCGCTTCTGCTTGCCGGCGAAGCCGGTGCCCGGCCCGTCGTGGCGGTGGGAGGTCACGCCAGCGCGCTGGAGGTGATGGAGAAAGGCCGCCCGGGCATGGCCAGCACCCTGCTGGTGCGAATGCGGCTGGGACACGTGGTGGTGGATGCCCGGGGCTACGCCTGCCTGGCTTCCTGCGAGAGGGAGGAGCGAGAGGCGCTCGGCCCGGCCGTGGCGGCGGCCGCCGTCTTCTGCCTGTCGGTGGCGACGTGGGTGTCGAGCCCGCTTCAGCAACTGGCCCGCCTGCTGTGGCTGGGGCTGCAGGCCGGCCTGTGGACGGGAGGGTGGCCGTGACCCGCGACCCGGGCCGCCACAGCCTCACCGTGGCCGCCGTCTTCTGGGCCCTGGCCGTGGGTATGGCAGCCGGGGCGGGGGCGGTGGGCAAGGGGCTGGTGGACCGGGGGCTGGTGGACTCGATCCAGAGGCAGCTGGCGGGTCTGGAGATGCGTCTCGAGCAGTCCCGCATGGAGCGGCGGTGGATGGAGCAAAAGGCGATGGCCTATGAACGGCTTCTGCAGGCGGTCTTGCCCGATCTGTGGCGGTCCTGGGTTCCCCAGGGATGGACGCTTCACCTGCAAGCCACCCCCGAGGCCCGGCAAGCGTCCTCCCGTCTGGCTGCGGCACTTCGGCAGGCCGGCGTCACGGTGCAAGAAGGTTCTTCCATCGCCCCGGCCGAGTGGCCGTGGCCCGTGCCCGGGGTGATACTGCAAAGCGAGGCGGGCCGGGTGATGGGTCTGGTGGGCCGCTTGTCCCCTCCCCCCGCCGGGACCGGGGGCGAAACGGCTGCCCCCTCGGCACGGAGTCCGGGCAGCGGGGCGTATGTGGAGGGCATCGACAGCGCCTTGGGCCAGGTGGCGGCGATGGTCGCGCTGGTGCGCTGCCATGGTGCCGGCGTGGAGCAAAAGGAGGCTTTGGACCGGGTTGAAGAGGCACTGTGGTACGCGGGAGCTGTTCAGCGCCGTGGTGCCTGCCTGGAGGGAGGCCCCGACCATCGGCGAGACGGTACGCAGCCTCCATCGCATCCCGTGGATCGATGAGGTGGTGGTGGACGACGGCTCCGACGACGATACCGCCGGCGAAGCCCGCCGGGCGGGGGCCCGGGTGGTGTGCCTGGGCCGGCGCCGGGGCAAAGGTAGCGCCCTGCAGGTAGGTATCGAGGCCGCCGCATCCCCCCACGTCCTCCTGTGCGATGCGGACCTGGGGGGCTCGGCGGTCGGCCTGTCTGCCCTGTGCGAGGCGGTGGGTACGGGTGAGGCCGACCTGGCCATCGGACGGTTACCGGGCGGAAGGGGTGCGGGCCTGGGTCTGGTGCGTCGGTTGGCGGCGGCAGGCGTCCGCAGGCTGGGGGGACAGGCGCTGACAGCTCCGCTGTCCGGGCAACGGGCAGCTCCCCGGAGCTGGGCTACGGCCCTGGTGGCGGGACCGCCGTGCGGGTTTGGCGTGGAGGTGCGCATGGATGTCCGGGCGCTGCGCTGGGGCTTGCGGGTAGTGGAGGTGCCCGTCCGGGTGACACACCGGCCAACGGCGTGGAGCCGGGAAGGGGTGCTGCACCGGGCGCGGCAGTTTCTGGATGTGGCCCGGACCCTAAACAACCTGAGGCTGGAAAGCCGAGACGAGGAGGCCCGAACATGAGGTCGAGCGGCGCTCCCGGGGTTCCAGGCGCTGCCGGACCCGCCGGCTTGCTGGCGGCCGTCAGCTTGTCGGTTCTGGCGTGGGCGGGGGCACGGCGGGCGGCACCGGTGGCTGCCCGGGCCTTGGGCCGGGCGGGACGGGTACGCCGCTCGTACACGGGGCGCCGGGTGCCGACGGGAGTGGGGTGGGTGCCGGCAGCTATGGGCCTGGCGGGGATGGCGGCACTGGGAGCGCCGGGATCAGCCCTGGTGCCGGCTGCCGCCGCAGCCGGTGGCTGGCTGGACGACGTCTGGCCCGGGCCGGGCCGCTCGGTGCGCGGGTGGGGAGGCCACCTGCGGACCGCCCTGTGCCAGCGTCGGCTCACCTCGGGGATGCTGAAGGCTGCCATCGTGGGGCTGGCAGCCGTGCTGGGAGCACTTGCCAGGCTGCGACAGGAGGGTGCGGGAAGGGCCGTGTGGGGTGGGCTGGGCACGGCCCTGACCGCCAACGCGCTCAACCAGCTGGACACCCGGCCCGGGCGGGCGGGTCTGGCCTTTGTGCTGGGTATGGCGTGGCTGGCGGCGGCCGGCGAACCCCGGCGCCGCCACCGCCTGGCCGTTTGGCTCCCCCTGGTGGGTGCCGTCATGGGCTACCTGCCCCTGGATCGGGCCGGGGATGCCATGCTGGGGGATACCGGAGCCAACGCACTGGGGGCGGCGTTGGGCACTGCGGCGGCCGAGCTGCTGGACGACAGGCGTCTGGCCCGGTGGACCCTTTTGATGGCCGCTCTCAACGCGGCCGGCGACGTCGTCTCCCTGGGCAGTCTCGTCGACCGGGTGGCCATCGCCGGCAGGGAGCAAACCCGGCGACACCGAAATCGCTGGCCACCATGGAGGCCGGCCATCGTGGCACCGTCATAGACGGGCGGACGCAGCCGTACGCCGTCGAGCAGGACTTCGGCCCCGCAGGCAGCCTGGCCCGGGCTCTTGGGCCTCGCTTTGAGGCACGCCCGGAACAAGAGGCCATGGCCCGCCTCGTATGGGAGGTGCTCGACGGCGGGGGCATCGCGCTGGTGGAGGCGGCAACGGGTACCGGCAAGTCGCTGGCCTACCTGGTGCCACTGGCCCGCGCCCTGGAGCGGGACCCATCCGCGCGGGCGGTGGTCGCCACCTACACCCTCTACCTGCAGGATCAGCTGGTTCAGCGGGACATCCCGGTAGCCGAGGCGTGTGTGGGCCATTCCCTGGATTGGGCGGTGGCCCGCGGGTGGGGCAACTACCTGTGCCGCCTGCGCCTGCGTCACGCCCTGTCCGACCGGGAGTTCTTCCCGGAGCTTTCGCAAAGGGACTGGCCGGGGCTCGTGGAGCGGCTCGCCCAATGGGAGGCCTCGGCGCGCAGCGGGGCCCGCTCCGAGCTTCCCGAAGAGTGGCCGCACGACGCGTGGGTTGCCGTCAGCGCAGATCCCGATCGGTGCACCCGGCGCCGTTGCCCGTATTTCGAGGATTGCTTCTATTTTCGGGCCCGCCGCCAGATACACAAAGCCCGTCTTGTGGTGGCCAATCACCACTTGTTGATGGCGGATCGAGCGCTGCGGCGCGCCACAACGGGATCGGACGCCTGCGTCCTGCCAGACCACGATTTCCTCATACTGGACGAGGCGCACCACCTGGAAGAGGTGGCGGTGGCGCACCTGGGCGTCGAGGTGCGCAGCCACATGGCGCTGGCCCGCCTGGGCCGCCTGGCTCGTCAGCGCAGGCTCCCCCTTGCCGGGCCGGCCGCCCAGGCGGCACAGGCCCTGGGACGGTTCGTCGACGCCCTGTATCGCCTGATGGCGCTCTTGGGGCGTCCGGTGGGCGAGGGTGGCCGGGCCGTGCTCCGCATCACTCCGGGGCTCTCCCGCCGCAGGGAGCTTGCGGGCCCCCTGGATGGCGTGACAGACGCGTTGTACGGGCTGGCCCACGAGGCCGCCCGGTTGGCGGGTTCGGCGCCCGAAGATGAGCCTCCCGAGCAGGACGAAGCGGCCGAGATGGTGGCGCTGGCCCGGTGGGCCCAGAAACTGGCTGTGGACCTGGGGGATGTCATGGGGGCCGCCGACCCCGATGCGGTCTACTGGGCCGAAGCGGAACCGGCAGGACGACAGCTCTGTCTGCGGGCGGCGATGTTGGACGTGGGCGGCGTGATTGCAGCCGAGCTTCTCCGCCCCCCACACGCTTGCGTGTTGACGTCCGCCACGCTGACCCCTTCCGGGGATTTCGCACCGTTACGCCGTGCCCTGGGCCTGACCGCCGAGGGCCCAAAGAGCCCGCCGGCCTTCCAGGAGCTTTCGGGCGAGCCGGAGGTGGACGAGTCCGGCCTGACCCGGGTGCGGGTGGGAGGTACCCCTCCGACGCAGGTCCGGATGCGCTGCGGGGTGTGGGAGGCGCAGATACCGTCTCCTTTTCGCTTCCAAACCCAGTGTCTGGTGGGGGTGCCCACGGACTTTCCCGAGCCGGACGATGCCCGGTTCGTACCGGTCCTGGCCGACTGGGTGGCCTGGCTGGCTTGCGGGATCGGCGGGCGCACGCTGGTGCTGTTCACCTCTTACCGCATGCTGGAGCAGGCGGCCGGGCTTTTGCAGGCCCACCCGGAGCTGGAAGGCTTCCAGGTGTTACGCCAGGGCGAGCTTCCCCGCACCCGCCTGGTCGACCGTTTCCGGGAACGGGAAGGTCGGGGTCAGGTGCTGCTGGGAACCGACAGCTTCTGGGAAGGTCTGGACGTTCCGGGTCCGGCGCTTTCGTGCGTGGTGATGTGCCGGCTTCCCTTTCCCGTTCCGGAGCATCCCCTGGTGGCTGCCCGAGCCGAGCGGCTGAAGACCATGTCCCTCAACCCTTTCTGGGAGGACGCCCTGCCCCGGGCGGTCATGAAGTTCCGTCAGGGTTTCGGGCGGCTCATCCGGACGGCGGCCGACCGGGGCGCGGTGGTGGTGACCGACCGTCGCCTGGTGATCCGGCCTTACGGCCACCAGTTCCTGCGGGCGCTGCCGGGCTGCCAGATGGTGGCCGGGCCGGGTAAAGCCCTTTTGCGGGAGATCGTCCAATGGATCGGACTGCCCTCGCCATCGTGATCGGCGTGATCGTCGCCGTTCTGGCCATGTCGGGCGTGCACCGAGCCCAGGAACTGGCGGCCGAACAGGGTGCGTCCGGGTACTACTACCAGGTGCAGCCGGGCGATACCCTCAGCCGTATCGCCCGGCTCTATGGGGTCTCCCCCACCCAACTGGCGCAGATGAACGACCTGCCCGACCCCGACCGGCTGGCTGTCGGTCAAATCTTGCGGGTGCCGGGGCCTCCCCGCGGCGACCCTGACGAGCCGGCCTCGGAGGACCCGGGACAGCGGTATCCGCAGCTGCGCCAGATGAGCGACGAGGAGCTGCTCGCCCGGCTGATCCACCTGGAAGCCCGCGGTGAGCCGTGGGAGGGTCAGGTAGCGGTGGGGGCCGTGGTGCTCAACCGGGTCCGCAGCCCGGGCTTTCCTGACACCCTTTACGAGGTGGTGCTTCAGCCGGGCCAGTTCGGATTCTCGCCCGAGGATCTGCTGGCAGCCAACCCCGCACCGTCCGCCTATGAGGCTGCGCGCCGGGCCCTTGCGGGCGAGGACCCCAGCGGCGGCGCCCTCTTCTTTTACAACCCCGAGAAAACCCGGACGCCGTGGTTTTGGGCGAACCGGCCCGTTCTTCGGCGCATCGGGCGTCACGTTTTCACCCTCTGAAGATGCCGCGCCCCGGCCCTTTCGGGTCGCGCCGTTCTAAGCCCCTGCCCGGGTCGATATGCTGGCCCGGGGTAGAGGCCGATGGCGCACCGGTTTCGCAGGGGCCTCGGCTGGCTCGCCGTTGTGGCCGTGTTCTGGTTGGCCTCGGTGGTCATGTACACCGCCGGCGAGCGTACGGTGGCCGTGTTGTCCCGAGCCTTCCGGGTGAGCCGGCTGGTTCCCATCTATCGGGTGGATCTCCCGGATCGCCGGGTAGCCCTCTCCTTCGACGCCATGTGGGGAACCAGCCGCACCGACCGCCTCCTGGAGGTGTTGCGTCGCCACGGCGTGCGAACCACCTTCTTCCTGGGCGGCAACTGGGTTGAGGAAAACCCGGAATACGTGCGCAAGATAGCCGCCCAGGGGCATGAGGTGGGGAATCACACTTACACCCACCCTCACCTCAACTCCCTCCCCAAAGACCGCATCCGCTGGGAGCTGGAGGAGAACCAGCGGCGGATCGATGCCCTGGTGGGGCGCCCGACCGTGCTGTTGTTTCGCCCTCCATTTGGGGAATACAGCGACAAGGTCATCGAGGTCGCCTCGGAGCTGGGTTACTACACCATCCAGTGGTCCGTGGACTCGCTGGACTGGCGGGACTTGAGCGCCAGCGTCATGGTCACCCGGATCCTGGGGGCCATCGGTCCGGGGGACATCATCTTGTTCCACAACGACGGCACCCACACTCCGGAGGCCGTCGATCAGCTGGTGCCGGCGCTGAAAGCCCGGGGCTATCGGATCGTTCCGGTATCCGAGCTGATCTACCACAGCGATTACGTCATCGAGCCCTACTCCGGCGTTCAGCGCCGCCAGACACGGCCTCCGGCAGGCCGTACCCCCGTCCCCCATTGAGAAGGGGAGGTCGGCGTAGCGTGCGGGGACAGCGGCGCTTCCTGAGCTGGACCGTAAGAGGCCGGCGCCTTGGGGGAGCGCTGTTTTTCGTCGTCATCGCCGCCGCGCTGGTTCGTACCCCCGCTCGGCATGGCGGATGGCAGCGCCTGGGACTGGAGGTGGAGCCTGCAGAAAGAGACGGGCTCGTGCCGAACGCTCTACCGGGCCAGGTCTTGGGTGCGCAGCCGGAGCAACCCCAACAGCCCTCGGCGCCTGTTCGCCTCTCGGAGCCCGTCTACCGGGGTCCCCGGGACCGGCCGTGGGTGACCCTCACCTTCAACGTGGACTGGGGCGAGGAGCATCTGCCAGGGGTGCTGGAGGCGCTGCGGGAACACAGGGTCACCGCCACCTTCTTCTTCACCGGGCGGTGGGTGCGCAACTTCCCGGAGGCGGCTCGGCAGGTGGCCGAGGAGGGGCACGAGGTGGGTAACCACGGCATGGAGCACGTGGAACCCACGCGCCTCAGCGACGCGGAACTGGACCGGTTGATCTTAGAGGCGGAGCGGGTCATCCAGGAGGCCACCGGGCAAAGGCCGGTCCTCTTTGCGCCCCCGTACGGGGAGGTGGACCGGCGGGTCGCCGCCCGAGCGGGCCGTCTGGGATACCAGACGGTCATGTGGACCATCGATACCTTGGATTGGAAGCGCCCGCAGCCCGAAGCCATCGCGCGGCGGGTGCTCTCCGAGGCCGCCAATGGCGCCATCGTGCTGATGCACCCCACCGAGCCCACGGCCCGGGCCCTGAGAGGGATCCTGGCGGAACTCAAGGGACGGGGATTCGTGCTGGTGCCGGCCGGCCGGATGCTGCAGGCCCTGCAGTTCCCTGAAGAGCCCCGCCCGCAGCAAGAGGTTGCGCCCGGACCTTAGAGCAGGCCGCCCGCGGTCGGGGCGGCAGGGCAGCAGGTGGCCGGGGGCCGGGTCGTCGCAGTAAGCCTTGTCCACCCCGGGACGGGGCCGAAAAGATATAAAATGATGGCCAGGGTCGTGGCCGCGGTTCCCAGCGGGACGCACTGCTCCCTCCGGTTTCGCCTTCGCGGCGAGCCGCTCGCCTGCGGCGTCGGGCGCTTTCGGTGCGTCAGTCAGCCGGCGCCCGGAAAGGAAGGCGTTGGTGCGTGTCGGTTCGGCGTTCGGTCCTTGCCAACGGGATTCGGGTGGTCACCGAGAGGGTGGAAGATCTGCGTTCCGCCACCATCGGGTTTTGGTACGAGGTCGGCTCCCGGGACGAGAAGCCCGAGGAGCAGGGCATCTGCCACTTCATCGAGCACATGATGTTCAAGGGGACGCCGACCCGAAGCGCCCGGCAGATCGCCGAGCAGATCGATGCGGTCGGCGGGCAGCTCAACGCCTTCACCACCAAAGAGCACACCTGCTACTACGCCCGGGTTCTCGATGTTCACGTGCCACGGGCCGTCGAACTTCTGGCCGACATGCTCCTCAACTCCTCCATGGATCCCGCGGACGTGGAAAAGGAGAAGAGCGTGGTACTCGAGGAGATCCGCCTGTACGAGGACACCCCGGATGAACTGGTTCACGAACTGGCGGCCGAGGCAGCCCTCGGCCGCCACCCGGCCGCCAGAAGCGTCCTGGGAACCGAGGAGTCGGTGCGGTCGTTCACGTCCCGGCGCCTCAAAGAGTTTGTGCGCCAGCATTACACGGGTGGCCGTCTGGTGGTGGCCGCGGCGGGACGGGTGGATCACGACGCGCTGGTGGCGCAGGTGTCCGAGCACTTCGCCGGGCTTGCCCCCGATCCCGCACGCCGGCGACCGCACCCCGCGCGCAGCGAGATTCGGTGGCTGGTGCGCAGCAAGGAGACCGAGCAGGTTCACCTGTGCGTGAGCACCCCCGGGCTGGCAGCCGGCGATCCGGATCGTTGGGCCATGCTCTGCCTGGATTCCATCCTGGGCGGCGGGGTCAGCTCCCGGTTCTTCCAGAAGCTGAGGGAGGAGCGGGGCTGGGTGTATGCCACCTATTCGTACCACACCGCCCTGTGGGACGCAGGTTTCTTCGCGGTCTACGCCGGAACGGCCAGCGAGCGGGCCGCATCGGTGCTGGAACTGGTGCAGGAAGAGCTGATCGAGACCGCTCGGGCCGGGGTGGGGCCCGAGGAGCTGAACCGGGCCAAGGAGCACCTCAAAGGTAGCCTGATGCTGGGGCTGGAGAGCACCAGTCAGCGCATGAGCCGGCTTGCCCGCGGCGAGCTGACCGGCGAAGGCTATCTCAGCCCCGACGAGGTGCTGGCCCGTATCGATGGGGTGGGCGAGGAGGATGTCCGGCGGCTGGCCGAGCGCCTCTTCGACCCCGACCGCTTTGCCTATGCGGCCGTTGGCCCGGTCTCGTGGGAGACCCAGCGCCGCGTGGCGGACGCGGTATAGCGAGCGAGAGAGAGTCTTTTCGCTGCCGGTTGTCCCCAGCTTCGCCCGAGACCC
>CAYQLT010000001.1:220939-238790 GCA_964418425.1 uncultured Clostridia bacterium
GCGAGCGAGAGAGAGTCTTTTCGCTGCCGGTTGTCCCCAGCTTCGCCCGAGACCCTATTGTTGCCGTATGGAAGATAACGGTATGATATCCATATGGATCCATACCGCAACCGTCCATCCCGCCGGGCCGGCGCAGCCTTTTGCCTTTGCCTGCTGGCCGTCCTGGTGGCGCGGCCACCCGCGTTGGTGGGGGCATCTGGCAGCGCTTTGTCCCGGGAGGCTGCCCTGGCCCTGGACGGTTCGTTGGCCTTCTGGTGGCACCCCCCCGGGCGATCCATCGCAGCCTTTCCCCAGCCGCTCCCGGCGTTGCGGGTGCGGGCGAGCCAGGAGGGCAGCTGGAGTTTGCAGGCGCTGCTGGCCGGTCGGGGGGCCGCAGCGGACCTGGGGAGTGGGGACCGAGACTGGCCGGGCGGGCGCCTGGAGCTGAGCGCCCGGTTGGGTGCCGCCACGCAGGTGGGGTTGAGCGCCAGCCGCGGGGTCAACTACGGGCGCCTGCCGGGGCCCATGACTCTGGCGGACGGCAGAGTCTCAGCCCGGGATGGCTGGGCGCTTCAGGGGTCCTTGCGCCGCGACGATGTCCAGGTCCATCTCCTGGCGCTGGGCGGGCTACCCGTGTGGCGGCCCCACAACCGGTCCGTCCTCGGGCGGGCGATGGTCGTGGGCGTGCAGGTGGAGCTACCCGGCGGCCGACGGCGGTCCCGGACCGGGATGGCAGGCGTCCAGCTGGGCTGGGTTGGCGCGGGACCCCAGTGGCTCACCTTCAAGACCCTGCCGGACGTTTCTGTGCAGCGGCACATCCAGGCCGTCTCCGCATACCTCACCGCCCCGACCCCCTGGGGCGAGTGGAACGCGGCCGCATCCCAGGTGGCGTGGTGGGAGAGCGACGGCCCGCTGGCCTCGGCGGGGGCCGACGCGGCGGGCCTGGTGCGGGTTCGGGTGGACGATCCCTTGCCGATGGAGATCGGCTGGAGCGCTTCGGGGCCCCGGTTCGCCTGGCCTCTCAGCCGTCCCCTTTCCCGCAACCGACAGGTGTGGGAGCTGGTTGTGGGTCCGCTGGGGGACCGTCTGCGCCTGAAAGCACAGGGCCAGGTCACGCAGGATGCGGCGGGCGTGTGGGTGGCATCCGGCTTGCAGCTGGACCTGGATCTGCGGCCGCCGGCGGGCGTCGAGCGCGTGGAGATGAGCGCCCGGCGGCACCTGGCGGCCTCCGGCAGGGAGAAGCAGGAGGTGCGCGTGGGTGTTCGAAGCGGCCGTGAGCTTGCGACGGTCGTCCTGGCCACCGACAGCGGACCGGTCTGGGAGCTTGTGACCGGCCGGTGGCCATCTCCCGAGCTGACCGTGGGGTTGCGGATGGCTCCCCGGGAGGGCTCGGGCCGGCTTGTGGTGGGATGGCAGCCGATGCGCCGCGCGGGGACGGGCGGGACACCTCTCTCGGCCCGTCTTGTTTACCGGTGGCACCCCGCCGGTGCGGTGCCGGAGGTGCGGGCGGAGTGGTCATGGCGGGCGGCACCGGCCGTCGAGGTCGGGGCCCTCATCACCACCGCCACCGACGCCTCCGCCGGCCCGGCAGCCGTGCGAGCCGGCGTGCTGGTGCGCTACGGTGCCCTGCGTCCGTAGCCGTGGGCGGACCGACCCGGTCGGGCGGAGCGGGTGGCATGCCAAGGCCCGGGACCGCATAGCCGTGGGTCCCGCCATGCTGTTGAGCGCCCTGGCCGGCAAGGAGATCATCGATGTGGCCCAGGGGGTGCGCCTGGGGTTGCTGAAAGAGGCGGATCTGCTGGTGGATCCCAGCAACGGGCGCATCGAAGCCCTGATCATCCCCGTGCGCCGGGGCTGGTGGTCTCGCGGGGAGCTGGTGGTTCCCTGGAACCAGATCCTCAAGGTCGGTCCGGATCTGATCGTGGTCGACCTGTCAGCCGCCTCGCCCACCGCCGGCATAGCTCGCCTGAGCGCGGACAGACTAAGGCCGGCTCCACAACGCCTCGGGACTGGAAGGGAGTCGGTCGGCGGTGGCAACGGTCATTGGCGTCTTTAACGGCCGCGGCCCCTGCGAGCAGGCGGTCCGGGCCATGCGGGATCGGGGCTTTCGAGACAACGAGATCTCCGTGGTGGCCCGCGGTCAGGGGGGCCAGGGTGGCCCGGCGGCTGCGGCGGGAGGCGACCAGGAGGCGGGTCTGGATGTGAGCGAGGGCGTCACGTGGGGAGGGGCCCTGGGAGGCATCGCCGGCCTTTTGGCCGGGGTGGGCGCGCTGGCCGTGCCGGGTGTGGGTCCTGTGGTGGCGGCCGGCCCGCTGGCCGCCACCCTGGGCGGGGCGGTCACCGGAGGGGTGGCGGGGGGTCTGCTGGACCTGGGGATTCCCGAAAACCGCGGCCGCTTTTACGAGGAGGAGCTCAAAAAGGGCCGTATCCTGGCCGTGGTGCAGGCCGACACCGACCGCATCGACGAGGCGGCGCAGATCCTTCGCGAACACGGGGCGACCAACGTGGAATCCCACGTGGGCTCCGGCAGGGCGGCCCGGCTGGGTCAGGCCGGCAAGGCGAGGGGCGCTGGCCGGTCGTAGCCGGCAGGCAGGGCCTGCTTGACGCCCCTGCAAGGGTCTCCCAGAATGGAGGCGTCCGGCCCGTGGTGGGGGACCGGCCGGGCAAGCGATAGCCGCCTGGCGCGCCTGTTCGGGCAGCCGGCGGCCGGGGGAGGCCGGGCGTGGGCGCCATCCGGGTTGCGGTGGCCGGGGCTTCGGGAAAGGTCGGCCGGGAGGTGGTCGCCGCCGTCCTGGAACACGCCGATCTCCAGCTGGTGGGCGGTCTGGGACGGCATTCGGCGGGGCGGGACCTGGGCGAGGTGGCCGGCGTGCGGCCGCTGGGAGTGCCGGTGGACCGGGACGTCCGCCGGCTGCTGGCCCGCACGCCCGTGGACGTGCTGGTGGACTTCACCGAAGCCCAGGCGGCGGTGGAGCACGCGTTCGCCGCGGTGGACGGCGGGGTGCACCTGGTCATCGGCACCACCGGCATCAGCCGGGCGGAGGTGGAGGATCTGGACCGCCGCTGCCGGCGCCGGGGGACGGGGGCGGTGGTCTCCCCCAACTTCGCGGTGGGCGCGCTCCTCATGATGCGGATCGCCGCTCTGGTAGCCGCCCACATGCCCCGTTGCGAGATCATCGAGATGCACCACGACACCAAGCTGGACGCCCCGTCAGGCACCTCCCTGCGCACTGCCGCCCTCATCGCCCGGGCGCGAGGGCAACCCGAAGAGGAAGCTCGCCAGATCCCCATCCACAGCGTTCGGCTCCCGGGGCTTGTGGCCCATCAGGAGGTCATCTTCGGTCTGGAGGGCCAGACCCTCACCATCCGCCACGACTCCACCAGCCGGCGCAGCTTCATCCCCGGGATCCTGCTGGCGGTGCGCCGGGTCAGTCAGCTGCGAGGTGTACACTCCCTGGAAGAACTGCTCTTCGACGAACCTTCCCCTCCGGGGCTTCGAGGAGGGCTTTCGGCCGGACGGCCGCTCACCGACCATCCCTAGTGCCCATATACTGCTCGGGCCAGGACGACCCGCGGTCCGGGAGGGCGACAGGCCGCCCGGGGGCCGGCGGGCCGTTGGCCGGGATACCCGGCAGTGCGGAGGGGAGCGGTGACGTTGTCGCACGTCCGATTGCCGGCGCCCCCCTTGGTGGACGACTCCGAGCGGGAGGCGCTTGAGGGGAAGAAGATCGGCTGGGCTCTGGCCGCCTCCCATTGCTCCTTCGAAGAGATCCTGCCCTCCATGCAGGCCCTGCTCGCGGCCGGGGCGGAGGTCTACCCGATCCCATCGGAACATGCTGCCGATACCCGGTTCGGGACGGTCCAGGAGTGGGAGAAGCGCCTGAGTGAAACCTGCGGGCGGGCCGTGCTGCGCAGCATGGTGGAGACCGAGCCCCTGGGACCCTCGAAGCTCCTGGACGCGCTGGTGATTGCGCCATGCACCGGCAATACTCTGGCCAAGCTGGCGCTGGCCATCACCGATAGCGCGGTGCTCATGGCCGCGAAAGCCACGTTTCGAAACGGCAGGCCCGTGGTGCTGGCCATCTCCACCAACGACGCCCTCGGGGCCAACGCCAAGAACCTGGGGCTGGTACTCAACATGAAGCACGTCTACATGGTACCCTTCGGGCAGGACAACCCGCAGGCCAAGCCCACCTCCATGGTGGCCGACTTCGAGCAGATCGTCTCCACGGTGGCCTGGGCGCTGCGGGGCGTCCAGATCCAGCCCATGATCATCGAGCGCAGCCGCCGCCCGGTCCGCTGAGGGTCCGGCCGCCCGGGGACGGGGCCGGCGGCCGGTTGCCGCCGTGCGAGAGGTGGTCGCGAGGTCGTGGCAACGGGTTACCGGGTCGCGGTGGTGGGCGCGACGGGCGCCGTGGGCGAGGAGTTCCTGCGGCTTTTGGAAGAGCGGCGGTGGCGGGTATCCGATTTGCGCCTTTTGGCCTCGGGGCGCTCGGCGGGGCGCCGGATACCCTTCATGGGCGATGCGGTGACGGTGCGGGAGGCGGGGCCCGACGCCTTCGACGGCGTGGACGTGGCCTTCTTCTCGGCCGGGGCGTCGGTCAGCCGGGAGCTTGCCCCCGAGGCGGTCCGCCGGGGCGCCCTGGTGATCGACAACTCCAGCGCCTTCCGCCTGGAGGACGACGTGCCCCTGGTGGTGCCGGAGATCAACCTGGAGGATGCCCGCCATCATCACGGCATCATCGCCAACCCCAACTGCTCCACCATCATCCTGGCGGTGGCGCTGTGGCCCCTGCACCGCTCGGCCACGGTGCGCCGGGTGGTGGTCTCCACCTACCAGGCCGTCTCCGGCGCCGGGGCCCGGGCCATGGCGGAGCTTCTGGAGGAGCTGCGGGCCTATTTCACCGGCGAGCCCTATGAGCCCCGGATCCTGCCCTACGCCGGTGCACCCCGGCACTATCCCATCGCCTTCAACGTCATCCCCCAGGTGGACAGCTTCGCCCAGGCCGGCTACACCCGGGAGGAGTGGAAGATGGTTCACGAGACGCGCAAGATCTTCCACGACCCCTCCCTGCGCATCAGCGCCACCACGGTGCGGGTTCCCGTGCTTCGCAGCCACAGCGAGTCCATCAACGTGGAGTTCGCACGGCCCCTGAGCCCCGACGAGGCCCGGGCCATCCTGTCCGAAGCGCCGGGGGTGCGGGTCGTGGACGATCCGGCCGCACAGCTCTACCCCATGCCCGTGGACAGCTCGGGCACCGATCCGGTGCTGGTGGGCCGCATCCGGGAGGACGTCTCGCTGCCCGGGGCGCTCAACCTGTGGGTGGTGGGCGATCAGATCCGCAAGGGCGCTGCCCTCAACGCCATCCAGATCGCTGAGGGGCTGGGGATAGGGGCCTGGGGCAGCGCCTAGCGGGCCGCGCATGCCGCTCGCCTGGCAGGCCGGCCGGGGCGCAAGAGGCGAGCCCCGGGAGGGCCGCCGGCGCCAGGCCTGCGCGCGGGGGGATCGGAGAGGTATGCGGATCCTGGTGCAGAAGTTCGGGGGCACCTCGCTGGCGACGCCCGACATGCGCCGGCACGTGATCCGGCACATCCGCCAGGCTCGCGAGCAGGGGTATGCGGTCATCGCGGTGGCGTCGGCGATGGGGCGCCGGGGCGACCCCTATGCGACGGACACCCTTTTGAGCCTGGTGGCAGGCGATGGCAGCTCCGACATCGAGCTCCGAGAACGGGATCAGCTGGCGGCGTGCGGGGAGGTGATCGCCTGCGCAGTGCTGGCCTGTGAACTGGCCCGAGCGGGGATCCCGGCGGTCTCCCTGACCGCCGCCCAGGCAGGCATCATCACCGACGGACGTTACGGGGAGGCCCGCATCGTGGAGGTGCGGTCAGAGCGGTTGGTTCGGGAGCTGTCCGGCGGGCGAACGCCGGTGGTGGCCGGTTTTCAGGGGGTCAGCGCGCAGGGCGAGGTGACCACCCTCGGTCGGGGTGGCTCCGACACCACGGCGGCCGCTTTGGGGGTGGCGATGGGCGCGGAGCTGGTGGAGATTTACACGGACGTGGACGGTCTGAAGGCGGCGGACCCTCGGGTGGTGCCCGAGGCGCCCACCCTTGCCAGCGTCGGCTACCGAGAGGCGGCAGAACTCGCCCACCTGGGAGCCCGGGTGATTCACCCGAGGGCCGTGGAGATCGCCATGGAGGGGCACATACCCCTGCGCATTCGGGCCACGGGCTCCGACCAGCCGGGGACGCTGGTGTGGGACCGGCCGCCGGGCGGAACCATCGAGATCCGGTCGGATCGGCCGGTGGTGGGGCTGGCCCACATGGCCCCGGTGGCGCAGGTGGTTGTCAGCGGGGCGACGGATTTCAACAGCGGCGGCCTTGCAGCCAGCCTCCTGGACGCCGTTGCCCGCCGGGGGGTGAGCATCGACCTCATCCTGGTGAGCCCGGATCGGCTGATGTTCACGGTGGCCGAGCAGGCGGCGGCTGCGGTTCGGCAGGCGCTGCAGCCCTTTGGCGTCGAGGTGCGGGTGGTGCCGGGGCTGGCCAAGCTGTCCGCGGTGGGGGCCGGCATGCATGGGGTGCCCGGGGTGATGGCGCGCATCGCCTCCGCCCTGGCCCGCGCCGGCGTGGCCATCCGCCAGACTTCGGACTCCCATGCAAGCATCTCGTGTTTGATCGGGGCCGACGAACTGGACGGGGCCATGAGGGCCCTTTTCGAGGAGTTCCGCCTGGGGAGGGAGAGCCAAGATGGCTGAGCTGGGTCGCCTGTGGACCGCCATGGTGACGCCCATGCGGGCCGATGGGTCGGTGAACTACGAGCAGGCCGCTGCCCTGGCCGAGCGCCTGGCGGCGTCGGGCTCCGATGGGATCGTGGTGGCGGGAACCACCGGGGAGTCCCCGACCCTTACCGACGACGAGAAGGTCAAGCTGTTCGAGGCGGTGGTGGAGGCCGTGGGCGGGCGGGTCACCGTGGTGGCGGGCACCGGCACCTACGACACCCACCACAGCGTGGAGCTGACCCGCCGGGCGGAGCGGGCGGGGGTGGATGCCATACTGGCCGTCGTGCCCTACTACAACCGTCCTCCCCAGGAGGGCCTCTACCGGCACTTCGAGGCCATCGCTCGATCCACGAGCCTGCCCGTGATCCTCTACAACATCCCCAGCCGCACGGGCCAGAACCTGTCTGCGGAAACGACGGCCAGGCTGGCCGAGATCCCCAACGTGGTGGGCCTCAAGGATTCCACGGGCCAACTGGATCACGTCAGCCAGGTCCGCCGTTTGACCCCGCCCACCTTTCGCATTTATAGCGGCGATGACAGCCTGACTCTGCCCATCCTGGCCGTGGGCGGCCATGGCGTCATCAGCGTCGCCTCCCATCTGGTGGGGCGCAAGATCCGGGAGATGATCGAGGCCTTTGAGGCCGGCCGCCTGGAGCTGGCCCGCCGCCTGCACCTGGAGATGTTCGGGCTTTTCAAGGCGCTATTTGTGACCACCAATCCCATTCCGGTGAAGCGGGCCCTGCAGCTGGCCGGATTCGACGCCGGGCCGCCTCGCCCGCCGCTGGTGGAGGCGTCCGAGGCGGAGACCCGGGTGATCCGGCAGGCGATGGCGGAACTCCGGTTGGACGTATAGGCGCCGGGGGTGCCCGAAGGGCGTCTGTGATTTCCGAACCGTGCGCGTCTGGTTCTATGCGGGTCTGTCCCGGCCTTTTTCGCCCCGAACCCTCGACCGCCAGGGGCTCGGCGGCAGCGAGACGGCCCTTTACTATGTGGCCCGGGAGCTGGCGCGGCTCGGTCACGACGTAACCGTGCTCAACCATTGCGGGCCGGAGAGCGGGACGTATGACCGCGTGCACTATCGGGATCTGGAAGCAGACCGGGCCACCTGGAGGGATATGGCTGTTCGGCGCCCGCCGGATGTTCTCGTGCTTTTCCGTCGGATGATGGACGTCACGGTGCGCATCCCGGCCCGGCTGCGGGTCTTCTGGGCCCATGACTTCCAGGGGGTCTCGGACACGTATCCACCCTCGCCCGTGCTGCGCCGGCTGGCGGTGGGCTGGCGCCGGTGGACAGGCCCCCTCTTTCACCGCAGGGTGGACGCCGTTTTCACGGTGAGCCGGTTTCTGGCAGATCAGTTCGTATGGCTCTACCGCACGCCGCCGGAAAAGCTGGTGGTGATGCCCAACGGCATCGACCCGGCCCTGTTCGACGGGTGCGGCCGGGAAATCCGCCTGCCTCACCGCTTGGTTTACACCTCCGTGCCCGAACGGGGGCTGGAGCAGCTGGTGCGAGAGATCTTCCCGGCCATCCGGCAGGCCATACCCACTGCCGAGCTCCACGTCTTTTCCTACCAGCCTGTGGGCGCCCGGGTGGGGCCGGGGGTCGACGGGGTGCGGCTGCACGGGTCCGTGCCCAAGAGCCGATTGGCCCGGGAGCTGTGCCGAAGCTCCCTGCTGGTGTATCCGTCCAACTTCGACGAGCTGGGCGCCATCGCGGTGCTGGAGGCGATGGCTGCCGGGACTCCACCCGTTACGAGCACGCGAGGCGTTCTCCCGGAGCTGGCGGGCGATGGAACTCGGGGGATTGCGGTTGCCGGGCGGCCGGGCACCACGGAGTTCGCGGCCGCCTTCGTAAAGGCGACGCTCGATTTGCTTGGCGACGAGCCCAGGCTGGAGGCCATGCGGGACAGGGCCCGGGAGTACGTCATGGCGCACCATCGCTGGGATGTCATCGCCCGCCGCTGGGAGCAAGAGCTGCAGGCCCGGCTCCGCCAGGCGTAGCGATGCCCGGTCCGGGGTAAGCCGGCCTTCCCGCCGTGCGGCCCCCCGGTGCGCGGCAGCGAATCGATCCGGTAGAATGGCCGGTGGCGGTTGCCGGCTCGAGGGTCCGGCGTGTATCGGGGGTGCGGCGGCTGCATGACTGCAAACCTGCCGGCGGTCCAGATTCTGCCCCTGGGCGGGCTGGGCGAGATCGGCAAGAACATGATGGTCTACGAGACCGAGACCGACATCGTGGTGGTCGACGCCGGGGTCATGTTCCCGGAGGAGGAGATGCTGGGGATCGACCTGGTGATCCCGGACGTCACGTACCTGCTCGAGCGACGGTCGAAAGTTCGGGGCGTGGTGCTGACCCACGGCCATGAAGACCACATCGGCGGGCTTCCGTACCTGCTGCGAGAGCTTCCGGTGCCGGTCTACGGCACCCGGCTGACGCTGGGAATGGTGAGGGCCAAACTGGCCGAGCATCGCCTGGGGTTCGAGCCGGTGTTCACGGAGGTTCGGGCCGGGGAGCGCCGCCAGCTGGGCGCCTTCGAGGTGGAGTTCCTGCACCTCAACCACAGCATCGCCGACACGGTGGCTGTGGCGTTGCACAGCGTGGCCGGTGTGGTGCTGCACGTCACCGACTTCAAGTTCGACCAGACGCCCATCGACGGCCGCACCACCGACTATCATCGCCTGGCCGAGCTGGGGCGCCAGGGGGTTTTGGTGCTGTTGTCCGACAGCACCAATGCGGAACAGCCGGGCTGGACGCCGTCGGAGAAGAGCGTGGGTGCGGCTTTGCTGGAGACCGTCCGGCACGCCCCGGGGCGGGTGTTGGTGGCCACCTTTGCCACCAACGTGCACCGCATTCAGCAGGTGTTCGACGCGGCCCGAGAGTGCGGGCGGCGTGTCGCGGTGGTGGGCCGCAGCATGGAGACGACGGTCTCCATCGCCGAGGAACTGGGCTATCTCCGCATTCCCGACGGGATCCGCCTTCCGCAGGAGGAACTCTCCCGCCAGCCCCACGACCGCCTGGTCATCTTGACCACGGGCAGCCAGGGCGAACCCATGTCCGCGCTCTCCCGCATGGCCGCAGGGGATCACCGTCTGGTGGAGATCGTCCCGGGCGATACGGTCGTCTTCTCCGCCCACCCCATCCCGGGCAATGAGCGGCTGGTGGGGCGGACGGTGAACCAGCTCTTCCGCCTGGGGGCTCGTGTCATCTACGAGCCGTTCGCCGGGGTTCACGCCTCGGGACACGCCAGCCAGGAGGAGCTGAAGCTCCTTGTGAACCTGGTGCAGCCCCGATGGTTTGTTCCCATCCATGGCGAGTATCGGATGCTGGTGAAGCACGCGCAGCTGGCCCGGGAGGTGGGGGTGCCGGAGGATCATGTCTTCATCGTCGAAAACGGCGACGTGCTCGAGGTGAGCCAGGAGCGGGCGGTCAAGAAGGGTCGGGCGCCGGCCGGACAGGTGTTCGTGGACGGGCTGAGCGTGGGCGACGTGGGCAGCGTGGTGCTGCGGGACCGGCGCCAGCTGGCCCAGGACGGGATTCTGGTGGTGGTGATGACCGTGGACGGGCGCACGGGGGAGTTGGTGGCGGGGCCGGAGCTGGTCTCCCGGGGTTTCGTGTACGTGCGGGAGTCCGAGGGCCTGCTGGAAGAAGCGCGCCAGTACGCCCGGGGGGTGCTGGAACAGATGCTGCCCCGGGACGGCACCGAGTGGGGAGCCGTCAAGGGCCGGGTGCGGGAGAGCCTCGGGCAGTTTTTCTACGAGCGGATGAAGCGCCGGCCCATGATCCTGCCCATCGTGATGGAACTGTAAGCCCGGGGGCGCATACTACTTCCCGGCGGTGCCTGGCTTGAGCGCATGCGGGCTTGATGTGAACCGAGTACCTCAGGCGGTCGTGCAGCCGCCTGGCCCGTGGGCATGCGGGCTTGAGGGTGCCGCCGGGAAGCGGGTGAAGTGCGGATGCCCTGCCTGGAGGAGGGCGCAAGCCCGGACGCCGGGGGCTCCGACGCCAACGGGGAAAGGGATCCCCAGCGGCCGGCGGGCGGCCTCGCTGCCTCGCCTCTGGAGTACCTGCGGCAGCTGGGCCAGCTCTCCCCGGTGCCATCCGGGGAGGCCGGTTTTCACGTGCTTCCCATCATCGGCCAGATCGAAGGCCATGTGAACCTGTCGCCGAAGAACAAGACCACCAAGTACGAGCACGTGATCCCGCAGCTTGTGGCCGTCGAGCAAAGCCCCCGGGTGCAGGGCCTGCTCATCGTGCTCAACACCGTGGGCGGGGACATCGAGGCCGGGCTGGCCATCGCCGAGATGGTGCGAACCCTGTCGAAGCCCTCGGTCTCCGTGGTGCTGGGGGGAGGCCACTCCATCGGGATACCCATCGCGGTCGCCGCCACCTACAGCTTCATTGCGGAGACCGCCACCATCACCATCCACCCGGTGCGGCTGACCGGGGTGCTGGTTGGAATGCCTCAGGCGTACGAGTACCTCGACAAGATGCAGGACCGCATCATCCGGTTCATCGTGGACAACTCCCGCATCAGCGAGGCCAAGTTGCGGGAGCTGATGTTTCGTACCGGCGACCTGGTGCGGGACGTGGGCACCGTGCTCATCGGCCGTGAGGCGGTCGCCGCCAACCTCATCGACGAGGTGGGAGGCTTGCGGCAGGCCCTCGGCAAGCTCCGCCAGCTGGCCCCGGATGGCGGTGACGGGCGGTGACGGGCTGGATCCCTTACACCATCTGGCCGTTTCCCGAACCCGCCGAGCCGCTGAACGAAGGGGCTGGTGCGGAACCGGGGGCGCAGCGGGACGCCGCGGTTTGCGACATCCTTTTGGGTTACGAGCGGGGCATCCCTGTGCGGGCTCTGGCTGTGTGGCACGGGCAGGTCTGGCGGATGGTGCGCCTGGTGACTACCGACCCCGCGCTCTTCCTGCAGCCCGCACTGGCACCGGGATCGGCCCTGCCTTTGCCCTGGCCCCAGGCTCTGCCCGAAAGCCGGCTCCTTTAGGCCCGTTGGAGCCCTCTACAGCCGCGCGTAAAGCTCGGCCACCGCCCGGGCCATCGCCGTGTGCGTAAATCGCTCCTGGTAGCGCTGCCGGGCCGAGCGGCCCAGGCGTTCCCGCAGGGCGGAATCCTGCAGCAGCCGCTGCATCGCCGATGCCAGCGCCTGTGGGTCGCCCGGCGGCACCAGGACGCCCGCCGTTCCATCCCCGAGAGCCTCGGGAACCCCTCCCACCCGTGTCGCGACGATGGGACACCCCCAGGCCATAGCCTCGATGAGGCTCAGGGGCAGCGCCTCGGCCACAGAGGGAAGGCAGTAAAGGGTGAAGTAGCGCATCCACGACGCTGCCATGGCCACCCGGCCTGTCAGGGTCACCCGCTCCCGCAAGGCCGCGCTCGACTGGATGCGCCTGCGCAGGGTCTCACGCAGGCTCCCGTCTCCCACCAGGACCAGCCGTGCGGCGGGAAACTGCGGGGTTATCTGCTCAAAAGCGTCCAGGAGGTATGTGAACCCCTTTTGCGGCTCGAGACGGCCCACGGCGCCCACGATGGCCGGCGGCGTACGGGCGTGAGGCGGAAGGCCGCCAGAGGGACCGGCGATCGGGTGCCCGGGGCCTTGCCCGGTGGCCCATGGGGGCGGCGGGAGCTCTGGGGCGCGGACCGTCGGATCCGGAACGCCGTTGGGAATCACCCGAACTCGGTCCTCACGTATCCGCAATGGCCCGGTCCACAGGGAGCGTTGCTGCGCGGAGACCGTGATCAGCACAACCCCGCAGCGACGCAGCAAGGCGGCCGCGACCCGGTAGCTGATCTTCGCGCCCGGCCCGAAGTAGCCATGGTCCGTGAACACGAACCGAGCGCCACGTGCCCAACGCCGGGCCAGCCATAACAGCTCGGCGGCGCTGTGAACGTGGATCACCGGCGCCTGCGCGTCGGGCCCGCCTGGAGGCCAAGCGCCGGGCCCCACAGACTCCAGGGCCTGCATGAGGACACGGCGAAACGAACGGATTCCCTGCACCCACCGCCCGGTTGGATTGGTGAACACCCTCACCTGGGCCCCAGCGGACTCCAACGCACCGCGCAGCGCTCCCTCGGGAGCCACGACCACCGGCGGGCTCACCCACCCGATTCCCGTCACCAGGTGCAGCACGTGCATCTCCGTGCCGCCCACTCCCAGGTAGGGAAGGACGTAGATGACCCGACGTCGGCAGACCGGAAGCGGGGTTGGTGAGGGCCCTCGCTCAGCGCCCATGGAAAACCTCTCGTCCGGTCTGGTGTTGTGCCAGGAGCTCATCCAGCAGCTCGGACCACTGGCGCACCACCTGCTGCCACGTGAAGCGGGAGACAATGCGCCTGGCGGCCTGCCAGCCCATCTGTGCCCGGCGATGGTTGTCTTGGAGCAGGGCGATGCAGGCTTGCGCAAAGCGGCGGACGTACTCCGGCGAACCGACCTCTCCTGCAATCAGCAAACCCGTTTGCTCGTCTTCGACCGTCTCGGTGAGGGCGTAGCGGCGAGAGGTGACCACCGGAAGCCCCGCCGCCTGCGCCTCCATGGCGGCAATGCAGGATGTCTCGGGAAAGTCGGTGGGGTACGCCCACAGATGGCATTGGCTAAGGGCCCTGGCCAGCTCGCGCTTGGGTAGGCCTCCTCGCAGGTGCACCTTCCCTGCCGCTTCGCCCAGCCTGCGCAAAAGACCCCGGTATGGCTCGAGGGGCCGGTAGCTGAACACGTGAAGCTCCACGTGGGGGAGCTGAGCCCATATCCGGGGCATCACATCGCGGATAAGCAGGGCAAGACCTCGCTCGGGGACGGAGGTGTAGGCGATCCGCAGGACCCCATCGGCCCCGGCCGGCTGCTCAAAGGCGACTCCTCCAGCGCCGGCAAACAGATCCGGATGAACACCGTTGGGGATGACCCGAACCTGATCGGCCGGCCACCGGGCGAAGTCTCGAAGGCAAGCTCCCAGCCACCCGCTGACCGCCACGACCCCGCCCCGAACGTAGCGCCCGAAGGCCCGGTAGCCGATGCGCCTCCAGGCCGCCTCCAAAAGCCAGCGCCGCACCCCGGGGGCCATCTCCGGGTAGATACCGATATGGTCGTGGACCCACAACAGCCTTACCCGCCCGGGAAGACGGCGCCGCACGTGGGGGAGCTGGCGGAACACCACCGTCACGTCCACCTCTGCCGCCTCCTGCCAGGCGGGGGAGCGGACATCCACGTACTCCACGTCGTTGTAAACGCCGGCCCGACGGCCAGGGTGTCCCACCACCACGACCCGGTGACCTGCTCCGGCCAGGCCCTCGGCGACGCTCATCAGCGCGGTCTCGCTGCCTCCCACCGGACGGGCCTCCAGGTCGGGGGGCACATAGGGGCCGCACAGGTCCGCGTAAAACAGCACCGACGGCCGGCGGGATCTCACGAGCCCGTCTCACCGCCGGCCCGGGCGGCTCCGGCTACCCCGAGCCCCACCAGGACGGGCCCGCTGATGTGCAGGGTGAACAGGGGGGTGTCAAAAAGGCCCATGGCGAGAAAACCGATCACGGCGGCGGCCAGCGCCCACCGGTAGGGCTGGTCGCGCAGCCGCCACACAAGAGCCAGCTCCCAGACCACCCACCCGAAAAACAGCAGGGCTGCCGGAACGCCCCATTCGGCGGCCACCCTGAGGTACATGTTGTGGGGATCCGTCAGGTGGGCGGACTCGGGCAGCGCGTAGGCAGGGTGAACCAGCAGAAACTGGTTGGGCCCCACTCCCAACCACGGCCGCTCCCGGATCATCCGCCATGCCGCCTGCCACACTCCCCACCGCGCCTGCTCGGTCTCCCAGTCCAGCAGCGCCACCAAGCGGGCCCAAAGCTGCGGCCGCAGGCGTATGACGGCGAAGCCCACCGCCCCGACCGCGCCCACCACGGCCGGGCCCGCCAGCGGCACCAGGGCTGCAGCTCCCGCCGCGCCCCCCCAGAGGGCGTTTCGGACATTCAACGCCAGGGGCGCCGCGAGATTCACGGCCGCGACGGCGAGGCCCTCGGCTCGTGCCCACCACTGCCTGTCGTACGCCGCCCGCCCCAGGCCGAGAATGGCTCCGAAGACCAACAGGGGCCCCAAACCGTTTCCCCCGAGGCCCAGCACGGTCCCCTTATTCTCGGGCCCCCACAGGGTCAAGGAGAGTCCCGACAAGCCGAAGGGCACCCGCAGCTGTGCCCCGCTGAAGGCCACCACCAGGGCCGCCAGCCCGACCAACGCAGTGGCCCTCTGGATGCTCAGGACAAACCCGGGGCCGTCATCCACGGCGAAGCGGCCCACGGACCAAAGCCACCACAGCGCCGCCATGGCAACCAGGCCGGTGGCAGCCGCAAAGGGGGAGAAGGCGCCGAGGGCGGAGGCGACCCCCAGGAGTGCCAGCCCGGCAGCCGCCGCCAGGGTGTGGCGATGGGACCGAAGGCGAGCGAACCGCGAGCGGCGCGCCAGGGTAAGGCCCAACGCCAGGGCGAGCCCCGCCGGTGGCGAAAACACCAGTCCAAAGGGTAACAGCCGCTCCATCCACACGCCGGCGTTGGGTTGTGCCTTGCGAGCGCTGCCGGCTGCGACCATGCCTGCGGGCAGCGGTGAGACCGCCGGGAAAGACGGGGTATCCGGCATGGGCTCCGACTCACCTTCCTTCCGCCTTGAGCCTGACCCGAGCCCTTCTGTCCATCTGTCTTGTGGCAGAACCGGGTGTCCTTTGTCCGCGGCGCCCTTTCAGTCTCGGGCCTGTGCCGCGTCCCCCGGCAGACGGGGGCCCAGACCCGCCAGGTACTCGTGGGTGAGCACCCCCGAAAGCCACAGCCGGGACAGGCCCGGCAGGCCAAGGGCCTGTCCCCGTTGCGTCCATGCGAGGACGTTGTCCGCGCGCACCCGTCCCCCCATGCGGCACAGCCAGTTCAAAGCCCGATGGGCCGCCGTCTGCTGAACTGCCAGGCGAGCCACAAATCCGGGATGTTTTGCTAGAAAATAAGCGGCGCTGCGGCTACGCTCCCGTTCCTTCTCCAGGAGCCGTTCCAGTTGCTCCGGGGCCGTCACGGGCGGCTTGACGTGGTAGCCCACCGCCCCGCGGGCCCGGCGGCGGCGCAGGCCACAGCGCTGCAAGCGAAGGCCCAGGTCGATGTCCTCCCAGCCCCACTCGCCGAAACTCTCATCAAACAGCCCTGCCCTCAAAAGATGCTCCCGGCGCACCGAGGCGTTGGCCGTATCCAGAGGGCTGGTGGAAAGATCCCAGATGCTGCCCCGGGGCCGGCTCGAGACCGCCTGCGGGGAGGGCACGGTACGAAGCACCCCAAGCACCAGGGAACGAGGCCCATAGCGGTGATGCGCGTGAAGATGGGCTTCCAGAAACGAGGGCACCACCAGCACGTCGCTGTCCACGAAGACCACCAGCTCGCCCCGGGCCGCCTGGATGGCTGCGTTGCGCGCCCGGGCGGGCCCACCTCGCTCGTTTAAGCGCAGCGGGTGGATGGGGAGGGCAGGCTGCCGGCGGGCAAACGCCTGCACCCGCTCCCAGGTCCCGTCGGTCGAGGCATCGTCCACCACGATGACCTCCACGGCATGACCTTGCCGGGCCGCGGCCGCCGCCGCGACCGCCAGGTGGTCCAGGCAGGGTTCGATGATGGCTGCCCGGTTTCGGGCGGGTACCACCACGCAGACGGTCAGGGGCCGCAGCCCCCCGGTGGCTGAAGCATGGCGCCATCCTTTCACTGGCCGGATCCGACGTCAGGCCCGGCTCGGGTAATTCGGGCTGCCAGCGGCCGGTCCTGCCCGAAGAGCCTGCTTCGGCCACGGGCGCCCGCAACTGCGCTTGCCCCCGGGCCCATCCATGGACGGTCCTTTCATACCCATACCAGGGGTCGACGGCCGCTTTCAACCTTTTTCCTTTTCCCGCGCGGCCTGATGAGGGCAAGACCGCAGCCGGGGGGAGCAGCCCGCATCCTGATGGGAACAAGATCTACCATGGGGCTGGCTGTGGGAGCGCTGCTGGCAGGCCTCGGGGTGCGGCTCACCTGGGTTGCGGCACCCGATTGGCTTGGGGCCCGGCTGCATCACGCGCTCGGACGTCCGAGGCCGCCCTTGGGGCTCGCGATCGTCGGGCTGGTGGGGGCTGCCCTGGTCCACAGTTCATCGGTCGTGTCTGTGGCGACCCTGGCGCTGGTCGGCGCGCGGCGCCTCTCCAGCGCGCAGGGCCTGGCCGTCATGCTGGGAGCCAACCTGGGAACTACCGTGACGGGTCAGTTTGTATCCGTGGCGCAACGGGTGGATCCCGGGCCGGCGTTACTGGCGGTCGGCATCGCCCTTGCCTTTGCGGGGCGGCACCGAACGATGGCTGCCCTCCTTGTGGGCTTTGCGGCCCTGGTGGAAGGGATCGGGCTGCTGGCATGGTCCTTGGCGGCCCTTGCCGGCGGAGCGGTCTCCCGATGGCTTGAGGCCGCCGGGTCGCAACAGGGGCCCGTTGCGTGCTTCCTCGCCGGTTGGGCTGTCACGGCCATCGTTCAGAGCAGCACCGTGGTCACCACAACCGTGGTCTCCCTGGCCGCCTCTGGGCTGGTCAGTTCGCCAGCGGCGGTTGGCCTTGTACTGGGCAGCAACGTGGGAACGGCCACCACAGGTTTGGTGGCCTCGCTTTTGCTGGGACGGCAGGCAAGGCGCCTGGCGGTTTTGGACCTTTTGAGCAACCTGGTGGCCTCCTGGGTTCTGACGCTGGCATCCGGGCCTGTGGTGGCGGCGCTGGAGTGGGTGGATTCGAGGCCGGAGCGGGTCGCGGCCAACGCGCACTCTCTTCTCAACCTCTGCACCCTTGTGGCCTTGCTCCCCTGGGTACAACGCCTGGGCAGGTGGGTGGAGCGGGACTGACGCATCTTGGAGCAAACTTCCGGTTCCGGTCGCCTCCCCGGGCTGTAGGGACGCCAGGAACCCCCGGCGCACGGGCGAACCCTTCGCCTATCGGTCCGGGAGGCCGGAAGGCCATTTTGGGCGACACGAAGGCGGGAGCAGGCGGGAGGGCACGGCACGGTGAACTGGGATCAGGCCCTGGTGCTGGGACTTGTCCAGGGCCTCACGGAGTTCCTGCCCGTGAGCA
>CAYQLT010000002.1:0-1385 GCA_964418425.1 uncultured Clostridia bacterium
GCCCCCGAGTGGCGGCGCAGGTCGATGAGCTGCACGGCCCGCGCGACGCCCCGAAAGGCAGCCTCCAGCACCGCTTGCGGGGCTCCGACGAAGGTGATGACGCAGCGGTTGTGATCGGGGTCGGACTCGCTGTCCAGGACGTGAACCTCGGGTACCGACGCGATGGCCTCGGCCAGCTGGGCCACCACCTCGGGCCTGCGGCCCTCGCTGAAGTTGGGCACGCACTCCACCCAGACCGCCTGCACCCGTCGTTTCCCCTCCCGCCGACCACCCGGCCGCCGAACCCGCCACCGGCCGCAGGCCGGCGCGGCCACAGACCGGTTGGATTGCCGCTCAGCGGCCTGAGGGTCGCCGCTTGCGGCAGCCGAAGTGCGCCAGGGCTTTGATGACCCACCACCGGATCTCTTCGGTCAGTTCCATTTTCTCCAGCTCGGCCCAAGGGTACCACCCCAGCTCCACCGCCTCGTGGTTGGGCCGAAGCGGTACGGGGGTGCCGGGGTGGGCGCCGCAGGGGCGGGCAAAGTAGACCAAGTCGATGTGTTCATGGCCCGGCTCGATGCTCTCCAGCTGTAGACCCTGGGGCCGCACCAGCTGCAGCGGCCGGCTCACAGGCAGGGCACGCTCGCCGACCAGCTCCACCTGCACCCCCGTCTCCTCTTGCACCTCCCGAACCGCCGCCTCGTCGGGCAGCTCGCCGGGACGGATGTGGCCGCCCGGCGGAAGCCACTTGCCGTAGCGGCGGTGGCGCAAAAGCAGGACCTTGCCGTCGTGTACGACAAATACGGCTACGGTAAAATCTCGTCGGATGCCAGCAGGCGGGGTGAGCATCAGTTGAGTTGGGCAAACCTCATCGTGGCCGTCATGTGGCTTTCTCTTGTCGGAGCCATCCTCTGGGCCCTCTTGGTGGGGCGGTCCCAGGCCCCGCAGATGGGCTACCGAACCCGAGCCCGGCTGGTCTCCGTCCCGGCCCGGGTGCGGCCGGCTCCTGCGCCGGCCCCGTCGGCCCCTACCCCGCCCCCACAGGCTGCGGCGGCCGGCACGTCGGCCACCTCCACCCCACCGGAACGCACCCGCCCGCGGGCCGTCTCGGCCCGGCCGGCAACCGCAGCCGGCCAGACGCCGGCAGCTCCGGGCACCTCCTGAGCGTCACGCGCCCGCCGCCGCCAGCGGCCGGCGGCTCAGCGCCTCCTGCAGGGCCCGGGTAAACCGGTCGTTCTGGGCTTCCGTGCCCACCGTGACCCGGATCCATTCGGGAGCGCCCCACAGGTGGCCGGGGCGCACCAGGACCCCTTGCCGGGCCAGCTCGTCCACCAGGGCGGGAGACGGTACACCGGTGCGCACCCAGACGAAGTTGGTGTGGCTGGGCACATACTCCAGGCCCATGG
>CAYQLT010000002.1:1485-87290 GCA_964418425.1 uncultured Clostridia bacterium
ACCACCAGCACCGGCAGACCCGAGCGAACCAGCGCCAGGGAGTCGGGCGCCGACTCTTCCGCGAACTCCACGTAGGCTTCGTCCACCACCAAAAGCCCGCCTTCGGGAACCGCCTGGGCCACCTGCTCCAGCTCCGCAGTCCCCAAAAGCGTGCCGGTGGGGTTGTTGGGGTTAGCCACAAAGCCGACGCGGGCACCGCGGCGCAGCGCGGCCGCCAGCGCCTGCGCATCCACCCCCCAGCCCGCCATGGGAACCCGCCACACCTGGGCACGGGCGATGCGGGCCGCGATTTCGTAGGTGGCGAAGGTGACCTCGGGTATGGCCACTGCGGTGCCCGGCCCCAACATGGCCTGGGCGACCAGGGTGAAAAGGCTGTCCGCCCCGTTACCCACCACGATCTGCTCCGCCCCGACCCCCAGGCGCTCCCCGAGAGCGCGGCGCAGGGCGCGACAGGTGCTGTCCGGGTAACGGTGGGCCTCCCATGCGGCCCGGGCCATGGCCTCCACCGCCAGGGGCGAAGGCCCCAGGGGGTTTTCGTTAGCCGAAAGTTTGATGGCCTCGTCCGCCTGCGGCCCGACCGGCGCATCGGCCGCCGACAGGCCGGGAACGTACTGCGGGATGCTGTCCAGGTCGTCCCGGAACCGATAGGTGCGGCCCTCATGGCCGCTTCCCGGCTGCGTGCACCATCCCTCCTCGTCCGCGGCGGCCAGGCGTGTGGCCGGATGGGCCTAACTTCGACGGTTCGGCCATGCGCTCCTGTTGAGGGCTCCTTCGGCGGCCGCCTGCTGCCCGGATGGCCCGCGGTGAGCCACTTCTGCGTTCGCCAAGCGCCGAAAGCTGCAGTACCATGGAGAAGAAACCGTTCCCGTCAAGCAGGGTGGATGATGCGCGGCGTGTCCATCGGGGAGCTGACCACGGCCCGTTTTCTGGAACTTCTCGCCTCGTCGGACCCGGTGCCCGCCGGGGGGTGCGCGGCCGCCTTCGCCGGCGCCCAGGGGGCCTCGCTGGTGGCCATGATGGCTCGGGTCGCGCTGCGCCGGGCCGACCAGGAGGAGGTCGCGGCCCGGCTCGAGCAGGCCGCCTCGGCCGGCGACCGGCTGGCCCAGCAGCTTTTGGTGCTGGCCGGCCAGGACGCGGACGCGTACAACCAGGTGATGCGAGCCTACCGGCTGCCCCGCGGCACCGAAAAGGAGAAGGAGGCCCGAAGTGAGGCCATCCGTCAGGCCCTGAGCCGGGCTGCCGACGTCCCGCTGGCCACCATCAAGACGGCGGTGGCCGCCCTGGAGGTGCTGGTTGACGAGCTGTTGCCGCTTTTGCCGCCCTCCGTGCTGCCCGATGCGGGCACCGCCGGCTGGCTGCTGCGAGCCTGTGTGGAGGCGGCCAGCCTCAACGTGCGGGCCAACTGGCAGTCCATGCGGCCTTCGCCCACCGACGGCTGGGAACGCCTGGAGTCCCTGGTGGGCCAGTCGCGGCGGCTTTTCGACCGGGTACGCAGCCGGCTCGGCCCCTTATCCAATGGAGGGGTACCAGCGGGCACGGCCTGAGGCCCGCACCCGCTCGTCCCACCCGGCCAGGATGGCCACGGCCAGCGAGGCGGTGCGCGCCGCCTCCTCGATGCCGGCGTAGCGAAACTCGTCGGTGGCCCGGTTGGCCACCACGGCCATCAGACCGCCCGCCCGGCGCCGGAACAGGGTGGCCAGGGTGAACAGGGTGGCCGACTCCATCTCAAAGCAGAGCACACCTGCCCGGCGCAGGTCCTCCAGGCGGCGGTCCGTCCGGCTGTGGTGGTAGCCGCCGAAGCCCGGGCGGCTTTGGCCGGCGTGGAAGGAGGAGGTGGAGGCGCAGACACCCACGTGGTAGCGGACGTTGAGGCGTTCGGCCGCCTCGATGAGGGCCAGCACCACCTCGTGGTGCGCGAAAGCCGGAAAGGCCGGGTCCACGTACTCGTCCGATGCGCCGTCATAGCGCACCGCCCCGGTCACCACCACCAGATCGCCGCAGGCGATCTCAGGCTGGATCGCCCCGCTGGTGCCCACCCGGATGAAGGTGTGAGCCCCGATCTCCGCCAGCTCCTCCACCGCGATGGCGGTGGAAGGCCCGCCGATGCCGGTGGACATGCACGACAGCGGGACTCCCGCGAAGCGGCCCGTATAGGTGGTGTATTCACGGTGCCGGGCCACCTCCCGGGCCTCATCCCAGTGGCGGGCGATGCGAGGCACCCGCTCCGGATCGCCGGGTAACAGCACGTACCCCGCCACATCGCCAGGGCGGCAGCGAATATGGTACTGCATCCCTTCGCTCTGCGGACGGGTGGCGCTGGACGACCAGCCCGGCTCCCCCCCGCCCCCTGGCGCCGCCGCCTGCTCCATAGCCCGCGCTGCCTCCTTCCCCAAGCTCATCCGGGGCTCTCCAAACGGGCCACAAGGCCGCCTACAGGGTAATCCGGTCGGGCGAGATGCCCCGCCGGATGGCCTCGGCCCAACGCTGGCCACCCGGGCATCCCCGAAGCCGCGCCGCTTCCCCTGCAGCCTCCACGTCGTAAGCCACTCGCCGCTGCTCCACCTGCCAGCCCAGCCCCGGCACCCAGCTGAACAAGGCGTACGCCGCCCGGGGATCGCCGTCCAGGGGCAGCCCCACGCTGCCCAGCCCCACCACGGTGGTGCGGGCCAGGCGCACCCGGGAAACCCGGTGGTCGTGACCGTGAACCACCATCTCCGCCGGCAGTTGGCCGAACAGCCGCTCCAGCCCCTCCTCCTGGCTGGGATCGGGAAGGGCGCGGGCCGGATCGTCGGGGGTGCTGTGAACCACCAGCAGGCGGCCGGACCCGGTGCCGGCCGCACCGCCCGGGGCAGGGGTGGGGGGGTCGACCCAGTGGACCAGGGGAAGGCCGCGCAGGTAATCCAGATGCCCGTCCTCAAGGCGCGCCCTTGCCCACCGGGCATAGGGATGCGCCGGCTCTTCCAGGAGCGTCTGGTCGGTGTTGCCCAGCACCACCGGGCAGCCCAGGGATCGCACCCGGTCGATAACCTCTGCGGGAAACGGGCCGCCCCACGCCAGGTCGCCGGCCACGACCCACCCGTCGGCCCGCTCCCGGGCGTCGGCCAGCACGGCTTCCAGCGCGTGCAGGTTGCCGTGGACGTCGGAGAAGATGGCCAGCCTCAAACGCGTCACCACCAACCCTTTGTACCGTTGGTCCCAGGACCAGGACGCCGGGCGCGGGGGTGGGCCTACCTCGTGCCCAAGGCCCGGCTACTTGCGGGCCGGCGGCAGCTCTCCCGCCGGCGGGAGCACCAGGCGCTGCCCCTCGAAGATGCGCCCGGGGTCGGGCAGGCCGTTGACCCGGGCCAGCCACTCGTGGCGTAAAGGATCGCCGTAGAACCGCTGGCTGATGGCCCACAGCGTGTCTCCCTGCCGTACCACGTACGTGCTGCCCATCTCCGGAGTCGACGCAAGGCTGGCGGATCCGCCGCCCGCCTGCGAGGGCTGCATCACGGCCTCGCCGGGCGGCGAACCGGACCCCGCACCCGAGCCGCCTGCGGGGGTTGCGGCCACCGGAGGTGCTGCCCCCGGGCCGGCGAGCTCGCCCGGCCCCGAACCGGCCGCGGCCAGCGGCAGCGGCGGGCCGGGGCTGGGCGCGCTGGTATCGGGTCGGGCAGGAACCCCGGGCCCCCCGCCCATCACCTCTGTCTCCCCGCCAGGCCTGGCAACCTCGCCCGGCCCGCCCCCAAGCTCCCGTACAGGCATGGCAGCCGGGGCGGCGGGCCCCCGGGTTGTGATCCCTCCGTCTGCGGCCCGTGGCCACAGCCTGTCCAAAAGCCAGCGGGCCGACATCGCGGCCACGAAGACCAAAACCAGCAGGGTAACCCCCTGCACCACCCGGGCCGCCTGGTGCCAGGCCGACGGGCGGCCCGAGCGGCGGGCACGCACCCGCTCCTGCACGGGGGTGACCGGCCACGTGCCCCTTCTCCAGCCGTCCGGCGGGGTAGAGGCGGCCGCAGCGGCTTCATCCGCGGCGGGCAGCCAGCCTTCCCGGCGCAGCTCGGCGGCTGTGATCAGGGCCGCCACCGGCCCTTCGTGAACCCGAAAGCCGGGCACCCGTTCGAGAACCTCGCCGTTCCATCCCCAGAAGGTGGCTGTGCCCGTGGCCGAATCGACCACCATGGCCACCTGCCATGGCGCGCCGAAGTGGGTCTGGTGAACGAAGGTCTCGTACGAGGAAAGCTCGGGGGATTCGCCCGGCCGGGCATGGAACCACCCCACCGGGCTGCGCCCCGCAAAGCGGGACGCCGCCGCGGCCCGCAGCCCCTTCCAGGCCCGAGGGGTGAACTTGACGCTGCGGCCCACCGCTTCCACCTCCGGAGCCTCCACGACCCCGTCCACCACTATGAACCGCCGCCCCCCGGGACTTCGAAACGCCTGTCCCATCAGCCAGCCGCCGGTCGCCTCGGCCGACAGCGCCGCCCGGGCGCAGCGCTGAACGAACTCCAAGGCTTCGCGCGCGACGTAGATGCGCGGCAGCCCCTCGCCTCCCTCCTGGCCCACCAGCCGGGTCCGGTCGCTTCGGGGCTCTTCGGCGGAGGGCAGGTCCGGTGCGTACGGGGCGCCCGGGACGTCGTCGATGGGGTGCGCCACACACGTCCCCTCCCGGGGCACGCTGAAAAAGCCTTCGCAGGCTCACTTTCGTCCGCCGGCCGCCGACCTCCTTCCTGCGCCGGCTGGCTGAAGCCACGGAAGCCACGCCCGGCCGGGTTCGAGACAGGCCCCAGCGACGCGGGAGCCTGCCCCGGCGTGAGGGAAGGGGTTTGGGCGGGCGCGGCGAACAGCACGGGGCGCCTGGCGAGGCCCGGCGGGATCCGAGGTCGGCGCCCTGCCGGCGAACAGACGAGGGAAAGCCCGTCGGCGGCCGGGAGGCGGCCGCCGGGCGGGCTGTACCCGCGGGAAGGAGCTTCCCATGACGTTTGAAGAACTGCTGGAGATCCTGGTGTGTCCGGCCTGCAAGGGAGAGCTTGCTTTGCAGCGTCAGACCTGGCTGATCTGCCAAAACCCCCAGTGCCGGCGCAAGTACCCCATCCGGGACGGCATCCCCATCATGCTTGTGGAAGAAGGCGACAAGTACGTCGACGTGCCGGTGGAAGCGCTGGAACCCACCGGTCCGCCGCCCGCCTGATCACCGGAGGAAGTCGCCCTGGGCTCCGTCTGGAGGCGGCCTGCTGCCCTGTCCGGCGGCAGCACCGCCGGTGAGGCGGCGGAGCGGGGGTGGGCTCACGGGCTGGCCGGAGCGGCCTGGACCCCGCTGCGGGATGGGAGTTGGGCAAAGGCCTCGGGGCGCCGGATCAACCCCATCCGGGTGATGGGCCAGTAGCGCCACAGGGCCCGCCCCTCCAGCAAGGAGCGCGGCACAAAACCCACCTGGGGATAGCGGCTGTCCTCGCTGTTGTTGCGGTTGTCCCCGAGCACGAAGTAGCGGGACTCCGGGACCCGCACGGGCCCGAAGCGCCCCAGCGTCGGAGCCGCCAGGTACGGTTCCTCCAGAGGGACCCCGTTGATGTACACCCGGCCTCCCCGGATCTCCACCACATCCCCGGGGAGCCCGATGATCCGCTTGATGAAGTGCTCACGGGGATTGGCGGGGTAGCGGAAGACCACGATCTCCCCCCGCTGGGGCTCCCGCAGGCGGTAGCTGATCTTGTCGATCATGAGCCGCTCCCCGTTGTGCAGCGTGGGGAGCATGGAGGGGCCGTCCACCGTGAAGGCCCGTGCCACAAAGGTCATGATGAGCACGGCCAGGACGGCCGCGCCCGCCAGGGTCTTGGCAGCCTCCACCAGGGCGTTGACCACAGCCCCGGACCCGAACCGGCCGGAGGACGGCCGGGGCGAAGGCGAAGGCATATCGCAGGCATCCTCCCTTGAGTTTCCGTCTGTCCCGGTGCGGCAGGGGCTTTCGTCCTCAAACGAGCGGGATCCTGTCGGAAAAGACCGCTTCCCCGAACCGGGCGGTGCGCCGGCGTCTGGCCCTGGGAACCTGTTGAGGGCCCGTGCGGCCCGCAGGTTAGAAATCCCACAGACAGCGGCGGCGAACCTCGTTGTAGACCGGTGCCAGCCTGGTGAACCCCTCTTTGTCCTTCTCGGCCAGGCAGGCCTCGATACGGGCCCTCAGGGTGACCGCCAGCAGCAGCAGATCCACCTGCTCGCGCACGATTTCGCTGAGAGCCGCTTCGACGCGGCGCCGCTGTTCGGTGCGTACCGGAAGAGCCGGGTTGGGTTCCAGCACGGCCCGGTACCAGGGGGGCATCTCTCCGGCGAAGGCGAAGACCACATACAGGCGGCCTCGCAGGTGCTGGAGGGCCTCGATGGCCTTGAGGGGGTCTTGGACGCAAAGGGTGCGGGTGCGGTGCATGTAGCGCACCAGCCGCCCGTTGACGATGCTCACCTCTTCCGTCTGATGCGCCCCCAGCTCCAGCTCGAAGCCGACGGCCTGGCTGCCTTCCTCGGCGACCACCAGGGTGTTGGGGAGAAAGTCCCGCTCGGCCACGAAGGAGGTTCGCTCCAGCAGCCCGGGCGTGTCGACCAGATGTTGGAGAAAGACAAGACTGGCCGGATTTTTCAAGGGAAGCCGGCTGAACCGATAAACCGCTTCTCGCTTTTCCTTCAGCATAGTCGGCAGCGGCCGGGCCATGGGCCCGACCGCCTGTATGCCCCCCGCTGGTAAAACCGCGAACGGGTCGCGTGGCTGCCTGCCGCAGCCGGTGGTGGATGTTTCAGTGGGTATTCTCTCCGGTTGGAGGAGATTCCTGCGGGGAGTGCGGGGGAACCTCGCGGGGTTGACCCGAACATACTTTTGGGGTACAATGGGCGCGCGGGCAAACAGATGTTCGGATCGGGAAAGGAGCGGCCGCCCCCTTGCGGTACGTGGGTTACGTACATGCCCCCCACCCCCTGGCCGACCTCTGCCAGGTGGCCGAGCCCTGCCTGAAGGGCAAACCCCTTGCCATCGCAGATGGCCCCCACATTCTGGATCTCTCCCGGGAAGCCGAGCAGGCGGGCCTGGATCTTCGTATGCCCCTGCGGCAGGCCCGGCTGGTCTGCCCGGGACTGCAGGTGCGCCCTTACCAGGCCGAAGCAAGCCAGAAGGCCCTTTCCCGGTTGTGGGAGGCTTTGACCCCGGGGAGCGTGGCGGTGGAGCCCGACGGGATGCGGGGGGCCTTCGTGGAGCAGGCCGGGCATGACGACGGCCAGGAGCTCGCAAGAGCAGGCCAGACTCTCCTGCGGCAGGCCCGAGCCGCCCTTGCAGTTGAGCTGAGCGTCGGCGTCGGCCCCAACAAGCTGGTGGCCAAGGCGGCGGCGCTGCTGCAGGCACAAACCGGTGGAGGAGTGAGGGCGGTGAGCGCCGGCGAAGCCCGGGCGTTTATGGGCTCCCTTCCCCTGCGGTTTTTGTGGCCTCTCCCTGCCGCCCTCCTGGAGGAGCTGGCCCGGCTGGGGTTTCACACGGCGGGGGAGATCGGACGGCTGGGCCCGCAGGCGCTGGTGCTGCGCTTTGGCGCCATCGGCTGGCGGGTGTGGCAGCTGTGCGAGGGGCTTGACAGGGAGCCGGTGGTACCCCTCTACCCTCCTGCCAAAATGGAAAGGCACCTGGATCTGGAGAGTCTGGGGCCTGGTGCATTGGAGCGTTCTGCCCAGCTGGAGCGGATCGTGAAGGAATGGGCGGCCGAGATGGGACGAGCCCTGGAGCGGTCGGGCCAGCGGGCCGGTCGGCTGAGCCTGCAGATGGGCCTCCTGGCTGCAGCACACCGGGAGGCGGCTCCCGTGGAGCGGATAGCCCAGACGGTCTCCCTGACCGACATTCGCAGGAGCCCGGACGCCATGGCCCACGCCGGCGTTCGGCTCCTGCATCGGGTTCTGGAAAAGGCCGGCCCCGGGTTGCGCGCGGGAGCCCGGCCGCTTTGGATCGCCCTGGCAGCCATCGATCTGGAGCCGGCTTGCGGACGGCAGGCCCACATGCTGCCCAGCCCCGAGCAGAAGCGCCGGATCCGGATCCATACGGCCCTGGAGGCCGTCCGGCGCCAGGTAGGGCCGGGGTGCATCCGTCCGGCCGCCCAGCTCCCCCTTTCCCGCCGGGAGGCCATGCGGGCCGTGATCGAGCAGGGAGCAAGCCCGGCATGAGCCGCCTGGTCAACCGACCCGTCGCCACCGGGCCTGCAGACGGATCCGAAGAGCCGCCCTGGGAAAAGACGCCCCGGTGGTTCATCTGGAGGGGGCGACGGCTTGAGGTGGAGGCGGTGATGGACGAGTGGCTTGACACAGGCCGGTGGTGGCAGGGCGAGGCGGAAAAGCGGTTCGTACGGGTGGTGGCGAAGCATGGGTCGGTCCGGGGCACCTATGAGCTGTACTGCGATCGGGCCACAGGGAAATGGCACCTCTACCGGATCCTGGACTGACCCACCGCATGCCGGCGGAAGGCGGCCGGCGTGCCGATTCAGCGGAGGGATTCCGGGCCGCGATGGGCGGTTTCGTTCACCTGCACGTGCACTCCCCCTACTCCTTTCTCGACGGGGCAAGCTCCATCGAGGCTCTGCTCGACCGGGCAGCAGCCTTCGACATGCCGGCTCTGGCCATCACCGACCATAACGCCCTGAGCGGAGCCGTGCAGTTCGCCCGGGCTGCCGTCGCGCGCGGGATCCAACCCCTCATCGGCGTGGAGCTGACCCTGGAGGGCGGCTACCACCTTACCCTGCTGGCCTGCAACCGCCAGGGCTATTCCAACCTGTGCCGGTTGATCTCACAGGCACACCTGCGCGCGCCCCGGCGCTTGCCCGCTCTCCCCCCCGATGCACTCGCTTCTCACAGCGAAGGGCTCATCGCCCTGTCCGGCTGCCTGCGAGGGGAGGCGGCCGCACACCTGCGAAGGGGTGACGTGGAGCAGGCCCGGGCCGCCTTGCTGCGGTTGAAGCGGATCTTCGGACCCCGGTTATACGTGGAGCTGGTGGATCTCCGCCTGCCCGGGAGCCGGCAGCTGGTGCGGGCCGTGGCCGAGCTGGCCGCCGAGCTCGGCATCGAACCGGTGGCCACCAACGACGTGCACTACGCGCGAAAGGCCGACTTTCCCGTGCATGACGTGCTCACCTGCGTACGCACCCTCACCCGCCTGGAGGACGTCCACCCCGAACGCCGCCTCAACGCGGAAAACTACCTCAAATCCCCCCGGGAGATGGAGGCGCTCTTCCTGCCCGATCTGGGCCGGGCCCTGACCAACGCTGCCGAAATCGCCCTTCAGTGCGACAGGCAGGTGTTGCCCCTGGGTGAGAAGCTCTTTCCCGCCTATCCCCTCCCGCCGGGCCAGAGCGCAGCGGCCTGGCTGCGCCGCCTCACGTTCGAGGGGGCCCAGCGCCGCTACGGCCGGGTGAGCGGGACCATCCGCGAGCGCCTGGAGCACGAGCTGGCCATCATCGAGAAGCTGGGCGTTGAAGACTATTTCCTTGTGATGTGGGACATCGTCAACTGGGCCAGAGGCCAGGGAATCCGCACCGCCGGCCGGGGTTCGGCCGCCGACTGCGCGGTGGCCTACTGCCTGGGGCTGACCGACGTGGACGCCATCGGGCGCGGTCTTCTGTTCGAGCGGTTTTTGAGCCTGGAGCGGGCTCAGCCGCCCGACATCGATATCGACTTCGACGCCCGCCGCCGCGACGAGGTGGCCGCCTACGTCTACCGCCGGTTCGGTGACGACCATGTGGCCTCGGTGGCCACTTACCAGACTTTTCAGGCCCGCTCGGCCATCCGCGAACTCGGCAAGGCCATGGGCTTCCCCGAGGAGGAGCTGGACGCGCTGGCCCGGCGGTTTCCTCACATCCCCGCCGACGCGATCCGCCAGGCGGCCCGCCGGCTTCCCGAGATCCGCAAGAGCGGCCTGCTGGACCCAGGGCCGGGGGAGCAGGGGCACCGCTTCGAACTGCTCTTCGATCTGGCCGAATCCGTGGCTGGCTTTCCCCGTCACCTCGGCACCCACCTGGGTGGGCTCATCATCAGCCGGCAGCCCATCGCCGACCTGGTGCCGCTGCAGATGGCGGCCAAGGGGGTGGTGATCGCCCAGTTTGATAAAGACGATGTGGAAGCCATGGGGTTTATCAAGCTGGATCTCCTCTCCCTGCGCACCCTGGGGGCGGTTGACGACGCCATCCGCCTCATCGCCCAAAGGCCCGGGGCGCCCGGCGTACGGTTCGAGTCCATCCCCCTGGACGATCCGGCCACCTACCGGATGCTCCACCGCGGGGAGACCGTGGGTGCCTTCCAGCTGGAAAGCCCGGCTCAACGGGCGCTCCAGCGCCGTCTGGGGGCCTCCCACATCGAAGATATCGTGGCCAGCGTGGCCCTCATCCGGCCGGGCCCCATCAAAGGCAATATGGTGGAGCCCTTCCTTGCCCGCCGGCGGGGGGAGGCGCCCGTGACCTACCCCCATCCGGATCTGGAGCGAATCCTCAAGAAGACCTACGGGGTCGTGCTCTACCAGGAGCAGGTCATCGAGATCGCCTCGGTGGTGGCAGGCTTCACCCCCGGCGAATCCGATCGTCTGCGCCGGGCCATGACCCACTTTCGCTCCCACAAAGAGATGGAGGCCATCGGGGAGCTTTTCGTGGCCAAGGCCACGGCGAGGGGGGTGGAGGCCAGCGTTGCCCGGTCCATCTTCTCGTGCATCCTGGGCTATGCAGGCTACGGATTTTGCGAGGCGCACGCCGCCGCCTTCGCCGACACGGCGTACAAGACGGCCTACCTTCTGCGCCATTACCCGGCCGAGTTCTTTGCGGCCCTGCTCAACAACCAGCCCATGGGCTTTTACCCCCCGCATACCCTGGTGTTGGAGGCCCGCCGGCGCGGGGTACAGGTGCTGGGGCCGGACGTCAACGCCAGCGAAGCGGATTACACCGTCCTCTCCGCCGACGGTGGCAAACAGGCCATCCGGGTTCCCCTCAAGGCGGTTCGGGAGCTGGGGGAGCAAGAGGCGGCGGTGATCATCGAGGAGCGCCGCCGGGGAGGGCCGTTTCACTCCCTGTTCGACTTCTGCCGGCGGCTGACCATTGCCCGGGATGGCCTGGAGGCGCTGATCCTGGCGGGCGCCTTCGACAGCCTGCATCCCAACCGACGGGCCCTTTTGTGGAACCTGCCTCTCCTGCTGCGCAACGCCCGGTTACCCGGCGAAGCCATGGGGGGATTGCCTGTGGCCCCGGCGCCGCCGGGGGTTTACGGGGGCAGAGGACCGGGCGAAGGAGGGGTACCGGGCGACCCGGAGGGGTTCATGGACGACTTCAGCGATTTTGAGAAACTGGTTCTGGAGTTTTACGCCATGGGCTTTTCTCCGGACAAACACTTCCTTGTCTTCCTGCGGCCCCGGCTCCACCGCCTGGGTGTGCGGACAGCCGCCGAGCTGGATGCCCTTCCCGAGGGGCAGGAGGTGGAGGTGGCGGGCCTGGTCGTACGGCCTCACCGCCCGCCGACCCGCAGCGGCCGAACCGTGGTCTTTTTCACCCTGGAAGATGAGACCGGACTGGCGGACGTCACCGTCTTCGAGGATCTCTACCAGCAGGAGGGCCAGCACATCTTCACACGTCCGGCGCTGATCGTGCGGGGGATCGTCCAGCGGCGGGGGGAGGGGGCAAGCCTGGTGGCCCGGGCCATCCGTCCACTGCCCCTGCGGCCCCCGCAGTGACGCGCCCGTCTACCCCTGCGGGCGGGCCGGTGCGGAAAGCTCCCCCACAGGAGGACATCCCGGACACCAGCCCAGGACTCGCTCCATCCAGGCCACGATCCGTTCGGTGGCGCCCGGCCCTCCCATGCGCTCCCGGCCCGCCTGGCCCCGGCGCCGACGCTCCTCGGGGTCGTCCAGCAACCGGACCACCCACACGGCCGCATCCCGTGGGTCTTGCGCCAGCACCAACGCCTCTGCCAGAAGCCGCTTCTGGCGCAGCGCAAAGCGGCGGGTGTACTGCACCCCGGGCCGGGCAAAGGCGACCACGGGCACCCCCATCCCGGCCGCCTGCTCGTTGGCCGTGCCCGACAGCCCCAGGATCACCGTGGCGGAGCGCAACAGGTCGGCGAACCCCTCTTCCGTCACGCCGATCCGAAGCCCGCCCTCCATTTCCATCACCGCCTGCAGCCCCTGGGCCCGCTCCCTCGGGTCGGGATCCACGACCCTCCACGGGGAGCCGGGCGGCAGCGGCAACTTGCCGATGCCCGAAGCCACCGCGGCCACCACCTGTACCTGGGGGCGCTGCGCCACCACCTCCCGAGCCAGATCGGCGAGAGCCACCAGGTTGTCGGCGAAGTCCTGCCGACTGCCCGGAAGCAACCCCAAGACCGGCCGGTCGGGCGCCAGGCCCAGGGAGAGCCCACGGGGCTGTACGAGATCCATCATGACGTTGCCCAGGTGCACAGCCCGCACACCGGCCCGGCAGAGGCTGGCCGCCGTGGGAGCGTCTCGGGTAAAGACCACCTCGCAGGAGCGGGCCAACACACGCCGCTCGAACGCCAGGTGGGGGGATATATAGTCCGAGCGTGCCGTCGCCACAAACACCTTGGGCACCCGGTAAGCGGCGGACAGGAGAAGGGGGTAGATGTCCCCCACCACCAAAAGCGCCCGCACCCGGTCCCGCAGCCGCCTCAAGACATCCAGCTGCGCGGCTGTCAGCGACAGAAAGCCGGCAGCCAGGTCCTGCAGGAACAGTCTGGGACTTTGCCACCCGAAGCCCCCCGAAGGCATGGGCCGCGACCGGAAGACCAGCGGGATCCCCGCCCGCTCGTAGGCATGCCCGGGGCCGACCAGGGGCAACGCCCCCACCTGCAGCCCCGGTCGCCGCGCCACCAGCCGCTCCACCAGCCGGGCTGCGATGGCGTCCTCCCCGTGTCCGTTGCTCAGCACCAGCAGGTCCATGATGCAGGCTGTCCTGACCGAAGCCTACCACCCGGCAGTTGGCGCTTCAACGGTTCGCCCGGCCGTCCATGGCGCCCCTGTGCGGGGCAAGTCCCGGGGACAGGCCCGCATACACATCCCTCCGTGCGCCTTCTTCGTGATGCGGTGGGTACCAGGGTGGGGCATCGGATTCCCGCCCTGCGTCCGGGGCGGTTTGGCTGGGGCGCGGCCCAGCTCTCCGGAGCCAGCCTGCTCAGTCGCGCCATCGGGTTCGCCTACTCGGCGGCGGTGATGCGTCTGGCCGGGCCCGAGGCGGTCGGGCTGTTCCGCCTGGTCTGGCCGGTTTACTCCACGGCCTTCACCCTGGCCACATCGGGTATCCCTTACGCCATGGCCAAGCTCATCGCGGAGCGCATCGCCCCGGCCCAGGAGCCCGTAGCGCGCCGCCACCCCTCCCCCCAGGACGCCCGGGCCGTCCTGCGCCTGGCCCGCCAGGGGCTTCTCCTGCTGGCCCTCAACGCGGGCCTGGTCACGGTGGCCGCTTGGCTGGCTGCGCCCTGGCTGGTCGGTCAGCTGGGCGCTGAACCCAGGGCGCTGCCTGTCTTCCAGGTGCTGGTGCCCTCGTTGGGCGTGGCCGCGCTGGCGTCCGGCTGCCGGGCGCTGTTTGAGGCGGTGCGCCGCATGGCCGTTCCGGCCGCCTCGCTGGTGCTGGAGCAGGCCGTGCTGGCCGGGACCGCCGTCTACCTGGTCTGGCATCTGGGCCGCGACCGGGCCCCGCCTCCCACCATCGCTGCAGGGCTTGGCTTCGCATCGGTGCTGGGCGAGGCGGCCGGGCTCATCCTGAGCGCACTGGCCCTCAACGCTCTGTGGGGCTACTGGCTGACGTTGGCCCGCTCGGCCCCGCCCCGCCAGCCCCCCGCCGTGGGGGACCGCCGGCCCGGCCCATCGGAACCGCGGCGCGGCCGCAGGCCTGGCGGGCGGATGCCGGGATGGACCCCCGGAGAGATCCTGGCCCTGGCGCTGCCGGTGGCCAGCGGACGGATCGCCGCGTCGGTGGGAGGAAGCCTCAACGCGCTGCTGCTGCCCAACCGCCTGCAAGCCGCCGGCCTTTCCCCGTCGGCCGCCGCCGCCCAGGTGGGACTGCTGCGGGGTGTGGCCTTGCCTGTGGTCATGATGCCCAACATGCTCAGCCTCGCCTTGATGACCACGCTGGTGCCCTCCATCTCCCGTGCCATGGCCCGGGGGCGCCCCGACCTGGCTCGGGTTTACAGCGACAAGGCCATCGCGGCCACGGTCTTGTTCGCGTTCCCCTGCACCGCCGCGCTGGCCGCGTTCAGCGATGTCTTGACGCGGCTTTTGTACGGAGAGGCGGAGGCCGCGCCCCTGCTGGCCATCGCTTCGGCGGCCGCCCCCTTCATCTACCTGGGCCAGACCCTGGTGGGCGTGCTGCGGGGCTTGGGCCGGCCCCACGTGCCCGTCCACGCGCACCTGGCCGGGCTGGCGGTGGACAGCGCCATCGTCTGGTGGCTGGCCGCCCATCCCGCCTACGGCGTCCGAGCCGCTGCCCTGGCCTCCGTGGCAGGTTACCTGACTGCCTGGGCCGTCGTTCAGGTGGATGCGCTGCGCCACCTGGGCACGGCCCTGCGCCCCTCCCAACTGGGGTTGCCCCTGGTTGGCGCGGCCTGTGGTGCCGCCATCGGCCGGCTGGCCGCGCTCGGCATCACCTCGACGGCAGTCGCCCGGCGCCTTCCCGGCCTTGCCGCCGATCTGGTGGGGCTGGCCGCGGGTCTGGCCGTCCTGTCCGCACTCTACGTGGCCCTGGTGCGCCCGTCCCGCCTTTGGGCGTGGGTGTTTGGCCGCTGAGGGCCGAGTCCCCTGACCCCGCCAGTCGGGTCAGTCGCCGCCGTGGCGGTGAGAAGCCCCCGGTTCCCCGCCAGCCTCGCCTTCCACGTAGCGCCGGGGGTTGCGGTCAAACTCCCCTTTGCAGCGGGCGCTGCAGAAGTAATAGGTGCGCCCCTGATAGACCGCTCGGGCCGGCGCCTTGGCCTCGTCCACGTCCATGCCGCAGACCGGATCTCGGGCCATCGTTCGCCCTCCTCACCCAGGGCCGGAGCCGGGCCCTCCTACCCGGCCTCCCCCGGGGCGTCGGCGTCAACGGGCGCATCTCACCCGGAACGCATAGAGGGAGGTCAGGTGAGCAGGGCCGCCGCCAGGGCCGTGGCCACCAAGGCGGCCGCCAGCGCGGCCGTGGCCACAAGAAATGCGGTTTGCCAGAAGCGAAGCTGCTGGCGATCCCGGCGGGTCAAAAACCGGCGGAACCTTCGCGCCTGGTACACGCGGTAGGATACCCACGCATAGCCGGCCGTTATCGCCAACGCCGCGAGCACGGCGGGCCACGGCCATCCCACTGGCACCGAGACTTCACCCACCCGGGATATGGGGCTACCCCCCGCGCCCCCTGCGCCAGCGACACGATTCGACCTTTCGTCAGAGATCCCTTTTCACCGGGGAACCTGGATCATGGTTCTCCCAGCGTTGGGAGGCTCCCTCAGGCGTACAAAACCGCCAGCAGGTGTCGCTGCCCGCAACAGGGGTTCCCAGCTGCTCCAGATGGCGGGCCACCTCGCTGCCGACGGGATTGGCGCCTCGGGCCAGATGGTCGGCCAGGTGCGCATGCAGGCACTTGATGTGGTCGGGGCGGGTGATACCGGCAATGCCGGTGGCCGTGATGACCCAGTGCTCCCGCGGCCGCTCCAGGGCCAGCTTTTGCTGCCACGGCTCGGGAAGCAGGAGCCGGCGGATCCGGGCGGTGGCCTGGTGCGCCTGCTCCAGGGCCTGGCGAAGCTCCCCGTCCACTGCCGCCAGGTGCTCGAAGCGCTCCAGTTCCCCCTCCTTCTCCAGGCGGTCCACCGCCCGCACGAGAAGCGGGCAGCTCAGCCAGAGCAGGGTGGAGTTGGGAGAAATCCGCCGCTCGTCGGCCAAAAGGGGGGCAAACAGCTCCACCTGCGGATACCCGTACCGGCAGCGGCGGGCCACACCGATGGCCAGGCGCGGGCGGTGACCCATCTGCCGGCGGATGACGATCTCGTCTTGCTCGCCGAACGGCTCGAACCGGATCCCCGCCTGCTCCAAAAGCTGCGGATCCACGGCGGCGAAAACCGGCTTTTGTTCGCCAGGCGGCGCACCGATGGCGTGACCCCTCCCGCACAAGCCGACCGGGGGACGACCCGGGCCGGTAACCCTGGCTCCAACGCAAACCCGCCGGGCGGGGGGCGGGCTCCCGGACACAAAAAATGGTGCGCTCGGGGAGAATTGAACTCCCGGCCTTCGGCTCCGCAGGCCGACGCTCTATCCGCTGAGCTACGAGCGCGCCACAGCGCCCTCATTGTAGGCCTGCCGGGTTCGACCCGTCAAGCCGGCCCGCTCCGCCCCGATGCCCCGGGGCACGAGCCTACGCCGACCCGGCAGCGGCCAGCGCCGCCGACACCGCCTGGCCCCCATCGGCTCGCCAGCCTTGCTCCGAGAGGATCTGGGCCAGCGCTCCCAGCAGGGCCGCCACCCAGCGCACCCGGGCCGACTCGCCCATGGTGCCGATCCGCCAGACCCGCCCGCGCCAGTCCCCCAGGCCGCCGCCGATCTCTATGGCGTATTCCTCCAGCAGCCGGCGCCTTACCGCCGCCTCATCCACGCCGTCGGGCACCCAGACGGTGGTCAGGGTGGGAGCCCGCAGGGAGACCTCGTCCACCACCAGCCGCAGCCCCAGCGCCTCCAGCCCCGCCCAAAGGGCCCGGGCCGTCAGACGGTGGCGCCGGTAGCGCTCGGCCAGCCCCTCGTCCAGGGCCCGCCGCAATGCCCGGTGCAGCGCGTACATCATGTTGATGGGCGCCGTGTGATGGTACCGGCGCTCAGGTCCCCAGTAGCGAGCCAGCAGATCCAGGTCGAAATACCATGTGGGCCTGGGCGTGCGCCGCCTCTCCATGGCCAAGGCCGCCCGGGAGCTCAGGAACAGGGGTGCGAGCCCGGGCGGGCAGCCGAGGCACTTCTGGCTGCAGGAGTAGCAGGCATCGATGCCCACGGCCTCCACCTCCACGGGCACACCGCCCAGGGAGGTGACCGCGTCCACCAGCAGGAGGGCTCCGTGGCGCCGGGCCAGTTCCGCCAGGGGCCGCAAGGGCTGCAGAACCCCGGTGGAGGTCTCCGCGTGAACCACCGCCACCAGCTTCACGGGCCCCCCTTCGCCCATGGCCCGCTCCAGCTGAGCCGGCTCACACGCCCGCCCCCACTCCACCCTCACCACCTGAACCTCGGCGCCGGCCCGGCGGCACATTTCGGCGAGGCGCTCGCCGAAAAACCCGGCCACCACCGCCACCACCCGATCGCCGGGCTCCACCAGGTTGAGCACCGACGCCTCCATTCCGGCCGTCCCCGTTCCCGAGATGACCAGCGCCCGCCCCTCGCCGGCCCCGAACACCTGAGCGAGCCATCCGGCCACCTCGTCCATGACCCGCAAAAACCGCGGATCGAGATGGCCCACAGTTGGGGCGCAAAGGGCCCGCAGCACCGACGGGTGCACCGGTGAAGGACCCGGCCCCATCAGCAAGGTTTCGTCCAGCGCTTCTACCCCATCCGCCGCCCCCAGTGGGTCTGCCTTCAACGCCTCCGTCTCCCTTCCTCATCCCGGCGGCCGCCGAGGAGCAAAACCGCGCCGGCCAGCACCAGCACCGCCGGCCAAAGACGGCTCCACTGCGCCCACGCCAGCAACCCCAGGTTCACGACTAACAGGAGGCCTCCCACGGCCACCAGCAACAGCCCGGCTCCCTGACGACGGCGCTGGAGCAGCCGTCGCTCCCTCAAGGCTTCCCCTGCCTCCCAGCCGGCCCGGTATGCCGCCTCCCCCAGCTCTCTCAGGTTCTCCCGAACCACCTGCGGTCCCGGCAGGCCAACGGCCCGCTCCGAAGGCATGAGCAGGGCCAGCACCAGGTACGCCACGATCCCGAGCCCCGAGTAAAACGCCAGCAGCAAAAACAGGAGCCGCACCAGCACAGGATCCACGTCGAAGTAGCGGGCGATCCCTGCGCAAACGCCCAGCAGAACCGCCCCTGACGACGTGCGGTGCAGCGGAACGGGCGCCATCTCGCCGCCTCCTGTGAACGAACCCAAAGGTCGTAGCCCCGATTGCCCGTTGCGCCCGCTCATTTCGTGACAGCCAGGCGAGGTTCCTGGCGTTGACATGCCGGGCGCTTCGCCGTAGGCTCGGTCACGGGGAGGCGGCCGCGTTGAGCAAGCAGTACTGGGTCGCCACGCTCAAAAAGGGCCAGGCGCTGGTGGATCTGTTCGCGGCCCAGGACAAATCCATCTCGCTGACGACCGACAACCGCCGGTACCTGCGGCTGCGGCTGGGGGACCGCACGGGGTGGGTGAGTGCCGTCGCATGGGAGAACCCCGACCAGCTGTACGCCGCCTTCGAAGATGGGGATGTCGTCAAGGTGATGGGCGAGGTGGAGGAGTTCCGGGGCCGGCTGCAGCTCAAGGTGAAGCAGCTGCGGCGAGCCCGCCCCGAGGACCGGGTGGACCCGACCGATTTCGTGGCCTCCTCCCGTTTTCCGCCCGGCGATCTCCTGGCCCGGCTGGACGAGCTGGTCGCCTCGGTGCAAAACCCCTGGCTTCGCAGGCTATTGGAGATCACAGTGGGACGGCAGGGGGCGGTGCGCCAGGCCTTCGCCCAGAGTTCGGCGGCCAAGGAGGTCCATCACGCTTACATCGGCGGGCTTCTCGAGCACGTCATCGAGATGGCGGCCCTGGGCCGGGTCTTATGCCAGCTTCACCCCGAGTACGCGGACCCCGACATGGTCACCACCGCCATCGTGTTCCACGACATCGGCAAGCTGCAGGAGTTCAGCCGCCAGGGCCACGGCTTCGTCCATACTCGGGAGGGCGAACTGCACGGCCACGTCTACATGGGTGCCCGGTGGCTGGAGCAGCAGGCGGCCCACATCGCCGGCTTTCCGCCCGACCTCCTGGAGGAGCTGGTGCACTGCATCCTCAGCCACCACGGTACCCCGGAGCGGGGCGCGGTCGTCTTGCCCCGCACCATGAACGCCTGGATCGTTCACCTGGCCGACGACGCCAGCGCCAAGCTCAACCAGGTCCGGCGCCTGTACGAGCGGGCCGATCAGGGGGCAGGCTCGCCGGACGGCTGGAGTGAGTACGACCAGCGCCTGGGCATCCGGGCGTACACCGGCTTTCTCCAAGCCGACTACGAGGGCGACGAGCCGCTGGTGGGAGAGCTGTGGTCGGGCGAGCACCCGGCAGGCCCCCCGGCGCCACCCGCACCGCCCGTGCGGCCTGCCTCGGGTGTCACGCCCGCGCCCGCCGCAGGCTGAGGGCCGGCGCCGTCCTGCCCGAAAGCCCCCGGCTCAGCGCTCGGGAAGCTGGTTCAGCAGTTCCCGGAGCAGGGCTACCTCCCGCTCCAGCCGGGCCTGGCGCCGACTGAGGGTGAACGTCAGCCCGAAAACCAGCGCCCAGGTGATCGCGTAAGCCGCCAGGAAGTATCCCACCGTCGGATCCCCCTTTGCCTGGCCGGCCGCAGGGCTTGCCGCCGGCCCGTCCCTTCGGGGTTGTCGCATCGCTCGGCTCTTCCGCCACCGCTCAAGCTCCGCGCAGTCTCGCCTTCACCCGCTCCAGCTCCCGTTGAAGGCGGCTCACCCCCACGCTCAACCGGAGCAGGTACGCATAGAGGGCGGTGAAGGCGGCCACGCTCACCAGGAGGGTCAGCAGCATCTCCGGAGCGATGCGGATATCGCCCGGCGCCAGCACCTGCGGGTGGATGGTACGCCACCAGCGCACGGACTCAAAGACCACCGGCACGTCCACAAACGCCACGATCCCGTACACGGCCGAGAACCGGGCCCGCCGCTCGTCGTCTTCCACGGCCTGGCGAAGCACCAGATACCCCAGGTACAAAAACCACAGCACCAGGGTGGTGGTGAGCCGGGGATCCCAGGTCCACCAGACGCCCCACACGGGCCGAGCCCACAGGGGGCCCGTGGTGAGCACGATGGTGGTGAACAAAACCCCCACCTCGGCAGAGGCGGCCGCCACCGTGTCCAGCTCGGGCCGCCGCCTCCACAGGTAGGCGACGCTGGCCACAAAGACCACGAAAAACGCCAAAAAGGCGTTCCAGGCCGAGGCTACGTGGAAGTAGAAGATGCGCGACGGCCAGCCCATGGTCCGTTCGTTGGGCACCCAGAGGAACACCAGGTAGAGCGCGACGGCCATCAAGGCGCAGGCCACGCCTCCCAGAACCCCCGGCCCCCACCACCACCGCCCTGCCGCAGCGGTGCCGGAAGGGGCTACCTCCACGTGCGGCTCCGCCAAATGCCATCCCCCCTCGCCGGGCCCGGTGAGTCTCCCGTCCCGCCGGCTTCGGGCCGCCGTCTCTTTCGGCCCTGCCTCGCCTTGAGCCCCGTACGGCCCGGCACTCAACCTTCCAGGAGGTACCGGAACAAAAGCGGCGGCAGCGCCAGCATCAGCACGTCGTAGGCCGCAAGGAGCTTGAGCCACACGGCCCACTCGGCCGCCGGCACCCCCGCCAGCACGGATCCGGTGGCCTCCACGGAAGCGATGGCCGCCGGGACGGCCACCGGGAGCAACAAGAGGGGTAGCAAAAGCTCGCTGGCCCGGGTACTGGCGGCCATGGCTGCCACCAGGGTTCCGACCGCCACGAACCCCAGGGTGCCCAACGCCACAACCCCCACCAGCCACCCCGTTCCGGGCCCCGGCGTGACCCGGAACAACGCGAACAACACCGGCAGACAGACGGCCTCCACGGCTGCCGCAAACGCCAGGTTGGCCACCAGCTTGCCGGCAAAGACCGCCTCGGCCTCCACGGGGGACGCCAGAAGCCCCGAGAAGGTCTCGCCCGCCCGCTCCGAAGCCATGGACCGCCCCAGGCCGAGGATGCCCGAGAAGAAGACCGTCACCCACAAAACCCCCGGCAGCATGGCCCGGGCGTCCAGCCGGGTGGGATCGAAGGCGAAGCTGAAGGTGAGGATGGCCAGCAGGGCAAAAACCAGGGAAATGCCCGCCATCTCCCGGGTCCGAAGCTCAGCCCGAAGGTCTTTCCACAAGATGGCATACGCGGCGGCCCAAAAACTCATCCCCGCCGCCCCCCGTCCCGCACCCCGCCGGCTGCCAGACCGCCGGCGGCGTGAAGCACCTCCTCGATGCGCGCCAGGACGGCCCCCGTGTCGGCGCCGTCCGACCCCGGACCCGCCAACTCGGCCCGCACACGACCCCGGGCCAGCACCGCGAAGCGGTCCGCGAGGTGAAGCACCTCGTCGGGGCGGTGAGACACGATGAGCATGGTGCGGCCCCGAGATTTCAGCTCGGCCAGCATCTCACCCACCAGCCGTACCCCGCCGGAGTCCAGACCCGTAAACGGCTCATCCAACAGGAGAACCTCGGGGTCGTGCAGCAGCACCCGGGCGATGGCCAGACGCTGAACCATCCCGCGCGAGTAGGTGCGGACGGGGTCCGCGGCAAACAGCAAAAGCCCCATGCGTGCCAGAAGCTGCCGAACCCGCCCGGTGGCCTCCTTTAAGCCGTACACCCGGGCCCAAAAGCGCAGGTTTTCCTCGCCGCTGAGGCTGTCGTAAAGAAACGGCCGATGGGCAAGCCAGCCCACCCGCCGGCGCACCCAGGCCGGCGCCGTATGGGGCCGATAGCCCATCACCCGCGCCTCGCCCGCATCCAGGCGCGTCAACCCTGCCAGCACCCGCAACAGGGTGCTCTTGCCGGCCCCGTTGGGTCCGAAGAGGGCCACCGCGCTGCCCGCCCTCACCGTCAGGTCAACCCCTGTGAGGACGGGGCGCCCTCCCAACGCCTTGACGGCCCCGAAAACCTCAATCACGTGGCGGCTCCGCCGGGCCGGCCCCCGTCGGCCCCCGCGACCCCGGGCGCCGCCGGCCCCTCCGTCGCCTCGATCCAGCGGGCCAGGCGAGCCAGAGCTTCCTGGCGACGCTGCCGGTAGCGTGCCTCTTCCAGATATCCTGCGGCAAACTCAGCGTCCAGGGCCAGCACCTCGTCGGCCAGGCGGTCTCGTATGCGGCTCGATACGGCCGGCCGCACCTGCTCCGGCCGGCCCCGTCTTCGCCATACCGCCAACGCCGCCAGCGCGCCGGCGATGCCCGCGGCCGCCGCCGTGCCCGCCAGCACGGCGACCCGCACCTCGCCCGGGCCCGTGCGCGTCCCCCGCAGCCCCACCGTCAGGGCCACCGCGGCCCCCGGCCCCAGGCCCTCCCGCACGTAGGTCTGATAAGGGGTGCCGTCCAGCTCCAACTCACCGGTGGCCTCGGCCCCGGTCACCCCCACGCTCAGGTCCGGGTGCACCATCAGGATGAGCACCTCTACCGGATACGGGCGAAGCAGCAACCACGGCTCGCCCCGCTCCCGCCGCCCCACCCGGTAGGCCACGGCCACGGTAACCGAATCGCCGCCCTGGCCGGCAAGCTCGCCCGACAGGAAGTCAGGGCCTGCGGTCTGGCTTTCCGCAACCAGCCCCTCCAGCACCCGCAGCCCCTCGTAGCCTGCCACCAGGGGAAGGGTGAAACGTATCGGCCCCGCCGCCGGGCCGACCCGCTCCAGGCGCACCACGTCCAGCACCTCAAACCCGCCCGAGCCTCCGGGTCCGGAGGGCCGGATCACGAGGTGCTCCATGCGAGCGTGAAATCCGCCCGCCTGCGGGTCCACCGGCGGATCGGCAACCCCTGCCAAAACCGCGGGGCCAAAACCACCCAGCCAGGCCAGCAGCCCCAGCACGGCCGCTCCCCGGCCGAGCTTTCTCGCCTGTCGCAACCGGCGGGCCCACCCCCCATCCGCCGGCTCCGCCCCGTCCGGCACGAGCCGCCCCGGTGACCCGGGCGGCCCCACGGGATCGGGCCCGGCCCCGTCCCAATTATAGAGGGGGGCCCCCCACCCGGCAATGAACGTGCCGAATCCTGGGGCACACAGAAGGGAAAAAGGGCCTTACGCAGAATGGACCTTTTACCGTATCATATAAGTGTAGCGGCCCTGCCAAGGGCGAGTGCGCCTGGAAGCGGCCCTGACCGCCCGCCTCGCACCTTACAAGGCAACGTCTCCTTGGTTCTTCCCTTCTCGCCCCCTGTTCGCGCCTCTCCGAGGTCCTGGCGTATGTTTGGCCGGTTCGACCCGTCGCACCGGGAAGGCCGGCCTGTACCCGTTGGGGAGATTTCCGACCCCCGTTTAGGAGGTCAGGCAAGATGAACATTTTGAGAAAACTGGAAGAATTCCGGGAACAGGAAAGGGCCCTCCAGTGGGAGGGCACTTTCGCGGAGTACCTGGAGCTTGTACGCCGCAACCCTCGCATCGCGCAGCACGCGCACGCCCGGGTTTACAACATGATCATCTCCCACGGCGTGGAAGAGGTGGACGGCGTCAAGCGGTACCGCTTCTTCGAGCGGGAACTGTTCGGGCTGGACCGGGCGCTGGAGCGCCTGGTGGAGGAGTACTTCCATGCCTCCGCGCGCCGGCTGGACGTGCGCAAGCGGATCCTCCTGCTGATGGGTCCGGTGAGCGGTGGCAAGTCCACCATCGTGAACCTGCTGAAACGGGGCCTCGAGGCGTACACCCGCACGGAGGAGGGGGCGGTTTACGCCATCCGGGGGTGCCCCATGCACGAGGAGCCCCTGCATCTGGTGCCGGCTCCCCTTCGGCCCGACGTCGAGCGCGAACTGGGCGTCCAGATCGAGGGGAGCCTCTGTCCCCGCTGCCAGGTGATGGTGGAAGAGGAGTACGGAGGGCGCATCGAGGACGTCAGGGTCTGCCGGGTGGTCTTCTCGGAGGAGAAGAGGCTGGGCATCGGCACCTTCAGCCCCTCCGATCCCAAAAGCCAGGACATCGCGGAGCTGACCGGCAGCATCGACTTCTCCACCATCGCGCGCTATGGCTCCGAATCGGACCCTCGCGCGTACCGGTTCGACGGGGAGCTCAACGTCGCCAACCGCGGGCTCATGGAATTCCAGGAAATGCTCAAGGTGGACCAGAAGTTCCTCTGGCACCTGCTGAGCCTCTCCCAGGAGGGCAACTTCAAAGCAGGCCGTTTTGCCCTCATCTCCGCCGACGAGGTGATCGTGGCGCACACCAACGAGGAGGAGTACCGGGCCTTCATCGCCAACAAGCGCAACGAAGCCCTCCACTCCCGCATCATCGTCATGCCCATCCCTTACAACCTCCGGGTCTCCGACGAGGTTCGCATCTACGAGAAGCTCATCCGACAAAGCGACGTCATCCGGGAGGTCCACATCGCCCCCCATGCCCTGCGGGTGGCCGCCATGTTCTCCGTGCTCTCTCGTTTGAAGGAGTCCAAGAAGCAGGGCATGGACCTGGTCAAGAAGATGAAGCTCTACGACGGCGAGGACGTGGAGGGCTTCAAGCCCAAGGATGTGGACGAGCTGAGGGCCGAGCACCCCACCGAGGGAATGAGCGGCATCGATCCCCGCTACGTCATCAACCGGATCTCCAGCGCGCTGGTGACCAAGGGAGCCCGCTGCATCGGCCCGCTGGACGTGCTGCGGGCGCTGAAGGAGGGGCTGGACTCTCACCCGTCCATCACCGAGGAGACCAAGGAACGGCTGCTCAACTTCATCGCCGTGGTGCGGCGGGAGTACGACGAGACCGCCAAGAAGGAGGTTCAGAAGGCCTTCGTCTACTCCTACGAGGAGGCCGCGCGCACCCTGTTCAACAATTACCTGGATAACGTGGAGGCGTACTGCAACTGGCAGAAGCTCAAGGATCCCATCACCGGGGAAGAGGTGGAGCCTGACGAGAAGCTCATGCGTTCCATCGAGGAGCAAATCGGGGTCTCCGAAAGCGCCAAGAAGGCGTTTCGGGAGGAGATCCTGATCCGGATCTCGGCGTACGCCCGGCGCGGGAAGACCTTCGACTACCGCTCCCACGAGAGGTTGCGGGAGGCCATCGAGAAGAAGCTCTTCGCGGACATGAAGGACGTGGTGCGGGTGACAACCAGCACCAAGACCCCGGACCCCGAACAGCTCAAGAAGCTCAACGAGGTGATCCGCCGGCTCATCGAGGAGCACGGCTACTGCGAGGTCTGCTCCAACGAACTGGTGCGCTATGCGGGAAGCCTCCTCAACCGATGACCGGGCGCCTCAACCGATGGGCAGGGACGGCGTAGGGGGAATGGGCCATGAGCAGCCCCTCGTTCATCATCAACCGAGAGGACTGGTCGCTGCACCGTAAGGGGCAGCTGGATCAGGAACGCCACCGGCAGAAGGTGAAAGAGGCCATCCGCCGCAACCTTGCCGACCTGGTGGCCGAAGAGAGCATCATCCTGTCGGACGGCAAGAAGACCGTGAAGGTGCCCATCCGTTCGCTGGAGGAGTACAAGTTCCGCTTTGACCCCGGCAAGCAGCGCCACGTGGGCCAGGGGGACGGCGACGTCCGTCCGGGAGACGTGGTCGGCCGCGCCGTTCCCGGGCGGGGGCCGGGCGGGGGCAAGGGGGCCGGGGAGGAGCCGGGGGTGGACTATTACGAGGCCGAGATCACCATCGACGAGCTGGCCGAGCTGATCTTCGAGGACCTGGGCCTGCCCAACCTGGAAGAGAAGCGACGCCCGGAGCTGGTCTCCTCCGGCTATGAGTTCAACGACGTCCGACGCCACGGGGCCATGGCCAATCTGGACAAGCGCCGCACGCTGCTCGAGGCTTACCGACGCAACGCCATGGCCGGCCAGCCCGACTTTTACCCCATTGCGCCCGAGGACCTGCGCTTCAAGACCTGGGAAGAGGCTCGCGACTTCCGGGCCACGGCGGTCGTCATCGCCATGATGGACACCTCGGGGTCCATGGGCGCCTTCGAGAAGTACATCGCCCGCAGCTTCTACTTCTGGATGGTGCGGTTCTTGCGCACCCGCTACCGCGACGTGCAGATCGTCTTCATCGCCCACGACACCCGGGCCCGAGAGGTGAGCGAGCAGGAGTTCTTCACCAAGGGCGAGTCCGGGGGCACCAAGTGCTCGTCCGCCTACGAACTCGCCCTCTCCATCATCGATCAGCGCTATCCGCCGGATGACTTCAACATCTACGCCTTCCACTTCTCGGACGGGGACAACTTCCCGTCCGACAACGCCCGCTGCGTGCGCCTTCTGGCGGAGCTGCTGGAGCGGTGCAGCGCCGTCGGCTACGGCGAGATCGTCAACGCTCGCTACTACAGCGACAGCACCCTGATGTCCGTCTACCAGAAGGTGGACCACCCCCGCTTCACCCGGGTCACCATCCGGGACAAAAGCGAGGTCTACCCGGCCCTGCGGGCGTTCTTCCGCCCGGCGCCGGCGGCACGGGCCGCCTCAGCCGGGCTTTCGGCGTAAGGCACGGGGATCCGACCCGCCCAACTTAGGAGGTCGGGCCATGGATGACCGGGAGCTGAAAGAGCTGGAGCGCTGGACCGAGCGCATCATGGAGCGGGCCCGGCGCGAAGGCCTGGACTTTTATGACATGCGGTTCGAGGTGGTGCCGGCCGACGTGCTGTACGCCTTCGGCGCCTACGGCATGCCGACCCGGTTCTCCCACTGGAGCTTTGGCAAGGCCTACCACCGGATGAAGACCGAGTACGATTACAACCTCAGCCGCATCTATGAACTGGTAATCAACTCCAACCCGTGTTACGCCTTCCTCCTGGATGGCAACTCCCTGGTTCAAAACAAGCTGGTGGTCGCCCACGTGCTGGCCCACAGCGACTTCTTCAAGAACAACTACCGCTTTCGCACCACCGCCCCCCACCACACCGTGGAGACCATGGCCGCTCACGCCGAGCGCATCGCCCGCTACGAGTTCCAGTATGGAAGGGAAGAGGTGGAGCAGGTCCTGGACGCGGCCCTGTCCCTGGCCGAGCAGGTGGACCCTCACCCCGTGGGCCCTCGCTCTCGCCAGACGGACGAGTCTTCCACCACCCCACCCTCCCCGGAGCCGTCCCGGCCCCGAACCCCTTACGACGACCTTTGGGCGCTGGACGAGCGGCTCAAACCCAGGGAGAGCGAGCCCGCAAGCGCCTCCACGAACCGGCCGCGGCGGGTGGGCTTTGTCCCCGAGCGGGAACGAGGCGGCCCGGAGGGGCAGTCACGCCACCGCCGCCGCCGGGCCCGGGGGCTTCCGGAGCATCCTGAGAAGGATCTCCTCCTGTTTTTGATGGAGCACTCCGACTACCTGGAGCCCTGGCAGCGAGACGTGCTGGCCATGGTGAGGGAAGAGATGCTGTACTTCTGGCCCCAGCTCGAGACGAAGGTGATGAACGAAGGCTGGGCGACCTACTGGCACCTGCGCCTGATCCGGGACGAGGAGATGCCCGAGCAGGAGGCCCTGGAGTTCGCCCGGATGCACGCCGGTGTCATCCAGCCCCACCGGCTGCACCTCAACCCCTACCTCCTGGGGCTCAAGATATGGGAGAGCATCGAGAAGCGCTGGAACGAGCCCACCCGGGAGGAGCAGGAGCGATTCGGCCGCACACCGGGTCAGGGCCGGGCGAAGATGTTTGAGGTGCGAGAACTGGAGACGGATGTCTCCTTTCTTTCCAATTACCTCACCGAGGAACTGGTGGAGGAGCTGAACCTCTTTGTCTTCACCCGCCATGGGGACGACTGGCGGGTGGAGAGCACCGACTGGAAGCAGGTCCGCGACACCCTGGTCGCCCGCCTGACCCACGGTGGCATCCCGTACATCGTGGTGGCCGACGGCGACTACCGGGGAGCCGGCGAGCTCCTGCTGCAACACGTCTACGAGGGAACGGAGCTGGATCTGCGCTACCTGGAGAAGACCCTTCCCTATGTCTACCGGCTGTGGGGTCGGCCGGTCCACCTGGAGACCGTGGTGGACGAGAAGCCGGTGCTCTTCAGTTTCGACGGCGAACAGCAACGGCGGACTGAATTGAAAGACCGATGAGGGCCGAACCGCAACGGCAGGGGGGCAGCCGAGCGGCGTTCGGGCGCGCCCGCGGATCGGGACGTCGTCCGGGTGCGCCTTCAGGTTGACTCCAGGTTGGTGGTTTAGGCTACCTCCGAAACCCGTTGGCGAGGAGGTGGCCCGAACCGATGGCGATGCACGATTCTCCCCGGCGGCCGGCCGGCGGCTCCGGGGTCCCCTGGTGGTTCCGGTGGCTGGCCACCGTTGCCGGAGCCGGCGTCTTCTCCTGGGCGCTGGCAGCCATCCTGCACGGGGGGCGCCTGCCCGAGACGCCCTCCAGCTCCGGTGCGCCCCGCTCCCTACCGCCCGCTCAAGCTCCCGGCCTGGCGCCGCAAAGCCGGGCGGCGACCCCGCCAGGCCCGCCCGGGGCCTGGTACCTCTGGGAGGACGAAGAGGAAGACGGGGATTGGGAGGAGGAGTGGGAACACCGTGAGCGGGAAGGCCGGCGTTTTCGAAGCGACCCGAGGGCTGTGCAGGGCAGCTGGCAGGGTGCACTTCGTCGTGCGCCCGATGCCCGCAGCCGGCCCTCCTGAGCTGCCCGAACCCTGCGCCGCTCTGCTGGAGGCGCGACTCACCCTGCGGGCCATGGGAACCGTGGTCACCCTGGTGGGGCGCCGGCCGCTTTGGGGCGGGAGGGCCCCGGGCAGCCTCGCCCGAGCCCCCCGCTCTGCGGCGGCCATCCGGGCGCGGCGGGCGCTGATGCGGGAGGCCCGCTGGTGGGTGGAGGCCGAAAGGCGGCTGAGCCGGTTCAACCCCCAAAGCGAGCTGTGTCAGCTCAATGAGCAGGCCGGCCGCTGGTGCGTGGTCTCGCCCCTCTTGTTTCAAACGCTTCAGGCAGCCGCCCGGGGATACCGCCGGACCGGCGGGCGCTTTGACCCGGCCGTGCTGGACGCCCTGGAACGCTGGGGCTACGACCGGGATTACGCGATGGTGGTGAGGTCTTTTGGTTCGGAGGAGAGACCGGCTCCCGGGCCCGCCAGGGAGCTTCCCTGCCGGGAGCGCAGCCACCACCCGCCCTTCGAGCTCGATCCCGTCATCCTGGCGGTGCGCCTGCGAAGCGGGGTGCGCCTCGACCTGGGCGGGATCGCCAAGGGGGTGGCGGCCGACCTGAGCGCAAGGCGGCTGCAAGGCGCCTTCGAGGCCGTCCTGGTCGACGCCGGCGGGGACATCGCCGCGGTGGCCCCACCGGGCATGCCCCCGTGGCGCATCGCCCCCGCGGTGCGAGGGCCGGGCGTGCCCGACGCCCTGTGCATTCGGCGAGGGGGCGTGGCCACCTCGGCCACGGCGCGGCGCTGGAACGGCCCTCTGGGGCCGGCGCACCACCTCATCGACCCCTCCACGCTTTGCCCGGCCAACCGCGGGGTGCGAGCGGTGACCGCAGTGGCGGGGTCGGCGGCAAGCGCCGAAGTGCTCGCCAAGGCGCTGGCCATCGCCGGCCCTGAGGGAGCGTCGGAGTTGGTGGCGGCCTGGCCGGCAAGAGTGGCCGCCTTCGTACAGCTGGACGACGGGAGGGTGGAGGTGTACCGGTGTCCATCTGGGTGATCTCGCGGGCCGCCGGGCTCACCGCGCTGTGGCTTTCAGCCGTGTCGGCTGCGGCCGGGTATGCAACCCGGTGCCTGGCCGCAGCTCCGTCAGGCCCGACAAACGGCCGCGGCAGGTGGCTTCGGCTCATGCGGTACATCCATATAGCGGCTGCCGGTTCCGGGTGGGTGGCAGCCCTGGTGCACGCCTGGCTGCTGCGCTATGACCCCTGGCTTCCCTTCAGCTGGAAGGCCCTGTGGGTTCCCGGGGCCGCCCCTTACCGGCCCCTGTGGACGGGCCTGGGCACCCTCGCCCTATACGGGTGGGGCCTCATCCTGATAAGCTTCGATGGGGCCCGAAGCCGGTGGGTCCTTCGGTTTGCTCGCATCCACGCGCTGGCGCCGCTGGTGCTGAGCCTTGCGGCCGTCCACACGGCCGGGGCGGGAAGCGACATGCACTTGCTATCGGTACGGCTCGGGGCCGGCCTTGCCCTGGCCCTGGCCGGAGCAGCTCTCATCGAGCGCCGATTGCGGCCTCGCATCCGTCGCACCGAGGCCAGACCGAGCAACGGCGGCGCGGGCCTGACGGGAGAGGGGGCCAGCGGGCAGGGTGCGGGTGCTGGTGGTTGAGGACGACGGGACGACCCGGGCCGCGGTGTGCCGTGGGCTTGAGGCGGCTGGATTCGCCGTGGACGCGGCCCGAGACGGCGAGGAGGCGTTGCTGTTTTTGGAGGACCGCCACTACGACGCCGTGGTGCTGGACCGGCGCCTGCCCGCCTTGAGCGGAGACGCGGTGCTCCAGAGGCTGCGACGGCGGGGGGAGTCGGTGCCGGTGCTGATGCTGACCGCGCTGGACCGGCTGGACGAGCGGGTGGGAGGACTGGAGGCGGGTGCGGACGACTACCTGGTCAAACCCTTTGCGTTCGAGGAACTGGTGGCACGGCTTCGGGCCCTGATCCGTCGCGCCGGCGGCGGTTGGAAGGCTCTGGCCTTCGGCGACCTGGAGCTGGACCGCCGGCAGGTGGCCGTTGTCTGCGGGGCCCGGACCGTGCTCCTCACCCCCCGGGAGTTCGACCTGCTGGATGCGCTGGTCCGGGCCGGCGGTCGTCCGGTGTCGGGGCGCGCCTTGATGGACGTGGCGTGGCCGGAGCCGTGTGAGGCGACGGAAGAGGCGCTGTGGTCCCACATCAAGAACCTGCGAAAGAAGTTGCAGGCGGCCGGCTCTCGAGTCCAGCTCCGAACCCGCAGGCAGGTGGGCTACTTCCTCGAGATGCCGGGGTCGCCGGCCCGACCGGCCGCACTGGATGGGCGTGAACGGGCGGTGGCTCCATGAAACCTCCTTCCCCGGCTCGAACCCTCGCGCATCCGCAGGGCCCCGGCGGCGCATCTCCACAGCCGGGCCGCCAGCCCACCTGGAGCCTGCGCCCGGCGCGCTGGTGGCGCCGCCATTTCCCGGTGCGCCTGGCTGTCACCACCGCAGCCCTGCTGGCCGCCGTGATGACCGCCGTTCTCTTCTCGGCATACGCCGCGGTCGCCTCGTTGCTGGTCCAGCGCATGGATCTGCGGGCCCTGGCCGCCGTCCAGCGAAGCGCCTCTTTCACCGGGCAGCCTCCGGAGGCCGATCCGGCGTTGCGCCTTGCCCCGCCCCCGTTTGCGGCGGCAGGCCGCCGGGGGGCCTTCGACGAGGATGCCATCGGGCTGTTCGGGGAGCGCCGCGGCCAGCGGGAGGGTCTCGAGCGCGGCGACAGCGAGGCTTTCGAACGCGACGATAGGGAGGGTTTCGAGCGCGAGGATGCCGAGCAGCGGCCTGGCCTGTGGGAGTGGACCATCCACGCCGGGACGCCCCAGGGGCCCAAGCGCTCCCCTTTGGCCTGGCTGTGGCCGTCGCCCGAGGATGTGCGGGTGGGGCGGCCCGCCCGAGGGGGGCAGCCGGTGGTGGTGGAGGAACTGGAAGAGCTGGCCGAAACCCTGGCCGGCCTGCGGCGGCGGCTGGCCGGTCTGGGCGCGGCCGCCATCGCCCTGGTCAGCGGGGTGGCCTTTGTTTCCGCCCGCCGGGCCTTCGCCCCCCTGAGGGCGATGACCCAAGCGGCCGCGAGGGTGGCTGACGCACGCCGCATCCGACCGGAGACCCTGGATGTGCAGGTTCCCCCGGCGACCGGTGACGTGACGCTGGAGCGCCTGGCCCACCTCTTCAATGCCATGCTGGCCCGGCTGCGCGACGCTCTGACCGCTCAGGCCCGCTTTGTGGACGACGCCTCCCACGAGCTGCGGACGCCTTTGGGTGCGCTGCGCGCGGAGCTGGAGGTGGCACTGCAGGATTGGCCCCAGGCCGACCCCCGCCGGCCAATCGTGGAGCGCGCTTTACGGCAGGTCGTCCGGTTGAGCCGCCTGGCCGACGACATGCTCGCCCTGGCCCGCTACGAGCGCGGAGGGCTGGTGCGGCTGCGCCCCGGGACCGATGCGGCCGCGGCCGTCCGCGAGGCCCTGGCCGACGTCCGCCACCTGGCCGAGCGTTTCCAGGCGGTGGTGGTGGCGGAGCTGCCGCCCACCCTCCCCATGACCTGCGACGGGCCCGCCCTCACCCGCGTGGCGGTCAACCTTCTGAAAAACGCGATCGAAGCCAGCCCTCCCGGTGCCACCGTGCACATCCGACTGACGCGTCGCCAAGAGGCCGTATGGCTGGAGGTGGCCGACGCCGGCCTTGGGATGAAGCCGGAGGACGCCGCCCGGGCCTTTGAGCCCTTCTTCCGGGCACAGGCGCAACCGGGCGGACAAGGCGGCCCGGAGGAGGGCTCGGGCCTGGGCCTGGCCATCGTGAAGGCCATCGTGCAGGCCCACGGCGGGGAGGTGGCCCTGCAGACCGCGCCGGGCCGCGGAACCACGGTGCGCGTTCGGCTCCCGGCGCACCCCGGGCCGCAAATACCCGTCACCCCCGCTTGAGCCCTTCGTCCCCGGGCGGGCCGGGCGTCTTTCGCAAGAGCCCGAAAGGCCCGCCAGCCGCTCACCCGTCGAGGCGGGTGTCCCGGGCCAAAAGCGCCTGCAACTCGCTCAGCTGCCGGGAGAGACTTTGAATTTCGGAACGGGCCGTCTCCAGGACGAATTGCAGGCGCCGCCGCTCTTCCTCCGAGGCGCCCTGCACCAGGGGCGCCGCCACCCGATAGACGTCCAGGGCAAAATCGATGCGCTCCTTGACGCGGCTTGCCGCCTGCTCGAGCACGGTGCGCCGGTCCTGCGCGCCATCCTGGGCCGCTTCCCGGTACCAGGGGGGCTCTTCACCCCACGGGAAGTCGACCCGCACGTAGATGTCGTCGTCCCGAAGGGCCATGAGATCGACGAAGGCGATGGGATTGAGAATGGTCTCGCCGTCCACCCGCGCCCGGAAGGGGATGCGCGGCCAGATGCGGGAATCGGCCGACAGGTGCACGCCGACGGGCGCCTCATCCAGCCGGCGCACGTAGATGACCCGCTCGATGCGCCCGGCCAAAAAGCCGAAGAGAACCAGAAGCGGCCCCTCCGGCCGCAACATCATCGCCACGCGCCGCAGCACGTCGAGGCGTGTTTGACGGTCCAAGAGCCCTCCCACCTCCCCTATTCTATCTCGCCGGGATACCTTTCGCCCAGCCGCCCGCAACCCCTCGCCGCACGGGCCGAACCGCCCGCCCCCGCCCGCCCCGCGGGATCGGCCCCAAAGGAGAGTTGTCCCTTTTCGGGGTTCGCAGGCCGGTAGTAAGCTGGGCTCGAAAAGCCGGTTTGCAGGGGGGCATATCCGTGCAAGCCCAGCAGCGGTACCGAATCGAGCGGGATTCCATGGGCGAGATGCAGGTTCCCGAGTCGGCGTATTATGGGGCCTCCACGCAGCGGGCCGTCCTCAACTTCCCCATCAGCTCCCTGCGCTTCGGTCGCCGGTTCATCCGAGCGCTGGGGCTCATCAAGCAGGCCGCAGCCGAAACCAACCGGGACCTCGGGCTGTTGGACCGCCGGGTGGCCGACGCCATCGCGCAGGCGGCCGCGGAGGTGGCGGAAGGGCGATTTGACGACCAGTTCGTGGTGGACATCTTCCAGACCGGCTCGGGAACCTCCACCAACATGAACGCCAACGAGGTGATCGCGACCCGGGCCGCCGAGCTGTTGGGAGCGCCGCGCGGCTCCAAGGCCGTTCACCCCAATGACCACGTCAACATGTGCCAGTCCAGCAACGACGTCATCCCCAGCGCGATCCACATCGCCGCCGTGGAGGGGATGGTGCGCGAGTTGCTTCCCGCCCTGCGGGAGCTGGAACGGGGGCTGGCCGCCAAGGCCGAGGCCTTCTGGCCCATCATCAAGATCGGCCGCACCCACCTTCAGGACGCCACCCCCATCCGCCTGGGGCAGGAGTTCTCCGGGTATGCCAGCATGGTGGCCCACGGCATCCGGCGCATCGAGCAGTGCCTGGACGATCTGCGGGAGCTTGCTTTGGGTGGGACGGCGGTCGGGACAGGGATCAACGCCCACCCCGAGTTCGCACCCAGGGCCATTGCCCGCATCAACGCCCTGACGGGAGAATCGTTTCGGGAAGCCTCCAACCACTTCGAGGCCCAGGGGGCTCGGGATGCGGCCGTGGCCGCCAGCGGGGCACTGCGAACGGTGGCGGTGAGCCTGATGAAGATCGCCAACGACATCCGCTGGCTGGGCTCGGGTCCCCGCTGCGGCATCGGAGAACTTCGCCTTCCGGCCACCCAGCCGGGCTCCTCCATCATGCCCGGCAAGGTGAACCCCGTCATCGCCGAGTCGCTCATGATGATCGCCGCCCAGGTGATGGGCAACGACACCACCATCCTCATCTGCGGGCAGCACGGCAACTTCGAGCTCAACGTGATGATGCCCGTCTTGGCCCACAACCTCCTGGAGTCCGTGGAACTTCTGGCGCGCGGCGCCCGTAACTTCCAGGAGAAACTGGTCGCCGGACTGGAGGCCGACCGGGAGCGGTGCGAAGGGCTGGTGGAGCACAGCCTGGCCATGGTGACGGCGCTTGCTCCTCGCATCGGCTACGACCGGGCCGCGCAGCTGGCCAAGAAGGCGTACGAGACCGGCAAGACCATCCGGGAGATGGCCCGGCAGGAAGGCGTGCTCCCCGAGGACGAACTGGAGCGCCTGCTGGATCCCGAAAGCCAGACCCGGCCCGGCCTGGACAGCGCTCCCGTCGGCGGCTAGCCACCCGCTTCGCCAGCGGCAGGCGGCACGAAGGGCCGGCCCGGGCCGCGAGGAGGGACGCGGGTGTCGCAGCTTTGGTATCTTTCCCGTCGCGACGTGGAACGCCTGGCCCTCACGCCGGCCGAGCTGGTCGGCCTGATGGAGCAGGCCTTTCGGTTCAAGGCGGCGGGCCAGGTGGAGCTTCCTCCCAAGCCCGGCGTCTACCCACGGCCGCAGGCGTTCATCCATGCCATGCCCGCCTACGTGCGCCCCCTGGACGCCGCCGGGCTCAAGTGGGTCGCCGCCTATCCGGGTAATACCCGCCGGGGGCTTCCCCACGTCACGGGCCTCATCGTCCTCAACGACACCGAAACGGGGGTGCCCGTGGCGGTCATGGACGCCACCTGGGTGACGGCCATGCGCACGGCTGCGGTCTCCGCCCTTTCGGCGCGCTTTCTGGGGCCCGACGGGGAGATCACCCTGGGCATCTACGGGCTCGGGGTACAGGCCCGTTCCCATCTGAAGGTGATGGCAGAGCTCCTGCCCGTCAAGCGGGTGGTGGCGTACGACGAGCGGGAGGAGCGGGTGCAGGCCTTCTTGCGAGACGCCCCGGGCCTGGCGGCTGATGTCCGGGCGGAGGCGGCCCGCAGCGCGGAGGCGATGGTGCGGGCCTCCAACGTCGTCGTCACGGCCGGCCCCATCGTCAAGTCGCCGCGCCCGGTGGTACGGGCCTCGTGGCTGGCGGAGGGGATATTGCTTTTGCCCGTGGACTTCGATGCATCCCTGGAGCCGGAAGTCTTCGGGCGTTTTGAGCGGCTGGTGGTGGACGACATCCCCCAGTTCGAGTACTATCGCAGCCTGGGGTATTTCCGGAGCGCGCCCGCCGCCGCACTGGAACTGGCGGACCTGGTGGAGGGCAGGCATGCGGGTCGCCGCTCGGCATCGGAGCGCCATATGGCGCTCAATCTGGGGTTGGCCATGGAGGACGTGGTGGTGGCGCAGGAGATCTACCGGCGGGCCCGAGCCCAGGGCATCGGAACCCCGCTGCCGTTGTAGCGGGCTGCCATTGTTGGCCCGGCCCGCCCGGCCCGGGTCGCCCCCCCGAGCCGCCCGGGGGCCGCCCCGGGTCAGTGGCCCAGCGCGCCGTCCGCGTAGACGACCCGACCGGCCACGATGGTCGCCAGTACCTGTGCCGACGCCAGGGCGTGCGCGCCGCCCAGCAGGATGTCCTCGGAAAGCAGCACCACGTCACCGGCCAGGCCGGGCGCCAGGCTTCCTCGGGCCGTCCCCTCCCCCACGGCCGCCGCCGGGCCCCAGGTGTACGCCTGCAGGGCTTCGTATACGGTGAGGGCCTGCTCGGGGTGCCAGGGTTCGGCTTCATCGGTACCCGCCATCAGGCCGGGCGGGGCGCATCGGGTGACCGCGACGTACATCCCCTTGAGAGGGTCGAGCACCTCCACCGGCGCGTCGGATCCGAACGCCAGGACCGCCCCCGAGTCGGCGATCCAGCGAAGCGGGAAGGCCCCGGCGGTGCGCCCCGCCCACAGCCGTTCGGCGCGCTCGCGATCGTACGGCGCGTGGATGGGCTGCACGGAGGCCACCACCCGTAGAGGCCCCAGGCGCGCCGCGTCCTGCGCCGCCAGGAGCTGCGCGTGCTCGATCCGCCACGGCCGCCACGGCGGCGGACAAATCCCGGAGAGTTCAAATCCCCGAAGCGTCTCCCTGCAGGCCCGGTCGCCGATGGCGTGGATGGCGACGCTGAACCCTGCCGTCTCAGCCTGCCGCACCAACTCCGCCACCGCCTGGCGGTCCATGAGGAGCATCCCCCGCTCCTCGTCGCACCCCGAGCCGGCGTACGGCTCCAGAAGAGCTGCCGTGGCCGACGTGAGGGAGCCGTCCGCAAAAGCCTTCAGGGGGCCCAGGCGCAGGAACTCGTCCCCGAACCCCTGGCGCAGGCCGAGCGCGGCCAGCTGTTCCAGCATCTGCGCCGGGGGCATGAACCACACCCGGATCCCAAGCCGCCCCCGCTCCCGCAGCACCCCCAGCGCCCCCAGGCTCCGCGGCCCCTCGGGGACCTGCACCCCTACCAGACCCACCTTCCAAAGCTCCGGCAGGGCCTGCGCCACCACCTCCGCCAGATCCGCCGGAGAAAGCTGCGGCATCGCTTCGACCAGGCGCCACATCTCCCGTTCGCGAAACAGACCGCTCCCCAAGCCTGCCAGCGGCTGCGCATGGTCGGATCCGGAGGCGACACCGGCCGGCGCCGGCGGGTTGCCAAGCCCTGCCGCCTGAATGGCTGCCCGGTTGGCCACAGCCGTGTGGAGGTCGCGCAGCAACACCACCACCGGGCGCACGGGGGATACCCGGTCGAGCACGTCAATGGGAGGCGCGTCCCACCGCTCCAGGCAGTGCGCCTCCAGCCCCCCGGCCACCAGCCAGCCCGAGGGCCCCAGGCGGGAGGAGGCCTCCTTCAGGCGCCGCACCACCTCGTCGGCCGTCCGGCACTCCCGCAGACTCGGGCGAAGCCGAAAGAGGGCCCACTCGCAAAGGTGGATGTGGCTGTCCACAAAGCCGGGGACGGCCAGCGCACCCCGCCCGTCGAGGACGGCGGCGTCGCGAGGTGCCCGGCGCACCACCACCTCCCGGGGCCCGACCGCCTCCACCACCCCCCGGCCGATCCAGATGGCCCCGTCCTCCACCACCGCATCGCCCCGGGCCCGGTCTCGCGCATCTCCTGGACCCGCCGTCGGGCCCGGGCCGAGACCGGCCGCGCCGGCTCGCGCGCCGTCGCCCCCCGGCGGGGCCGGAAGGCCGGGAGGGACCGTCAGGAAGGCGGTGTGGAGCCGCACGTGATCCACAACCAGGTGCATTGCCCTTGTCGCTTCGGTCATCCTAAAGGCACATCCAAAACTCGGGCGCCGGGCGCCTCTAGCTTGACCCCCGGGCCCCACCGCCAACCGAATCCGGCCGGCGGAGGAAGAGGCTGCGATGCAACTGCCACCCACAAGCCGTTCACTTCTGGCCTGGTTCGACACCGAGGAGCCGGCCCGCCGGGCTGCCGCCGAGATGGTCCGCCTGGGCTTGTCCGAGGTTCGGGTGGATCGAATTCACCGGCTGCCCGGCCACGAGACCCGCCGTCCTGTTCAACCCCTCAGCGGCCGCATCCGGAGTTTGTCCACCCTCACCCTGGGGGTGGAGCCCCTCCGGGCGGACGAGGCGGCGGCACTGGCCGCAGACCCCGCGGCCAGCGGCCTTGTAGGTGGGCCGGGCACCCGTCGGGCACCCTTTTGCCTGACCGCCGTCGTGCCGGCCGCCCGCATGGCTGAGGTCGAGGCCCTCGTGCGCCGGTTCGGCGGCCAGCTTTGATGTGGAGTCGATGGGCGAAGCGGGACAGGCGAGAAAAGGGGAGGCGAGCGGCCGAAACCCCGGCCCCCGCCCCCTCCCGGCTACCGGAGAACACCGCCCAGCATGCGCAGGAGGCTTCGCCTACTTCTTCTTCTTGCCGGTATCCTTCTTGGCCTCCTTCTTGGCGTTGGACTTCTTCATGGCCTCGTGCTCACCCACCTCCCCGCCCGAACTGGGCATTCGCCCACGGGCTCCCTTCGCCGCTGGATCGCCTTCTACCCCTCTTACTTCTGCGGTGTACGCTGGCCATCGACATTCTCCTCCTGGGCAGGGCGACCGATGTGGTAAAATCACCACGGTTTGTGCAGGAAGGGGGGCGTGCCGGGTGGAGGAGCCCATCGTTCGGCTCACGGCGCTCAGCTCCAAGGCCGGCTGAGCCTGCAAGACGGGTCCGGGCGACCTGTACCGGCTGCTCTCCCTGCTGCGCCTGCCCGAAAAGGCGCCGGAGGTGCTCATCGGCCTGCAGGAGGCCGATGACGCAGGCGTGCTGCGCCTTTCCGAGGAGCTGGCCCTGGTCCAAAGCGTCGATTACTTCAGCCCCATCGTCGACGACCCCTACGCGTTCGGCGCCATCGCGGCCGCCAACGCCTTGAGCGATCTGTATGCGATGGGGGCCCGGCCGTTGTCGGCCCTAAACGTGGCCGGCTTCCCGCCCACCGGGGTGCCCGACGAGGTGCTGGCGGCCATCATGCAGGGAGCCATCGACAAGGTGGAGCAGGCAGGGGCTCACGTCCTGGGAGGCCACACCGTCGAGGATCGGGAGCTGAAGTTCGGGCTGGCGGTGACAGGTCTGGTCCATCCCGGCCGTATCCTGGGGCGCTCAGGGGCCAGGCCCGGTGACCAGCTCATCCTCACCAAACCCGTCGGGGGCGGAGTGGTCTCCACCGCCATCAAACGGGGCAAGGCCTCCCGGCAAGACGTGGAGGAGCTCATCCAGGTGATGACCGCCCTCAACGCGCTCACCGACGAGATGCATGGGTGCGAGGTTCACGCCTGCACCGACGTCACCGGTTTCGGGCTTTTGGGCCACGCCCTGGGTATGGCCCGATCGAGCCGGGTGGCCATCCGGCTGTACGCGAGCCGAGTGCCCCTGCTGAAGTCCGCGCGGCGGCTGGCCGAAGAGGGCCACATCCCCGGGGGAACCCGCCACAACCAGCAGTGGGCAGAGCCCGAGGCGACCTTTGACCCCTCGGTCTCCCCCGTTGAGCGAACCCTCCTGAGCGACGCCATGACCTCCGGCGGCCTGCTCATCGCGGTACCCGCGGAGCGCACCGCCGAGCTGCTGGAGCGCCTGGCCCGCCGGCGGCCCCCCGCGGTGGCGCTGGTGGGCGAGGTGGCTTCCGGGCCCCCTGGGAAGGTGCAGGTGCTGCCGTAAGGGACGGCCTGCCTCAGGACCCGGGGTGGGAGCGGGCCTTTTCCAGCGCCGCATCGATGCGGCGGGTCAGGGCTGCCTTGGGCTGCAGCCCCACAATGGACTCGACAGGCCGGCCTCCCTGGAAAAGCAGCAGGGTCGGGATGCTCATGATCCCGTAGCGCTGGGCCACCTCTGGGTTTTCGTCCACGTTGAGCTTTCCGACCTTGAGGCGCCCGGCGTACTCCTGCGCGATCTGCTCCACGATGGGGGCCAGGCGCAGGCAGGGCCCGCACCATTCGGCCCAAAAGTCCACCAAAACCGGCTCGGGGCTCTCCAGGACCTCCCGCTGCCAGTTGGCCTCGCTGAGCAGGTGCAGACGGTCCGATGCCAAAGCCCGACACCTCCGCGGCAGGTGACACGTATGGGTGGCGAGGCTGCAAGCCACGCCCGAGCCTCGCTCGGGGCGGGGGTATTCTACCCGGTGGCGACGAGGATGTCAAAGACGGACCGGGGAGGTTGCTCGGGCATGGGCCGCAGCGCACCCACCCCTTGGGCTCGCCTTCTGGCATGGGCGCTGGTGATGGCCGGCCTGTGGGTTGCGTTGCGCAGCTGGTGGACCGTCCGGGCCTTCGACCCGGATCGCCAGGTTCGGGCCGCCGCCATCTTCGACGTGCACGGCGAGCTGGTGGGCACCATCGGGGCGGGGTACAGCCGCTTCGTCGCCCTCGACGAGATCCCGCCGGACCTCCTGCGGGCCGTGGTGGCCGTGGAGGACGCGCGTTTTTACCGCCACCCCGGTGTGGACCCCGTGGGCATCGTTCGGGCTGCCTGGGCGAACCTCAGAGCCCGCTCCGTGGTACAAGGCGGCAGCACCATCACCCAGCAGCTGGCCCGCACCCTCTTTCTGACCCCGGAGCGGCACCTGTGGCGCAAGGTCGAGGAGCTCGCGCTGGCGCTGTGGCTGGAGGCTCGCTACCCCAAGGACCGGATCTTGGAGCTTTACCTCAACCGGGTGTATTTCGGCGAGGGCGCCACCGGGATCGGGGCGGCGGCCCGGGTCTACTTCGGCAAGGAGCCTGCTGAGCTGACGCTGGGTGAGTCGGCTCTGCTGGCGGGCCTCATCCGCGCCCCGTCCGCCCTTTCCCCGTACCGCAACCCCGAGGGCGCCTTGAAACGCCGGAGAGTGGTGCTCAGCCGCATGGAGGAGTTGGGGTACATCCTTCCCCAGGCAGCCCGGGAGGCCGGCAACGAGCCCATCCGGCTGGCCGGGCTGCGGGGAGGCCCGGCCCCATGGTTTCTTGACTACCTGACGCCCCTGTTGGAGCAACGCTTCGGATTCAACCTGGTACACCGGGCAGGCCTTCGGGTGCACACCGGTCTCGACCTGCGCATGCAACGGGCGGCCCGGCGGGCGCTGGGCCAGCTTCAGGGGGCGCTGGTCGCCCTGGACCCCCGCACCGGCGACGTGCGGGCCATGGTGGGGGGCCGGGACTACCTGGAAAGCCAGTTCAACCGGGCGGTGATGGCCCGCCGCCAGCCGGGTTCCGCCTTCAAGCCCTTTGTGTATGCGGCCGCGCTGGAGGCCGGCTGGCGCCTCAACTCCATGGTCCAGGATGTCCCGGCCGACTTCGCCGGTTACCGCCCCCACAACTTCGCCGAACGGTACTGGGGCCCTGTCACCTTGAAGCACGCCCTGGTCATGTCCCTCAACGCGGGCTCCGTCTGGCTGGCGTCCCAGGTGGGGATCGACCGGCCGCTTCAGCTGGCCCGCCGTCTGGGGATCGCCGGCATCGGGCCGGACGATCGCCACCTGGCCGCAACCCTGGGCGGGTTGAGCCGGGGGGTGACACCCCTGGAAATGGCCCAGGCTTTCGGCGCCTTCGCGAATGAGGGGATCTTCCTTCCCGTGCGGCCCTTCACCCGGGTGGTGGACGAGGATGGGAACGTCTGGTATGAGGCCCCGCCCCCACGAGGGGAGCGGGTGCTCTCCCCTCATGCCGCCTACCTGCTGACGGACGCGCTGCGGGACGCGCTGCAACGGGGAACCGGAGTCCTGGCCCGGCTGGGCAGGCCGGCTGCCGGCAAAACGGGCACCACGGACCGCCTGGTGAGCGCATGGTTCGTGGGGTACACCCCTCAACTGGTGGCGGCGGTCTACATCGGCAACGACGACGGCACGCCTGTGGGAGGGACAGGGGGCACCCTGGCGGCACCGGTCTGGAAGGCGTTCATGCAGGAGGCCCTTCAGGGGGAGCCTGTCCTGACCTTTGCCGTTCCCCGGGGGGTGGTGGCCGGCGTCAAGGTGGACATCTTCACCGGCCTGCGGGCCGACGGGCTGTGCCGGTGGGTGGAGGAGGACCCCTTCATCGAGGGAACCCAGCCCCTCGGGTGGTCCACCTGCGTCCTCGGCCTGCAGCCCCCGGGGACCGGCTCTCGCGCACCCGAACCCATCCCCGGGTCCGAGGCGCCGCTGCCGCCTGAAGGGCCCGGCGGGGCTCCGGACCCGCCTCCACCCGCCCCGACGGGGCAACCCGATCCGCCACCCCAACCCGCCGTCCCGGGCGGCCCATCCGAACAGCCAGCCGGCTGGTAACCGGGCAGAGGGACGCGGCTTCCGGCCAACCCTGAGGAGAACCGGCGGTCGGATACGGACCGGGAGGCCCCTCGTCGCCAGAAAAACCGCGGCCTAACCGGCAAGACCAGGCATCCTGCCAGGCCGGTCAGCGCTTGGAGTACTGAGGCGCCTTGCGGGCCTTCTTGAGGCCGTACTTGCGGCGCTCTTTCATGCGGGGATCCCGCCGCAGCAGCCCGGCCGCTTTCAGGGGAGGGCGCCACTGGGGATCCACGGCCTGCAGCGCCCGTGCCACACCGTGGGCAACGGCGCCCGCCTGCCCGGCCACCCCGCCACCGTGGACCCGCACAAGGGCGTCGTACCCCGACGCTCCGGTCACCTGAAGCGGGCGATACACCAGGGCGACCAGCCCCGGCCGCCCCTGGAAGTATTCCCGGGCGTCCCGACCGTTGACCTGAATCTGGCCGCTGCCCGGTACCAACCGTACCCGAGCCACCGCCTCCTTGCGGCGCCCGGTGGCCATCGCGCTGGGAACCGAACCCGTGAGAACCCTGGCCACCGATCCGTCCCCTTCTCCCGGTCTACCGGGCCGCCAGCGGTTGCGGGCGCTGGGCCTCGTGCGGGTGCTCGGGGCCCGGGTACACCTTGAGCCGCCGGATCATCCGTCGGCCCAGGCGCGTATGGGGGAGCATCCCCCAGACCGCCCTGCGCACCAACTCCGTGGGCCGGCGCTCCCAAAGCCGGCGGGCCGTCTCCTGCTTGAGCCCGCCGGGATACCCGCTGTGCCGGTAGTAGACCTTCTGGTCCCACTTCTTCCCTGTCAGCCGCACCTGCGCGGCGTTGACCACCACCACGAAGTCACCGGTATCCGCGTGTGGGGTGTAATCCGCCCGGTGCTTGCCCCTCAAAACGGCCGCCACCCGGCTGGCCAGCCGGCCCAGCACCTGGTCGCGGGCATCCACCACGTACCAACGCCGCGTCACGTCGGCAGGGCGCACCAGCGTCGTGCGATTGGGGTTGATGGGCATGAAACCGAAGCACCCTTCAGCCTGGCCATCCGTCGGAGCCACGGGGGCATTCTAGCCAAAGGCCGCACAGGGTGTCAAGCACACTCCCGCAAAGCTCCAGTCCGGCAGGACGCCCCGAGTAGTTCACGTGCACCAGGCAGACCCCCGCGGCCGGAGCCGCCGGGGCCAGACGATGCCCTGCCTGGCCCTGGCCGGCCGACCCGGGGCTCAGCCCCTCCAGGGCATCCGCCACCGCCTGTTCCGGCAGGCGTCCCAGCCCGACCCGCACCAGGGCCCCGGCGAGAAGGCGCACCATCCGGTACAAAAACCCATCCGCCTCCACGCACAGCCGCAGCACCCTCCCCCCTCCCGGCACCGCGGCCTGATCCAGCCGGGCCGCGAACACCGTCCGAACCGTCGGCTGCCCTTTTCGCAGCGGGCTTCCGAAGGCAGCAAAATCCCTGCGCCCCGCGATCCGCCCCGCCAGGCGCTCCATGGGGGCCACGTCCAGAGGTTCGGGCACCCACCAGGCGTAGCGCTCGGCAAAGGCCGAACCGTGTGTTCGGTTCAACACGTGATAGCAGTAGATGCGGCTGGTGGCGTCGCGCCGGGCGTGGAAGCGCTGCCCGACCTGCTCGGCCGCCACCACCCGGACGGCCGCGGGAAGCCGCCGGTTCAGGGCGCCGGGCAACCGCTCGGTGGGGATGGGAGAGTGGGTGCGCAAATGCACCACCTGGCCCAGCGCATGGACGCCCGCGTCGGTGCGTCCCGCTCCCACCACCCGGGTGGGGTGACCCAAAAGCTCCGACAGCGCCCGCTCCAAAAGCCCCTGTACCGTCGGCAGCCCCGAGCGGGCCTGCCGCTGAAACCCGCCCAGATCGGTCCCATCGTACTGGACGGTGAGCCGCAACACCCTCAAAGCCAAAGTCCCACCGCGGTGGCCACCGCGGCAAAGCCGGCCAGCGTGGCGTAGTCGGCCGGCCGCATCCGCAGCTGCCGCAGCCGGGTGCGCCCGACCCCGCCCCGATACGCCCGGGCCTCCATGGCCAGCGCCAGCTCGTCCGCCCGGCGGAAAGCCCCCACAAAGAGGGGCACCAGGATGGGGAGCAGGCTTTTGGCCCGCTCCAGGGGGCTGCCTCGCCCGAAGGCGGCGCCCCGGGCCATCTGGGCTTTCATGATGCGGTCGGCTTCCTCGATGAGGGTAGGTATGAACCGCAGGGCGATGGTCATCATCATGGCCAGCTCGTGGGCCGGCACACCCAGCCGCCGGGCGGGGGTCAAAATCCGCTCCAGCGCATCCGTCAGGTCGATGGGGCTGGTGGTGAGGGTCAGCAGCGACGCGCTGGCCACCAGCAGCAACAGCCGGGCCCCCACCATCAGCGCCCGCTCCAGCCCCTCCCGGGTGAGGGTGAGCGGGCCCCACCGCCACAGGGCCTCTCCCGGGGAACCGAAGGCGTTGAACAGGGCGCTCACCAGCACCAGGACCAGCACGGGCTTCAAGGAGCCCAGAACCCATCGGGGCGACAGCCGGCTGGCCAGCACGCCGCCCGCGAGAAGAGCCGCGCCCGCGGCATACCCCCATCCGGTGTTCACCGCGAACATCAGCACCACGAACCCCGCCACCATCCCCATCTTGGTGCGCGGGTCCAGGCGGTGCAGAAAGGAATCACCGGGAACGTGCTGGCCGATGGCGAATTCGCCGAGCACGGCCCTTCTCCCACCCGTCGGCTGGCCCCGCAACGGTGCCGGCGCCGGCTTTCCAGCGCAGGATCTCCCGGGCGGCCTCTTCCACCGTCAGCCCGTCCCCCGCCACCGGCGCCCCCAGCTCTTTCAACCGGCGCAAGATCTGCACCACCGCCGGCACGCCAAGCCCGTGGGCCTCCAAAAGCTCTCCGTGCCGGCAGAAGAGTTCCCGAACCGGCTCGTCCGCCACCAGCCGCCCTGCGCTGAGCACAAGGGCGCGGCGGGCCCATGCCGCGACCTCCTCCATGTCGTGGGTGATGAGCACCACCGTGGTTCCGCTGCGGTTGAGCCGGGCCAGAAGCTGCATCAACTCCCGGCGACCCCTGGGGTCCAGGCCTGCGGTCGGCTCGTCCAGCACCAGGATGGGAGACTCCAGGGCCAGCACCCCCGCCAGGGCGACGCGCCGCTTCTGACCCCCCGACAGGGTGAACGGGGAGCGAGGGCCCACCTCGTCCGGATCCAGGCCGACCAGGCTCAGGGCCCGCCGCACCCGCTCCCGGGTCTCGTCGGGGGAAAACCCCAGGCATCGAGGCCCGAAGGCCACATCGTCAAAGACCGTCTCCTCAAACAGCTGATGCTCGGGATACTGGAAGACCATCCCCACCCGCCGGCGCAGGGCACGCAGGTCCGCCCGGCGATCCCCCACGTCGATCCCGTCCACCACCACGGCCCCCTTGGGGGGACGCAGGAGCCCGTTGAAGTGCTGCACCAGGGTGGACTTGCCCGAACCGGTGGGCCCGATGAGGGCCACGAACTCCCCGTCTTCGATGCTCAAAGAGACGTCCGACAGGGCCTGCACCGCCATCGCGGTTCGGGCGCCGTAGGTGAAGCTCAGGTGGTGCACCCGGATGGGCACAGCTCGTTCACCAGTTCGTCGGCCGTCAGGATGCCCGGACGAAGGGGCAGTCCCCCCCTGCGCAGCTCTCGGGCCAGGCGCACCACCGGGGGCACCTCCAGGTCCAGCTCCTCCAGCCGGGCGGCCCGGTCGAACACCTCCCGGGGCGGGCCCTCCATGACGATGCGCCCCCGTTCCATCACCACCAGCCAGTCTGCGCCGACCGCCTCTTCCATGCGATGGGTGATGTAGACCACGGCCACCCGGAGCGTGCGGCGAAGCTCCTGCAACGTGGCCAGCACCTCCCGCTGGCCGCGGGGATCCAGCATGGAGGTGGGTTCATCCAGCACGATGCAGGCGGGGCGCATGGCCAGCACTCCGGCGATGGCGACCCGCTGCTTTTGCCCGCCCGACAGCCGGTGGGGCGGGCTTCGGCGGTAGGCGCTCATGCCCACCAGCTCCAGGGCCCGGTCCACCCGGCGGCGGATCTCCTCAGGGGGAAGGCCCAGGTTTTCGGGCCCGAAGGCCACGTCTTCCTCGACCGTGGTGGCTACCAGCTGGTTGTCCGGATTTTGGAAGACCATCCCCACCTGGCGGCGGATCTCCCACAGGTGGGTCTCGTCCCGCGTGTCCAGGCCGCCCACCAGCACCCGTCCCTGCTGGGGCAACAGCAAGCCGTTGAGGTGCCGGGCCAGGGTCGACTTCCCCGACCCGTTGCGGCCCACGATGGCCACCATCTGGCCCGGATAGACCAGGAGGCTGACGTCGTCCAGGACGACAGGCCCGGACGGCCCCTCCTTACCGCCGTAGGCAAAGCGCACTCCCTGGACCCGGATGAAGGGCTCGGCGGGCCCTGGAACCCTCACAGGGCCACCCGGGGCCTCAGACGAGTTCGATGAAGGACATGGGGGCGCCGTCCCCCCGGCGGCGACCGGCCTTGACGATGCGGACATAGCCTCCCGGTCGGCCTGCATACTTCGGGGCCACCTCGGTAAACAGCTTGCGCACCGCCTGACGGCTGGTAAGCCAGGCCGCGGCCTGGCGACGGGCGTGGAGGTCTCCCCGCTTGCCCAGGGTGATCAGGTGCTCGGCGATCGGGCGAACCGCCTTGGCTTTGGTCAAGGTGGTGCGGATGCGCCCATGGGTGATGATGGCCGTGGCCAGGTGGCGGAAAAGCCACCGCCGGTGGCTGATACTTCGATCCAGCTTGCGGTGCAGCATGTCTACCGTCCTCCCGGGAGGCCCCCGACCCGCCCGGCGAGCTACTCGTCGGCCTTGCGGAACGACAGGCCGAGCTCGGCGAGCCGGTCCTTGACCTCCTGCAGCGACTTCTTGCCCAGGTTGCGAACCTTCATCATGTCCTCTTCGGTCTTGCGGATCAGCTCACCCACGGTATCGATGCCCGCCCGCTTGAGGCAGTTGTACGAGCGTACCGTAAGGTTCAGTTCCTCGATGGGCATCTCGAGAAACCGGCTCTTCTCGCGGTCGGCACCGCCAGCGGGCGAGGCCGGACGCGACCCGTCCGTCAGGGAGGTGAACAGGTCCAGGTGCTGCTTCAGGATTTCCGCGGCCCTTGCCACGGCCTCCGCCGGCTGGATGGTGCCGTTGGTCCACACTTCCAGCACCAGACGGTCGAAATCGGTGCGCTGGCCGACCCGGGTGTTCTCCACCTGATAGTTGACACGGCGCACCGGGTTGAAGATGGAATCGACCGCGATGACACCGATGGGCTGATCGGGCTGCTTGTTGCGTTCGGCGGGAACCCATCCCCGGCCCTTGGTGATGGTCATCTCGATGGAGAGCCGGCCGCCCCGCTCCAGGGTGCAGATGTAGAGGTCGGGATTGACGATCTCCACGTCTGGCCCCGCCTTGATGCGGTCGGCCCGCACCTCGCCTTCCTCGTCGGCTTCCAGGCGGGCCGTCACGGGCCCCTCCGAGTGCAGCCGCACCACCAGCTGCTTGAGGTTGAGGACGATGTCCGTGACATCTTCCCGAACCCCGGGGATGGTGGAGAATTCGTGGAGCACGCCATCGATGCGAATGGAGGCGACCGCCGCGCCCGGAAGCGACGAGAGCAACACCCGGCGCAACGAGTTGCCCAGGGTGGTCCCGTAGCCTCGCTCCAGGGGCTCCACCACAAACCTCCCGTACGTGTCGGTGGTCTCTACCGCCGAGATGGCGGGCCGATCCCGTTCCAGCTCCAGGGTGGCAGCCATATGACCCTCTCCGCCTCCTGCCGGATCAATTGGGCGGGCGCCTCAGCGGGAGTAGTACTCCACCACCAGCTGCTCGTTCACCGGCGCATCGACCTGCTCCCGCCGGGGAACCGCCAGGACACGGCCCTCCCAGCGCCCCGCGTCGAACTCCAGCCAACTTGGAAGCCCCCGGCTCGCTGCAGCCGCCGCGTTGGATCGGATCGGCTCCCGGCTCCGGCTGCCCTCCCGCACCCCGATCACGTCGCCCGGCCGCAGGCGAAAGGAGGGGATGTCCACCGGACGGCCGTTCACCAGGAAATGCCCGTGGGTGACCAGCTGACGGGCCTGAGCCCGGGAGACGGCCAGCCCGAGCCGGTAGACCACGTTGTCCAGGCGAAGCTCCAGGAACTGCAACAGCGCCTCGCCGGTGACACCCTTGCGCCGGGCTGCCTCCCGGAAGTAGCGCCAGAACTGCCGCTCAAGCACACCATAGTAGCGCCGCAGACGCTGCTTCTCCCTCAGGTGCAACCCGTACTCCGTCGGCTTGCGCCGGACCTGGCCGTGCTGGCCGGGCGCATAATGCCGTTGCTCCACCGCGCACTTTTCGGAGTAGCACCGCGCACCCTTGAGAAAGAGCTTGATCCCCTCCCGCCGGCACAGCCGGCAAACCGCACCGGTATACCTTGCCATGGATGCGACCCTTCACCCCTTGCGCAAAATCGGGTCTGCCCACCCGCACACGGGCCCGATGAGCATCCGGCCTCAGACCCGCCGCCGCTTGGGCGGACGGCAGCCGTTGTGAGGGATGGGCGTGACGTCCTTGATGGCCGTGATCTCCAGTCCGGCAGCCTGGATGGAGCGGATGGCCGTCTCCCGGCCGGACCCCGGCCCCCGCACCCGCACCTCCACCTCACGCATGCCGTGCTCCATCGCCGCTCGAGCTGCCGCCTCGGCGGCCAGGCCCGCCGCGTACGGCGTCCCCTTGCGAGAGCCCTTGAAACCCATGGTCCCCGAGCTGGCCCACGTGATCACGTTGCCCTGCCGGTCGGTGATGGTGACGATGGTGTTGTTGAAGGTGGACTTGATGTGGGCCACCCCGGACGGGACGTTCTTGCGGGTGCGAGAACGCACCCGAACGGTTCGTCGCTTTCCCGCTGCTTCGGGCATAAACCCGTCGAAACCTCCCTTGCCGTACCCGGCCCGGCTTCGCCCCTACCACCTGGCTACAGGCGCCGGGCCAGGCCTTGCGATCACGTCTTCTTCCGCTTGACGCCCACCGTGCGCCGGGGGCCCTTGCGGGTGCGCGCGTTGGTGCGAGTCCGCTGCCCTCGGACGGGCAGCCCCCTGCGATGACGCAATCCCCGGTACGACCCGATGTCGATGAGCCGCTTGATGTTGGCGGCCACCTCCGCGCGCAGCTCGCCCTCCACCTTGTATTCCCGGTCGATCAGCTCCCGCAGCCGGTTGACCTCGTCTTCCGTCAGGTCCTTGACCCGGGTGTCAGGGCTGATGCCGGTTCTTGCCAGAATGGCCCGGGCGCTGGAGCGGCCGATGCCATAGATGTACGTGAGCGCCACCTCGACCCGTTTGTCTCTTGGGAGGTCGACCCCCGCGATGCGCGCCACGAACCCTCACCTCCGAATGTCCGGTCCCGCCCGCCGGCTGCACCCCGCACCTCAACCCTGCCGCTGCTTGTGCTTGGGGTTGCTGCAGATGACCATCACGTGCCCGTGCCGCCGGATGATCCGACACTTCTCGCAGATCCGCTTGACCGACGCTCTGACCTTCATCCTTCGTACCCCGATCCTTTCGGGCAGGCAATACAAAACGGCCCTCCCGCCCCCGCCGCCAGGCCCTGTGCGGCCCCCGTGCAGGACGGGCTTCGTCACCGCTTGCGGTAGACGATGCGGCCGCGGGTGAGGTCGTAAGGCGAAAGCTGAACCGTTACCCGATCGCCGGGAAGGATACGGATGAAGTTCATCCGCATCTTGCCCGAGATGTGGGCCAGAACCCGGTGTCCGTTCTCCAGTTCCACCCGAAACATGGCATTGGGTAACGGCTCGATCACGGTGCCCTCCACCTCAATGACGTCCTGCCTGCCCATAGCCTCATCCTCTCAATTTGCCGGCTCACGACGGCCCGGCTCCGGACAGGCTCTCCCCGCCTTCGGCCGGGCCTCGGCCCACCAGGCTGCATAACGCCTGGTAGATCTGGCTGTCGCTTACAGGCTCGCCCTGCTCCAACCGCCGGGCGACCTCCTCCGCCACCCGGTCGTGAATCCATAGGTGGCGAGGGTTTTTCGCCTTGGCCCGCTCCACCCGCCGGTAGCGTCCGTCCGCCACCAGGACCCGGCCGTCCGTCCGTACGCCCACCACCAGATACGGCCGGCCCGTATCCCGCCCGGCCCGGGCTGTCACCAACTGCCCCAGGCGCAACGCCGGCGGGGGCTGCCCGGCAGGTCGAGGGGTTGGCTCGGTCCCAGAACCCTTCATACTGTACCACAACATCACGGAACTGACAGCAATACCGGGCCGTTCTCGCCGATGGCCACCGTGTGCTCGAAATGGGCGGAGCGGCTCCCGTCCGCCGTCACCGCCGTCCAGCGGTCCTCCCGAATGCGGACTTCCGGGCCACCCTCGTTCACCATCGGCTCGATGGCCAGCGTCATGCCGGGCCGCAGCCGAGGCCCCCGCCCGGGCTCACCGTAATTGGGCACCTGCGGGTCCTCGTGCATGCTGCGCCCGATGCCATGCCCCACAAACTCCCGAACCACCGAAAACCCTGCCGCTTCCACCACCTTCTGGATGGCGTGGCCGATATCGCTGACTCGGTTACCCGCCCGGGCCTGCTCGATGCCGGCCCAAAGGGCCGCCTCCGTCACCTCCAGCAACCGGCGGGCCCCCTCGTCCGCCTCACCCACCACGAACGTATACGCCCCGTCGCTGTGGTATCCGTCGAGAAACACCCCGACGTCCACCGAGACGATATCTCCCAAAGCCAGCCGCCGGGGCCCGGGGATCCCGTGCACCACCTCGTCGTTAACCGACGTGCAGATGCTGGCCGGAAATCCCCGGTAGCCCTTAAAGGATGGTCGACCACCCGCCGCTCGGATCACCTCTTCGGCGAGGGCTTCCAGCTCGGCCGTGGTCACTCCCGGCCGGATATGTTCCCCCAAAGTCGCCAGAACCCGGGCGACCACCCTCCCGGCCTCTCGCATCCGCTGGATCTCGTCCGCCCGCTTGATCACGATCATATGAGGCTGCTCGCTTCGCCCTGCCCCGCCCATCGGCCGGATGGTCGGGCCCGGACTCCCACGCCTTGCAGGCCGGCCAGGATCCGCTGGAAGACCTCCTCCACCGTGCCGTTGCCGTCCACGTCCAGGCGGATCCCCCGTTCTGCGTAGTAGTCCAGCAGAGGCCGCGTGTTGGTCTCGTACACCACAATCCTCTGCCGGACGACCTCCTCGCTGTCGTCCGCCCGCTGGGCCAACGGCCCGCCGCACTGGGGACAGCGCGTCAGAAGGCTGCCGTCTTCACCCCGTGGCTCCCCGGCCCCGTAGGTGGCCCCGCACTCCGTACACACACGCCGGTTGGTGATGCGGCGCACCGCCATCTCCTCGGGCACCACCAGGTGGATGGCCGCATCCAGGGTCTGCCCCTCCTGGCGCAGCGCCGCGTCCAGCTGCCGGGCCTGTTCCAGGTTGCGGGGAAAGCCGTCCAGCACAAACCCCCGCCGACAGTCTGCGGCCTCGATGCGCTCGCGGACGATGCCCACCGTCACCTCGTCGGGCACCAGTTCTCCCTGCTCCATATAAGCCTTGGCCCGCCGCCCCAACGGTGTGCCCAGCTGGACTGCCTGTCGGAAGATGGCGCCCGTGGATATGTGAGGAACCCCGAAGTGCGCGCCCAGCCGTTCGGCCTGCGTCCCCTTACCCGCCCCCGGCAACCCCAGCATCACCGCGCGCATCTCGACCCCCGTCCCACGGCCCGGCGGCCATCTCGCCCGGCTTCTTCCCTCAACGCAAGAAACCTTCGTACTGGCGCATGAGCAGGTGAGCCTCGATCTGCTTGAGGGTGTCCAGCGCAACACCAACCACGATGAGCAGGCCGGTTCCGCCGAAACTGATGAAAGAGCGCGGTACCTGGGTAATCCCGGCCATGACGTAGGGCAGCACGGCGATGAAGGCCAAAAACAGCGCACCCACCACGGTGATCCGGGTCAGGATGCGGTCCAGAAACTCGGCGGTCGGCTGGCCCGGCCGGATGCCCGGAATGAACCCACCGTACTTCTTCATGTTGTCCGCCACATCCCGGGGATTGAAGGTGACCGCCGTATAAAAGAACGTAAAGAAAATCACGAGAATCACGTACAGACTGTTATAAAACGGCGTGCCGAACCCCAACCAGCGGTTGATGAACTCCGTTCCTGGCACGAACTGGCTGATGGTGAGGGGAAAGGTGAGCACCGATGCGGCAAAGATGATGGGAATCACCCCTGCCTGGTTGACCCGCATGGGGATGTGGGTGCTCTGCCCCCCGTACATCCTTCGCCCCACAACCCTTCGGGCATACTGCACCGGAATGCGCCGCTGGCCTTCCTGCATCAGCACCACCGCCGCCACCAGCGCCACCGCCAGGGCGCCGAACACCACCAGGCTCACGATGCTGATGCCGCCTTCGCCCAGCGCCCGTGCCACATTGACGGCTCCGGCCGGAAGCCTGGCCACGATGCCCGCGAAGATGATGAGCGATATCCCGTTCCCGATGCCGTTTTCGGATATCTTCTCCCCCATCCACATGAGCAGGGTCGTCCCCGCCGCCAGCGTCACCACGATGAGGGTCATGGTGAAGAAGCTCGGGTCATAGATGACCCCGCTGGCCCGGGCCAGCGCGGTCACGCCGATGGCCTGCACCAGCGCCAGGACGATGGTGCCGTACCGGGAATACTGGGAAAGCTGCTTGCGCCCCTCGACGCCCTCTTTGGCCAGCTCCTCCCAACGGGGGATCACGATGGTGAGGAGCTGCACGATGATGGAGGACGTGATGTAGGGAGTGACGCTCATGGCGAAGATGGAGAAGTTGGTCAGCGCCCCGCCGGCGAACAGGTCCAGGAATCCGAAAACGTTGGCCGAGCCTGTCCGCAGACGTTCTGCCAGGGCAGCGGCGTCAACCCCCGGAACCGGTATGTAGGAGCCCAGGCGGAAGATGGCCAGCATGGCCAGGGTGTAAAGCAGCTTGGAGCGCAGGTCTTCCAGGCGAACCGCGCTGCGCAGCGATTCGATCACGTCTCGATCACCTCGGCGGTCCCGCCGGCCGCCCGTATCTTCTCGGCAGCCTGGCGGGAAAACCGATGGGCTCGCACCAAAAGCGGCCGATCCAGCTCGCCCTCCCCCAGCACCTTCAGCCCATCCTTGAGGTCCCGCACCAGACGCCGCTTCAGCAGCTCCTCGGGGGTAACCGTCGCGCCCCCCTCGAAATGGCGCCCCAGGTCACCCACGTTGATGATGGCGAACTCCTTGCGGAAGGGTGCGTTGCTGAACCGCCGCAGCTTGGGCAAGCGCCGATGCAGCGGCGTCTGGCCACCCTCGAACCCCGGGCCCTTGCCCCCTCCGGAGCGTGCCAGCTGGCCCTTATGGCCCCGGGTAGCTGTCTTGCCATGGCCGGAGCCGATCCCCCGGCCCACCCGCTTGCGCCGGTGCCGGGATCCCGGAGCCGGCCGCAGGTCATGAAGCCTCACCCGCGATCACCCGCCCCGTCGGCCGGACTGCCTGCCCCCGCCGGACCCTGCGACGACCCGTCGTCGGCCGGTGCCTCCGTGGCCTGCGGCGCCACCGGCTCCACGCTCACCAGGTGCCGCACCTGCGCGATCATCCCCCGGAAGACGGGGGTGTCGGGGACCGTGCGGCTCTGACCCAGCCGCCGCAATCCCAGGCTGCGCAGGGTCGCCCGCTGGGACCTGCGGCTGCCGATGGCGCTTTTGCGATAGGTTATCCGCAGCGCGGCCGCCATTACGCCGTCAGCTCCTCCACGCTCTTGCCCCGCAACGAGGCCACGTCCTCGGGACGGCGAAGGCTGCGCAGCGCCCCCATGGTCGCCTTGACCACGTTGACCGGGTTGCGGGACCCCATGGCCTTGGTCAGGATGTCCCGGATCCCCGCCAGCTCCACCACCGCCCGCACCGGTCCGCCCGCGATGACCCCCGTGCCGGGGGAGGCCGGCTTCAGGAGGACCGTGGAGGCCCCAAAGGAGTAGACCACATCGTGGGGGATGGTGGTCTCGGCCAGCGGCACCTCAATGAGGTTCTTCTTGGCGTCCTCCACCGCCTTGCGGATGGCGTCGGCCACCTCCTTGGCCTTGCCCATCCCGGCGCCTACCTGGCCGCGACCGTTGCCCACCACCACCAGGACGGAGAAGCTGCGCGATCTCCCGCCCTTCACCGTCTTGGAGACGGGGTTGATGCTTACCACACGCTCTTCCAGCTCCGCCGGCTGACTCTCACGCCCGTGTCGCCCCTGTGCCACTGGACGACCTCCCTGCATGACCTTACCCTGCCCGCTTCCAACCCGACAACGCGGTCAAAACTGCAGTCCGCCCTCTCGTGCGCCCTCGGCCACCGCCGCCACGCGACCGTGGTAGAGAAAACCTCCCCGGTCGAAGACCACCCGGGTGACCCCCTTGTCGAGGGCACGACGGGCCAGCTCCAGCCCCACTTTCCGGGCTGCCTCCACCTTGCCCCCGTCCGATTGCTGAAGGGTCTCCCGCAGCGCGGGGTCCAGGGTGGAGACGAAGACCAGGGTATGACCCCGGGTATCGTCCACGATCTGGGCGTACATATGCTTGAGGCTGCGGTACACCGACAGCCGGGGTCGCTCCGGTGTCCCGAACACCTTCCGGCGAACTCGAAGGTGGCGGCGCCGGCGCCGCTCCTGCCTGGTCTGCCTGCTCATCAGCGGGCCACCTTCCCCGCCTTACCCGCCTTGCGGCGGATGCGTTCCCCTTCGTAGGCGATCCCCTTGCCCAGATAGGGTTCCGCGGGCCGGATCCCGCGGATCCGCGCGGCCACCTCGCCCACCTGCTGCTTATCGCAGCCCCGAACCACGATGCGGTTGGTGGCCGGCACCTCGATCTCCACGCCTGGCGGGGGAACCACCTCCACCGGATGGGAGAACCCCACCGTCAGCACCAGCTTGTTGCCTTGCTTGGCCGCCCGGTACCCCACCCCGCTGAGCGCCAGCGTCCGGCTGTAGCCGGCAGTCACCCCGGTCACCATGTTGGCCAAAAGCGCCCGCGTCAGGCCGTGCAGCGCCCGGTGAAACTTCTCGTCGCTGGGCCGGCGCACCACGATGGCCCCATCGGTGCGTTCGATGCGCATGGCGGGATGGAAGGTGTACGACAGCTCGCCCCGAGGCCCCTTAACCCGCACGGTGGAGCCTTCGATGGCCACCTCCACACCCTGCGGGACCGGCACCGGCATCTTCCCGATACGCGACACGCGCCCTCCGTCCCCTCTACCGCGGTTGCGGACCCAACCTGCAACTACCAGACGTAGCACAAAACCTCTCCGCCGACTCCCGCCCTGCGCGCCTCCCGGTCCGTCATGACGCCCTTGGGGGTGGAGAGGATGGCCACCCCCAGGCCCCGCATGACCCGGGGGATCCGCGCCTTGCCCGTGTACACCCTGCGGCCCGGGGTGCTCACCCGCCGCAGGCCGGTGATCACCTGGGTTCGGTCCGGTCCGTACTTCAGCACGATGCGCAGCGACTTGCCCGGACGTCCACGGTGGTCGACCACCCGGTAATCCCGGATGTAACCCTGCTCCTTCAATACCCGGGCGATCTCCGCCTTCAGCCGGGACATGGGGATGTCCACCGTCTCGTGGCGCGCGTTGGAAGCGTTTCGAATTCGTGTCAGCATGTCCGCTACCGGATCGGTCATCATGGCCGGCGGTGCCTCCTTTGAGTCTCACCAACTGGCTTTCCGGACGCCCGGGATGAGGCCCCGGTGGGCCAGGTAGCGAAAACAGAGCCGGCAGATCTGAAACTTGCGCATGTACGCCCTGGGCCGCCCGCAGAGCTTGCACCGGCGCACCACCCGGGTCGAGAACTTGGGCGGCCGTTCGGCTTTCATGATCAGTGCCTTTTTCGCCAACGAACCCTACCTCCCGATGCGCTCCACCGACGTATCCCTACGAGGCCGCCCGCAAGGGCAAGCCCAGGAGCTTCAAGAGCTCCATGGCCTCCTCATCCGTGCGCGCGTTGGTGGCGATGGTGATGTCCATCCCCCGGATGCGGTCCACCTTGTCGTACCGGATCTCCGGAAAGATCACCTGCTCCCGGATGCCCAGGCTGTAGTTACCCCGCCCATCGAAGCTATGGGGAGACACCCCCCGGAAGTCCCGAATCCGGGGCAGGACCACGTTGAAGAGCTTATCCAGGAAATGGTACATCCGGTCTCCCCGCAGCGTCACCTTGCAGCCGATAGGTGTCCCCGCCCGGAGCTTGAAAGCGGCGATGGATCGCTTCGCCCGGGTCACGATGGGCTTCTGCCCGCTGATGGCCGTCAAATCCGCCACCGCTGCGTCCAGTTGCTTGGGGTCGGCGATGGCCTCCCCCACCCCCATGTTGAGCACCACCTTGGTCACCCTGGGTACCTGCATGGGGTTGCGGTAGCCGAACCGCTTCATCATCGCGGGTACCACTTCCGATCGGTACCGTTCCTTCAAGCGGGCCTCCACAGCCTTTCGTCCCTCCGACCCTCGTCCAAAAACCGCCCTTTGGGCGGCCCGTTCAGTCTATCGCTTTCCCGCAACGCTTGCAAACTCGGGTCAGGCTGCCGTCCGCTCCCCGCCGACGCCCGTAGCGCGCCGGCTTGTCGCAGCTCGGGCAGACCAGCATCACCCGGGAACTGTCAATGGGCCCCGGCTTTTCCAACACGCCTCCCCGAGGGTTGGTACGGGTGGGCCGGGTGTGCCGCTTCTGGATGTTGACCCCTTCCACCACGACCCGCCTCAGCCGCGGAAACGCCTGGAGCACCTTCCCCCGCCTGCCGGCGTCGTCGCCCCGAATGACCTCCACGAGGTCTCCCTTTTTCACGTGCAGCTTCGGCTTCGCCACGGGGGCCCGACGGGCCATTTACAGCACCTCCGGCGCCAGGGAAAGGATCTTCATGAAGTTCTTGTCCCGGAGCTCCCGGGCCACCGGCCCGAAGATCCGGGTTCCCCTGGGGTTTTCGTCGTCTGCCAGGATCACGGCGGCGTTGTCGTCAAAGCGGATCTGGCTGCCGTCCCGCCTGCGGATCGGGTCTTTGGTACGCACGACCACAGCCTTGACGATCTCGTGCTCTTTCACCATCCCCCCGGGGATGGCCTCCTTCACGGAGCAGACGATGACGTCTCCCACGCCGGCGTACCGCCGACGAGATCCCCCCAGGACCCGGATGCATAAAAGAGACCGGGCTCCCGTGTTGTCTGCGACGTTCAAGATGCTCTCCTGCTGAATCATCGGACTCCCAACCTACCCTGCGTCTCAGCGAGCCCGCTCCAAAATCTGCACGACCCTCCAGCGCTTCTCTTTACTGAGCGGCCGGGTTTCCATGATCAGCACCCGGTCACCCTCCCGGCACTCGTTGTGTTCGTCGTGGGCCTTGAACCGTCGCGTTCGCTTCAGCGTCTTCCCCAGCAGCGGGTGCGTGACGGTGCGGGTGACCTCCACCACCACGGTCTTGTTCATCTTGTTGGAGACGACCCGGCCCTCCCGCACCTTCCGCCGGCCCCGCACCGGCTTTTCGCCGGTCTCGGCCTGGGCCTCTCTGGGCGCCTGCGCTCCCGTCGCTTCCGGTTCGGCCACCATCATCCGCCCTTCGCCGCCTTCCTGGCAAGCTCCCGCTCTCGCATCACCGTCAGCACCCGCGCGATGTCCTTGCGCACCTGGCGAAACCGCATCGGGTTACCCAACTGTCCCACCGCTTTCTGAAAGCGGAGGTTGAACAGCTCTGTCTTCAGTTCCCCCAGGCGTGTCGCCAGGTCCTGATCACTCAGCTCCCGCAGCTCCTTGGCTTTCAATGGGGCTTTCACCACCGATCGCGCCGGCCCGAACGAAGCGGGTACGGACCGGTAGCTTGAAGGCCGCCAGCCGCAGCGCCTCCCTGGCCACCTCTTCCGTCACACCCGCCATCTCAAACAGCATCCTTCCCGGCTTCACCACTGCCACCCAGAACTCCGGGTTACCCTTGCCGCTGCCCATCCGGGTCTCGGCGGGCTTCTTCGTCACGGGTTTGTCGGGAAAGATGCGGATCCAGAGCTTTCCTCCCCGCTTCACGTGGCGGGTGATGGCAATCCTGGCCGCTTCAATCTGCGTGGCCGTGATCCAACCCGGCTCCAGGGCCTGCAGCCCGAACTCCCCAAACGCAACGGTGTTGCCGCGTGTCGCAACGCCTCGGGTGCGCCCTCGTTGAACCTTTCGGAATTTCACCCGCTTGGGCATCAGCATGGCCCTTACACCGACCCCCCGGCCGACGCTCCACCCGCAGCCTCGGCGCCGGCCGCCACCGGACGCTCGGGCAGCACCTCGCCCTTGTAAATCCAGACCTTGACCCCGATCTTGCCGTACTGGATCAGGGCCTCCGCCTGCCCGTAGTCGATGTCGGCCCGCAGGGTCGTCAGGGGTACGGACCCCTCACTGGCCCACTCGTACCGGGCGATCTCGGCTCCCCCGATGCGGCCGGATATGGCGATGCGCACGCCCTTCGCCCCAAGCCGCATGGCCCGTTGGATGGCCTGGCGCATGGCCCGCCGGAAGCTTACCCGCCGCTCCAGCTGGTAGGCCACGTTCTCCGCCACCAGCTGGGCGTCCAGGTCCGGCTTTTCGATCTCCAGCACGTTGATCCGCACTTCCCTGCCCGTCATCTGCTCCAGGGCCTGGCGGAGCCGCTCCACCTCCGCCCCTTGCTTGCCGATGACCATGCCGGGCCGGGCCGTGTGAACGGTGATGCTCACCTTGTTGGCGGCCCGCTCAATCTCGATGTCCGACACGGCCGCCTGCTGGAAGCGCTTCTTGATGTACTTGCGGAGCTTCATGTCCTCCAGCAAAAGCGGCCCGAACTGCTTTTTGTCCGCGTACCAGCGAGCCTGCCATCCCTTGATGATGCCCAGCCGCAGGCCCAGCGGGTGAACCTTCTGCCCCACGCGTCTACTCCTCTCTCGTGCGCAGCACCACGGTGATGTGACTGGTCCGCTTGCGGATCAGATAGGCCATTCCCCGAGCCCGGGGCATAACCCGCTTCAGCACCGGCCCCTGGTCGGCGCACACCCGGTGCACGTACATCCGCCGGGGGTCCACCTCGTGATTGTTTTGCGCGTTAGCCATGGCGGACCGCAGCACTTTTTCCACAAAGCGGGACGCCTTGCGCGGGACGAAGCGCAAGATGGCCAGCGCCTCGTCCACATCCTTGCCGCGGATGAGATCGATGACCGGACGAACTTTTCTGGGGGAAATCCGCTGGTATCTCGCAACCGCTCGGGTTTCCAAGGCCGCCATCCCCGTTCCCCGCTACTTCAACGCCGTGGAGCGCTCGGTATGCGCGCCATGCCCGCGGAAGGTCCGCGTGGGCGCAAACTCTCCCAGCTTGTGCCCCACCATGTCCTCGGTGATGTATACGGGCACGTGCCGCCGCCCGTCGTGCACCGCGATGGTGTGACCCACCATCTCGGGGAAGATGGTCGACCTGCGAGACCACGTCTTCACGACCCGCTTCTCCCCGGTTTCGTTCATCCGGCGGATCTTCTCCAGCAGGGACTCGTCCGCAAACGGCCCCTTCTTTCTCGAGCGTCCCATCGCGTCTTCGTTCCTCCTGAAGCGCCCCCGGCTTACCGCCGCCGCCGTACGATGAAACGGTCCGAGGGCTTGCCCTTCTTGCGCGTCTTGTACCCCAGCGTGGGCTTGCCCCAAGGCGTCACCGGCCCGGGCATGCCCACCGGCGCCTTCCCCTCCCCACCGCCGTGGGGGTGGTCCACGGGGTTCATGGCGGCACCGCGGGTGTGGGGACGCCACCCCAACCATCGCCGCCGCCCGGCCTTGCCCATCCGGATGTTCTCGTGCTCGACGTTACCCACCTGGCCCACCGACGCCCGGCAACGGGCCAGCACCTTGCGAAACTCTCCCGATGGCAGGCGCAGGATGGCGTACTCGCCCTCCTTGGCCATCAGCTGCGCGGCGGTGCCCGCCGCACGCACCAGCTGGCCTCCCTTGCCAGGCTGAAGCTCGATATTGTGCACCATGGTGCCCACCGGGATGGCAGACAGAGGCAGAGCATTTCCCGGCTTGATGTCGGCGTCGGGGCCGCTCATGACGGTGTCACCCACCTGCAGCCCCAGCGGCGCCAGGATGTATCGTTTCTCCCCGTCGCGGTAGTGCAATAGCGCGATCCTCGCGGAGCGGTTGGGATCGTACTCGATGGCGGCCACGCGGGCCGGAACCCCGTCTTTGTCACGCCGCCAGTCGATGAGACGATACAACCGCCGCTGCCCGCCGCCTCGATGTCGGGCGGTGATGCGTCCCTGGTTGTTGCGCCCGTAGTTACGGGCCAGCCCCCTCACCAGGGACCGCTCCGGCTCCTTGTCGGTGAGCTCCTCGAAGGTGTACCCCGTCATGTGCCGGCGGGACGGCGTCACGGGTCGGTAGCGCTTCACACCCATGGCAGCTGAACAGCCTCTCACAATCCCTCAAAGATCTCGATGCGCTGGCCCTCGGCCAGCCTCACGACCGCTTTCTTCCAGTCCGGCCGGCGCCCCTCGTAGCGGCCGCGCCGCCGCTTCTTCCCCCGCACCCACATGGTGCGCACGTCCACCACTTTGACCCGGAAGATCTGCTCCACAGCCTGCCGGATCTGAACCTTGGTCGCCTTCGGGGCCACCTCAAAGGTATAGGCGTTGGCCTGGGACATGAGCCGGGTGCTCTTCTCGGTCACCAGCGGCCGCACCAAGACGTCCCGCACATGCATGGCTACACCAGCGCCTCCTCCAGCCGGGCCACCGCCTCCCGGGTCATGACGAGGCGATGGGAGTCCAGCACCGAGTACACGCTCAGCGCATCGGCCGGCAAAAGGCGCACCCCCGGCAGGTTGCGAGCCGCCAGCACCACGTTGGGGTCCTTCTCGGCCATGACGATGAGCGGCTTGGGGCCGGCCTTCAGGTTTCTCAGCACACCCGCCATGACCCGGGTCTTCGGCTCGGCCAGGGTGAGCCGATCCACCACCACCAGCTCCCCGTCCCGCACCTTGGCCGACAGGGCCGAGCGCAGCGCATGGCGCCGGGCCTTGCCAGGCATCTGAAAACCATACTCCCGGGGCTTGGGGCCGAAGACGACCCCTCCGTGCCGCCAGAGCGGGGATCGGATGCTGCCGTGCCGGGCCCGCCCGGTTCCCTTCTGGCGCCACGGCTTGCGCCCGCCCCCACTCACCTCGCCCCGGGTCTTGGTGCTGTGGGTTCCCTGGCGGCGGTTGGCCAGGTGCATACGCACCGCCTCATGCATCAGCGGCACGTTGGGCTCCAGGCCGAACACGTCGTCGCGCAGCGTGATCTCGCCTACCTGCTCGCCTTCCATGTTAAACACCGGTACCACCGGCATGGCTGGTCCGCACTCCCGTCTCAGTTGCCGGCCTTCCGGCGCCCGCGCCGGCGGCTCAGTATGACGCTGCTCCGGATCTCCACAAGGCCCCCGTTGGGCCCGGGCACCGATCCGTGCAGCAGCATCATGTGATGCTCCGGAAGCACCTTGACCACCCGCAGCCCCTGCGTGGTGACCCGACGCCCCCCGGCTCGCCCCGGCAGCTTGCGCCCCTTGAACACCCTCTGGGGGCCTGTGGCGCCCAGGGTGCCGACCCGACGGTGGTACATGGACCCATGGCTCATCGGTCCCCTGCGAAGGCCCCACCGCTTCACCACGCCCGCAAAACCCTTCCCCTTGGTCACAGCCGATACATCCACGAGGTCGCCGGGGGCAAACTGATCTACGGTGGCCACGCTGCCGGGGGCGAGGGCAGCCAGGCCCTCCGTCTCCTGCGGACCCAGACGGAACTCCCGCAGGTACTTGAGCGGCCGGTTAATGCCGGCCCGTCTCAGGTGACCCATGCGCGGGCGGTTGAGCTTCCGCTCCGGCACCTCCTGGAACCCCAGCTGCACAGCCGCATACCCGTCGCGCTCCGGTTGCTTGCGGGCCACCACCACACACGGCCCGGCGCGAACCACCGTGACCGCCAAGGCCCGCCCCGAGTCGTCGAAAACCTGCGTCATCCCCAGCTTGGTGCCGAGTATGGCTTTCGTCGCCATGGCTTGACCCCGTTACAGCTTGATCTCGATGTCCACACCCGCCGGCAGGTCGAGCCGCATCAACGCGTCCACGGTCTTGGGCGTCGGCTCCAGGATGTCAATGAGCCGCTTGTGGGTGCGCATCTCGAACTGCTCGCGCGAGTTCTTGTGGACGTGGGGCGAGCGCAGCACGGTATAGACGGCCCGCTCCGTGGGAAGGGGGATCGGCCCGGACACCAGCGCGCCCGTCCGCTTGGCCGTTTCCACAATCTTCTCGGCCGAATTGTCCAGGATCTTGTGATCAAAGGCCTTCAACCGGATCCGAATGCGCTGCGCCAAACCAGGTGCCCCTCCCTCGGCCGCTCGCCACGCCCGCGGCCGCCACGTCAGGCAAGGATCTTGGTGACCACACCGGCGCCCACCGTCCGGCCGCCCTCCCGAATCGCGAAGCGCAGCCCCTCTTCCATGGCGATGGGCGTGATCAGCTCCACGCTCAGGCGGATGTTATCACCCGGCATGACCATCTCGGTGCCGGCCGGCAGCTGAATGGTGCCCGTCACGTCGGTGGTCCGAAAGTAGAACTGGGGCCGGTACCCGTTGAAGAAGGGGGTGTGCCGCCCGCCCTCCTCCTTGGAGAGCACGTACACCTCCGCCTCGAACCGGGTATGGGGCGTGATGCTGCCGGGCTTGGCCAGCACCTGGCCGCGCTCGATCTCGTCACGCTCCACGCCCCGCAGAAGCACACCGATGTTGTCGCCTGCCTGGGCCACGTCCAGGGTCTTGCGGAACATCTCGACGCCCGTTGCGACCGTCTTGCGAATGTCCGTCTGCAGGCCCACGATCTCCACTTCGTCGCCGACCTTGATGGTGCCCCGCTCGACCCGTCCCGTGGCCACCGTGCCGCGCCCGGTGATGGAGAAGACGTCCTCCACCGGCATCAGGAACGGCTTGTCAACCTCGCGCTGGGGGGTGGGAATGTAGCTGTCCACCGCATCCAGAAGCTCGCCGATCCCCTTCAGCCACTCGCTGTCCTGGCCGGCCAGCAGCGCCTCCATCGCCTTCAGAGCCGAACCTCGCACCACGGGCACCTCGTCGCCCGGGAACTCATAGCGGGTCAACAGCTCCCGGACCTCCACCTCCACCAGCTCCAGAAGCTCCGGGTCGTCGACCATGTCGACCTTATTGAGGAAGACCACCATGGCCGGCACGCCCACCTGCCGCGCCAGCAGGATGTGCTCGCGCGTCTGGGGCATGGGCCCGTCGGCCGCGGAGACCACCAAAATGGCCCCGTCCATCTGGGCCGCACCCGTGATCATGTTTTTGACGTAGTCCGCATGGCCCGGGCAGTCCACGTGAGCGTAGTGGCGCTTCTCGGTCTCGTACTCCACGTGGGCCGTGTTGATCGTGATGCCGCGCGCCCTCTCCTCGGGCGCGTTGTCGATGTCCTCGTAGCGGCGGACCTGCGCCAGCCCCCGCCGGTTGAGGTACATCGTGATGGCCGCGGTCAACGTAGTCTTCCCGTGATCGACGTGACCGATGGTCCCTACGTTGACGTGCGGCTTGGTGCGCACAAACTTCTGCTTAGCCATCGCCTGCTGAGCCTCCCTCTGCCACCCATGCCACCCATGCCACCGCGCCCTCTGGCCTGCCCACGGAGCTAGACCCGCGCCAGCACCTCCTGCGCGATGTTGGAGGGCACCTCCTGATAGTGAGCGAACTGCATGGTGTACGTCGCGCGCCCCTGGGTCATCGAGCGCAGGTCCGTGGCGTAGCCGAACATCTCCGCCAGAGGCACCCTGGCCCTAACCACCTGGGCGCCCGCCCGCGGCTCCATCCCTTCCACGTGGCCGCGCCGGGCATTGATGTCTCCGATCACATCACCCAAGAACTCCTCCGGCGTCACCACCTCGACGCTCATGATGGGCTCCAGCAAAACGGGCTCCGCCCGCCGGGCGCCTTCCTTGAACGCGATGGACCCCGCCACCTTGAAGGCCATCTCCGATGAGTCCACCTCATGGTAGGACCCGTCGAACAGGGTCACCCGCACGTCCACCACGGGGTAGCCGGCCAGCACCCCGCTTTGCATGGCTTCCCGCACCCCGGCTTCCACGGCCGGGATGAACTCCTTCGGAATGGCTCCCCCCACGATCTTGTTGACGAACTCGAACCCGCTGGCGGGCGGAAGGGGATCCAGCTGCAACCATACATGGCCGTACTGCCCGCGCCCGCCGGTCTGCCGGATGAAGCGGCCCTCCTGCTGGACGGACCGGCGAATCGTCTCCCGGTACGCCACCTGGGGACGGCCCACGTTGGCCTCCACCTTAAACTCCCTCAGCAGGCGGTCCACGATGATCTCCAGGTGCAGCTCACCCATCCCTGCGATGAGCGTCTGGCCGGTCTCCGGGTCGACCCGCACCCGAAACGTGGGATCCTCCTCGGCCAAACGGGCCAGCGCGACGCCCAGCTTATCCTGATCCGCCTTGGTTCTCGGCTCGATGGACCGGGCGATGACCGGTTCGGGGAACTGGGGGGCCTCCAGCAGGATGGGTTCGGACTCCGGACACAGGGTGTCACCCGTGACCGTGTGGCGCAGCCCGACCGCCGCAACGATATCCCCGGCGTAGGCCACCTCCACATCCTCCCGGTGGTTGGCGTGCATCCGCAAAAGCCGCCCCACCCGCTCCTTGACACCCTTCGAGGAGTTGTACACATAGGTGCCCGCGTGAAGGACCCCCGAGTAGACGCGCAGGTAGCAGAGCTTCCCCACGAACGGATCCGACTGGATCTTGAAGGCCAGGGCCGCCAGCGGCTGGTCGTCGGAAGCGGTGCGCACCCGCACCTCCTCGCCCCGCAAACCGGTTCCCTGCACGGGCGGCAGGTCGGCCGGCGACGGAAGGTAGTCCACCACCGCATCCAAAAGCGGCTGCACGCCCTTGTTGCGAAACGACGACCCGCACAGCACCGGAACCAGGCGCCCGGCCACCGTGGCGCGCCGCAAAGCCAGGCGCAGCTCCTCGGGCGGGATGGTCTCACCCTCCAGGTAGCGGGCCATCAGCCCCTCGTCGGTCTCCACGATGGCCTCTATCATCTGCTCCCGGGCTTCGCGCACGGCTTGCTGCAGCTGGGAGGGGATCTCCGTCTCGTCGCTTCGGGTGCCCAGGTCGTCAACGTACAGGATGGCCCGCTCCCGGATCAGATCCACGACCCCCCGGAAGCTCTCCTCCACACCCACAGGCAGCTGAATGGGAACCGCCCGGGCGCCCAGGCGCCGCCGGATCTGCTGCACCACCCCGGGGAAATCCGCCCCGACGCGGTCCATCTTGTTGATGTACGCGATGCGGGGCACCCGGTACCTGTCCGCCTGGCGCCATACCGTCTCCGACTGGGGCTCGACGCCCCCGACCGCGTCGAAGATCACGATACCCCCGTCCAGTACCCGCAGGGATCTCTCCACCTCCACCGTGAAGTCCACATGCCCCGGGGTGTCGATGATGTTGATACGGTGGCCCCTCCAGATGCAGGTGGTGGCCGCGGCGGTGATGGTAATGCCCCGCTCCCGTTCCTGGACCATCCAGTCCATCGTCGCGGACCCTTCGTCTACCTCTCCCATCCGGTGCACGCGACCCGTGTAGAAGAGGATCCGCTCCGTGGTGGTGGTCTTCCCGGCGTCTATATGCGCCATAATCCCGATATTACGGGTTTTCTCAATGGGAAACTCACGCATACCCGTCACGCAAGCTCCGATCCGTACGGTTGCGGCGCTACCACCGGTAATGGGCGAAGGCCTTGTTGGCCTCCGCCATCCGGTGCGTATCCTCGCGGCGCTTCACTGCTCCTCCCTGCCCGTTTGAAGCATCGAGAAGCTCACCCGCAAGCCGCTCCGCCATGGTCCGGTCCTTCCGCTCCCGCGCGTACTCCACGATCCAGCGCAGCCCCAGGGAGACCCGCCGCTCCGGCCGCACCTCCAGGGGCACCTGGTAGGTCGCGCCCCCAACCCGCCGGGGGCGAACCTCCAACACCGGCATCACGTTTTTGAGCGCCTGCTCCAGCACTTCCACCGGCTCCCTGCCGGTCCGCCTCTTCACCTGGTCGAACGCGCCGTAGACGATCCGCTCGGCCAGGCTCTTTTTGCCATCCTTCATCACCTTGTTGATGAGGCGCTGAACCAGCTCGCTGCCGTATACCGGGTCGGGCGGTATGACCCGCCTCGGCGCTGGCCCCCGTCGCGGCATGGCCGAGTCTCCTCTCTGCCTTTCCGGCACCTCGCCCCGCTCCCCGCAAGGCGCACCTCCCCTTTTGTGGCGCACAGGCGGCGGGAAAGCTTCCCGAAAGGGCGAGGAGGCTTACACGCGCTTACTTGGGGCGCTTGGCTCCGTACTTGGAGCGCCCCTGCCGACGGCTGGTGACGCCCGCGGCGTCCAGGGTACCCCGGATGATGTGGTAGCGCACACCTGGCAGGTCCTTCACCCGTCCGCCTCGAATGAGTACCACCGAGTGCTCCTGCAGGTTGTGCCCCTCACCGGGGATGTAGGCCGTGACCTCGATCCCGTTGGTAAGCCGGACCCGGGCCACCTTGCGAAGCGCAGAGTTGGGCTTCTTGGGGGTGGTGGTGTACACACGGGTGCAGACCCCCCGCTTCTGGGGTGCACCCTCTCCCTCCAGCGTCCGGCCCAGCCGGGAGTTAAAAATGAACTGCAACGCTGGGGCCTTGCTCTTTCGCTGCACCCGCCGGCGCCCCTGGCGCACCAGCTGGCTGAACGTAGGCATCCCCCACATCAACCCCCTTTCCTCTGCCGCTTCGCCTGGGGATCCTCGGTCACGATGGCGGCTGCCGACGCACCCACGTCGATGCCGCACGCCCGACCCAGGGCCAACATGCTCTCGACGTACACGACCTCGACAGGCTGCCCGCGGGTCAGCTGCACCACCGGGGCCACCACGTCCGGGTCGGCATCTTTCGCCACAAAGACGACCCGGGCCACACCCCGCTGCAACGCCTTCACCGTCTGCCGGGCGCCCACCGTCCGTGGCCCGGTCTTAAGTCGCGCCAGCACCTGCGGGTCCTGCATACCAACCGGGGTCCTGCCCAGCCGATCGGCCTCAAACCCTTGTGCGGCGCGGCCTGGCGGCCGTCCGCCCGAGCACTCCATCATTCTAGCATCGGCCCCCGGGGCTGTCAATCAACCCCGCCGGTCGCCGGACCGCCCGAGGGCCGGGCGCCACCCGCCCGCGCCCGGCGGGAAGCCCCCGGCCCTCCAGGAAGGCGATGGCAACGCTTAGCGGCGGGCCGGCCGCCGCGGCATGCCGCCGGGCCCATCGGGCGAGCCTGCGCCCGGCCCCTCATCCTCCTCGTCCTCCACCGCCCTCCAGGGCGACGGCGGTTCCACGTCCGCCTCCTCGTCCTCCGGTTCGCCGGGCGGGTCCTCCTCGCTCCAGGCGCCCCGAAGCGCGCGGGCCGCTCGTTCCTCGCTCATGCGGGCGGCACGGACCCGCGACCCGCCCTGGCCCCCCTCCTCCTCGTCGCCGTCCGGCTCTGCGACCAGCGCCGGCTCATCAGGTTGCGGCTCGCCTTGCTCCGAGTCGAGGGCCTCCCCGTCTGTCAGCTCTCCCGGAACCGCCCGCAGCAGGTGACCCACCGCGGTGCCCACCGGGACGATGGGGCGAGCCGCCGGCACAGCACCCGGCGCGGGCTGCACCGTCAGGTTCCGGTAACGGGACATGCCGGTACCGGCCGGGATCAGCTTGCCGATGATGACGTTCTCTTTCAGACCCAGCAGAGGATCCACCTTGCCCTTGATGGAGGCTTCGGTCAGCACCCGGGTGGTCTCCTGGAACGAGGCGGCCGAGAGGAAGCTGTCGGTCGCCAGGGACGCCTTGGTGATCCCCAGCAGAACCGGCTTGAAGGTGGCCGGCTGGCCGCCGCTTTGCACCACCCGGCGGTTTTCCTCCTCCAGGTCGAACTGGTCCACGATGCCCCCCGGCAGCAGATCCGTGTCGCCGGGATCTTCCACGCGTACCTTGCGCAGCATCTGCCGGACGATGATCTCGATGTGCTTGTCGTTGATGTCCACGCCCTGTGAGCGGTAGACGCTTTGAACCTCCTGCAGCAGGTACATCTGAACCCCTCGCAGGCCCTTGACCCGCAGGATGTCATGGGGATTGATGGGCCCCTCGGTCAGGCGGTCGCCCGCCTCCACCCGCTGGCCATCCTGGACGATGAGGCGTGACCCGTACGGGATGGCATACGGGCGCTCCTCGCCCTCGTCGGAACGCACGATGACCCTGCGGGCCGCCTTGGACTCCTGGATGTGCACAACGCCCCCGATCTCCGTCATCACCGCCTGGCCCTTGGGACGCCGGGCTTCGAACAGCTCCTCCACCCGGGGCAGGCCGGAGGTGATGTCCTGGCCCGCCACGCCCCCGGTATGGAAGGTACGCATGGTCAGCTGGGTGCCGGGCTCCCCGATGGACTGGGCGGCGATGATCCCGACCGCTTCGCCGACCTCCACCATCTGCCAGGTCGCGAGGTTGTAACCGTAGCAGGCGGCGCACACCCCGTAGCGGCTGTGGCAGGTGAGCACCGACCGCACGGAGACCCGTTCCAGGCCGGCGGCCTCGATGGCCTCGGCCGCCTTCTCGTCGATGACCTGACCGGCTCGCACCAGCACCTCCTTGGTCTCGGGGTGCACCACGTCTTCGGCCGCCAGACGGCCCATGATGCGCTCCTTGAACGGCTCAATGATCAGCCCGCTGGTGGGATCCCGAAGCGGAGAGAGCTCGATGAACTCGGTGGTGCCGCAATCCTCCTCCCGGACGATCACGTCCTGGGAAACGTCCACCAGGCGGCGGGTCAGGTAGCCGGAGTCTGCGGTCCGAAGCGCCGTATCGGCCAGCCCCTTGCGGGTCCCGTGGGTGGAGATGAAGTACTCGAGAACCGTCAGGCCTTCCCGGAAGTTGGCCCGAATGGGAATCTCGATGGTGCGCCCCGTCGGGTCGGCCACCAGCCCCCGCATCCCCGCCAGCTGAGCCAGCTGCGACTCGTTGCCCCGAGCGCCGGAGATGGCCATCATGTACACCGGGTTGAACCGATCCAGGTTGGCCAGCATCTCCTGGGTGACCCGCTCCTTGGTGCGGGTCCAGATCTCCACGATGCGCTGATAGCGTTCCTCGGCCGTCAAAAGGCCCCGCCGGTGCTGCTGCTCGATGCGCTCCACCTGTTCGTCGGCCTCGCGCAGGATCTCCGCCTTCTGCGGCGGGATCACGATGTCGTCGAGCCCCACGGTGGTGCCGGACAGGGTGGCGAAGTGAAACCCCAGGGCCTTCACCTGGTCCAGGACCTCGGCGCTCTTCTCAGGCCCGTACTCCCGGTACAGGAGGTCCACCATGCGGGCCAGGTGCTTGCGGTCCACGACCCGGTTCCAGATGGACTCATCCCGCAGCCTGTCGGGCAGCACCTCCCGGAAGAAGATCCGCCCGGCGGTGGTCTCCACCAGACGGCCATCCAGCCGCACCTTGATGGGGGCGTGCAGCGCCACCGCCCCTTCGTCGTAGGCCATGCGCACCTCATCCGGGCCTGCGAACGCCCGGCCTGCGCCGCGCGCCGACGGATGGTCCAGGGTCAGGTAGTACATCCCGATGACCATGTCCTGGGTGGGCGTGACCACCGGCCGGCCCGTAGCCGGAAGCAGCATGTTGTACGTGGAGAGCATCAAAAGGCGCGCCTCGGCCTGCGCCTCGGCGGACAGGGGGACGTGCACCGCCATCTGGTCGCCGTCGAAGTCCGCGTTATACGCCGTGCACACCAGCGGGTGGATCTGAATGGCCCGGCCCTCCACCAGCACCGGCTCGAACGCCTGGATACCCAGGCGGTGCAGTGTGGGTGCCCGGTTGAGCAAAACCGGGTGCTCCTTGATGACCTCTTCGAGCACGTCCCAGACCTCGGGCCGCATGCGCTCTACCATCCGCTTGGCGCTTTTGATGTTGTGCGCGAAGCCCCGGTCCACCAGCTGCTTCATGACAAAGGGCTTGAACAGCTCCAGGGCCATCTCCTTGGGAAGCCCGCACTGGTGCAGCTTCAGCTCGGGGCCGACCACGATCACCGACCGGCCCGAGTAGTCGACCCGCTTGCCCAGCAGGTTCTGGCGAAAGCGCCCCTGCTTGCCTTTGAGCATGTCGGACAGGGACTTGAGGGGCCGGTTGCCGGGGCCCGTCACCGGGCGACCGCGCCGGCCGTTGTCGATGAGGGCGTCCACCGCCTCCTGCAGCATCCGCTTCTCGTTGCGCACGATGATGTCTGGCGCGCCCAGCTCCAAAAGCCGCTTGAGCCGGTTGTTGCGGTTGATGACCCGCCGGTACAGGTCGTTGAGGTCCGAGGTGGCGAAACGACCCCCGTCCAGCTGCACCATCGGCCGCAGCTCCGGGGGGATCACGGGGATGACGTCAAGGATCATCCACTCGGGGCGGTTGTTGGATTTCCGGAATGCCTCCACCACCTCCAGCCGGCGGATGGCCCGCACCCGGCGTTGCCCGGTGGTGTCCCGGATCTCCCGGCGAAGCTCCCGCGCCATCTGGTCCAGGTCAATCTCCTCCAGGAGCTTCTTGACCGCCTCCGCCCCCATGCCCGCCTTGAAGCTGTCCCCGTACTTCTCCCGGTACTCCCGGTACTCCCCCTCGCTGAGCAGCTGGCGCTTCGTGAGGGGGGTGGAGCCCGGGTCGATGACGATGTACGAGGCAAAATAGAGAACCTTCTCCAGCGCCCGAGGCGACAGATCCAGCAGCAGCCCCATGCGGCTGGGAATCCCCTTGAAGTACCAGATGTGGGAAACGGGCGCGGCCAGCTCGATGTGACCCATACGCTCCCGGCGAACCTTCTGGCGGGTTACCTCAACCCCGCACCGGTCGCAGATGATGCCTTTGTACCGCACCCGCTTGTACTTGCCGCAGTGGCACTCCCAGTCCCGGGTGGGCCCGAAGATCTTCTCGCAAAACAGCCCATCCCGCTCGGGTTTCAGGGTGCGATAGTTGATGGTCTCCGGCTTCTTGACCTCACCGTAGGACCAGGCCCGGATCTGTTCCGGCGAGGCCAACCCGATGCGAATACGGTCGAAGTTGTTGACGTCCAGCACGCCCGTTTTCCCCCTCACGGCCGCCTCCCGGCGGCTCGGGACACCCTCCTCCAGGTCGATTCCGCATCAGCTGCGCCGTCGGCGTCCGCGGGCCCGGGGCTCGTCCTCACCCTCGTCCTCATCGAAGTCCACGTCGTCCTCCTCGAAGTCATCGAGGTCGAAGTCGTCCTCCTCGGCGTACCCCTCGTCGTCGGCTTCGTTCTCGTCGAGGCTGCCATCATCTTCCATCTCGTCGTCCAGCAGGTACTCCTCGTCCAGCAGGCTCTCGTCGTCCTCTTCCGGCAAGAGGTCGTCGCCCTCCTCAAGAGGCTCCATGGGCTCATCCTCCTCCGGCTCGCCTTTGCGGCTGGCCCGAATCCCCGCCGCCGGCAGGCGTCCGGCCGCTTTCTGGCGAGACCGGCGAGCAGCCCCGGCGGTCGCCAGGGAAGATCGGCCGGCCGGATCCGGCGATGGAGCCAGCTCGGGTTCGCGCTCGGCCAGCGTCTGGTCGTCCTCTGCCACCCCGTCGCCCGTCAGCCCCGCCTCCAGGCCACCCACGCGCTCGCCAGCCTCTGCCAGCACCTCCTCGGGCTCGACTTCCGTTCCCGACGGCTCGGACCCGACCGTAGAAGCTTCGGTTCCTTCCACCAGTTCCGTCACCTCCACCGGTTCGGGAACCTCCTCGGTTTCGCGGCGGTCCAGGTGGATGCCCAGATCCCGAAGCGGCAGGTCCTCATCCTCGTCCCGGATCTCCACCTCCTTGGACTCCTCCGTCAGCACCTTCACGTCCAGGCAGAGGCTCTGGAGCTCTTTGATGAGCACCTTGAAGGATTCGGGCACGCCGGGCTCCGGGATGTTTTCTCCCTTCACGATGGCCTCGTAGGTACGTACCCGCCCCAGCACGTCATCGGATTTGACCGTCAGCAGCTCCTGCAGGGTATGGGCCGCCCCATACGCCTCCAGCGCCCACACCTCCATCTCCCCGAAGCGCTGGCCTCCAAACTGAGCCTTGCCGCCCAGGGGCTGCTGGGTGACCAGCGAGTACGGGCCGGTGGAACGGGCGTGGATCTTGTCGTCCACCAGGTGGGCGAGCTTCAGCATGTAAATGTAGCCCACCGTGACGGGGCGGTCGAAGCGTTGCCCCGTGCGGCCGTCGTACAGCCACTGCTTGCCATCCTCGGGAAGGCCCGCCTCCCGCAGCTGCTGGCGGATCTCCGCCTCGGTGGCACCGTCGAAGACCGGGCTGGCCACGTGGATGCCCAGCGCCTTCGCCGCCCACCCCAGGTGGGTCTCCAGAACCTGGCCGATATTCATGCGCGAGGGCACGCCCAGGGGGTTGAGCACCACCTCCACGGGGGTGCCGTCGGGCAGGAAGGGCATATCCTCCTCCGGCATGATGCGGGCGATGACCCCTTTGTTGCCGTGGCGACCCGCCATCTTGTCTCCCTCGGAGACTTTGCGCTTCTGGGCCACGTACACCCGCACCATCCGGTTGACCCCGGGCGGCAGCTCGTCGCCGTTGTCGCCCCGGGTGAAGACCTTGACGTCCACCACCACCCCACCCTCGCCGTGGGGTACCCGCAGCGAGCTGTCCCGCACCTCCCGGGCCTTCTCACCGAAGATGGCCCGCAGCAGGCGCTCCTCGGCGGTCAGCTCCGTCTCTCCCTTGGGGGTCACCTTGCCCACCAGGATGTCGCCCGGCCGCACCTCGGCACCGATGCGGATGATCCCCCGGTCGTCCAGGTTGCGGAGCATGTCCTCGCCCACGTTGGGGATGTCCCGGGTGATCTCCTCCGGCCCGAGCTTGGTATCCCGGGCCTGGCACTCGTACTCCTCGATGTGGATGGAGGTGAACACGTCGTCCCGGACGAGCCGCTCGCTGATCAGCACCGCATCCTCAAAATTGTACCCCTCCCAGGGCATGAAGGCGCACAGCACGTTCTTGCCCAGCGCCAGCTCCCCCTGATCCGTGGAGGGGCCGTCAGCGATGACCTGGTTCGCCTCCACCACCTGGCCCGTGGTCACGACCGGCTTCTGGTTGATGCAGGTGCCCTGGTTGGAGCGCTGGAACTTCAGCAGCCGGTACCGATCCTCGCCCTCATCGGTGCGGATGCGGATCTCCTCGGCGTCCACGTAGGTGACCACGCCACCCCGGCGAGCCCGCACCACCACCCCGGAGTCCACGGCCGCCCGGTACTCCATCCCCGTGCCCACCAGCGGGGCCTCGGCCCTCAGCAGGGGTACCGCCTGACGCTGCATGTTGGACCCCATGAGCGCGCGCGCGGCGTCGTCGTTTTCCAGAAATGGGATGAGGGAGGTGGCCACGCTCACGATCTGCTTGGGTGACACGTCCATGAAGTCCACGGCCTCCGGCGGCACCAGCCGGATCTCGTCCATGTACCGTGCGGTCACCTTGGGGTTGACGAACCGGCCGGAGTCGTCGGTCGGCTCGTTGGCCTGGGCGATGACGTAGGTGTCCTCCTCGTCGGCCGTCAGGTAGACGATCTCGTCGGTGACCCGCCCTTCCCGCACCTTACGATACGGGGTCTCGATGAACCCGTACTCGTTCACCCGGGCATAGGTGCAAAGGGACCCGATCAGGCCGATGTTGGGCCCCTCCGGCGTCTCGATGGGGCACATCCGGCCGTAGTGGGAGTGGTGGACGTCCCGCACCTCGAAGCCCGCCCGCTCCCGGGAAAGCCCTCCGGGACCCAGCGCGGACAGGCGCCGCTTGTGGGTTAGCTCGGCCAGCGGGTTGGTCTGGTCCATGAACTGGGAGAGCTGGCTGGAGCCGAAAAACTCCTTGATGGCCGCAACCACCGGCCGGATGTTGATGAGGGTCTGGGGTGTCACGATGTCGTCGGTGCCCTGGATGGTCATCCGCTCCCGGATGACCCGTTCCATGCGGGCAAGCCCCAGGCGGAACTGGTTTTGCAGAAGCTCGCCCACCGCCTTGAGGCGCCGGTTGCCCAGGTGGTCGATGTCGTCCGTCTGGCCCACGCCCAGCATCAGGTTGGCCATGTAGTTGATGATGGCCACGATGTCTTCCGGTGTCAGCGTGCGCCGCTCGGTGCCCGGCTGCCCGTTGGAGACCACCTTGATGGGGCCCGCCTTGCCTTCGATGAGCACTTCCCGGACCCCGGCCTGCTCGATGCGCTCCGCCAGCTCCCGGCTGACCCGGGTACCCGCCTCGGCCAGGATCTCTCCCGTCTGCGGGTGCACCACCGCCTCCGCCAGCCGGGCCTGGACCAACCGGCCCGCCAGGCGCAGCTTCTTGTTGAGCTTGTAGCGGCCCACCGGCGCCAGGTCATACCGTTTGGGATCGTAGAACAGGGAGTCAAAGAGGGTGCGCGCGCTCTCCTCGGTGGGCGGTTCTCCCGGCCGCAGCCGCTTGTAGATCTCGATGAGGGCCTCCGCCTCGGTCTCGGAGTTGTCCCGATCCAGGGTGTTGCGCACCGGCTCGCAGTCGCCCAAAACCTCCAGCAGACGGGCGTTGCCGCTGTAACCCACCGCCCTCACCAGCGCGGTGGCGGCCAGCTTGCGGGTCCGGTCGATGCGAACCCAGATGGCGCGGTTGGTGTCCGTCTCGAACTCCAGCCAGGCGCCCCGGTTGGGGATGACGCTGGCCTTGAACACCATGTGCCCGCCGGCGTCCGGCTCCTGGCTGTAGTAGACCCCCGGGGAGCGAACCAGCTGGGAGACCACCACGCGCTCGGCACCGTTGATGATGAAGGTGCCCTTCTCGGTCATCAGGGGGAACTCCCCCATGTAGACCTCCTGCTCCTTCACCTCCCCGGTGTCCTTCTTGATCAGACGAACCCGTACCTTGAGAGGGGCGCCGTAGGTGGCATCCCGCTCCTTGCACTGCTCGACGCTGTACTTGGGCTCCCCGAAGGAATGCTCCAAAAACTCCAGGACCAGATTGCCCGTGAAGTCCTGGATGGGGGAGATGTCCCGGAAGGTCTCTGCCAGCCCCTCCTTCATGAACCAGTCATAGGAGCGGCGTTGCAGCTCGATGAGGTCGGGCAGATCCAGAACCTCCCGGATCTTCCCGAAGCTGCGCCGAACGCGCCTCGTGGCCTGGACGGCAACGGCCAACGACCATCACCCCACTTGCCGAAATGGAGCCGACGCGGAAAGAAGGAGAAGACAACGTGGCCCCCGAAGAGCTCCACGCGGTTTCCCCATCACAAACGGGCAGGGCACTGTGCGGCCCGTGCCGCGCTGCCAGTAGATTGGCCAGGAGGACGTGAGCTATTCACACCTCGCGGGTATGCGAGCTCGGACGGCCTGTCTCCCGTGGCGCCGGCAAACCCCACCCGGCCTCCTCGCTCCCGCGGCCGGGGCGCCACACGACCGCCGCGTTGCTGAGGACAACAACACCTCGCCGGCACCGTACGACTCTACCACGACCCCGGTTCGCCTGTCAACCGTTCCGTTCGGCCTCCCGTGCAGTCCGCCGCCCGGGCGCCCTGCGGGCCGGTGGGGACGGCTCCCCACCAGCCCCGGGGGGCCTCCTCATTTCACCTCGACGGTGGCGCCGGCCTCCGCCAGCTTGGCCTTGACTTCCTCTGCCTTCTCCTTGCTGACACCCTGCACCACAGGCTTGGGAGCCCCATCGACCAGGTCCTTGGCCTCCTTGAGCCCCAGGCCCGTGATTTCCCGTACCACCTTGATGACCTGGATCTTCTTGTCACCGGCCGACTGCAGGATGACGTCGAACTCCGTCTTCTCCTCCTCGGCCGGTGCGGCCGCAGGGGCCGCGGCCGCCCCCGCGACCGGAGCGGCCACCACGGCCGCTTGTGCGCTCACCCCGAACTTCTGCTCCAGCGCCTTGACCAGTTCGGCCAGTTCCAGCACCGTCATGTTGCTGATGGCCTCGATCAGCTCCTCCTTGGTGAGGGGCATCCATCACACCATCCCTTCCAGCTTATGATGCCGCTCCTTGCCCTGCCACCGCCTGCTCTTTCTGGCGCCGGACGGCATCCAGCACCTGTACCAGCTGGCGCACCGTCCCCGTCAGCACCCACGCGAGGGCCGAAATGGGCGCCTGCATTCCCCCCAGCACCCGGGCGATGAGGACTTCCCTGGCAGGCAGCTGGCTGAGCAGCTGGACGTCGTCGGCGTTGACCACCCGCCCCCGCAGCCAGCCGCCCTTCAGCCGCAGCGCCGGAAACTCCCGGCTGAACTCAGCCAGGGCCTTCGCCACCGCTACCGGATCCTGGTAGGCGAAGCACAAACCCGTCGGCCCCTCCAACAATCCCCCCGAAAAGGCTGCACCCGCACCGGCCACGGCCCGGCGGATCAGGGTGTTCTTCGCCACCACGTACTCGGCCCCGGCCTCTCGCAGGCGGCGCCGCAGCCGGTTCGTCGCCGCGACGTTGAGGCCGCGAAAGTCCGTCAGGATCACCGCCTGGCTCCTGCCCCACCGCTCGGCGATCTCGGCGACCACCGCCGCCTTGCGGGCGATACCCGCCCGCTGGCCTTGCATGACTCACCACCTCCCTCCGCTGCTCCCGGGCCGCCGCCAAATAAGGGGCGCCCGGTTCCCACAAAAGGGCACCGGGCGCCCGGCATGCCATCTGCGTGCCGTTCGCCTGAAGTGCCCTGCGCGAGCAAGCCCCGGCTTTTTAAGGGCGGGCGAACCCTCCGCCCGCGCCACTCGCGGTCTTCGGGCCGAACCCTAACGCTCCTGCAGCCACTCCGTGACCCGCTGGGGATCCACCCGAATCCCGGGCCCCATGGTGGTGGAGACAGCCACTCCTTTCAGGTACTGCCCCCGCGCCGCGGCGGGCTTGGAGCGCACCACCGCCTCCATCAAGGCGCGGAAGTTGGCCAGCAGCCGCTCCGGCCCAAAGGAGACCTTCCCGATGGGCACGTGAACGTCCGCCTGCCGGGAGGTCCGATACTCCACCTTACCCGCCTTGAACTCCCGCACCGCCCGGGCCACATCCATGGTGACGGTGCCCGTCTTGGGGTTGGGCATCAGCCCCCGGGGCCCCAGGATCCGCCCGAGCCGCCCCACCATCCCCATCATGTCGGGCGTGGCGATGGCCACGTCGAAGTCGATCTGGCCCTGCTGCACCGCGGCCACCAGCTCCTCGGCGCCCACCAGGTCGGCCCCGGCCTGCTCCGCCTCCCGGGCCTTCTCCCCTTTGGCGAACACCGCCACCCGTACCTTCTTGCCCGTCCCCTCGGGCAGCACCACCGTCCCCCGAACCAGCTGATCCGCGTGGCGGGGGTCGACGCCCAGCTTCAAGGCCACCTCCACCGTCTCATCGAAAGCCGCCCGAGCCGTACGGCAGGCGAGCTCCATGGCCTCGCGAGGATCGTAGCGGCGGGCGGGTTCCACCAGGGCCGCTACGCTGCGGTATTTCTTGCCGTGCTTTGCCACGCTCTCACCTCTCGTCAGCTCCCGTCCCGGCAGCCCGCACCCACGGGGCGGGCCGCAACCCGACCCCTCGTCAGCGAGGCCGGCCTTCGCGGAAGCCCCCGGGCCCTCGTCAGCCCTCCACCACGATGCCCATGCTGCGGGCGGTGCCCTCCACCATCCGCACCGCCCCGTCCAGGTCCCGGGCGTTTAGATCCTGCATCTTAAGCCGGGCGATCTCCTCCACCTGCGCCCGCGTGACGCGGCCCACCTTCTCCCGATTGGGGCGAGCGGAGCCCTTCTCCACCCCGGCCGCCTTCAGCAGCAGCACGGCGGCAGGGGGCGTCTTGGTCACGAAGGTGAAGGAGCGGTCCTCGTAGACCGTGATCTCCACGGGTATGATCATCCCGGCCTCCGAGGCCGTGCGAGCATTGAACTGCTTGCAGAACTCCATGATGTTGACCCCATGGGGTCCCAAGGCCGTCCCCACCGGCGGAGCCGGGGTGGCCTTGCCCGCCGGGATTTGCAGCTTCACCTTGGCTGCGACCCTCTTCGCCATTGCACGACCTCCATCGAAGCGCAGGCTGCGCCCTGTACCCCAGAGCCGGGACGCCCGCTAAATCTTCTCCACCTGGTCGAAATCCAGCTCCACCGGCGTCTCCCGGCCGAACATGGAGACGATGACCCGCAGCTTTCCTTTCTCCACGTTGATCCCATCGATCTTGCCGGTGAAGTTCACGAAGGGCCCGGAGATGACCCGCACCGGAACCCCCACCTCAAAGGCAACCCTGGGCCGCTGCTCGTCCAGGCCCATCCGCTTGATGATGCCCTTCAGCTCTTCCTCCTCCAGGGGCACCGGCCGGGAGCCGGGCGAGACAAACCCCGTCACGCCGGGCGTGTGGCGGACCACGTACCAGCTGTCGTCGTTCATGATCATCTCGACCAGGACGTAGCCAGGGAATATCTTCCTCTTGATAATGCGCTTCTTGCCGCCCTGGAAGTCGATCTCCTCTTCGGTGGGCACCAGGACCTTGAAGATCTTGTCCTCCATGCCCATGGATCGGACCCGCCGCTCCAGGTTGGCCTTCACCTTGTTTTCGTAGCCCGAGTAGGTGTGGATGACGTACCAGCGGCTATCCGGATGGCTGGGCGTGAAATCGATGCGCTCCCCCGCCGGCCCTTCCTCGACGTCTCCCAAAACCCCCGATGGGGACTTCTCTCGCTCAGCTTCACCCATGGCGACGTGCCCACCGCCCTGTCAACGCAGGCCGATGATAAGAGCCAGCACCTCCGACACCGCCAGGTCCACAATCCCCAGCAACACGGCCACCACCAACACCGTCACCACCACGACCATGGTGTAGGTGGTGAGCTCCTTGCGGGTCGGCCAGACGACCTTGCGAACCTCCGCCCTCACCTCGCGCAAGAAACGGCGAATTCGCTCCGCGGGCCGAACCTTCGCCCGCTCCGCCCGGCCCGCCCGCTGCTGTGTCAGCGCCATCGGAGGACACCGCCCTGAATCCCGACCGAATGGAGGAGCCGGAAGCTCACCGTCCGCCCCTAGCGCGTCTCCCGATGCACAGTGTGCCGACGGCAGGTCCGGCAGTACTTGCGCAGCTGCAATCGGTCAGGGGTGTTCTTCCGGTTTTTGGTTGTCGTGTAGTTACGGTTTTTGCAGCTCTCGCACTCCAGCGTCACGATCACCCGCATGCCTCACCGCTCCAGCCAGAGCCTTCCCCGTCGTCTCCCTTCCGGGAGCCGTCCGCCTGCGCCGGCGAACCGCCGGTCCCGGCCGAAAAATGGGCGCTGCCGCACCCGGTCACGGCAGCGCCGGCCAGATGACTGGAGCCCGCAGCCAGAATCGAACTGGCGACCTCATCCTTACCATGGATGCGCTCTGCCTACTGAGCTATGCGGGCCCTTCACGACCCTCCCGCCTGGGCGGCGGGCGGAAAACTGGTTGCGGGGGTCGGATTCGAACCGACAACCTTCGGGTTATGAGCCCGACGAGCTACCAGGCTGCTCCACCCCGCGACGCCTTGTGACCTCAATCGTAGCGGGTGGTGGAGGGGGTAGGATTCGAACCCACGTAGGCTTTCGCCAACAGATTTACAGTCTGCCCCCTTTGGCCGCTCGGGAACCCCTCCACCGGCCCCGGCCTGAAGGCCGGGTGTAATTCTAGCAACCGCCGCCTCAGGGTGTCAAGGGAATGCAGGCCCGGCCCGCCACAAGGAGGCGCCCCGACCTTGCTCCCCACCGACGGCCGCCCGCTTTCCCACATGGAGCCGGCGGTGGGAATCGAACCCACACGCTCCCGCTTACAAGGCGCTGGAAGCCCGTCGTTGCGCGGTCGTGGCACCTATTTCGTCCGCCAAATACCCCGCGGTACGCTGCCGATTTGGGTACGGCTTTTGGGTACTGACACCCCGGACGCAGAGGACCTGCCGGTACCCTAAGGACGCCTGGGCGGCCGCCTCTCCGGTTCTGCAATGGCCGGACGGGGGTTGCTGGGCTGGCCTTCTGAGTCCTGGGAGGCAGAGGCCGACTGTAGCGTTCCCCATGCCCGCCTCTATCCGTTCCTCGTCCGCACGGTACGCACGCCCCGCGGGCCCCGCCGGCTGCTCCACGTGTTCGCCAGCTTGGCGGCAGTGATCCTGGACAGCGAGGCCGCGCGGTTGGCCATCTTCGAGCCGAGGGAGGTTCGGCCGCCGCGCCCACCTTCTGTGTCCCTTTCCTGACGGCTACGGCGCCCCACTTCATACCCCCAGCCTCGCCGGGCGGCCCTTCTGACAGCGCCATTGTACGGGCCGGGGCCTACGGGCCTCCAAGGCCCCGCCCTGGCGGCGGCCTTCCGGCTCCGCTGACGCTCCGTGCCTTTCCGGCTCGGCCCAGGCCCTATGGTGCCAGGCTGCAAGGCCCGCCCGAATAAATGGGCCGCTGTGGCCCGGAGAGGAGAGGCACCATGACGCTCGATTGGCAGCCCACCCCTGAGGCGGTGCGGGAGAAGCTCGGCCTCCAGCCTGACGAGCTTGAGGCCCTGTTCGGCGCTCTCCCATCGCCCAGGGTCGGAGGCCCGGACGGCCGGCGGGTGGCGGCAGACATCCGGCGGCGCTTCAACCTGCCGGACCACCTACCGCTTGGTGAGGCACTGCGGGAGGCTGGCATCCTCACGCCGGCAGAGGCCGCATGGCTGGATGACGCAGGCCCCGCCTGAGGCCCCACACTGCCGCGTGCGGCGCACGCGGCTCTGGCCTCTGGGCCATGCCTGCGGACCCGATGGTAGCTCCCCCGGGGAGGCCCGGCAGCGACGGGCCTCCCGTTCGCTGCCTTCGGTGCCCACTGGTTTAGTCCTGCTTGTGCTGAACCACGAACTCTTTGGCTCGGCTGCCCTCGACGTCTCGGGAGCCCGTCCGAAGAGCCGCGTGGGCGCCACAAGGTACTTCCGCCCTTCCCGCACCGCTTGCCCCCGTCCCTTGACCAGCGCCTGGCGGCGCCTTACGATGTAAGGGGCCGTCATACGTGTTCACCACGCTACGCTGGACGCACGACCGCATCGCTCACATCGCTCGACATGGCGTAACGCCCGCCGACGTGGAAGAAGTCGTCTTTGACGACCCCCAGGGCCGGCTGGTGCGGGGGCCTCGCTCCCAAAGCGACCCCCGGCGCAGCCTCTACTATGCCTACGGCCGCACTGCGGCCGGGCGGTACCTGTGCGTCGTGTTGCTGGACCTGGGAGAGAATCAGGCCCTGCCCGTGACGGCCCGCGATATGACGCCGGCGGAGCGCCGGCGGTACCGGAGGCGATGAGGATGCCCGGGCTTTATCCACCGGACACCAACGATCTGGAAGAACTGGCCAACTGGTTCGACACCCACGACACAACGGAACTGGCCGACCTCGAAGAGGTTCCTCAGCGTCCGACGCGGCCCATGGTGCAGGTGACGCTACGGTTGCCGGCCGACCTGGTGGCCCGCTACCGCCGGCTGGCCCGCCGTACCCGCATCCCCTACACGACGTTGATTCGCTCCGCTCTCCTGCGGGCGCTGGAATCGGCTGAGCGAAGGGCCTCCCAGCGGTCGTAGCCCCCAAGCGCTCCCGTGCTGCACAGCAACTGTCAAAGCCCCACAGAGGCGCGTGGCGAGGAAGGCCATGCCTTGGCCGCCGCCGGGATATAGTGCAAGATAAGCGCACAGCGCGCGTTGAGTGTCGTGACCCCGGCGGCGGCCGCCACTGCTGCGCTCCACGCGCGCCGCCTTGCGCGCGGTCCCGCCGTCGTCGCGCGCCCCTCTTTGTACACGCGCGCTGGTACGATAGAACCATGCGCAAGGTACGGGTCATCAGCTACCTGAAGCCCGAAACGTTCCGAGCCTTGCGGACCATGGCTCAGACCCATGGCCTGTCTGTTGGCCGGTTCGCGGCGCATAAACTGCAGCACGCCGTCGAAGAAGGCCAAGACGATCTGGCCGTGACGCTATTCCTGCCGGCGGTGGAGGCCGCCATCCGGCGGGAAGTTGCCCGAGCGGCGAACCGTCTGGCGAACCTTCTGGCCCGCACGGCCCTTGAGGTCTCCACGGTACGGCGGCTGCTGTACCACGAGCTGCTGCACAGCGGGATGGATCGAGCCCAGGCCCGCTCCCTGCACGACCAGCTCTGGTACCTGAGCGTCCAGCGACTGAAGCAGCCCCTGGCCGAAGTCGAGGAGATCCTGGCCGCCCTACCGCCCCAGGAGCAGCAAAGCCTCGCTTCGGTACTCAACGCTGCGCCTGCTGAGCGTCGGGACGGCACGAGTGCGTGAGAAAGCCAGACACCGGCATATGACCCTCTGTTTGAAGCGGCGTTTGGCGCTCCCAAAGTCCTTCAAATAGCCCAGTTTCCCGTACATTTGAAACGCTTGAAGAAGCTTGGGGGCCTGCTGGCCGAAGCGTGGGTGACGGCCTCCGGCCATTCTTTCCGCAGCGCTGCAGCCTGCACAGGTGCACTGAACCCTCGAGCCCGTTCGGAGATTGACGGGACCACCTGGCTTCGGGTCCTCCTGGGCCTTCTCTGCGCCCAACAGGTTTTTTGTTGCGTTGTGCTTTCGTACACGCGCCCTGGTAGACTCGTGGTTTGAGGAGGCTGAGGCAGATGAGTCAGACCTCCCGTCATGAGACCCATAACAGTGGCAGCCTTCGGGAGGCCTTGCTCTCGCAACCCCTCACCCGGCGCCTGCTCACCGTCCCCGAGGTGGCAGAGCTGACCCGTTGGAGCCGGAGCTTCGTCTACCAGCTCGTTACGAGCGGCAAGTTGCGGGCCGTTCGGGCAGGGCGAACCGTGCCAGTCGACCGAGCCGACCTGGACGCCTTCATCGAGGCTAGCAAAGTAGGCACAACCCGATGAGAAAGAGATGGCCGCCCGGAGACCACCCGGTGCGGCCGAAGGAGGTCAGCCCGTCTCATGGTAGCCTACTCCCAGCCGTCTCGCAACGGCCATAAGGCCCTGCCGACCTCCCATCTCGAGGCCTTAGCGGCGCAATCTGAGCTAGCGGCCGTTGATGCCGCATTGACCTCCCTGCGAGACCTCCCGCCAGGGGCGCCTCTTACCGCAGTGGAGCGAGCCCTGCGGCTTCTTGAACCCGCCACCCTTTGGCTCGACCCGCTCGGGCGTGCCATGCTGCGCGAGGCCCTGCTGCACGAGCTTAAACGCATCGGCGTGAGCTCACCTGCTCGGCTAGCTGACATCGCCCTTGGTGACGAAGAGCGTCACGACACAGAAAGCAGAGCCGGGCAGGTCGTGGACCTCTTTGCCGTCGGAGCATCATGCCACGGCCATCGCTCTGTGGGTCGCCCATACTTGGACATTGGAGGCCTTCGCGGTGACGCCCCGGCTTACCATCACCAGCCCCACGAGGCGCTGCGGCAAGACCACGCTGCTGACGCTTTTGGGGGCGCTGGTGCGCGGGCCTCTGCCGTCCTCCAACATCACGTCGGCCGCTCTGTTCCGGGCCATCGAGGCCTTCTCGCCCACGGTGCTCATCGACGAGGCGGACACGTTTCTGGCCTACCGCGACGAGCCACGGGGCCTGCTGAACGCTGGCCACCACCGCGCCGCGGCATGGGTCGTCCGGACCGTTGGCCACGACCACGAGGTACGGCGGTTCTTCGTCTTCGCCCCTGTCGCCATCGCCGCCATCGGCTTGCTCCCTGACGCCCTGACTGACCGCTCCATCCGCATCGAGATGGTCCGACGCCGGCCGGACGAGGAGCTCGACCCCCTGGGCCTTGACCGCCTGGCCGACTTCCAACCGCTGCGCCGCAAGCTGGCCCGGTGGACGGCCGACAACCTGGAGGCGCTACATCAGGCCGATCCTGCGGTGCCCGAAGGTCTGCATGACCGGGCGGCCGATAACTGGCAGCCGCTCCTTGCCATCGCCGACGCCGCTGGTGGTCACTGGCCTACCTCGGCACGGGAGGTGGCCCGTACCCTCGAAGGCACGGCAGAAGCCTCGCATCGGACACATCCCGCTGCAGAAGCTCACGCCCCAACACCTCCAGCAGCTTTACCGGGCCATGCTCGAGGAGAAGGGGCCGAAGGACAGGCCAGTGGGCATCCGCATGGCCGAGATGGCCCACAACATGTTGCATCGGGCCTTCGAGGCGGCCCGCAAGGCGAAAAAGCTGCCCGAGAACCCCTGCGACCTGGTAGACAGCCCGCCGCGCACCCGCTACCGGGCCGAGGACCGCCCGGTGCTCGACCGAGGGCAGGCCGCCAAGGTGCTCCAGGCCGTCCAGGACACCCGCTACTACCTGCCGTTCCTGCTAGCGATGGTGACGGGGATGCGCCGCAACGAGATCCTGGGCCTGACGTGGGACTGTGTTCACCTGCGGGACGGCGTCATCCACGTGCGCCAGCAGTGGAACAAGCGACCTGACGGCACGTGGGGCCTCGTGCCCCCGAAGACGAAGGCGGGTATTCGCAACGTCCCTATCCCGCCCGAGGTGGTGGACGCCCTGACGGCCCACAAGATCACCCATGAGGCCCAGGGGTTCGGGCCGCTGGTGTTCGACCGCGGCGATGGCAAGCCCATCCTGCCCACTGACTTCACCCAGGCGTGGGCCAGGGTGCGGAAGGACCTGAAGCTGCCCTCCGCCCTGCGGCTGCACGATCTTCGGGGCTCCTACCTGACCTGGCTTGCCGAGAAAGGCGTTGACCCGAAGACCATGGCGCAGCTTGCGGGCCACTCAGACGTGAAGGTAACAGCCGAAATCTACCAGCGCGTAACGGCCCGCATGGTCAAGAAGGCCGCCCGAGCCGTGCAGGGGCTTGTGAAGCGGCTCTCCTGACCCACCCGCCCCCCGCTCCCTGACAAGACACGGCGCCGGACCACCCGGCGCCTTCCATTTGGGTGCCATTTGGGTACTGATTCGGCAAACTGGAGCCGGCGGTGGGAATCGAACCCACACGCTCCCGCTTACAAGGCGGGCGCTCTGCCTTTGAGCTACGCCGGCTAGCGGTACAGTTCGCCCTCCCGCCGCTCCAGATAGCGCTCCAGCTTGCGCTTCACACGCTGCAAAGCGTTATCCACCGACTTCACGTGGCGGGAGAGGTCGTCGGCGATCTCCTGGTAGGACTTACCCTGGAGGTAGGAGTTGAGCACCTTGCGCTCCAGGTCGCTGAGAAACTCGCCCATCTTCGTCTCGATATCGGTGTACTCCTCCCGGGAGATCACCAGCTCCTCGGGGTCCGAGACCCGGGTGCTGGTGATCACGTCCATGAGGGTGCGATCCGACTCCTCGTCGTAGATGGGCTTGTTGAGGGAGACATAGGAATTGAGGGGGATGTGCTTCTGGCGGGTGGCCGTCTTGATGGCGGTGATCATCTGGCGGGTGATGCACAGCTCGGCGAACGCCCTGAAGGAAGCGAGCTTGTCCGACCGAAAGTCCCGTATGGCTTTGTAAAGCCCGATCATGCCCTCCTGGATGATGTCTTCCCGGTCAGCTCCGATAAGAAAGTAGGACCTTGCCTTCCCCCGCACAAAGTTACGGTACTTGTTGATGAGGTACTCCAGAGCCAGGTCGTCGCCATCCTTGGCATACTCCGCCACTTCCTCATCGCTCAGGGCCTCGTAGAGGTCGTAGTACTCTCGATGCGCGTAGACGCCCACCCACATCGCCCCCATGACCCACCGAAGTCGTGCTGCACAGAGGCGCTGGCCCGTCCCCCACGCAAGCAAAAACGGCCGCCGACGGCCACATTATAGGGGAATTCGGAACGGAGCGTCAAGAAATGCTGTCGCGTCAAGGGTTTGCTCCCGTTTTCACTCTCTCGGCCCCGCCATCCGCCCGGCCGGCCCCGCCATCCGCCCG
>CAYQLT010000002.1:87390-135935 GCA_964418425.1 uncultured Clostridia bacterium
CCGTTTTCACTCTCTCGGCCCCGCCATCCGCCCGGCCGGCCCCGCCATCCGCCCGCCCGGCCCCGCCTTGCTGCGACTGGCGCAAGGCCTCAAACATCAACAGCGCGCCCGCCACCCCCGCGTTCAACGATGCCACCCGCCCCATCATGGGAATCCGCACCAGGACGTCGCACCGACGGCGCACCGAAGCGGATAGCCCGGCCCCTTCCGCGCCCACCACCAGGGCCACCCGCCCTCCCAGGTCGGCCTCCCACAGCGGCACCGCACCCTCGGGGTCCGCACCCACCGCCCAAAACCCCGCCCGCTTCAGGGCATCCAGCGCGGCCGCCACGCTGCCCACCCGGGCCACCGGCACGTAGGCGGCCGCCCCCGCCGACACCTTCCAGACGGCCGGCGTCAGCCCGGCCGCCCGGCGGCTGGGCACCACCGCCCCCAGCACGCCCGCCGCCTCCGCGGAGCGCAAGAGGGAACCCAGGTTGTGGGGATCTTCGATGTGGTCGAGCACCAGCACCCGGGCCGCCCTGCCCGCCTGCTCCAGGCGCTGCAGCAGCTCGTCCACGGGCACGTAGGCCACCGGCGCGGTCTCACAGGCCACGCCCTGATGGCGCTGGCTCCGGCAGAGCCGGTCCAGCCGGGCCCGGGGAACCCGGTGAACGGGCACGGCGCCAGCGCGCGCCAGCTCCATCAGCTCCCGCAACCCCTGGGCTCCCTGCGCCACATAAAGCCGCGCCACCGGCCGCCGGGATCGTAAGACCTCCTCCACGGCCCGGCGCCCGAACACCACGCCGCCGACAGGCGGCGCCTGCTGCTCGGCGAGAGGCTTTCCCTGTAGCCGCTCCGCCGCCCCCCCAGGGGGCCCGGCCGAATGGCTCATGGCAGACTTTGGCCGGCTTCCCCTGCCTGTGCCGGCGCCATGCCCCCCAGAAGCTCTTGGAGCCTCGCGGTTCGACCCGCCAGATACAAAAACCCCACCAGCGCCTCCAGGGCCGTGCTGGCCCGGTATTCCTGCGGGGTGATCCCTGCGGGCCGCCGGCGAACGCGGGCGTTTCGCGCCCGGCGGACCACCTCCCGCTCCTGTTCGTCCAGCTGCGACCAAAGCTCCGCCAGGATGCGGGCCTGACCGCCCGCACGGGTTCGTTCCCGAGCCAGCCGGTCCAGGGTCCGCGCCCGAATCGGCGGCGCATCGGGTGTGGGTGTCCTGCCTGCCCGCTGAAGGCCCACGGTCGTTTGCAGTGCCGCCAGCCGGGCATACAGCTCGAAGACGGCGTCCCCGATATAGGCGAGCACCCATGGGGAAAGGCGCCGGGGATCCCCTGCGCCCGCCGCCGCCGGCGCCAGCGCTGCGAGGCCGCCGGCGCAAGGGTCTGTCCGACTTGCGGTCACGGCCCCCACCGGTTCCAAAGGAAGAGGTCTGTCCCCAAACCTCAGCGGGCCGCCTCACCGGCCGGTTCGACCAGCCTCCACCGGGGCCCCGAAGGCGTGTCCTCCACCACCACGCCCAGCCGGGCCAAAGACGCCCGCAGGCTGTCGGCCTGTTGAAAGTCCCTGCGACGCCGGGCCTTTTCCCGCTCTTCCAGAACCAGGCCCACCAGTTCGTCCACCATGCGAGGGCGACCCGCCACAGCCTGCGGCAGGCCCATGGCGTCCACCCGCTCGCCCGCCGCCGGAGCCAGCACCTGCAGCAGTTCTTCCCCAAAGGTCCGCAAAAGCCCGTACGCGGCCGCCAGCACCGCTCCCGGCCTCTCCGGCGCGCCGGAACCCCACTGCTCCAGCAGAGGGTTGACGTCTCGCACCAGGTCAAACAGCCCGGCCAGGGCGCGGGGGGTGTTGAAGTCGTCGTCCATGGCTTCCTCGAAGCGGCCGCGGGTCTTGCGGACCGCCTCCACCGCCCGGCTCTCCACCTCATCCCCGGGTGCCCAGCCGGGTGGCAGTTCATCCTCAAGCCAGCGTTCGGGCCAGACCCTGCGCACGCCCGCCAGCCGGGGCGCGTACGCCACCAGGCGCGCATAGACCGTCTGCAATCGCTGCCATCCGGACCGGGCTTCCTCAATGCCCTGTTCGCTGAACTCGATGGGGGAGCGGTGGTGAGTGGAAAGCAGGTAAAATTTCAGGAGTTCGGGTGAATAGCGCTCCAGAAGCGCCCTTGCCGCTGTGAAATTGCCCAGGGACTTGGACATTTTCACCGCCCGGACGTTGACAAGTCCCGTGTGCACCCAGCAGCGCACGAACCCCTCGCGCCCCTCGTAGGCCTCGGATTGAGCCAACTCGTTTTCGTGGTGCGGGAACACCAGGTCCGCGCCGCCTCCATGGAAGTCAAAGCCAAACCCCAGGTAATGCAGGGACATGGCGGAGCACTCGATGTGCCAGCCGGGCCGCCCCGGACCCCAGGGGGAGGGCCACCACGGTTCGCCCGGCCTGGCCGCCTTCCACAGGGCGAAGTCGGCCGGGTGCCGTTTGCGCTCGTCCACCTCCACCCGCGCCCCGGCCGCCAGTTCCTGCGCCCGCTGGCCCGAGAGCTTCCCATAGGACGGGAACGACGCCACATCGAAGTACACACTGCCATCGTCGGCGACATACGCGTGGCCCCGCTCCACGAGGCGGCGGACCATCTCCACGACCACCGGGATGTGCCGCGTCACCCGGGGAAAGTGCTCGGCCAGAGGAAGCCTGAGCCTCTCCAGGGCCTCCAGATAGTCCCGGCTGAAGGTGCGGGCCACCGCCTCCGGCGTGGTGCCCATGGCCGAAGCCTTCTGGATGATCTTGTCGTCGATGTCGGTGAAGTTTTGCACCAGGGTGACCCGAAAACCCCGGTATTCCAGGTAGTTACGGATCGCCTGCCAGACCACCGCCGGCCTGAGATGGCCCACGTGGGCGAAGTCGTACGGAGTCAGACCGCACACGTAGATGCTGACCCGGCCGGGATCGCGGGGAACGAAAGGCTCCTTGCGCCGCGTCAGGGTGTTGTAAACCTGGATCGCCAAACTCCCGGCCCCCTCTGAGGCTTGCGGCGGAAAGCCGCGCGACCAGCATACCCGCAGCCCGTCAAGGCCGTCAATGCGAGCCTGAGCCCGGCTGCCCACCGGGGATTTCCGGTAAGGCCCTGCAAAGTCCGAGGAGTTTCGGGGCGGTGCGACGAAATCCTCTAATATCCCGGGTCTCCCGGGCCGCCGCCGGGCCCCACGGCACGGCGGCGAACCGGCACCCCGCCGGCGGGCAGCGCCGCCTCATGCCCCTGCGGGGTCACCCGTCGGCCGCGCCCTGGAGGCAGGCGGCGATGCGGGTCCTGGTGCTGGTCCTGGCGTTGTGGGCCATCGGCCGGCTCGCCCGGTGGTGGGACCAGGCTCATCCTCTGCGGAAGGCGACGGCCTCCCCGGCGCTCGCCACGCCAGCCGGCGGCGAGCCGTACCTCAACTTCGCGATCCTCGGTAGGCGAACACCCAGGTCTCGGGCGCCGGCGGCAGCTGGGCGGCGGAGAGGGATGCCGGCCCCGAGAGTTCCCTGGACGCCGGGCGCAGCCTGAGGAAAGGCTGCTCGGTCTCGATGGGCCATCCGGCCAACGCCGGCGTGCGGTAATGCATGGGTATGACCACCCGGGCCCTTAGGGAGTTGGCCACCTGGTGGGCCAGGCGCGCGTCGATGGTGTAAAAGCCGCCCACCGGCACCAGCAGGACGTCGGCGGGCCCTATCTGGTCGGCCGTCGCGGTGCCGGGCGCTGCGCCCAGCGGGTGACCGAGGTCACCCAGGTGCACCACCCGCAGGCCTCCGAATTCAAAGGTGAAGACCGCGTTTTTCCCTCGGGCGCGCCCCAGTTGTTCGTCGTGGTAGGTAGGGAAGCTGCGGATGCGAACGCCCGAGATCTGCTGGTCGATGACATTCCAGTCATTGCCGGAAAGGCCCCGCAGCACCCGTGTGGCCCCTGTCACCGACTGCACGTGGTTGTGATCGAAGTGCTCGTGGGAAACGGTGACCACTTCAGCCGCCTGGTGGATGGCCGGGTAGCCCATGGTGGGTGGGAAGGGATCCGTGACGACTCGCAGTTGGCCGAAAGAGAGCACAAAAGCCGCATGCCCCAGCCACTCCACCGTCACCACCGCTTCATCCTGCATGCTCGCACCGCCTTCCGTCGGGCCTGATGCAAGGCGCGCCAGCCCCCGCCGACCCCACCGGGCTACGGCCAGGGCAGCGGCCCAGGCGCCTGCCACCACACTACGACGGCTCCAACCCTCCAACGGCACCACCCCCCATCCTGTGCTTCACGGGCCCGCCGACCTGGCCGTGGCCCACTCCAGGGCCCGCCGGGCGTTTTCGTCCTCGGGCCGCAGCGCCCGTGCCCGCCGCAGGGGTTCCAGGGCCTCGGAAACCCTCCCGCCCGCCAGCAGGAGTTCGCCCAGCCGCAGCTGCGCCTCAAACAGTTCGCCGTCCTTGGTCACGGCAGTTTGCAAGGTTCGCACGGCGTCGTCCAGCCGCCCGGCGGCCTCGTGAGCCAGGGCCGCGGCATACAGGTACAGGGCCTGTCTGCGGGCATCCGATTCGGCAGCCGCAGCCCCTTCGAAGCTGGCGACCGCATCCCGGGCGCGCCCCGCCATCAGCTGCGCCCGCCCCAGGCCATACAGCACCGCCGGCTGGGATCCGGCCAGCCCCAGGGCCACCTGAAACTGGGCCTGGGCCTCCGCGGGACGGCCCAGCTGCAGGTACAGCTCGCCCAGGCCCGTTCTCAAGGCCACCACGGCGGGGGCGCGGCGAATGGCCTGCTCATAATGCTCCAACGCCGACGCCGGATCGGCCCGACGCTGTGCCACTATGGCCAGGGCGTGGTGGGCCCGCCAGTACCCGGGACTCGCCTCAACGGCTCGCTCCAGCCACGCCTGCGCCTCCTCGAGCCGATCCTGGCCCATCCGCGCGACGCCCAGCCCCCACAGCGCGTCCGGGTGGGAAGGGGCCAGGCGCACCACCTGTTCAAAGGCACGGGCTGCCTCTTCGAAGCGGCCCGACGAGAGGCGAGCCAGCCCGATCTCCACCAGCAGGCTGGCCGGCGGGGTGGACGTCAGGGCCATCGCCTTCTCCAGGTGTTCCAGGGCCCGCTCGGGGAGCCCCTGCGCCCGCAGGATGGCCCCCAGGTTGGCATGGTAGAGGAAGGAGGTGGGGTCAGCCTCCGCGGCACGGCGAAAGTAAGCCTGCGCGGTCTCCCCATCCCCCTCCTGATGGGCCAGCACGCCCAGGTTGTTGAGGGCGTTGGCAAAAGCTGCGTCCTGCGCCAGCGCCTTCTCGTAGGCCTGACGGGCCAGGGCGCGCTCGCCCAGCTGCTGGTAGGCCAGCCCCAGGTTGTAGAGGGTGGCCGCCGAGGCGCCGCTTTTGGAAGCCTCCTCCAGAACCCGCACGGCCGAAGACGGTCGGCCCGCCGCCAGGTACAGCGAACCCAGCCACGCCGCCACCGTCGGGTCAGCCGGCTGGATCGCCCGGGCCTCTTCCAGCACGCCGATGGCATCCGACGTGCGGCCGCTGAGATGGTAGGTTCGCGCGATGGCCAGCCGCACCACCACGGAGCGGGGAACGAGGGCCAGAGCACGGCGCAACAGATCCAGGGCCAGGGCCATCTGACCTCGCCGCTCCTGCACCGCCGCCGCCACCAGGTGGGCGTGGGCCCGATCTTCCACCGCCGCCGGGTCCGGGGCCGCCCCCGAAGGCGCCGGTGGCTGCAGCAGGGGGGCCAAAAGCCCCAGGGCCTCCGCGTCCCGCCCCTGCAGCACCAGCGCCCGTGCCTGCCGGACGGCCGCGGACTCAGGCGTGACCCGTTCCAGCTCCAGCAAGAGAGCGGGAGCCGCCGCCGGAGCAACCGGCGCGGGGCCCGGCCCGGGAGGTGAGGGGGCTTGAGCCACCGGCGCCGCCGGCTCCGCCTGGTCTGCCGGCGCCGGCCGCAGCCGGCTGTCCGCCGAGCCCGCACCGGCCCGACCGGCCAGCCCCAGGCCGACAAGGAGGCAGAGCACAGCCGCAGCCCTGCGGCCGGGCGCCGGACGGCTCATCCCCGCGTGCCCGCGGGCAAGGCGCTTGCGGATTTCCGCAGGCTTGATGGGCACACCAGCTCCCTGCGGGTCAATACGCCGCGACCTGGTTCACCCCTGCGCTGTCCCCCTTGCGGCGACGGGGCGGCGGCCCGGCGGTTCGGCTTTGCGCCCCGGTCGGCACGACGTGTTGAAAGCCCCCACGCCCCGATGTATCGTATAGCTGGGTTTCCCAGACTGCATGGCCTTCGGGGCAGGGTGAGCCGCCCCCCGAAGGGGCGGCAACTCCCGACCGGTGGTGATGGGAGCCGCTGCTCCGCCTGCCCGCATGGGCAGGCCCCGGCGGCCCCTCAGTCCACGACCCGCCGCAGCCAGCCGGCGGTGGACCCGGTGCAAATCCGGGACCGACGGTACAGTCCGGATGGGAGGAGGCCAAACAGGCTGGCAAGCGGGCGCATGCGCCGTCCGCGGGCCACGGCGCGGTCTGTCCGGCCCGAGGGCGGTCGCGCAAAGCCGCGCCTGCTCCTGGCCTTCCCTGTCGCCCCCTGGCCTGCCTGAGGCGGCTTGAGCGCGTGGCATTGCCTTACAGCACCCGCTTCGGGCCGGACGGGTCCCCGCCTTCCCCGGGCCCCTCCGGCGTGGCCGGTGAAGCCGAGCGGCCCTTCTTGCGACGGGCCCTGCAGCTGGCGCGGCGGGGTCTGGGGCGCACCAGCCCCAACCCGGCTGTGGGTGCCGTATTGGTCCGGGACGGTCAGGTGGTGGGAGAAGGGTACCACCGCCGGGCCGGTGAGCCCCACGCCGAGGCGGTCGCCCTGGAAAAAGCAGGCAACCTTGCCCGGGGCGCCACCCTGTACGTCACGCTGGAGCCCTGCGCCCACTTCGGCCGCACGCCCCCCTGCGCCGACGCCATCATCCGAGCGGGTATCCGCCGGGTGGTGGCCTGCACCGTCGATCCCAACCCCAGGGTCAACGGGCGGGGGTTCGCCCGGCTTCGGGAGGCGGGCGTGGAGGTGGCGCTGGCCGCTCCCGAGGAGCAGGCTCAGGCCCGGGCGCTCAACGCCGCCTATGAGAAGTTCATCACCACCGGCCTGCCCTATGTAACCCTCAAGGCGGCCATGTCGCTGGACGGCAAGATCGCCACCCCCTCCGGCGACTCCCGCTGGATCACCAGCGAGCAGGCCCGGGCCCTGGGCCAGCGGCTTCGGGCTCGAAGTGACGCGGTGATGGTGGGCATCGGCACGGTGCTGGCCGATGACCCACTGCTGACGGTGCGCCGGCGCGGCCGCCCTGCTGCGCGCCAGCCTCTGCGGGTGGTGGTGGACAGCCTCGCCCGCACTCCCCCCACCGCCTCCCTGTTTGCTTCACCGGGTCCGGTCCTGGTGGCGGCGACGACCCGCGCCCCCGCAGAGAGGCTCGAGAAGCTGCGCGAGCGAGGCGCCGACGTGCTCCTTACCCCGCCGGGCCCCGACGGCCGGGTGAACCTCCTGCAGCTTCTGGCCGAACTGGGCCGGCGGGAGGTGGTGAGCGTGCTGGTGGAAGGCGGCGGCACGCTCCACGCCGCTTTGCTGGAGGCGGACCTGGCCGAGCGCATGATAGTCTTCATTGCCCCCAAGATCCTGGGCGGCGCCCGTGCCCCCACGCCGGTGGAGGGTGCCGGGGCCGGCTCGGTGGCCGGGGCTCGCGGGCTGTTCGGCTGGCGCATACGCCGCCTGCCGGCCGGCGAGTTGGTGGTAGACGCGCTGTTGCGACCCCCTGCAGACTCCTCCCGTCAGGAGCCGCCCCTGCCGAAGGTGGTGAGCCTGTGAGGTGTTCTCCGGCATCGTGGAAGCTGTGGGACGGGTGGCGGCCCTGAGCCCTGTGGCCGCAGGCGCCCTGCGCCTCAGCGTGGAAACCCCCTGGCCGCAGGGCGCGCTGGTACCCGGCGAGAGCGTGGCGGTGGACGGCGTGTGCCTGACGGTGGTGGCGGCCCCAGCCCGGATGGTGAGCTTCGACATCTCTTCGGAGACCGCCGCGCGTACCACCCTGGCCCGCCGGCGGGTGGGCGACCGGGTCAACCTGGAGCGAGCCCTGCGCCTGGACGGGCGCATCGGCGGCCACCTGGTGCTGGGGCATGTGGACGCCGTGGCTAGGGTGCGCTGGGTTCGCCGCAGCGGCCCGGGGCTTCACGCGGGCTTCAGCCTTCCGGAGGAGCTGGCCCCCCTGGTGGCCCTGAAGGGTTCGGTGACATTGGACGGCGTGAGCCTGACCGTGGCCGGTCTGGAGGACGGAGGGTTCTGGGTGGCCCTGGTGCCGTTCACGCTGGCCCATACCACCCTGGGAGAGGTTCGGGTGGGTCGGGAGGTCAACCTCGAGGTGGATGTGCTCGCGCGTTACGTTCAGCGCCAGCTGGAGCTGGCCGGGATTGTCAGCCCCCGCCAGACCTCCGGGCCCGGCACGGATGCGGTCCTGACACGGACGTTCCTGGAGTCAACGGGCTTCCCCACTTCGGGCTTCCGACGGGAGGGCGGCTAACGGTGCAAGGCCTGACCGAGAGCAAACTGCCGAAGGAGTCGCCGTTTGGCACCATCGAGGAGGCCCTCGCCGAGCTGAGAGCCGGTCGGCTGGTCATCGTGGTCGACGATGAAGAACGGGAAAACGAGGGCGACCTGCTGATGGCCGCGGAGAAGGTGACGCCGGAGGCCATCAACTTCATGACCAAGTACGGGCGTGGGCTGGTCTGCGTTCCGCTGACCGGGCAGCGCCTGGACGAACTGCAGCTGCCCCTGATGCCCGGCGCCTCCGAGCAGAGCATGCGCACGGCCTTTACCGTCTCGGTGGATGCGGTGGGCGTGCACACCGGCATCTCCGCCCACGAGCGTGCCCGCACCGTACGCGCCCTGGCAGACCCCCGGGCGGGCCCGGCCCACTTCGTGCGGCCCGGCCATATCTTCCCCCTGCGGGCCAAGCCGGGAGGCGTCCTGCAGCGGGCCGGGCACACCGAGGCGGCCGTCGATCTGGCCCGGCTGGCCGGGTTGTACCCTGCCGGGGTCGTCTGCGAGATCATGAACGACGACGGAACCATGGCCCGGCTGCCCCAGCTGGTGGAGTTCGCTCGCCGGCACGGCCTGAAGATCATCACCATCGCCGATCTCATCCGCTACCGGCTGCGCACTGAGAAGCTGGTGCGCCGGGCCACCGAGGCCTCATTGCCGACCCGCTACGGGGATTTCCGGGTCATCGGCTACGAGAGCCTTCTGGACGGGGAAACCCACCTGGCGCTGGTCAAGGGCCACGTCAGCGGCCAGGAGGGGGTGCTGGTGCGGGTGCACTCCGAGTGCCTGACCGGCGACGTCTTTGGGTCCGTACGGTGCGACTGCGGGGAGCAGCTGGCCGCCGCGCTGGGCGCCATCGAACGGGAGGGCCAGGGGGTGCTGGTCTACATGCGCCAGGAGGGCCGTGGCATCGGCCTCATGAACAAGCTGATGGCGTACCGCCTGCAGGACGAGGGGAAGGATACGGTGGAAGCCAATCTGGCTCTGGGCTTCCCCCCGGACCTGCGAGACTACGGCCTGGGGGCTCAGATTCTGGTAGACCTCGGGCTGTCCAGCATCCGGCTGTTGACCAACAATCCCCGCAAGATCGTCGGGCTGGAGGGCTACGGCCTGAAGGTGGTGGAGCGGGTCCCCATCGAGATGGCCCCGCACCCGCACAACGTCCGGTACCTGTGGACCAAGCAGCAGAAGATGGGCCACCTGCTGAACCTCTCGCCCGACCTCTTCCCCGCCCATGCCCCCCCACCCCAGCCCCTGGCTCGGCCGCGCCAGCCGCTGCCGGGCGTCAACGGGCTTGGCGGCGAGCCCGTGGCCGAGCCGGCTTTGCCGGGTGACGCCGGGCAACGCAGGGAGGGCGCCTGAACGCCATGGCGGTCTACGAGGGCGACCTCAACGCCGCCGGCTTGCGGTTCGGGCTGGTGGTCTCCCGGTTCAACCATTTCATCACCGAGCAGCTGCTGAACGGCGCCAGAGACGCCCTGCTGCGCCACGGAGCCCGTGCCGACGACGTGGACGTGGCGTGGGTTCCGGGCTCCCTGGAACTGGCGCCGGCCGCGGCCCGCATGGCCCGCTCCGGACGTTACGACGCCATCATCTGCCTGGGTGCGGTCATCCGCGGGGCGACGCCCCATTTCGACTTCGTGGCCCAGCAGTCGGCAAGGGCCATCTCGCAACTGGCCCTTGTGGGGGAAAAGCCGGTCATCTACGGCGTCATCACCGCCGACACCCTCGAACAGGCCATCGAGCGGGCCGGCACCAAGGCGGGCAACCGGGGCTTCGATGCGGCTGTGGCGGCCATCGAGATGGCCAATCTGTACCGCCGGCTGCCGGCCGGGCCGCGGCCGGATGCCGAACCGTAGCCCTGCGGCTGACCCGGCGGGGATGCTCGAGAAGGCGCGCCTAAGGAAGCGTGCTGGAAGGGGGCGGCTCGGGCGCCTCAAGGGCGGTTCGGGCGGCCTCCACCAGGTCCGGACGCCCTTCGAAGCTTTCGAACGAGAAATAGACCACGCCGGCCGCCCCTGCATCCCGCGCGGAGCGCACCAGCTCCACCAGTCGCCCGGCCTGACCCCGCTCCACCTGATAGACCCCGATGCCCGCCAGCACCGGGCGTCCCCCGGCCAGCTCCACCGCCGCCCGCACCCACCTCTGGAGCTGGCGGGGGTCGGCCGTATAGGACATCAGGTGCACCTCGTCAACCAGCCCCTCGGCCAGCCACGCGGGCCAATCCTGGAAAAACTCCCGGCGTGCCCGTTGGGCATCGGGCAGCACGGCCGCGCTCAGGCGCACCGCCAGGCCGTCCCGCTGGCGGGCCGCCGACGCCTCCCGCACCAGCTTCGTCACCTGGTCGCTTCGGTAGCGATCCCATGCCTGGCGTTCCTGGGGCGTGGAGGGCAGGGCAACCGTCGCCATCGACCGAGTCGATGAACCTCCCTGAGGCCCGCCGCCGCCGGCCGTACCCGAGCGGCCCGAAGCGAGCGCGGTCGCCTCGCGCTCCCAGAAGTCCCGAAGCGCCAGGGGATGAAAGCCCAAATCCGGCGACGGGTAGCGGACGTAGTCCAGCTGGATGCCCTCCACGTCGTAGCGGCGGGCGATCTCCAGCACCGTCTCCACCATCGTCCGCCGCACCCCCTCCATGGCCGGGTCGACGAACAGCGCGTTCACCTCCGGGCTCTCGCCCACCCGATACCTCCACACGGAGCGGCCGGTGCGGTCCACCGTCACCCATTCCGGATGGCGGATCAGCGGGTGCTGCGGATCGGCCGGCGGCACGTCCAGGCGCCCCCAGGTGTACACGTTGACCCAGGCGTACACCGACACCCCCAGACGGTCGGCGGCCTCCAGCAGCGAGCCGAGGGGATCCCTGCCGGTGGGTGCCGGCCAGATGCTGGAGCGGTAGGCCGCCTGGCCCCGGGCCAGCACCTGCGCCACCAGCGTGTCGGCCCCCACCTGCCGGGCCACGGCCAGGGCCGCACGCACCCCCTCTGGGTCCTCAAGGCTCTCCTGGCGAACCCAAATGGAGACCCGAAAAGGCCGCACTCGCCGCCTCGAGGCACCCGGCGCAGGTCCCGGCAGCTCCCCGGCCCGGTTGGCGACAGAAGGCCCGAAGGTTGCCGAGGCGAACGCTCCGGCCAAGGCCCCGGCGAAGGCAGCCGCCAGGACCGCCCGCCGGCGCCGCAGAGGGCTACCCGGGGCGATGGTGCCCATGTCGGAGGGCTGCTTCACGCCGAGCGCTCACCCGCCATCAGGAGAAGCGTAAAAACATGCGGCTGGCCCGCTGGAGGGCGGCCTCCCGCTCCAGCCCCTCCTTCGCCATGCACTCCCGGAAGTGGTTGCCCATCAGGGCCATGGCCACCTTTCCCAGGGCAGCCCGCATGGCAGCCAGCTGCAGGACGATCTCCTCGCAGTCCCGCTCCTCCTGAAGCATCTTCTGCACGCCCCGCGCCTGGCCCTCGATGCGCTTCATCCGCCCGATGAGCTCTTCGCGGGCACGTATGCGCTCGCTGTCCGCCTGTGCTGGAACCGCGGGACGCAGCGGCGAGCTGCGGCGAGGCACCCGCACCTCTCCTTTCACCTCAGGGCTCGGGAACCCCTTCCCTCGAGGAAACCGGGCCCAGTCGACCCGGGCCTGGGCCGGTTGCGTCCAGTTGCCCTGCGCCGTCCGCCTGCGCCGGCCACGGCAGCCCCGCCGCCGCCAGAACGGTCCGCAGGAACGCAGCCTCCGGCACGGCCCCCTCGATGGCCTCGCGCTCGTTCACGATGGTCCTGGGCACCCCCCGGACCCCGTAGCGACGCGCCAGCTCGGGAAATTCCGTCGCCTCGATGGTGTCCGCCACGATCCACGGGCTTTCCATGGCAAACTGGTGAGCCAGGCGAACCGCCTGGGGACAGTACGGTCAGGTGGGGGTCACAAACACCTTCAGGTGGACAGGCGACTGGATGGCAGCCAGGCTACGGCGCGTCGGCTCGGAAAGCCGGCTGCGGCCGCTGGCCACGTCCACCAGATCCTCGAGAAGGGCGCCAAACTCGTACCCGGCCGGGATCCCGAAATAACGCACCCCCCGCAGGCGGGTCTCGCCGTCTGTCACAACCAGGGCGGGCACCCTGTCGATGCCGAACTCCTGCAGCTTGTCAGGGTGCACCCGGCGGTCGTAGACCTCCACGTCCACCTTGCCGGCCACCGAGGCCAGCTCCTGCACCAGTTCCACCGTCTGCTGGCAGTAGACGCACGGGCGCTCCCCGGGTACCACCAGTCGGGAAGGGCTCTCGGAGAAGACCAAAACCCGCGCCCTGCCCTCCACCGCCTCGAACATGGAGCGAATGGCCTGTCGGTCCCTTTCTCCTATCCACCCCATGGATTTGATCCCCGAACCTCCCCATGCGCCGCGAAGCCGCCATAAGCGGCGTCGGTTCGCACCATGCTCCTACCCCTTGGGGTATCCCCACGCCATGCATACCACCGTCGCCCCCGCGTGTCAAGAAACCCGGCGTGCCACCACGGCAGCCCACGCGGCCATGGCCTGCCCGGCCCCCACCACGCCCAGCCCCTCGGCGGTCTTGAACTTCACCGACACGCCCGGCTCGGGAGGCCCCGCGGCCTCCCGGATGGCGGCCGCCATGGCCGCCGCGTACGGGGCCAGCCGCGGCCTTTCGGCCACCACGACCGCATCGACGTACGTCACCGAAAAACCCGAGCGGCGGGCCAGCCGAACGGCCTCCCTCAGAAATTCCCGGCTGTCGGCCCCTTTCAGGCGGGGGTCGGTGTCGGGGAAAAGGGTTCCGATGTCGCCCAGCCCGGCCGCTCCCAGCACCGCGTCGGTGATCGCGTGAAGCAGCACGTCCCCGTCGGAGTGGCCCACCAGCCCTGCCTCAAAGGGCACATCCACCCCACCCAGCCGAAGGGGTCGACCCGCCACCAGCCGGTGCACGTCAAACCCCAACCCGACGCGCACGTCGTCGGCCGCTTGGGCGTGCATCCACGACACCCCTCCTGCCCGGCCACGCCGACCCGTCCCGGCATCCGAAGCCCTCAGTGCCCGTTGTGGCAAAAGCCTGCATCGCCCGCCTGGCGGGCGCGCAGTAGCGCCTCGGCTATGATCAGATCCTCGGGCGTGGTGACCTTCAGGTTGGATGGCGTTCCCGGAACCACCCGCACCGGCTCGCCCATGGCTTCCACCAACGCGCAGTCGTCGGTCGCCTCCAGCCCCCGCTCCGTCGCCTGCCGGTGCGCCTCCACGAGCAACGAGAAGCGAAACGCCTGGGGGGTCTGCACCGCCCACAGGCGCCGGCGGTCCGGCGTGGCGGCCACCATCCCCCGGGGATCCACCAGCTTGATGGTGTCCTGTGAGGGCACCCCCACCGTGGCGGCCCCGTAGCGCTGGGCTGCCTCCAGCACCGCGAGCACCAGGGGTTCGCTGATCAGGGGCCGCACCCCGTCGTGCACCACCACGTAGTCCCAGCCGCCGTCTTCCAGGGCCAGGCGCTGGAGGCCCCGAAAGACCGACTCCTGGCGGGAACGCCCGCCGGCGACCACCGCCTGCACCTTTGCCAGGGCGAAGCGGGCCACCACCTCGGCCTGCGCGAACGCCACGTCCTGCGCCCCCACCACCAGCGTGACAAACTCGATGGCTTCGCAGCGCTGCAGGACGTCCAGGGCGTGGCACACCAGGGGTTTTCCTGCGAGGGGCAAAAACTGCTTGGCGACGGGCGTCGAGATCACGCCCGCGAAGGGGGAATGCCGCCAGCGCTCACTCATCCGCCGCCCTTCGCCCGCCGCCACCACCACAGCCGCAACCCGCATCAACGGGCAACCTTGTCGGCGGCCTTGGGCCGGGCGAAGATGAGGCGGCCGGCAGCGGTTTGCAGGACGCTGGTCACCGTCACCTCCACCGTCTCCCCGATGAAGCGGTGGCCACCCTCCACCACCACCATGGTGCCGTCGTCGAGGTAGCCGACCCCCTGCCCCTGCTCCTTGCCGTCCCGGATGAGCTGCACACTCATCTCCTCGCCGGGCAGCACGGCCGGCTTGAGCGCGTTGGCCAGCTCGTTGACGTTGAGGACAGCCACCCCGTGTAGCGAGGCGACCTTGTTCAAGTTGAAGTCGCTGGTCACGACCCGCGCGTCGATCTGACGAGCCATCCGTATCAGCCGCTGGTCCACCTCACCTCGGCCGTTGCCCTCCACGATGCGTACCTGAACCCCGGGCTCCTTCTGCAATCGGCTCAGCACATCGAGACCCCGACGCCCTCGGCTGCGCCGGAGCGGATCCGTCGAGTCGGCAATGCGCTGCAGTTCCTGGATCACGAAACTCGGGACGATGAGGGTGCCATCCAGGAAGCCGGTACGGCAGATATCCCCGATGCGCCCGTCGATGATGGCGCTGGTGTCCAGCAGGACCGGCCGGTGGGCAGCCGGGGCCGAGATGAGTTCCCCCCGTCCCCTCCACCGCAAAAGCCCCACCAGCTCGTCCCGTTTCTTGACCGCCACCACCATGCCCACGTAAGCCCCGAGCACGGTGATGAGAGCCGGCAGAAGGTCCCCCACCACCGGGATGCCTCGGGGAAGCGGCAGGGTCACCAGCAGGGCGATGAGCAGGCCGGCCACCAGGCCTACCGTTCCGGCCACCAGGTCGTGCACGGGGATGCGGGCAAGCGCCCGAGCCACCGCCTGCACCGTCGCCTCCAGCCACCCCGACAGGCCACCGCCGGTCACGAGCCCCAACAGGGCCGTGGCCAGCGGAAAAGCCAGGGAAAGCTGCGGTGCATCGATACCCAGCAGCCGCTGCAGCGGGCTATCGAGGATCATCCAGCCGGCCCGGTATCCGGCTACGGCCCCGATCATCGCCAGCGCCCAGCGAAGCGCGACGGAGAGCATGATACGCTGCCCACCCCCGAGTCCCGAATGCGGCGCGACCGGGCAGCCCGGCTCAGCGACCTCAGCTTACGCTCTGGTGGCCAGGATCTCGTTGATACGTCGCTCCACCTCGGAAGCCGGAAGCCCCTGCGCCAGCACCAGCTCGGAGATGAGAATCTGCCGGGCGCTATCGAGCATCCGCCGCTCGCCCGTGGAGAGTCCCTTCTCCTTGTCCCGGATCGTGAGGTTGCGCACAACCTCAGCCACTTCAAAAATATCGCCGCTTTTGATTTTCTCCAGATTCGCGCGATAGCGCCGGTTCCAGTTTTGCGACATCTTGGTCTTCTCGCCCTGAAGAACCTCAAAAACGCGTGCCACCTCTTCCGGGCTGATGACCTCCCGTAACCCCACTTCTTCGACGCTGCGCAGGGGGATCATTACCTGCATGTCCCCCATGGGAAGCTTCATGATGTAATACTGCTGCCGCTGTCCGAGCACTTCCCTCTCTTCGATGGCCTCGATGATCCCGGCCCCGTGCATGGGGTAAACGACCTTGTCACCGACTTTGAAAGTGGGCAATCGGACCTTACCTCCTACCCAGCACCTCTCGAAAGGCCCATACCCGCCTCATCGTACCACCCTGTCCGAGCGGGTGTCAAAGCGTCCCCTCGACGCATGTCAAGAAAAGCCGACCCAGGCGGGTATCGCCCGGCTACATCCTCCCAAACGCCCGTACACGCCTGCCTCCCACACCCGCACAGCCGACCTCGCGTCGGCGGCCGGCGCCCCCCTGCCCTATACGTGCCGGTCCACCAGCACCTGTTCCCGCAGTCGGTGGAGGCCCTCCTTGATGGCCTTCGCCCGGACCTCGCCGATCCCCTCCACGTCGTCCAGTTCGTCCGTGGTGGCGGCCAGGATCCCGGGCAGCCTCTGAAACTTCTTTACAAGGTTTTCGATGACCGGCATGGGAAGCCGGGGGATTTTATTGAGGATCCGGTAGCCCCGAGGGGTCACGGAGGCGTCCGGGCTGGACGTGGACGGGTGCCCCATGGCCCGCAAGATGGCATGCACATCCACCGCCTCATAGGATCCGAAGCGGCAGAGGTCCTGCCAGGCCTCTTCGGGCCGGCGCCCGTCCTGGCCCATCCAGTAGTCCCGGAACACCAGGTAGCCCTCGTCGGCGATCTCGCTTAAAAGCTCGTCCAGCTGCATCTGCACCAGGCGCCCCTCGGCCCCCAGCTCCACCACGTAGCGCTGGATCTCCGTGGCGATGCGCTGAACCATCTGAGCCCGCTGCAGGACCGTGGCCACGTCCAGCAACGTGGCCAGGTCCTCGAACTCCAGGGCGGAGAGGTTGATGAGCGACTGCTCCAGCACGCTGCGGTAGCGCTCCAGGGTGGAGAGGGCCTGGTTCGCCTTGGCCAGGATCACGCTGATGTCCCGCAGCACGTACTTGATGGTGCCCTTGTACAGTGTTACCATATTGCGGCGCTGGGAGATGGAGATGATGAGCTGGCCGGTCTGCTTGGCCATCCGCTCGGCAGCCCGATGGCGCGTACCGGTCTCCGCGGTGGGGATGTTGGGGTCGGGGTTCAGCTGGGCGTTGGCGTAGAGGATGCGCTGGCCGTCCGAGCTTAAGATGATGGCCCCGTCCATCTTGGCAAGCTCGTAGAGGGCCGAGGGGTTGAGGTCGGTATCCACGTGAAAGCCGCCGTCCACCAGCTTCATGACCGGCGGGCTGTCGCCAACCACGATAAGGGCCCCCGTACGGGCCCGCAGGATGTTTTCCAGGCCCTCCCGCAAAGCCGTGCCGGGTGCCACCATGCGCAACACCCGGGTCAGGTCATCGTCTGCCAGCTCGATCAGCCTCGTGGCCTTCACTCCGTTTCCGAACCCACACAACACCCGGGCAGAGGCTGGCTACGGCGGGTGCCCACCTGTTCATTATACCACCTTGCGTGACCGACCTACAACGAGCCAGAAAGGGGAACCGATGAGGGATGGAGGCCCACGACCCCACACCAGCTCTCAGCCCTGCCCACAGCCCTCCAGCCAGGCCAACCGTAGAAGTGGAGACCTTCCGGCGGCTGGACATCCGCATCGGCCGGATCGTCGAGGCCTACCCGGCCCGCGGCACGCGCCAGCCCGCATACCGGCTGGTCATCGACTTCGGCCCGCTGGGACGGCGCCGCTCCAGCGCCCAGATCACCCACTACTACCGCCCCGAGGAGCTGGTGGGGCGCCTGGTGGCCGCCGTGGTCAACTTCCCTCCCAAGCTGGTGGGAGGCTTCACGTCCGAGGTGCTGGTGCTGGGGGCCATCGAGCCGGGAGGCCAGGTGGTCTTGCTGGCGCCCGACCGCCCGTGCGAGCCCGGGCTGCCCGTGGGCTGAGTGCCCTCTACACCCGCTCCACCACCATGGCCACGGCCTCCCCTCCCCCGATGCAGAGGGTGGCCAGCCCCCTCCGGGCTTGCCGCTGGCGCATGGCGTACAGAAGGGTCACCAGCACCCTGGCCCCGCTGGCCCCGATGGGGTGACCCAGCGCCACGGCGCCCCCGCGGGGGTTGACCCGCTCGGGATCCAGCTTCAACTCCCGGATGGCCGCCATGGGCACCACCGAGAAAGCCTCGTTGATCTCGAACAGGTCCACGTCTGCGGTGTCGAGCCCGGCTTTGGCCAGCACCTTCCGGATGGCGGCGATGGGCGCCAGCGTGAACCACTCGGGGTCCGTGGCGGCTGCGGCCTGGGCGACCACCCGGGCCATGGGCGCCAGGCCCAACCGGGACGCGACGTCGGCGGCGGCGACCACCACTGCGGCCGCACCATCGCTGATGCTGGAGGCGTTGCCGGCCGTGACCGTCCCGCCCTCTTGAAATGCCGGCCGCAGCTGCCGGAACTTCGCCTCGTCCAGCCGCCCGGGCTCCTCGTCGTGCTCCACCACCGTCTCGCCCTTCTTGCCGGCCACCCGCACCGGCACGATCTCCTCGGCCAGCCATCCGGCCTGCGCGGCCTGGCGGGCCCGCCGGTAGGACTCCAGGGCGTAGGCGTCCTGCTCCTCCCGGCTGAAGCGCATGCGCTCGGCGAGAAGCTCCGCGCAGCTGCCCATGTGGCAATCGTTGTACACATCCCACAGCCCGTCGTGGATCATGGTATCCACCAGCCGCCCGTGACCCATGCGCAATCCGGCCCGGGCGCCCGAAACCACGTACGGGGCATTGGACATGCTCTCCATACCGCCGGCCACCACCACGTCAGCATCGCCGCAGGCGATGGCCTGTGCGGCCAGCATCACCGCCTTCAGCCCCGAACCGCACATCTTGTTGATGGTGAGACACTCCACCCTGCGGGGCAGGCCCGCGCCCAGCGCGGCCTGGCGGGCCGGGGCCTGGCCCAGGCCGGCCGAAAGCACGTTGCCCATGATCACCTCGTCCACCCGGTCGCCTTCAAGCCCGGCACGCTGCAGGGCCCCCCGGATGGCCACCGCGCCCAGCTCCGCAGCGCTCAGGGCGCTCAGGCTCCCCATAAACGCCCCGATGGGAGTCCGGGCTGGTCCGACCAGCACCACTTCCCGCACGCCACAAACCCCCTCCCCCGACAGCGCCCCCGGGAACGGGCCCGGACCGCCCCCCGACCGTCCGGCCCGCCCTCACGCAACGTCGCCGTCTGGGACCAGGTTCGGGCGGCGACCATCCGACCCCTGCCCCTACTGGGGGTTCGCCCACCGGCGCGCGCCCCGGGAGCCGGCCAGCACCCCCAGGGCCCCGAAGGCCACCAGGACAACCACGGCCGCGCTCACCGGCACCGGGGAGGCAAGCCCCAGAAGGCCGAGGCGCAGCAACTCCACCACGTAGGTGGTGGGGTTGAGCAACGCCAGGGCCTGAAGCCACCCGGGCAGCCGGTCCAGGGGATACAGAGCGCTGCTGACAAACAAGATGGGAACGTTGAACACCATGATGACCGCATGGTAGGCGGCCATGGAGCTGGCCAGCCCGGCAAAGTAGGCGGCAAAGGCGGAGAACCCGACCGTGAAGGCTACGAGGCCGGCTGCCGCAGCGACCAGCCCCGCCGGCTCCGGCAAGAACCGGGCGCCCACCGCGCCGGCCAGAGCCAGTACCACCACCGCCTGCAGCAAGGCCTTGGTGACGGCCCCGGCCACCGCACCCACCAGGATGGCGGCACGAGGAACCGGCGCCACCAGGTACTGCTTGAGCACCCCGGTGAGACGGTCCTGCAAGAGGCCAGCCCCTCCCAGGACGGCCGCCGACACCACGGCCAGGGCCGCCGCCCCCGGGGCCATGTAGCTCACGTAGTCACCGGCGAAGACCTCAAGCCGCCCCATGGCCGACCGCATGCCCGTCCCGAACAGGCCCACCAAAAGAGCCGGAAGGAAGAGAGTCGCCATGATCTCCATGGGGCTGCGGGTAAAGCGCCGCATCTGCTTCAGCCACAGGGTCACCACCGCGCCCATCTGCCGCGCTCCCCCCGCAGGGTGCACCCGGCTCGCGCTCTCACCCTGCCGGGCCCCCACCCGCCGCAGCCGCTCACTGCCCGGCCCGCCGCCCCGTCAACCGGATGAACACGTCGTGCAGGGAAGGGCGGCTCACGTTGAGCCCTCGCAGCCTCACCGCCAGTTCCCGTGCCTGCTCCACGATGGCGGGCAGCGCCGCCGCAGCCGAGCCCACGCTCACCTGCAAGACCCCGTCGCCGGACCAGCACCTCGCCGCCGCCCCGGACTCGCTCAGCCGCCGCCCGAGCTCGGCGAGAGGGCCGTCGCCCTCCACGTAGACGACCTCATCCCCCAGCTGGCGCACCAGCTCGTGGGGAGTGCCCTCCGCCAGGATGCGGCCTGCGTCCACGATGGCCACCCGATCCGCCAGCCGCTCGGCCTCCTCCATGTAATGGGTGGTGAACAGCACGGTCAGCCCGCGCTCTTCCCGCAGCCAGCGGATCCGCTCCCAGATGGCCTCCCGGCTGTGGGGATCCAGGCCCACCGTCGGCTCGTCCAGCACCAAAAGCCGCGGCCCGCCCAACAGGGCCCTCGCCAGCTCCAGGCGCCGCCGCATGCCCCCCGAGTACGTCTTCACAAGCCGCGGCAAAAACCCGCCCAGCTCCAGCGCCTGGGCCAGGTCCGCGATGCGAGCCCGCCGCTCCCGGCTCGAAAGCCCCACAAGCCGGCCGTGGAAGTCCAACACCTCAAACCCCGTGAAGTCCAGCTCCAGGCTGGTCTCCTGGAAGGCCACCCCGAGCAGGGCACGAACCGACGCCGCCTGGCCCACGACGTCATGGCCGAACACCCACGCCCGGCCAGCCGAGGGCTTCAGCAGCGTGGTGAGCACGTGGATGAGGGTGGTCTTGCCCGCCCCGTTGGGACCCACCACCGCATACAGACTGCCGGGGGCCACCTGCAGGTCCACCCCGTCGAGCGCCACCACATCCCCGAAGCGCTTGACGAGACCCTCGGTCAGAACTGCGGAAGAGCCGGAACCGGCCATGGCAGAGCCGCCCCGAACCGCCCTTCAAGCTCGGAAGGTGTTGAGACCCATGCGGGCCCGAACCTCCCGGATGACCTCCCGGGCCACCCGCCGGGCCTGCTCGGCACCGGCCGACGCGATCTCCTCGGCAGACGCCGGCCTGGCCTTCAGCTCCCGATACCGCTCCTGGATGGGGGCCAGCGCGGCCACCATGTGTTCCGCCAGCGCGTCTTTGAGGTCCGAATACCGGATGGTGCGCTCGTCGTAGGCCTGGCGAAACTGCCGGAACACCTCCGGCGGGGCGAAGAGCTCCAGCAACGTGAAGAGGTTGGCCACCCCCGGGCTCATCTCGGGCCCCGCAGGCCCCGTGTCCGTCACCGCCTTGCGGAGCTTCTCCCGGATCACCCGCGGCTCGTCCAGGACGCTGATGGCTCCTGTGGGTTCGCTCTTGGACATCTTGCGGGTGGGGTCGTCCAGGGACATGATGCGGCTGCCCCGGGTCAGATACGCCTGCGGCTCCGGGAAGGTCTGCCCGAAGAGCTGGTTGAACCGGCGCGCGATATCCCGGGTGAGCTCGATGTGCTGGACCTGGTCTTCGCCCACCGGAACCAGGTCCGCCTTGTAGAGCAGGATGTCGGCGGCCTGCAGCACCGGGTAGTTCAGCAACCCCGCGTTGACCGAGGCGGCGTGCTGGCGGGCCTTCTCTTTGTACTGGGTCATGCGCTGAAGCTGCCCCACCGGCGTGATGGTGTTGAACAGCCAGGCCAGCTCCGTGTGCTCCGGCACCTGGGACTGGGCGAAGATGACGGAGCGGTCGGGATCGAGGCCGGCTGCCACGTTGATGAGCACCGCCTCCCGCACCAGCTCCGGAAGCGACCTCGGGTCATAGGGCACCGTGATGGCATGGTAGTCCACGATGCAGAAATAGCAGCGATGGTGCTCCTGGAGTTTCACCCAGTTGCGGATGGCCCCCAGCAGGTTGCCCACATGGATGTTGCCGCTGGGCTGGATGCCGGAGAAGACCGTATGCGCCTGCGTTGCTGCCTCCACCCGAACCTCCACCTTCTGTCGCCTGCGGGGCGAGATCGGCCCGCTGCCGGGCGAAATCTGCCCGCATTATACCACCCCCCGCTCAGGCGGGCGCCATCACCTGCCGGGCCGCCTCCTTCAGGATGGCCGCGGAGCGCCGCAGCGCTTCCAGCTCCTGGGGTGCCAGAGGCAGCTCCACGATCCGCTCCACCCCCCGCCGACCCACCACGCAGGGCACGCCCAGGTAGACGTCGTCAATGCCGTTCCATCGGGAAAGCAAGGTGGAGACCGTCAGGACCGAGTGCTGGTCGTAGAGGATGCTCTCCAGGATGCGCGCCACGGCCAGCGCGATGGCGTAGTACGTCGCGCCCTTGCGCTGGATGATCTCGTACGCCGCCCGGCGTACCTGCTCGAAGATGGCGTCCAAGGCCTGCTGGAGCCGGGGCCGCTCGGCGCCGGCCAGCTCGCCCAGGCGCACGCCGGCGATGTTGGCCAGGCTCCAGAGAGGGATCTCGCTGTCGCCGTGCTCCCCGACCACATACGCGTGGACGCTTCGCGGATCGCACTGGAAGTGCTGGCCGAGGAGGTAGCGAAGGCGCATGGTATCCAGCAGGGTGCCCGAACCCAAGACCCGATGGGCCGGGAGTCCCGAGCGGCGATACGCCACGTAGCTCAGCACGTCCACCGGGTTGGTCACCACCAGGATCACGGCCCCGGGGGCGTAGACGAGGCTTTGGCGCACCACCTCGGTGACCACCCCGGCGTTGCGGGTGAGAAGCTCCAGGCGGGTCTCCCCGGGCCGCTGGGCCACGCCGGCGGCGATCACGATGACGTCCGAACCCGCCAGGTCCTCGTAGCCCCCCGCCCGGATGGGCATGGGGGCCGCCAGGGGAATGCCATGGTTGAGGTCCATCGCGTCCCCCTCGGCCTTGGCCCGGTTGATGTCCACCAGCACCAGTTCGCAGCGAGGCCCCCGCACAAGCAGCGTGTAGGCCAGCGTGGAGCCCACCAGGCCGGTGCCCACGATGCCCACCTTGGCCGGGCGGGGTAGCGTGTCGTGCCCCTTCCCGTCGGCAAGCGGCCGGAAAAACCCTTCGGGAAGCCCGAAGCCGGGACCCGCCATCTCCTCCATGCCCCTCGCTCCCTTCGCAGCTACGGGCCATCCGCCGGCAACTTCCTGCGCCCCCGGGGCCGCCCGGCCCCCTGGCGACCCCGGCCCCTGCCCCCGTGCGGCCCGGGAGCATCCGCCTGCCCAAACCCTGTCCCGCCGAAACAGGGATTATACGGAACGCAAAGGCGCAGGCGGCCGACCCTCACCGGCCGCCTGCTGCGAACACCTCTCGGGCGGGCACCTTGGCCCCGGGTGCCCCGGCGCCCTCTTGCGGCAGCCGGGGCTCTCGCCGGCAGCCCTCAGCTGGAGCTGCGAGCCGCCTTGGCCATCTCCTCCTTCTTGTTGAACACGATGGTTCCATCCAGGGCGTCCACAACCACGTAGTCGCCCTCTTTGAAGCGCCCGCGCAGCATCTCGTCGGAGAGGGGGTTTTCGATGAGCCGCTGGATCGCCCGGCGCAGCGGCCTCGCCCCGTACTCGGGATCGAAGCCCTCGTCCGCCAGCACCTCCTTGGCCGCATCCGAGAACTCCACCTTGACGCCCCGCTCGCTGATCTCCGCCGCCACCCGCTTCAACATGATGTCGATGATCTGCCGGATGTGCTCCTTGTTGAGGGAGTGGAAGACGATGATCTCGTCGATGCGGTTGAGGAACTCGGGCCGGAAGGTGCGGCGCAGCTCGTCCAGCAATCGCTTCTTCATGTTCTCGTACTCATCTTTCTCCTCCTGGGTGGCGTGAAAGCCCAGACGCGCTTGGCGCCGTATCTCCTGTGCACCCACGTTGGAGGTCATGATGAGCACGGTGTTGCGAAAGTCCACGGTGCGCCCCTTGGCGTCCGTCAACCGCCCGTCCTCCAGGACCTGCAGCAGGACGTTGAACACCTCCGGGTGCGCCTTTTCAATCTCGTCGAACAGCACCACCGAGTACGGCCGACGTCGCACCCGCTCCGTGAGCTGGCCCCCCTCTTCGTAGCCCACGTAGCCGGGCGGGGCGCCGACCAGCCTCGAGACGGTGTGGCGCTCCTGGTATTCGGACATGTCGATGCGCACCATGGCGTCCTCGTCGCCGAAGAGAGCCTCCGCCAGCGCCCGGGCCAGCTCGGTCTTGCCCACCCCCGTCGGCCCCAGGAAGATGAACGAGCCGATGGGACGCTTGGGATCCTTCAGGCCTGCCCGGGCCCGCCGGATGGCCCTGGCCACCGCGTCGATGGCCTCGTCCTGCGCGATCACCCGGCCGTGGAGGATCTCCTCCAGGTGCAGCAGCCGCTCCGTCTCCTCCTGCTGCAGCTTGGAGACCGGGATCCCCGTCCAGGCCGACACGACCTGGGCGATGTCTTCGGCGGTCACCACGCCTTCGGTTCGGCTGCGGGACTGCTTCCACTCCGCGCGCTTTTGCTCCAGCTCCTCACGCATGCGCTGTTCCTTGTCCCGAAGGGCAGCCGCCTTTTCAAACTCCTCGTTTTTGATGGCCGCCTCCTTCTCCGTCTGGATCTCCTGGATGCTCTCCTCGAGTTGCTTCAGCTCGGGCGGGGCCACCAGCGCCTGCAGGCGCACCTTGGAGGCCGCCTCGTCCACGAGGTCGATGGCCTTGTCGGGCAGGAAACGGTCGTTGACGTACCGATCCGATAGCTTCGCGGCGGCCACCAGCGCCTCGTCGGTGATCTTCACCCGGTGGTGCGCCTCGTAGCGATCTCGCAGCCCCTGCAGGATGGCGATGGTCTCGTCCACGGTGGGCTCGTCGACCATGATGGGCTGGAAGCGCCGCTCCAGCGCCGCATCCTTCTCCACGTGCTTGCGGTACTCATCCAGGGTCGTGGCGCCGATGCACTGTAGCTCCCCCCGGGCCAGGGCGGGCTTCAGGATGTTGGAGGCGTCGATGGCCCCTTCGGCGGCACCGGCCCCTACGATGGTGTGGAGCTCGTCGATGAACAACACCACGTCGCCCGAATTGCGGATCTCGTCCATCACTTTCTTCAAGCGCTCTTCAAACTCTCCCCGGAACTTGGATCCGGCCACCACCGCCGCCAGATCCAGGGCCACCACCCGCTTGTTGATCAGGGTCTCCGGAACATCGCCTGCCACGATCTTCTGCGCCAGCCCCTCGGCGATGGCCGTCTTGCCCACGCCCGGCTCGCCGATGAGTACCGGGTTGTTCTTGGTTCGCCGGGAGAGGACCTGGATGACCCGCTGGATCTCCCGCTCCCGCCCGATGACCGGGTCCAGCTTCCCTTCCCGGGCCAGCTCCGTCAGGTCCCGCCCGTACTGGTCCAGGGTGGGCGTTTTGCGCCCTCGGGCCGCCTTGGCCTGCGGTGGGGCGGCCCCGCCCAAGAGCTCCACCACGGTTCGGCGAACCTTGTCCAGATCTGCGCCCATGTTGCGCAGCACCTGGGCCGCCACGCCTTCACCCTCCCGGATGAGGCCCAGCAGGATGTGTTCGGTGCCGATGTACGTGTGGCCCAGCTGGCGGGCCTCGTCGAAGGCCAGCTCCAGGACCCGCTTGGCCCGGGGGGTGAAGCCGATCTGGCCGGTGGTCGTCCCCTCGCCCCGGCCGATCACCTTCTCCACCTCGGCCCTCACCCGCTCCAGGCTGATGCCCATGCTCTGAAGGGCCCTGGCTGCCACCCCTTCGCCCTCGGCCACCAGGCCCAGCAGGATGTGTTCGGTGCCCACCACGTTGTGGCCGAGCCGGCGAGCCTCTTCCTGGGACAGCACGATGACCCGTTGCGCGCGCTCGGTGAACCTCCCGAACATACGCTCTCACCGTTCCCTCCGTCCGTCACCCTTGGCCTGCCTCTTGCAGGCGTATGCGTTCGCGTATCAGGGCGGCCCGGTGCACGTCCCGCTCCACCGGCGACAGCTCGCGTCCCATGAAGCTCTGCAGGTGCGCCGGGCGGATGAGCACCAGCAGCTCCTTGAGGATCTGCTGGTTGAGCCCCTCGATGATCCCCAGGTCGATCCCCAGCCGCACGTCCGACAGCCTCTGCATGGCCTCCTGGGAGGAGATGGCCCGAGAGTACCGCAGCACACCGTACGACCGCCAGACCCGATCTTCCAGGGCGCGGCGCTCCTTGAGCAGGCGCTGGCGGGCCTGGCGCTCGTGGCTCAGGACCTCCCGGCCCAGGTTGGCCAGATGCTTGAGGATCTCGTCTTCCGTGCGGCCCAGGCTGACCTGGTTGGAGATCTGGAATATGTTTCCGATCGCCTCGGTCCCCTCACCGTACAGCCCCCTCACAGCCACGCCGAAGCGGGCCACCGCTCCCAGGACGTGCTGGAGCTGGCCGACGATGGCGAGGGCCGGCAGGTGGAGCATGATGGAAGCCCGAAGACCCGTGCCCACGTTGGTGGGCCAGGCCGTCAGGTAGCCTACCCGCTCCGAGAAGGCGTACTCCAGCCGCTCCGAAAGCCAGTCGTCCACCCGATCCGCCAGGTTGAGGGCTTCTTCCAGCTGAAGGCCGGGGAAGAGGGTCTGGATGCGCAGGTGGTCCTCCTCATTGACCAGGACGCTCACCGCCTCGTCGCTGCGCAGCGCAAACCCCTTTTCCCGCACATCCTGCGTGTGCATGGGGCTGATCAGGTGACGCTCCACCAGAAGCTCCCGCTCCAGGGGCGGCACCTCGGCGACGGGGGTGTACGAAAGGGGCCCGCCATGCTGGGCGTCCAACTCGGACAGCGCCCGGCGCGCCATCTCCGTCACCCGGTGCAGCTGCCCGTCGTCCGCCACCCCGGGAAAGGGGATGTCGCGAATGTTGCGGGCCAGACGGATGCGGGTGCCAAGCACCACGTCGGACTCGGGCCCGCTTTCGGCCATCCATCCTCGCACGTGACGCCGGACCATCTCTTCAAAACCCATGGCCGTCACGCCGTCCCCCTCTCCAGGGCCCGGATCTGATCCCGCAGCTGGGCTGCCCGCTCGTACTGCTCGCCCTCGATGGCCCGTTGCAGCTCCTCCCGCAGCCGGGAGAGCTCCCGGCGGCGGGCGGAGGCCCCCCGCTCCCCCGGCCGCTTGCCGTTGTGCTCCGTGGCGCCGTGCAGCCGCTTGAGCACCGGCGCCAGCTCCCGCTGGAACGTCTCGTAGCACTGGCTGCACCCGAGCTGCCCCAGCCGCTTGAAGTCTGCCCACGAAAGGCCGCAGTTGGGGCAACGTGCCCGCGCCCGTGCCGGTTGCTCGGCCGGCGGCGCCTCCATGAAGGGCAGGTCGAAGAACGACTTCATGAGCTCCTCGAAGGCGGCGCCAAAAGGCGACGAGGCAACCGGGAGCTCCGCGGCCGGCCACTCCCCCACCTCTCGGGCGCAGGGCTCGCAGAGGTGAAGCTCGCTCTTCACGCCGCCTTCGATGCGCACCTTGTGCACCGTCGCAGGCCGCAGACCGCACCGTTCGCACATCCGCACGTCCGTCCTCGCCTCCTCGCACGGACCGGCCCATCGCGCCACGAGTTTTTCCCGCCGCGGCCGCTTTCAGGCCGACGGCCCGTCGCCCAAGAGATCGACGAAGCGTACCATTATAGCGCCCCGCAAAAGCGAGGCTCGAACCCGTCCCTTCAACGACTCGGGCACCCACTCCGTCTGGCGGCGCAGGGTGTCCCGCCACACCGCAGCTTCACGGGTCGACAAGAGCCCCATCTCCCAGAGCTGGCCGATGATGGCGTCCGCCTGGCGAGCCGACACGCTGGTGCCGATCTGATCCATCAGCCATCGGGTCCACCGCGCCGGCTCCCGGGAGGGCGCCAGCCGGAGGATCCGCACGTACCCGCCCCCGCCGCGGCGGGTCTCCACCGCATAGCCGCGCTCGGGCGTGAACCGGGTTTCCAGCACGTAGCTGATCTGCGAGGGCACGCACGAGAAGCGCACCGCCAGCTCGGCCCGCCGGATCTCAATGAACCCCGTCGGGCTGCGGGCGAACAGCTCCTTGATATAACGTTCGATGGCATCGGCCAAAGTTGCCATGATCCCCGAGCGGCCCCTCTTTGACCTTTCCTGACCTTCACCCGCATTATCGCGCGCCATCCTGCCGCCTGCAAGAGGGGACCCATCCCGCGGCGCACGGCCCACGCGCTGATGTCAACAGAGCGGGCGCGCCGCTCATATGCTTGGGCGGCAGGGGGCCCGTCCCGTGATGAGCTACGTCTGGGCTGCGCTGTTTGCCTGGGGAATCGCCGCAGCGGCCCTGGAGGGCCGGCTGGAGACCGTCACCCGGGCGATCTCGGAAGGATCGGCCCGAGCCGTCGAGGTGGCGCTGGAGCTGTTGGGGCTCCTGGTCTTCTGGAGCGGGCTGGCCGCTGTGGCCGAGGAGGCCGGGTTGACCCGGTGGCTGGCTCGGGCCATCGAACCCGTCGCACGCCGCCTGTTTGCCGGGGTCCCGCCGGCAGGCCCCGCCATGGGGGCCGTGGTGCTGGCGCTCAGCGCCAACGTTCTGGGGTTGGGCAACGCCGCCACGCCTCTGGGCATCCGGGCCATGCGGGAGCTGCAGCGGCTCAACCCCGACCCGGCCAGGGCCTCCCCTGCCATGTGCACCCTGCTGGCGCTATGCACCTCCAGCATCACCCTGGTGCCGGCAGGGGTCATCGCCATGCGGGCCGTGGCAGGAGCCGCCCAACCGGCCGACATTCTCCTGCCCACCCTGCTGGCCACCTCCTGCTCCACGACCGTGGCGGTGGTCGCAGACGCCTGCTTTCGCCGCCGCGCGCAGGCCCCGCGCAGGCGGGATGGCAAGCGGCGCCGGCCGGTGGGTCTCGGGCCGTGGCGGGCGCGGCGCTGAGGCGAGCCCGGCAACCAGCAGCCGTTGAGGTCGTGCAGGAGGCGGGCCCCGGCCGCCGGGATGAAGCGGACCGGATGGCACGAGGAGGCGAAGTCGGCCCATGGAGCGGGCCCTGGCCGAGGCGGCCGCAAACGTCGCCCGGTGGGCGGTGCCCGGCCTGGTGGCGGTCATCGTGGGGCTGGGGCTGTGGCGCGGGATTCCCGTGTACGAGGTGTTCGTGAGAGGGGCCCGTTCCGGGCTGGCCGTGGGGCTGCGGCTGGTTCCCTACATGGTGGCCATGCTGACGGCCACCGAGGTGTTTCGGCAATCGGGAGCCATGGACAGCTTTACGGCGCTGGCGGGCCCGGTTGCTCGGTGGGTGGGCCTGCCGACCCAGGTGTTGCCGCTGGCGCTCATCCGCCCTCTCTCCGGTTCGGCCGCCATGGGGCTCCTGGCCTTCCTGCTGGAAGCCTACGGGCCCGACAGCGCCGAGGGACGACTGGCGTCGGTCATGCAGGGAAGCACGGAGACCACCCTTTACGTTATCACCGTCTACCTGGGTTCGGTGGGCATCCGTGATCCTCGCTGGGCTCTCGCCACCGGCCTGCTGGCCGACGCGGCCGGCTTTTGCGCGGCGGCGCTGTTCACCCGCCTGCTGCTGCCCGGCGCCTTTCCATGAACTCTGCCCGGCCCCTTCCATGAACTCCCGGAAGACCCTGCGAGGGGGCGGCGCTAAACTGGTGCCATGGAGGAGCATCGGCTGGCGGGCAGCGAGGCCATCGCCGCTCGCTTTCCCCCGAACCGATTTCTGGAGCGTCTGGTGTGCACCGCCCGGGAGTGGGGCGTCCGCTTCGAGGCCAGCCCCGTCTTCGAGCAGTGGCTGTACCACCCCGTACGCCGGGCCATCCTGGTGTGGCTGCCCGACCTGGAGCAGCAGTCTCTCTCCTACCTGGTCACCATCATGGCCCACGAGCTGGGGCACGCCGCCGACTTCGACCGCCGCCCGGACCTGGTCCGCCGGTTGGCTCACGGTGGCGACCCCCGGCTGCAGCACGCCCTGGAGCGGGCCGCCTTCGTCAACGGGTTTGTCCTGCTCAAGCGCCTCAGCATCCCGGTCAGCTTGAGCCAGTACGTCGCCATGGTGGAGCCCCCCATGGACCGCCACGTGGAGCGCGCGCTCAGGCGCCGGCTATGCTGCCTGCTCGACCGCCGGCTCCAGGGGGCGGCGGTGCGGGCGCAGCCTGCGCCGCCACAATCCGCCGGTCTCCCACCCGTCGCGTGAAACCCGTGCGGTCCAGGTACTCCAGCAGAGGGATCACGTACCGACGGCTTGAGCCCAGGGCATCTCGCACGCCGGCCGGGTCGACGCTGCCGCCGCGAGCCGCCAGGCTGGCCACCGCCGAGCGCACCCGCTCCAGCTGGGCGGGGGTGAAGAAGAGGTCCCGGCTGACCCGAACCAGCCTCCCCTGCTCCACCAGGGCCAGCAAGAGGTCCTCCCGAAAGCCCTGGCCCACCAGCTCTTCGTAGGCCGGAGGCGTGAAGCCGCCCGACTCCAGCACCCGCAGCAGGCGCTCCGCCTGGGCGCTGTCCTGCTCGGAGAACCGGGGACGGTGGCCGGCCCGGCGGATGCCCCGTTCCCCCGCCTCGATGAGCCCCCCGGCCACCAGCTGCGCCAGCGCCTCCTCAAACAAACGAGGGTCGATCCCCAAGAGCGAGCGGGCCGTCTCCCGGGGCATCTCCCCGGACAGGGGGTGGGTTTCGTGGTAGCGCTGCACCAGCGACACCACCGCCTGGCGCAGCCGCTGGGCGGACGGTGCGGACAGCCACCACTCCCCCATCCGAACGGCCTTCCCGGCCGCCTCCAGCGCTCTGGCCGCCCGCTCCAGCTCTTGGGATGAACCCTCCACGTGGTAGGCCATCTCGCCCGCGCGCACCGCCCCCCTGGCCTGCAGGGTGGAGGCGACGGCCTGCTCCAGATCGCCGGAGGCCTTCTGCCAGAGCAGGCTCAACTCGGCGCACGGCCGTCGGGTTCCCAGGAAGACTTCGGCCGCCCGCCTCTCGGGCCCGGGCAGGCGCCGGATCAGGCGCCGCCCCGTGAGCGCTTCGGCCAGCGGATCGACCACCTCCCCGCCGGCCAGGGTCAGCTGGCGGCCGGGATCCCGCAGGATGAGCCGGTCCAACCAGCGCAGAGGAAGCCCGGGGCCCTCCTGGAGGCTGAGCTGGGCAAGGGCCCGGTCCCCGGGCCCCAGGGTGCCGCCTGAAAGAAGCCGCACCGTGACAGCCCGTTCCGCCGTGCCGGTGTATAGGGTGAGGCGGGCCCCCGTACGCAGCGGGGCCGGAGCTTCGCGGACGACCCGCAGCGCGACCACCGGCCAGCGGGCCAGCCGCCACTGTCCGGGACGTACCACCGCGCTGCCCCGTCCGGCCTGGCGTGGCTCGATGCCCGTCAGGTTGACGGCCACCCGGCTTGCCGGCAGTGCTCGCTGCACCGGCCGGCGGTGGGTCTGAAGCCCCCGGACCCTGGCCGGGACGCCTTCGGGCAACACCTCCAGCTCCTGGTCCACCTCCAGGCTTCCGCCGGTGAGGGTTCCCGTCACCACCGTGCCGGCTCCGCGGATGGTGAAAGCCCTATCCACCCACAGCCGGGGCCGATGATGGTCCGGGGCCGGGCCCAGGCGGGCCAGCTGGGCGTCCAGTTCCCGGACCAGCTGGTCCAGTCCCTGGCGGGTGACCGCGGAGACCCCCACCATCGGCACCTCCTGCAGGGTGGTCCCCCGCAGGCGCTCGCGGACGTCCTCCATCACCAGGGCCACCCATTCGGGCTCGGCCAGATCTACCTTGCTGATGGCTACCACGCCGGCCCCCACGCCCAGCAGGTCGAGGATGGCCAGATGCTCGGCCGACTGGGGCATCCAGCCCTCCACCGCGTCCACCACGAACAGGACCGCCTGGATGGAGCCCACGCCCGCCAGCATGTTATGGATGAAGCGCTGGTGGCCCGGGACATCCACCAGCCCGATCTCCCGCCCCGATGGAAGCGCCATCCAGGCGAAACCCAGGTCGATGGTCATCCCCCGAGCCTTTTCCTGGGGGAGCCGGTCGGGGTGGGTGCCGGTCAGCGCCTCGATGAGGGTGCTCTTGCCGTGATCCACGTGGCCGGCGGTCGCCACCACAAACACGCCCCGCCCACCTCCTTCATCCGGCCGCCCCCGGCGCCGTCAGCGCCCGGCTGAGCGCGCCGGCCACAAGTTCGTCCTCTTCCGCGAGCACGGTGCGCAGGTCGATGAGCAGGGCGTCCTCCTCAAGCCGGGCCACCACCGGTGGCGTCGAACGGCGCAGGCGATCCGCCAGCTCCCGGGTCGAGGCGGGCGCCGCCTCCTCGTACCCCGAGCCAGGCCTGGGAACCACGCGCACCGCCCAGGAGTCCAGCACCTCCCCCGGAAGGGAACCGCCTCCCACCGTCGCCCGGCTCGGCACCACCTCCAGCACGTACCCGGCGGCCTGCGAGCCGGCGCGGGCCTCCACCTGCTCCACCAGACGCCGGGCCCGCTCGGCCAGGCGCGCCGGGTCGGCCCCGATCATGCTCCAAACGGGGATCTCCTCGTGGCGGCCCTCCACGTACAGCGCAAGCAGCGCCTCCATCGCGGCGACGGTCAGCTTGTCCACCCGCAGCGCCCGGGCCAGCGGGTGGCGGCTTGCCGCCTCGACGATGGCCCTCCGCCCCACCACCAGCCCGGCCTGAGGGCCGCCCAGGAGCTTGTCGCCGCTGAACATGACCGCGTCGGCTCCCGCCCGCAGCGCCTCCTGCACGGTGGGCTCTCGGGCCATCCCGTAGCGGGTCGTGTCCACAAGGCAGCCCGAGCCCAGGTCTTCCAGCATCAGAAGCCCGTGCCGGTGAGCCAGCTCTGCCAGCTCGATGACCTCCACCGATTCGGAGAACCCCACGATGCGGTAGTTGCTGGTGTGCACCTTCATGATGGCCGCGGTCTTGGGAGTGATGGCGGCCTCGTAGTCCTTCAACCGGGTCCGGTTGGTGGTGCCCACCTCCACCAGGGCGCAGCCGCTCTGGGCCATCACGTCGGGCAGGCGAAACTCGCCCCCGATCTCGATCAGCTCGCCCCGGGAGACGATCACCTCCCGGCCCGAGCACGTGGCGCTCAGCACCAAGAGTACGGCGGCTGCGTTGTTGTTGACGGCCAGCGCGGCCTCGGCACCGGTGGCCAGGGTGAGAAGCTCCTCGAGGCGGCTTTCGCGCCGGCCCCTCCGTCCGCTGTCCAGGTCAAGCTCCAGGTTGCAGTAGCCACGCGCTGCCCGCACCAGCGCCTGCACCGCCGGTTCGGGCAGCACGGCACGACCCAGGTTGGTGTGCAGGATGACACCGGTGGCGTTGACCACGCCCACAAGACGTCGGCGGCGGTACGCACCCGCCAGCTCCCCGAGCAGACGGATGGCCGCCTCCCAAGTTCCGCCTTCCTGCCCGGCCGTCGGCGGCCCCTCTCGAAGGCGCGCGACGGCACGTCGGGCCAGCTCCACCGCCGCTGCCCGGGGAATCCCCTCCGTCAGGCCCATGGCCTGCGCCTCGCGCACCAGCCGGTCGACGGAGGGAAGCGCCCGCCGGCCGTCCCCCCCACCGCGCGCCTTCACGCCCGTCCCCATCGAACCCCCCGTTTCGTTTTCACCTGCGGCAAGCCGCCCACCTCCCCCCGAGTCAGCGCGGTGAAGGGCCGCCCCCCCGCCCCCGACCAGCCGGGCGGAGGGGTTGGCGGCACGGGCGGCGTATGCTAAACCGGCGGCGCACCGGCAAGGGCCACGGAGGGGCATCGCCGGGCGACGCCCAAGGAGGATGCGTGTGGCACAGTATGCACAAGTGAATACGCCCCTTCCCGGCCCCAGGGCCCGGGCCCTGCTGGAGGAGCTGCGGCGCTGGGTTCCGCGGGCCATGACCCCCTCGGTTCCCACCGTGATCGAGCGCGCCGAAGGCGCCATCATCGAGGATGTTGACGGCAACCGGTTCATCGACTTCTCCGGGGGCGTGGGGGTTCTCAACGTGGGCCACGTTCCCGAGGCCGTCACCCGGGCTGCCGGCCGCCAACTGGGTAGGTTCATCCATACGGACTTCGCGGTGGTGCCCTACGAGTCGTACATCCGCCTGGCCGAGGCCCTTGCCGCCCGCGCCCCGGGGGCATCCCCCAAGAAGGCGGCCTTCTTCAACTCCGGGGCGGAGGCGGTGGAAAACGCCGTCAAGCTGGCCCGCTACGTGACGGGCCGTCCGGGCGTGCTCGCTCTGGAGGGCGCCTTTCACGGGCGCACGTACATGGCCCTCACCCTGACCAGCAAGGTGGTTCCCTACAAGGAGCACTTCGGCCCCTTCGTGCCCGAGGTGTACCGGGTCGCCGCCCCGTACTGCTACCGGTGCCCCCTGGGCCTGCGTTACCCCGGCTGCGGCGTGGAGTGCGCCCGCAGCGTGGAGCGGGCCTTCGTCACCGGGGTCTCGCCCCGAGCCACCGCCGCGCTGGTGGTGGAGCCCGTGCAGGGAGAAGGGGGCTTTGTGGTTCCCCCGCCCGAGTACCTGCCCCTGGTGCGCGAGATCACCGCCCGCCACGGGATCCTGCTCATCGTCGACGAGATCCAAACCGGGTTCGGTCGCACGGGACGTTTTTTTGCCGTGGAGCACTTTGGCGTGGAGCCGGACGTCATCACGGTGGGGAAGTCCATTGCGGCCGGTTTTCCGCTATCAGGCGTCATTGCGCGCTCCGACCTCTTCGATCAGCTGGGGGAGGGGGTCATCGGCGGAACCTACGTGGGCAACCCGGTCGCCTGCCAGGCAGCCCTGGCGGTGCTGGAGATGCTGGAGCGGGAGGGACTCGTCCAAAGGGCCGAAGCCATCGGGAGGACCATCCGGGACCGGCTGGAGCGTCTGCAGGAGTCGGTGCCCCTGGTGGGGGACGTGCGCGGCCTGGGGGCCATGGTGGCCATGGAGCTGGTGCGGGATCGGCAGAGCAAGGAGCCGGCGGCCGAAGAGACGTCCCGCATCCTGCGCCGTTGCGTGGAGCGCGGCCTCATTTGCCTGAAGGCAGGCGTCCACAACAACGTCATCCGGATTTTGGCCCCGCTGGTCATCCCCGACGCGCAGCTGGCCGAGGGGCTCGACATCCTGGAGCAGGCCGTCCGGGAGGAGGCGCACGGGCGCAGCCCAAACGCCTGACGGGCCCGCAACGTCTCAACCTTGCCGGCGGCGGACCATGGTAGCGAAAACCCGGGAGATCACGGCCCCTACCTTGCGGGCGTAAAAGCAGCGGGGCCCCGCCCAGGCGATCTCGGCGACCTCGTAACCCCGCCGACCCATCGCTTCCAGGCACTGCAGGCACAGCTCGGTCCCCACCCCGTTGGCCTGCAGGTCCGGCTGCACCCCCATGGGCCCCAGCCACCCCGGGCGGGTCGAGTCGAAGACGGCGAAGGCGACGATCTTGCCCTCCCGGACGGCCACAAAGCCCGAGGGGGGCTCCCTCCGCAGGGCCAGCAAGGCTTCGTAGGTCCAGTTGGGCCCCCAGTGCTGCTCCAGCCAGGCCGCAAAGGGCTCGCGGTCTTCCGGCACAAGGGGCCGCACGACGATGCCGGCCGCCGAAAGGCGGGCCGTTCGGGCGGAGCGCTGGCCATCCGCCCTGCGGGTTGCCTCGGCCGTGGAGACGGCCATGTTGAACTCGTAGCCCTCTATGCGGTATCCCCTGCGCTCCAACAGGCAGAGCGCGGGGGTGTAGCGCACGTCCACCCCGGGCCACAGGTAGCTCGGCGAACCCCCGAAGGCCCGGATGGACGCGACGCCACGCTCCCAAAGCCGCCGCTCCAGCTCGTCCAAAAGCCGCGTGGCCACACCCTGCCGGCGGAAAGCCGGAGCGACCGCCAGAAACTGGACGTACCCCGTGGCCCGGCCCCCGCCGGCGGAGGGCCTGGCCACCCCGACCGCCGCCCCCACCAGCTGCCCGCCGCGGCGGGCCGCCAGCCAGAGGGCCGGGTCGGCGTGGGGGTCCTCCAGGAGCTTCTCCCGCAACGTCTCGGCGTCCAGGGGCTCGCCCGGCTCGCACTGAGCCCACAGTCGGGCCAGCTCGCCGGCCCCCGCCAGGGCTTCGACCCCGGACACGGGTGCCGGCCGGGCCACCATCTGCCTTTCCATGGATGGACCGACCCCCCTCGCCTGCTTCTCGCCCCGTCGTGCGCTACCCTTTCAGGCGAGTTATGCTGTAATCCGAGGAGGCCCGAGCTGTGGAGGTCATCCCCGTTACCCCTCGTGGGTATTGCTACGGCGTCGTGGACGCGATCCAGCTTGCCCGCCGCGTGGCCCGGGACCCCTCCACCCCGCGGCCGATCCACGTGCTCGGCCTTCTGGTGCACAACCGCCTGGCGGTGGAGGAGCTGGCCGGCCTGGGCATCATCTCCCTGGATGGGCCCGACCGGTTGGCCCTGCTGGATCAGATCCAGGGGGGCACCGTGATCTTCACGGCCCACGGAGTCTCTCCCCAGGTCAAGGAGAAGGCCCGGGCCCGAGGCCTGCACCTGGTGGACGCCACCTGTCCCGACGTGGCCCGAACCCACGACCTGGTGCGCCACCTGGCCAGCGAAGGGTATTTCATCGTCTACGTGGGCAAGCGGGGCCATCCCGAGCCGGAGGGTGTGATGGGGGAGGCGCCCGGCCGGGTCGCCCTGGTGGAGAGCGTGGCCGAGGCCGAGAGCGTGCCGGTGCCGCCGGGCCAGCCGGTGGCGGTGACCACCCAGACCACCCTCAGCCAGTGGGATACCCAGGCCATCATCGATCGGCTGCTGCAGCGCTTTCCCGACGCCCGGGTCTACAACGAGATCTGCCTGGCCACCCAGTTGCGCCAGCAGGCCGCCGTGGAGCAGGCCCAAAACGCAGACCTGGTGATCGTGGTGGGCGACCGCCGCAGCAACAACTCCAACCGGCTGGTTCAGGTGGTCCGCGAGCGGGCCGGAAAGCCGGCCTACCTGGTGGAGGACGTGGCCGACATCCAGCCCCGGTGGCTGGCCGGTGCCCGCCGGGTGGCGGTGACAGCCGGCTCGTCCACTCCAAGCCCCGTCACCCGGCGGGTGATCCAGTTCCTGCGCGAGTATGCGCCCCCATCGCCCGGCGAAGAGCCCCCGGAAGATGCCCACAGCCGCTTACCTCAAGCCGAGCCCGTCGCCCGGGAGCCGGCCGGTGCGGCCCGGCGGCCCGGATGAGAATAGGGAGGTCCGTGCTGCGCCGACCTCCACGAGGGAAAGGGGTCCGAGCCCGTGCCGCAGCTCATCATCCTGGGATCCGGTCCTGCAGGGCTCACGGCGGCCATTTACGCCGCCCGGGCCAAGCTGAAGCCTCTGGTGATCGCCGGCCGGGAAGCCGGCGGGCAGCTGATGCTGACCACGGAGGTGGAAAACTTCCCGGGCTTTCCCGACGGCATCCAGGGGCCTGAGCTGATGGATCGCATGCGCCAGCAGGCACAGCGCTTCGGAGCCGAATTCGTGGACGAGGATGCGGTGGGGGTCGACTTCCACCGCCGACCCTTCAAGGTGTTCACCGAGGGGGGAAGCTTCGAGGCGCAAGCCGTCATCGTGGCGACGGGCGCCTCGGCCAGGTGGCTGGGGTTGCCCTCGGAGACCCGCCTGCGGGGCCACGGGGTTTCCAGCTGTGCCACCTGCGACGGCTATTTCTTCCAGGGACAGAAGGTGGTGGTGGTGGGCGGCGGCGACACCGCCATGGAGGAGGCCACCTTCCTTACGCGCTTTGCCAGCGAGGTGGTGGTGGTGCACCGCCGTGAGCGCCTGCGGGCCAGCAAAGCGCTTCAGGAGCGTGCCTTCGCCAACCCCAAGATCCGGTTCATCTGGGAGACGGTGGTCGACGACGTCCTGGGCGACCGAACCGTCGAGGGGGTGCGCCTGCGCCACCTCCCCACCGGGCGGGTCTACGACGAACCGTGCCAGGGCCTGTTCGTGGCCATCGGCCATGCCCCCAACACCGCGTTCCTGCAGGGGCAGCTGGAGCTGGACGCCCGCGGGTACATCCGCGTCCACGACGAGACCCGCACCAGCGTGGAGGGGGTTTTCTGCGCCGGCGACGTCCACGACCACCGCTACCGCCAGGCCATCACCGCGGCCGCCGCCGGCTGCAAGGCGGCCATGGACGCCGAGAGATGGCTGGAGGAGCAGACGCTCCGCCCCGCCGCACCCACGCCCTCGTAAACAATGACCCGGGGGCGGCACGGGCCCGGCCCCCGGGTTGCACCCGCGCACCCGCCGCGGGGAGCAGACCGGCCGAGGCGGCTCCGGCGGGCACCCACCCGGCTTCATTCCCCCCAGTAACGCTCCTCTTTCCAGGGGTCGCCGCGCATGTGGTAGCCCAGCTGCTCCCAGAACCCCGGCCGGTTCTCGTCCATCCACTCCAGGCCGTTGACCCACTTGGCGCTCTTCCAGAAGTACAGGTGAGGTACCACCAGCCGCAGCGGCCAGCCGTGCTCCGCGGAGAGGGGCTTGCCGTCGTGGCGGTCCGCCAAAAGCACGCCTTCTCGCAGGAGGTCCTCCACCGCGAGGTTGGTGGTGAACCCCTGCTCCGCATGCACCATCACGTAGCGCGCCTGGGGCAACGGCCGGACAAGGCGGGCAAGCTCCGAGAAGGCCACCCCCTCCCACCGGTTGTCCAGCCGGCTCCAACGGGTCACGCAGTGGATATCGCTCATCACCTCGACTCGGGGCAGCTCCTGAAACTGCTCCCAGGTCAGGGTGGTCGGCTGCTCCACCAGCCCAAACAGGCGCAGGCGCCAGCGCGACAGATCAATGCGGGGAACCTCACCGGCGTGCAGCACCGGCCAGTCGCGCACCACCCGCTGCCCCGGCGGAACCCGCATCCCCTCGATTCCCACGCCCATCCTCCTCTCACGGGGGCGACGAAGCCACCTTCGGCCTGTCGTGCGGGCCCTCCTGCCCCCGCTCCCCGCCCCCGGCCGGGATGGGTAAGGCGCCCGGGCCCAGCTCCAGCACCTGCGCCGCCGGCCCCAGCAGCGCGCCGGCCGCCGCGGTCACCCCCGAGTCATTGGCCACCAGCGCGGCCGCTGCCCCCAGGGCAGCCGCCTGCAGGGCCGCGCGCAGCCTGGGGCTTTCGCGAAGCCGGGGCCCCAGCGAGCCGGCCCGTGCCCAAAAGGCGGCCATGACGGCCAGCATGGCCACCACCAGGATGCGGCTGTACAGGCTGTAGCGCAGCAGGCGCAGGTTGAGCGAGACCTTGCGCGCCGCGACCTCCATCAGATACTGCGGTCCCACCTCCCGGGCGGCCTGCAGGGCACGCCCGAGGTGGGACGAGGCCGAACTGCTGGGCGCATCCCATGCGACCATAGCCGCCACGGTCAAAGCGGCGGCGGCCAACCCCGCCAGGGCCCTCCCCGCCGCGGCTCGCCGGCCCGGCTTTCCCCCCGCATGCCATCCCATCAGGGCAGCGGTGAAGGCCACCGAGCAGGCGACTGCTCCCCCCACGTTGGCCCCCAGAGCGGGCGCGGCCACCAGCCCCAGGCCTGCAGGCAGGGCTGCCGATGCCGCCGGCGCCAGGCGGGGCCAGCGTTCGCCGGCCTCCGCGGCGGCCACCAGCAGCGATCCCAGGAAGATGCCCAGGTGTTCGTTGCCGATGCCGTAAAAGCGGGCCCCGGCCGTCAGGTCGTAGCCCATGAACGAGCGGGCCACCAGATCCCACCCAAAGGTGAGATCGGCCGCCAGCAATGTCGCCGTCCCGGCGCAGACCACGGAGGTGGCGCTCACCTCCAGCCTCCTCCCTGCGGCCAGGGCCCCGACGGCCACGACCAGGGCCACCGCGCCGGCCGCGCCCGCCACCCACGCGGGGCCCGCGGCCACGGAAAGAGGCCACGCCGCCCATGGGACCAAAAGCCCCAGGGGCACGGCGGCCGCCCAGACCGCGACGAAACGCAGGAGCCGAAACGGGCGGGAGCCGGGCGGGCGCACGGCGGGAGGCGTAGCGAAGGCTGCCGGCCGCGCCGCCCGCCACAGCCCCACCAGGCAACCACCCAGTGCCAGCACCTGGGCTGTGGTCAGCGCCGACAGCACCCGGAGCCGATCCCGCCACAGCACGGCCCGCTGCCGGGAGAACCGCTCCAGGGACGCCGGCGAAATGGGGCTTCTCTCCATGGTCACAGCCCTTCCCACCACCTGCGGCCCCGTCTGCACGCCGGCCATCGCCGCCAGGGTGGGCGCCAGGTCGAGGCCCGTCACCAGACCGGCCCTACGGGTAGTGGGGCTGCCCGCCGCCCCCGGACCCCAGGGGCCGGCCCACGCCCACGCGGTCAACAGCCGCCCCTCATCCCGGGCGGCAGGCCCCGGAGCCGGGCCCACCATGAGCAGCGAGCCCCGGCCCCAGAAGGGGTCCGTGTACCACCAGCCCACAAGGCGGTCCAGCTCTCGCACCAGCCGGGCCTGATGGCGCCGGCGTGCCGCAGGCGTCATCTCCTCCTCCTCGGCCAGCAGTCGCCACAGGTCGCCGCTTGCCAACACCATCAGCCGCCGCCGGTCGGCCGGGGGACCGGGGCAGCCGCCCTCCTGCGCCGCCCGGCGCAGAACCCGGGGGACCTCCGCCCAGTTGGTCCGCAACCCCCCAGGGCTGGCAGGATCCCGTTCGGCCAGGGCAATCCCTTGCTCCACCAGGCCCTTGCGATCCATCACCAGAAGAGCCGCCAGCGCCAGGGGAGAACCGGGGGGCCGGGCCGCCCGGGAGTGCTCTCCCTCCGCTGTCCAGGCGGGGTCGCCCGCCACCACGGTTCGCACCCCGGCCTCCCGCAGCGTCTGGCCGAGCCACCCGACGGGTGCGAAGCTTCCGTCCCGGCGCGCGTCGGCGGAAAGCCGGGGGAAGTTGAGGTGCAGGCGGGGCCCCGGCGCTGCCGCCGCGTCCCCACGATGATGCGCCCCGAGCTCCCCACGGACCGGCGGCTCGCCTGGGTGTGGCGCCTTACCCGTGGGCGCCACCTCAGCCGTTTGCGACCCCTGACCGGTGCCCGGTTCCTCTCCGGTGCGGCGCCGGTAGATCGCCCGGGCCATCGGCCCGGAGTCCGCCTCGACGGGCCCGGAGGTGCTGACCCGAACCCCGACGGCCGCCGTGAGATAGGCCCCCGCCACGTCCCGGGGCGCGGCCAGGGGGTTATAGGCAGCTTTGGCGGCCTGATCCACGAACCGTCGGAGGTTGGGCGCCTGGCCGGAGCCGGCCGCCTGGGTCAGCCACCGCCAGTCCAGCCCGTCCATGGCCAAAACCAAAAGCGGCCAGCCGGCATCGTCTCGGTAGGCGCCGTCCGCTGCTCCCGCCTCGCCTGCGCCGCCCCCGCCGCACGCCGGCGCCGCCGCTCCCGACGCCCCCGCCGCCCCCGCCGCTGCCAGCCACGCCCCCAGCAGCGCCCACGCGGCCCGACGTAGGGGGGAGGCCCCGCGCTTTGCGCGAGCGGGCCAAAGGCACTTCAGCGACGTCAAACCCGTGAGGCCACCTCGCGGTAGACGGCCAGGGTCTGTCGGGCCATGCGCCGGGCCGTCCGGCCGGTGACGGCGCGGCGGGCACCCAGACCCAGCCGCCGGCGCCGCTCGGGGTCGGTCGCCAGGCAAACCATGGCGGCCGCCAGCGCCTGCACGTCTTGCGGAGGAACCAGGATGCCTCCGTCTGCCGGCACAAGCTCCCGGGCCCCGGGGCAGTCGAACGCGATCACCGGCACCCCCATCGCCATGGCCTCCAGCGCCGAGTAGGAGGCCCCCTCCCGAAGCCACGGGAGCACCGCGGCGCCGGCGTGGCCCACAAGCGCCGCCAGCTGTCGCGGGTCGGACTGGTGGCCCGCAAAGTGCACCCGGCCGCTAAGCCCCAGCCGCTTCGCCTGCCCTGTGAGGGCGCTTCGAAGCGGCCCATCGCCCACCACCCACACCCGCAAACCGCCGGCTTTCGGGGCGGCCAGGGCGGCAGCCTCGATCACTTCCGGAAGGCCGCGAAGGGGCGTAAGCCGGGCCACGCAGACCACCAAGAAGGTCGGGCCATCGGGGGCATGCGGGAAGGGCCCCGGCCCTTGCGCAGCCGCGGCCGTCAGGCGCCGTGGATCCAGCCCGTTGGGGATGACCCGCACGGGACCGTTGGCGCTGCCCGCTGTGGCAAGCCTCCGGACAAACCCCTCCAGGGTGCGGGAGACCACGATCACCCGGTCAGCGACCGCCACCGCCCGGGCCGCCGCCCACCGCTCCAGGCGCCGGTGCGCGGCGCGACGGCGAGCCGGCAGGAAGTTGTGCACCGTCACCACCAGGGCAGGTCGCCGGCGAGAAGGAGTCGCCCGCAGGGCCACAGCGGCCGTCAGCGCGGCTTTGTAGCCGTGGGCATGCACCACGTCCGGCTGCCGTTGCGCCACCAGTTGGCGAAGGACCCCGACTGCCCGCAGGTCCGACCACGGCCGAAACCCGTCGCCGAGGGGAACAGACAGCAACCCCACACACCCGGAGGTCGGGCCGCCTGCGGCCGGCTCGCCTCGCTCCCCTCCCGGCCCGCAGGGCCCCGGGCCCCGCCCGGAAGAGCCCAGCCGCCACCCCAGCCGCTTCAGGCTGGTCGGCGGGGCCGCCACCCAGGACCGCACACCCCACTCCCCCAGCGCAGAGGTCAGCGCATCGAGGTGGGTCAGCATGCCCCCCGAGGCTTCGCGCAGCACATGAAGCAGCGAAAGACCGGCTCCCAACGCGCCTCACGCCCCGCGCTTAGCCTGCCCTGGGGGCGCCTGGCCATGCCGGCTGCCGGCGTCATGCCATGGCGAGCCGCGAATTGGACCCGGCCTGCTCCAGCGCCCGCTCCACGGCCATGCGGGCCATCAGGTGGGCCAGGGTGGACTCGGCGCCCTGGTTGGGGTTCACCCCGTCGGCCCCCAGCCCGTCCCGACAGCCACCCGTGGTGGCGTCCACCATGGGGGTTCCGGCGGCGTTGCGTCCGTAAAACCACTCCAGGGCGGCACACGCCCGTTCCAGGTGGCGGGGATCCCCCGTCGCGGCGAAAAGGGCTGCGGACAGCTCCGCGGTTGCCCCGGCATCCACCGGCTGCTGGTCGAAGCGGGCCGGCGGGCGGCCACGCTCCCACCATCCCCGGTTGCCCACCACGTGCCAGACCCGACCATCCCAGAGGTGGCGCCACAAGAAGTCGGCCGTGACGCCGGCCACCTCCAGAAACTCCACCCGACCCGTGGCCTGCCAGGCGGCCACCAGGGCGTGGGGCAGGCAGGCGTTGCAGTACGTCAGGCGAGGCTCAAACCACTGCCAGCTCCCCGAGGAGGTTTGCGCGAAGGCCGACACCAGGCGCCGGGCCAGGCGCTCCGCCAGGGCACCCGCCCGCTCGGCCAGCTCCGGGGGGAGGCGGTCGGGGGGTGCCTGCAGGGCATGGCCCAGGCCGATGAGGGTGTAGGCGGCGGGGCGCAGCCCCTCGAACCGCTCGGCCCACGGGAGGCTGCGGGCCAGGGTGTGAACGGCCGCCACCCGAAGCGCCTCCAGTTCGGCGATGGCCGCCGCCTCGGCCAGGGCCCAAAGAGCCCGCCCCACGGGATCCTCGGGGGCCCGCTCGTCCAAAAAACGCCGGTCGTAGCCCACGTCGTTGTGAAACCATCCGTCGGGGAGCTGGCAGTAAACGATGAAGCTCAGGTACCGGAAGGCCAGCTCCAGCGACTCGGCATCCCGGGCCATCTGGTGGTAGCGCAAAACGGTCACCAGCGCCCGGGCGTTGTCGTCCAGGGTGTATCCCTCGGTAGGGTTGGGAACCCCGCCGACGGCGTGCTCCACCATCCCGGTGGCATCCGTCAGCCGTCGGACATGGGCCAGGCCGTAAGGAGGCCAGCGGGTCGCATCAGGCAGGCGAATCGCCTTGGCGGAAACACCCATGCCCTCGCCGCCTCCTCACGGGACGCGGCCCCAGGCGGGGAGGGCGCGGGAGGCCGGCCCCGCTCCCATCCCCACCACCTGCCGCTCCTGCGGATGCACCAGCCCCATCCCCCCGGCCTGGGCCCGGGCAAACACCCGGACGTAGCGCTCGGCCACGATCTCCCAGTTCATGGATTGCCCGAATGCGAAGGCCCGCCGCTCCAGGGTTCGCCGCAGCTCCGGGCTGTCCAGCAGCCGCAGGATCTCCCGGGCCATGGACTGCGCGTCGCCGAAGCGGCACAAAAGCCCCCGGTCCCGACCCAGCACCTCCCGAGCGTAGCGGAACGGGGTGGAGACCACCGCCTTGCCCGCCGCCAGGGCGTAGCTGAGCGTGCCGCTCACCACCTGCTCCTCGTTGGGATAGGGGGTTACGTACACGTCGGCCGCCGCCAAAAGCTCGGCCAGCTCTTCCAGCTCCAGGTAGCGGTCCACAAAGCGCAGGTTGCTGGCCACACCCAGTTCGGCGGCCATCTGCATGAGCCGCTCCCGGTAGGCCTCGCCCATGCGCTGGCGGACGTTGGGATGGGTCTGGCCGGCCACCAGGTAGAGCACATCGGGATAGCGGCGTGCCACCGGCACAAGGGCTGCGATGGCCTGCTCGATCCCCTTGCCGGGGCTCAGAAGGCCGTAGGTAAGCAGCACGGGCCGGTCGCCCAGCCCCAGGGCCTGTCGGGCCCGGGCGGGGTCCACGCGCCGAAACGCAGGCGTCCCATGGGGGATCACCACAACCCGGGAGGCCTCGACCCCGTAAACCCGCTCCAGCAGCTCGACGGCCGAACGGGCCAGCACCACCACCAGCCGGGAGCACTGCGCCAGCCGTACCAGGATGGCACGCTGGTCGGGGGTGGGGTGGCGCAGGACGGTGTGAAGGGTGGTCACCAGGGGCACCCGCAGAGCCTCGGCGAAGTCGACCACCCAGCGGCCGTACGGGCCGCCGTAGACCCCGTACTCGTGCTGCAGGCTCACCACGTGGCATCCCCGCCGGGCAAGCCACGCCGCCGCCCCCGGGTACTCCTCCCGGCGTTCTCGCACCATGGGATAGATCTCCTCGACGTCCCCCGGGTACGGCCGGCTGCGCACCAGAACCTCCCAGCCCGGATCCACGGCCACCGCCACCGCCCGCACCGGCTGGGACGCCCGGCGAAGGGCCGCCGCCAGGTCGGCCGTGAAGGAGGCGATTCCGCATCGGCGAGGTGGGAACGAACTGACAAACCCCACCCTCAAAGGCGCTCCCTGCGGGCGCCCGAACCCACCCACCGCCGGGGCTGTGATCTCGGAGCGACCCGGGCCGCTCGCCACCGGATGCGTGGCCCGGGAGCGGCCGGGGCCGCCCACCATCGTAAACCCGTTGAGGCTACGGTCACTGTCCAAATCCTGTCACCCTCCGTCATGACCCCTCGCGAGCTTCCTCCACCCACCGCCGGCCCTCCTCCAGCAGGCGGGCCGTCGTCGCCTCGTCCGGGGACTCGGCGTAGACCCGAACCATCGGCTCGGTGCCCGAAGCCCGCACCATCACCCACGAACCATCCTCCAGGACCATCTTGAAGCCATCCACATCCTTGCGCGCCACCACCTCCCTCCCGGCGACCCTCTCGGGCCCGAGAGCAGCCAGCCGACCCTTCAGGCGCTCCCGGGTTCGCTCGTCGCAAGGAATGTCCGCACGCCCGTAGCGGAACGGGCCAAGGCGCCGGTCCAGTTCGTCCACCCAGTCGGCAAGGCTGGCGCCGGTCGTGGCCATCATCTCCCCCAATAGCAGGGCCGCCAGCGTCCCATCCCGCTCGGGGATGTGGCCCCGCACGCCGATGCCCCCGCTCTCCTCGCCCCCGATGAGCACGTCGCCGGAAAGCATGCGGGCCGCCACGTACTTGAACCCCACCGGGGTCTCCACCAGGGGGAGGCCGAACTGCGCCGCCAGGCGGTCGATCATGTGGGAGACGGTCACCGTCTTGACCACCTCGCCCCGCAGGCCCCGATGCTGCACCAGGTGGATGAGGAGCAGGGCGAAAATCTGGTGAGCGTTGACAAACCGCCCTCGCCCGTCCACCGCCCCGATCCGGTCGCCGTCCCCGTCCACCGCCACCCCCGCAGCCAAACCCGGGCGGGCGGCCATGAACGCCATAAGCGGCCCCAGATTGGGCTCGATGGGCTCGGGGTTGACGCCGCCGAACCCCGGATTGGCCTCGCCGCGGATGACGGCCACCTCCCGGAAACCGGCCCTGCGAAGCGCCTGCGGCAAAGCTTCCCGGGCGGCTCCATGCATGGGGTCTGCGGCGATCGCCAGGCCCGAGCGCCCGATGGCGGCGGTGTCGACCAGCTCCAGCAGCCTCTCCACGTAGCCGCCCACCGGATCCCATGGTTGCACGAGCCCCCTGGCCCGGGCCTCATCCAGCGGCAGCACGGGGGGAAGCTCGCCGTCTTCGAGCATCCGGTTGGCTTCCGCCTCAATGGGGGCCGTCACCTCCTGGGGGGCCGAGCCGCCGAAAGGGGGCTTCAGCTTCAGCCCGTTGAAGGCGGGGGGATTGTGGCTGGCCGTCACCATGATCCCCGCACCCAGCCCCTCGCCGGCCACATAGGCCGCCAGGGATGGGGTGGGGCCGGGGCGCGAGGCCAGGCGCACCGGGATCCCCTGCGCGGCCGCCACCTCCGCCACGCGGGCCGCAAAACGGTCGGACAGGAAGCGCTCGTCGTAACCGACCGCAACCCCGCGCCGGGCCCATCCGGACCCCATCAGATAGCGCGTCATGGCTCCCGCCACGATCCGGACGCGCTCAAAGGTGAAGCCGTCGGCGATCACGTCCCGCCATCCGTCGGTGCCAAAACGTATTCCCCCGCTCGTGCGATTCAGGCTCACCAACCCCCGCTCCCTCGGACTTCCATCCGGCCTACCCGCACCCGCAAGGCCGCCCCCGTCTCCGCCGCCGGCGGGCCGGCGCCCGGCCAAGCCGCCACGCTCTCAACCGCCCTGCCTCACAGGTACTCGTCCCGCTCCATGGCCTTGAGCCGCCCCAGGAGAGCCTTGAGATCCTGGGCGCGTTCTTTGGAACAGACCAGCGTCACGTCATCGGTCTCCACGATCACCAGATCCCGAACCCCCAGGGTGGCCACCAGCTTCTTGCGGGCCGCCGGGCTTCGCCCCGCCGCTCCCGGCGCCCCCTCGTCGCTGACGAAGACGATGCACCGGCTGGTATCCAATCCCACGTGGCGGCCTCCCTGCACCACGTTGCCGTCCTCGTCCGGTTCGAACAGCCGCTCCAGGGCCGGCCAGCTGCCCGCATCGTCCCAGCCGAAGTCCGCGGGTACCACGGCGATCTCGTCCCCGCTGCGCTCCAGCACGCCAAAGTCGATGGAGACGGGATCCAGCTCCTCGAAGACCTGCCGGGCCACCTCGTCCCGATCCTCGCGGTCCCAGGCGCCCGCGATGCGCTCCAGGCCCTGGTGGAGTTCCGGCATGTAGCGCTGGATCGCGCTGCGAATGGCGGTGGTCTTCCAAACGAAGATCCCGCTGTTCCACAGGTGATGGCCGTCGGCCGCGAAGCGGCGGGCGGTGGAAATGGGAGGCTTTTCCACAAACCGCGCCACCCGGTACACGTCATAACCCTGGGCCGTACCGGCCCGTTCGCCCAGCTCGATGTACCCGTACCCCGTCTCCGGCCGGGTCGGCCATACCCCGATGGTGATCAGGGGATGGTGCTCGGAGGCTTCCGCGGCCGCCCGGATCACCCGCCGGAACCCCTCCGCGTCCCGCACCACGTGGTCGGCGGGCAACACCACCATAGTCGGATCCGGCCCCCAGGCTCCGCCGCTTTGCTGCAGGTAGACGGCTGCCAGCCCGATACAGGCTGCCGTGTTGCGGCCAAGGGGCTCCACGACGACGTTGTCGGGTGGGATCTCCTGCAGTTGCCGGCGGATCGAGTCCGCATACTGCCCGCTGGTTACCACCAGGACCCCTCGCGCACCCACCAGCGGCACCACCCGGTCCACCGCGTCCTGCAACAGGCTGCGGTCCCCGTTGAGATGGAGCAGCTGCTTGGGCCGCAGCTTGCGAGACAAAGGCCAAAACCGCTCGCCGCGGCCGCCCGCCATGATCACCGCGACCAGCATGCCCACCCTCTTCACCCCCGAACTCCCCGGCGCTCGGTTATCTGGCGGATCGCCAGGCGATCCCCTGGCTGCACCCCCAATCGGTCCTGGGCGGAGCCAGCCACCACCGACACTTCCAGGGTGCCGGAAGAGCCCTCCACCACCACCAACTCGCCGGCACCCGCGTCGCCGTAGGTTCGCACAAAGGTGGCCACCACCGCGGCCCGACCCGCCACGGCCACCTCCACCGGAGCCGGCGGCGACCAGCCCTCGGGCAAGGGGATGGTGGTGACCAGGTTGCCGAAGGGGTCCACCCGGACCACCTCCCCCTCCTGCCCGCTTCGGTGAAAGTTCAGGGGAACCAGGGCGCCATGGGGTACCCCGAGCTGGCCCAGGCTGCCCCCGGCCGCCCACCGGGCCGCGGCCGGCGCGAAGACGTCCCGGGCGTGAAAGGTGGGCGAGGCTTCCGGGGGGATCGGCAGCCGGACCGCCTCCACCACGCCGTCCTCCGACGCGGCCGGGTACAAAAGCCCGTTGTCCGGCCCCACCCAGCGGTACCGGCGGCTTTGCACGGCCACCGCCGCGCGACGGGTGCCCACCCCCGGATCCACCACGGCAAGGAAGAGGGTTCCGGGGGGAAAATACCGGTAGGCCGACCAGAGCACCCATGCGCCCTCCCGGACCGCCTGCGGCCGGATGGAGTGGCAGAGATCCACCACCCTGCCGCGGGGCCAGCGGGAGGCGATCACGCCCTTGACCACCCCCACGTACTCGGAGGCCCCGAAGTC
>CAYQLT010000002.1:136035-140962 GCA_964418425.1 uncultured Clostridia bacterium
TTACAACCGGGCGGCCACCATCGCCTGCTTGACCTCCTGGATGGCCCGGGTCACCTGGATCCCCCTGGGGCAGGCGTCGGTGCAGTTGAAGATGGTTCGACACCGCCACACGCCATCCCGGTCGTTGAGGATGGCCAGCCGTTCGGCCGCCGCCCGGTCTCGACTGTCGAAGATGAACCGGTGCGCCGCCACGATGGCGGCCGGCCCGAAGTAGCGGCCGTTGGCCCAGAACACCGGGCACGATGTGGTGCAGGCCGCGCAGAGGATGCACTTGGTGGTGTCATCGAACCGTTGCCGCTCCTCCGGGCTTTGCCGCTGCTCCTGGGCCGGCAGGCGGCTGTCGTCCGTCACCAGGTATGGCTTCACGGAACGGTAGGCCTCGAAGAAGGGTTCCATGTCCACGATCAGGTCCTTGAGAACCTTCAGGCCTCGAAGGGGCTCGATTCGGATCTCGTTGCCCAGGTCCCGCACCAGCACCTTGCACGCCAGGCGGTTGACACCGTTGATGAGCATGGCGTCCGAGCCGCAAATCCCGTGGGCGCAGGAGCGGCGGAAGCTCAAGCTGCTGTCCAGATTCGCCTTGATGGCGTTTAGGGCATCGAGCACCCGGTCGGTGGGCTCCACCTCTACCTGGTAGTGAGCCCACCAGCTCCCCCGGCCCCGCTCCGGGTCAAAGCGCCGTATGTGGACCGTCACCTGCATCTTCCCTGGCGCTCCCTTCCGTTGACTAGTACTTGCGCTCCGTGGGGGGATAGCGGGTGATGACCACGGGACGGTAGCGGATCTCGTGCCCGCCATCTCCGCTGCGGTACAGCAGGGTGTGCTTGAGCCAGTTCGCATCATCCCGGCGCGGGTAATCCTCCCGCCAGTGGGCGCCCCGGCTTTCGGTGCGGTTGAGCGCGCTGACCACCAGCGCCTCGGCGAGATCTAGCAGGTACCCCAGCTCCAACGTCTCCAGAAGGTCGGTGTTGTAGCGGCTGCCCGGATCCCCCACCCGTACGGACCGGTACCGCTCCTTCAGCTCCGCGATCTCCTGGCGGGCGCGCTCCAGGGTCTCGTGGGTGCGAAAGACGGATGCGTTGTCCATCATGGTCTGCTGGAGCTTCTCGCGCAAAAGCGCCGGGTTTTCCCCATCCCGCCGGCCCCGCAAAGCCTCCAGTTGCGCCCGGGCCGGCCCCGCCGCATCGTCGGGCCAGGCCGGCAGCCCCGCCTGGCGGACGAACTCCAGCATGTGCCGCCCGGCCCGCCGTCCGAAGACCAGGATGTCCACCAGTGAATTGGTCCCCAGCCGGTTGGCGCCGTGGACGGAGACGCAAGCACACTCGCCGGCCGCATACAGCCCCGGCACCGGGGTGTTGTGCTCGTCCCGTATGACGCGCCCGTCCACGTCCGTGGGAATGCCGCCCATCGCGTAATGGGCGGTGGGTTGCACGGGGATCCGCTCGGTGGCCGGATCGATGCCCAGGTACGTCCGCACGAAGTCGGTGATGTCGGGTAGCTTGGCCTCCAGCACCTCCCGCCCCAGGTGGGTCAGGTCCAGGTGCAGGTAATCCCTCCCTCCGATCCCCCGTCCTTCCCGAACCTCGGTGTACATGGCCCTGGAGACCATATCTCGGGGCGCCAGATCCTTGAGGGTAGGCGCATAGCGTTCCATGAAGCGCTCGCCTTTGTCGTTACGCAGGATCCCGCCTTCGCCCCGGGCCGCCTCGCTCAGCAGGATGCCCATCTTGTAGATTCCGGTAGGATGAAACTGGTAAAACTCCATGTCCTGCAGCGGGACGCCCCGCCTCCAGGCGATGGCCACCCCGTCACCCGTCAGGGAGTGGGCGTTGCTGGTGATCTTGAAGATGCGCCCGTAACCCCCCGTCGCCAGAAGCACCGCGCCGGCGTGGAACGTGTGCAGCTCGCCGCTGGCCAGCTCGTAGGCCACGACCCCTGCAACCCGGCCGTCCGACTCCACCAGGTCCACCATCTGGAACTCCGAGAAGAAGGTCACCTCCCGGCGGATGCACTGCTGGTAGAGGGTCTGCAGGATCATGTGGCCCGTCCGGTCGGCGGAGTAGCAGGCCCGCCGAACCGGCCCCTGGCCGTGGTTTCGGGTGTGCCCGCCGAAGGGGCGCTGGTCGATGCGCCCGTCCGCGGTCCGGTTAAACGGGAGCCCCCAGTGCTCCAGCTCGTAGACGGTCTCGATGGCCTCGCGGCACATGATCTCGATGGCGTCCTGGTCGCCCAGGTAGTCGCTCCCCTTCACCGTGTCGAAGGCGTGCCACTCCCAGTGGTCCTCCTCCAGGTTGCCCAGGGCCGCCCCGATGCCCCCCTGGGCGGTACCCGTGTGGGAGCGGGTGGGGTAGAGCTTGCTGAGCACAGCCACCCGAAGCCCCTTGCCGGCCAGCTCCAGGGCTCCCCGCAGCCCCGCGCCGCCGGCTCCCACCACCACGGCATCGTACGTGTGGTGCATCTTCCGAACTCCCCTCAACCGGCCGCCGTCGGCCCCAACGCGAGGGCCTGAGGCTGGAAGGTGAACAGGACCAAAGCGCCCACGGCCAGAAAGACGAAGCCCAGCACGTAAACCGCCGACAGGCTGACGATGCGCCATCCGCGGCTGTGGACGTACTCGTCCAGCACCATCCGCAGCCCGTTGAGGCCGTGAAGCAGCGCCAGCACCAGAAGCAACAGGTCATAGGCCCGCCACAGCCAGCCGGCCGGTCCGCTCAAGCGTTCGGCCACAAACGCGTAGTTGATTTTCTCCACGCTGTTGACCACATGCATGATGGCCAGGTGCCCCAGGGCCAGAAAGATGAGCAGCACCCCCGAGACCCTCATGAACAGCCACGAATACAACTCGAAGTTGGAACCCGTCGGCCGGGGTCGTCCGTATACGCCCACCGTAACCTCTTGCCCCTCTCCTGGGCGCCGGCCCGGGATTGCGTGCCTTCTTCCCGGGCGCGCCTTTACTGGATGTGGGTCGCGGCCTCAAGCCCCAAACACCGGCACGCGCTCCCGCTCAGGAGAACAACGGCCGCAGCATGAAGAAGGCTGCCGGGATGAAGGTCACCACGAACACGGCGCCGGCCGCCCAAAACAGCCGGGCATGCAGCGGTGCCGTCTGGGGCCAGAAGTCCAGGATGATGATGCGAAGTCCGTTGAGCCCGTGGTACAAGACGCCGGCAGCCAGCAGCACCTCCAAAATCCGGATCACCGGGGCCCGGTAGAACGCGACGAACCGGTTGTACCACTCGGGCCCGGCCAGCACCAGGGCGGTGTCGGCGATGTGCAGCACCAAGAACAGCAGCACCCCCAGGCCGGAAACCCGGTGCAGGATCCACGCCAGCATCCCCACCCGACCTCGATACAACCCTCATGCACCCCCCGCCTGTAATTCTCTAGCACCGGGGCGGTGATGGAGCAAGCTGGCAGGGCGGCAGGAAGGCGAAGCGTCACGGATGACGGCGGAAAAGGGCGGCCCTGCTTGGGGCAGGGCCGCCCGAGGAGCGGCTTTCAGGAGAGGTAGACGTCCAGCGCCGCCGTGCGTGCAGGTTCCCGGAGGTGAGCCAGCGCCCGCTCCTGGATCTGGCGGATGCGCTCGCGGGTCACGCCCAGCTTGCGCCCGATCTCCTCCAGCGTGCGAGGCCGGTTGTCCTCCAGGCCGTAGCGCAGGGTCAAGACGGTCTGCTCGGTGGGCGGGAGGGTCTTGAGCACTTCCCGCAGCTGCTCCTTGAGGAGCCGCCGGGCCGCCTCCTCATCAGGCGGCAGGCTCTCCTCGTCCCCCACGAAGTCGGCCACCCGCATCCCATCCTCGCCCACGGGGCTTTCCAGGGAGACCAGTTCCTGGGCGGCCCGTAACGCCTCCTCCACCCGCTGGGCGCCCAGGCCCAGCTGGGCCGCCACCTCCTCCGGGCTGGCGTCCCGGCCCAGCTCGTGGCCCAGGCGGCTCGCGGTCGTGCTCACCTTCCCTATTGTCTCCACCATATGGGCGGGCAAGCGGATGGTCCGAGATTGGTCCGTGATGGAGCGCCGCACCGCCTGGACGATCCACCAGGTGGCATAGGTGCTGAAGCGGTATCCCTTGCGCCAGTCATATTTCTCCACGGCCCGCATCAGGCCGATGTTGCCCTCCTGCACCAGGTCCAGCACCGGAACGCCTCGATCCACAAAGCGCATGGCCACGTTGACCACGAGGCGCAAATTGGCCTCGATCAGCGCTGCCTTGGCCCGCAGATCGCCTTTTTCCGCCCGTTTCGCCAGCTCCACTTCCTGCTCCCGGGTGAGCAGGGGCACCCGCCCGATCTCCTTCAGGTAGGTATGGAGAAGGTTCACCGACTGCTCCCGGTCGCCGCCGGGGCGCCGGCTCGCCGGTTGTCCGTCATCCCGGGAGGCGACGGATCTCAGGGGCGTGGACGCCGGTGCCCTGCGCGTCGCCATCGTTCTCACCTCTCTCGGCCGTACCGGTTCCCGTTGAGTTTGCTACGCCCGCCTCGCCGTGTCGGCACGGAGGGCACAGTCCGAAGAACTCGTGCCGCTGCCCGGAGATGACGAAGCCCGAGCGCTCGGCCACAAGGCGAGCCAGCTCCTCCAGGTTGGGCGCCTCCAGGTCGTAGATACGGTGACAGCGGGTGCAACGGATGTTGATGTGCGCCCTGGGGTTGCCGTCGTAGCGGTTCGCCTCGTCGCCAAAGCTCAGCTCGCACACCAGCCCGAGCCGCACCAGGAGTTCCAGGGTTTTGTACACCGTCGCCGGGCTCATCATGGGAAAACGGCCGCGCAGGGCCGTGTAGATCTCCTCGGCGGTGGGGTGGCTTCTGGCCGTCAGGAGGTACTCATAGATGCCCATGCGCTGGGGCGTCACGCGGTACCCGTTTTGCGCCAGAAGGGCCTGAAAGCTCTCAAGCTGCGGTGTCACCCTCCGCCCTCACTCTCTATTGATACT
>CAYQLT010000002.1:141062-143700 GCA_964418425.1 uncultured Clostridia bacterium
CCTGAAAGCTCTCAAGCTGCGGTGTCACCCTCCGCCCTCACTCTCTATTGATACTTATTCTTTCCTCGTAAGACTACCCCCTTTGCGCCGCCATGTCAACGCCCGGGTGCGGCGGGTCAATGCCCCCATGTGGCCGGGCCCGGATGCCCGCGGGCCTCCCCGGGCCCCGGGCACCTGCCCTCGCACACCCAGGGACAGAACCCGACGCGTCGAAAGGGTTTACAGGGGGTTCTGCATACACTGTGCACGGCCCGGCCGGCTGCCGGGATGGACGGCCCGGCTGTCGCCGAAGCGCCGTGGCCGGCCGCAGGCCCACCGTTTCTCGGCCGGAAGGGGGCGCGACTGTGAGCACGGGCGTCTTCGAGATCCTGTCCCGCCTGGGGCCTCACGAGGAGGTCGTCTGGATCGCCCGACCCGAGGTCAACCTCCGGATGATCATCGCGGTGCACGACACCACTCTCGGGCCCGCCCTCGGCGGGTGCCGCATGTGGCCGTACGCCAGCGAGGAAGACGCGCTGGTGGACGTGCTGCGCCTGTCCCGGGCCATGACCTACAAAAACGCCGTCCACGACCTCAACCTGGGCGGCGGCAAGGCGGTGGTGATGGCCGACCCGCGAACCGACAAGACGCCGGAGCTTCTCGAGGCCATCGGGCGGGCAGTGAACCTGCTGCGCGGACGGTACATCACCGCCGAGGACGTGGGCACCAACGCCCGGGACATGATGGTGGTTCGGCGTGTAACCGATTACGTAGCCGGTCTGCCCGACCTCAGCGGCGATCCGTCGCCGTTCACAGCCCTGGGGGTCTTCCGGGGGATCCAGGCGTGCGCTTACGCCCTGTGGGGCACCACCCAGCTGGAGGGCCGCCGCGTGGCGGTTCAGGGAGTGGGCAGCGTGGGGTGCAACCTGGTCGGGCACCTGGTGGCGGCGGGCGCGCAGGTGACCGTCACGGACATCCGGGCGGAGAAAGTGGCCCGCTGCGTGGAGGAATTCGGCGTACAGGCGGTGGAGCCCGAGGCGATCTACGACCTGGACGTGGACATCTTCGCTCCGTGCGCCCTGGGCGCCGTCCTCAACGACGAGACGCTGCCGCGGCTGCGGGCCCGGATTGTGGCCGGAGCCGCCAACAACCAGCTGGCCGAGCCCCGGCACGGGGACCTGCTGCACGAGCGGGGCATCCTGTACGCGCCGGACTACGTCATCAATGGGGGTGGGGTGATCAACGTCTCCGAAGAGCTCAACCCGGCCGGTTATCACCCCGACCGGGCGCGGGCCCGGGTGGAGCGGATCTTCGATCGGCTGCTGGAGGTGTTCGAGCTGGCGCGCCGCCTGGACGTCCCGACGCACCGGGCGGCGGACGAGCTGGCCGCCCGGCGGCTGCGCTCGGCCCGGGTCACCCAGGTCGCCTGAGTGGCCATCCCCAGGCGAGGGCAGGGCCGGACCCGGCCCGGAGGGGGCACGCAGGGGTGCGAGGGCTTTTCGCTACCGCCCTGGCCATCGTCCTGGGAGCTGCCGGCGGCTTTCCGGCAGCCGCCCAGGTGGTGGAGGTGGGTGGGTGGCTGTCTGCGCCCCAATCCTCGCCGGCTCCCCTGGCGCTTCCCGCTTCCAGCGACAACGGTCTCCTGCTGGAACTTCCGACCCTGCGTGCCGAAGGCGTGGTCGTGGGGATGGCTGTTGCGCCCCGGTGGAGGGCGGAGATGGTGGTCGAACGCTCCACCCTGGTGAACAGCCTCGGCTGCCGGGGCGGCCCGGCGGGCCCCTGGCGGTGCGACGACCCCAGCCGCCTGGCGGCGATGACCTGGATCACCGGCGCGCTCTACCTCAACAGGGTCACGGACGGGTCGCCGCTTCGGCTGGGCGCCGGAGCCGGGCCCGCCTTCGCCCAATACAGATTCTCGGCCGACGGCCTCCACTACGAGGGCGGCGGCGCGCTGCTGGCTGCCCAGGCGTTTGTGGATGCCCACCTCGGCTCGTGGAAGGCGCTCTCGCTGACCGCTTCGGTCCGGTGGATGTGGCTTCTGGTGCCCCTGCGGGTCGGCACGATGGAGCAGCACCTGCTGCTGCCGCTGTTCCGCGCAGGCCTGTCGGTAGCCTACACGCTGTAAAAGAGGCGGCTTGCCGGACTGAGCCGCCACGCCGGCAGGGCTGCGGGGGCCGGTGAAGCCATCAGGCGGCGCCCCCCAGCCCGCGGTCCAGGTCCGCCCAGATGTCCTCCACGTCCTCGGCCCCGACCGACAGCCGCACCAGCGTATCGACGATCCCCAGCCGCTGGCGCTCCTGCGGGGGCAGGGCACGGTGGGACGTGGAGGCGGGATGCGAGAGGGTTATGGCCACCTCACCCAGGCTGGGGACCAGGCGAACCAGCCGCAGGGACCGCACGAAGCGTTCGACGGCCGGCGGCACCCCGGAGGCGACAGGCGGCGTCTCTTCGCGGATCACGAACGACACCATCGCGCCAAACCCGCCGCAAAGCACGCGACCGGCCGGGCTGGCCGATGCCTGAAGGCCCGGGTAGTGGACGCGCTGCACCCCGGGGTGGCCGGCCAGCCGCCGGGCCAGCTGCCGCCCACGCGTCCTGGGCCCTTTCCAGGTCGGCCACCGCTCGCTCCAGCGTGGCCACAGTGGGGTTGGCCTCCCGG
>CAYQLT010000002.1:143800-147166 GCA_964418425.1 uncultured Clostridia bacterium
TTCCAGGTCGGCCACCGCTCGCTCCAGCGTGGCCACAGTGGGGTTGGCCTCCCGGCTGTACGAAAAGCTGCCGGGCGGCCCCAGGCCCTGTTCGGCCTCCACCGCCGCCAGCCGTTCCACGCTCTCGAACTCGAAGACCGAGGTTTGAAAGACAGGCGGTGCGGACGGTCGTTCCACCACCTCCGGCCGCCGGTGGCCGGCCTGAGCCGAGAGCGTATCCGGCCGCCAGCCGGGTTGCGGCCCACCCGGACGGCCGGGCTGCGGCGCACCCGGAGGGTCGGCGCCTTCCCTCATCGGATATGAGTCCCCCCAAACCGGCATGGGGCTAGGGTATCGCGGGGCGCCGGGCGGACGCAAGGGGAAGGCGCACCTGCCCCCGGGTTGTCGCCGCGGGGAAGTGGCCGCCGGCCAACGCACCGATCCGGAAGGCCCCGTTGTTCCGTACCAGGCTGTAGAAACGCTCGCAAGAGGGGGTACCCGACGATGCTCTGGCGAGTTCGGTGGATGACCTACCTGGCGGGACTGGCGCTTGCGGCCCTGCCGTTGCCGGCATGGGGCTACTACCACACGCCCGCGGCCCCAGCGGCGGGCGGCGCGGGCGTGGAGGCCGTCAAAAAGCAGCTTCAGACCGCCGCCTTCCATGCGCGAAACGCCGCCAACCAGGGCGCCCTGCCCTCGGCCGTGCTGCACCTGGGCCATGCCCTCAACTGCATCGAGGGGCCCGGGGGTGCCAACTTCGACGCCTCCTGGGGCAACGTCTGCGAGGGTCAGGGGCAGGGCATTGCGGTCGACCTGCAGGGGCTGGCGCAATTCGGCCAGGTGCGCCTTCTGGTTGAGGCTGCCAACTCCCTGGCCCTGGCGGGGGTGAAGTCGGGGAACCTGGCAGCCACCCGCAACGCAGCCCGGGGGGTCGCGGCCCTGCTCGACCTGGTGGCCGGGGCTTTGTGACCGGCTCCCGTCGGCTGCAGCCGGGAAGTTCGACAAGGGGCCGTCATGCGGCCCGGTAAGACGGCGGGGCGCGCCGGGCAAAGCCCGCGAGCAAGTCACGTCGCGCCCCCGCCGAACCCCGGCAAGCGGCACGGACCGGATGGGGGAGTGGCCGTGCCCTTTCTTGCGCACCCGCTCGTCGTGCACTTTCCGGTGGCCCTCTGGCTCACGAGCCTGCTCATGGACGCCTGGTACTGGCGGCGCAAGGAGGCCTTCGCCGCCCGGGCGGGGCGGCTGCTTTTGGCCCTGGGGCTTGTGGGCGCGCTGGGTTCGGTGGCTGCCGGCTTTGTCGACTACTGGCGGCTGGTGGCGTTGGGGGTGGGAGAAGGGCTGGTTCGAGCCCACCGCACCCACTCTTTTCTGGCGTACGGGGCCATCGGGGCGTACGGCCTGTGCCTGGCGAGCCGCTGGCGCCATCCCGAGCCCTCCCGGTGGTGGCAGGCCGCCTTGCAGGTGACGGGGGCCGTCCTGGTGGCGCTGGCCGGCTGGTACGGGGGCGAGCTGCGCCGGATGACGTGAGATCTCGTCTAAGTTGGCGGGGAAAGCGTCGGCAGAAGCTGTTCGGGAGTCACTACCATGATTCCGGCTATCCCCTCGAAAGCCGCACGGTCATAGCTGCACACCGTAGCGACCCGGTGGGCTCGCATCTGCGCGGCAAGGAACAAATCGAAAATGTGTCGCCCCGCCGCCCTCCGCTCAGACACGAGCTGGCCCAAGGCATCCAGGGCGCCCGAGGTGACATCCAGCACCGGAAGGGCTGCCCGTAGCGCGGCCACCTCCTTCCATGCCGCCTCCGGATCCAAAGGGTGTTCAACCCGCCGTGCGCTGGTAACGACCGCGTAGAACTCCACCAGCACCTGGGGAACCAGCATGGCAGGCAGCCGCTGGCCCAAGGCGGCCTCAAGGATAGCGCGGCTTGCCGAGTGTTGCGGGGCGTCCGCGTTGACGGCGTAGACCAGCACGTTCGTATCGAGGAGCATCATCTTTCCAGACGCTCCTCGTAGAGGTCATCTCTGGTAAATGCCTTCACCTGGCCCAGGTGGAACAGGCCAACGGACGGAGTAAGGCTTGTCAGATGCTTCTCCAACGCCGCTAGCACGATCTCATTCTTGGGCCGCCCTGTTGCTCTAGCGACCTTCTCCAGTGCATCGAGTAAGTGGCGCTTGTCCGCCGGCACGTACAGGTTGAGCTGCATCAGAACCGCCCCCAGTCCGAGCATACCCTAGTGCCTAGTGCTTTACAATAGTGCCAACCGCGCCGGCTCGCTGCGTTTGGCGACCATCAGCTTCTCTCCCTCCGGATACGTCCGGCGCTCCTCTGCCTCGGTAGGGCGTGCCGTTATGCCCCGGGCCGCGCCTTTTCGCCCCAGCTCGAAGACCAGCACAGGTACTCCCTCTCGTCGGTCTGCCCGATGGCGACGTACCGCCGTTTCGGGAGCGCCGAAGTCACGGCCTTCAAGGCCTGGAACGTCTCAGGAGAGAGATGCACGGCGATGCGCACTTTGCCCATGGTTCCATCGTACCAGCGCGCGCGTACAAAAAACGCGCCGGCCAATACGGCTGGCAGGATCGGGCTCGTGGCTGGCAGCGCGTATGACAGCGGCGAGGGGCATATGGCCGGCCGCCGCCGGGGCGCCTGGCAGCCGCGAGGACAGTGCCCTTATCTTGCCCTATCCCCGGCGGCGGCCGGCGGCGACCTTCCACTACCACCGGCGGCTATCCTCCGTTGCCCGCCGGGGGCGTTCCGGTTCTCTTGCATCGCGAGGGGCTGTCCCGGTAGCCCGTTTCGCCACTTGGTCGATAGCGCTCTCGGCCGCGCAGGCCGAGACGGTGATTTGTCATAGCGGTCGTGCTATGATGCCGCCGGGAAGGTGCAGCTACCGGAGGGTAGGAGACAACTCCCGGAGGGTAGGAGAATGAGCGACCCCACGCTTTCGGAGGAGATCCGCCGCGAAGTCGCCCGACTCGCGCCGCGAGACCAGCGGCGCGTGTTGGAGTTCATCCGGGGCCTGACGCCCTCGCGAGCCAACGGGACCCCAGGTCGAGCCTTGGTTCGGTTTGCAGGTACACTCCCGCCCGGCGAGGCTGACGCCATGCTAAGAGCCATCGACGAGGGCTGCGAACGAATCGATGCCCGCGACTGGTAAGGTCTTACTTGATACGAGCGTCGTCGTTACGCTCCTTCGGGGAGACGCGACGGTACGTCGGCTTGTGGAACAAGCGGCGGAGGTTTTTCTGCCGTGCATTGTTGCTGGGACGGGCCGAGCGCGACCCGGCCCACTCCACGGTGATGGGGGTCGTGCCTCGCAACCAAAGACGCACGCGGCTCACCTCCCGGACGGTTGGGGTACCTGCCATTCGGCGGCCATGACCGCCTCGA
>CAYQLT010000003.1:0-2279 GCA_964418425.1 uncultured Clostridia bacterium
GGGGGCACGGGTGTAGGTCGAAACCGGCGGGGTCACACATGCCAACCCAACCGGGGCCCGACACTTACGAGGCAAATCGCCCAATCGACAAAAGTGAGGGGTCGTAGTACAGTTTGTGTAGTACGGAGCCGGGCGGGGCGGAGTACGATGCCTACGAGCGTACGCCTGGATCGCAGAAGCGACGCCATCTTGCAGCGACTGGTGCGACTTACAGGACGCACCAAATCCGACATCATCCGGGAGGCCATTGAGCGCCTGGAGGCATACATGGATGAGTCCTCTACGAGCATCACCCTTTACGACCGAATCGTAGACTTGCTGGGCGTCGGGCACGGGGGGCCCCGGGACTTGGCCGCGCGCTCCGAGGAGCTGCTGCGTGAGAGGCTGGGGCGACCACGGCCGCCCCAATGATATTGGCCGATACAGGCCCGCTGGTAGCCCTCCTCCACGGGGATGACCAGGACCATCCGCGATGCGTCGAAGCGTCGCGCCGGATCCGTCTATCGCTGGCCACCACCTGGCCCGTGATAACCGAGGCGATGTACCTGCTTGAGGCGGTGCCGGGAGCCCAGGAGGCGTTGCTGGAGATGATTGAGCGTCGGGCCTTACTGGTGCTGCCGCTGGAACGTGAGGACGTCCCCAGGATCCGAACACTCATGCGCCAGTACAGGGATCTGCCCATGGACTTCGCCGACGCCACATTGGTTCGGGTGGCCGAACGGGAAGGCCTTGACACCGTCTTTACCCTTGATGTTCGTGACTTCGCCACATACCGGCTTCGCGGACGGCGGGCCTTTCGCCTGATTCCCTGACGGAAAGAGACGATTGGTGCGCCCGGCAGGATTCGAACCCGTGACCTTGGGCTTAGAAGGCCCGAAACGCTACGCCTGGTCGGTTCGTTGCGCTACGGGGCGTAAAAAATCGAGGATCGGCAGCGCGGCCTTCAGCGTGGCATCCCCGAATACCTCCCCGCAGCGAGCAAACTACGGGCTGGTCGTCACCATGAGGCGGCCTCTAACTCCCGCGAGGGCTGACGGTCGGTATAGCCGAGTGGGAATGCCGGGTCGTCCTCGAGGGCAATCCACCTTAAGCTCGCTGGTGGCGCAAGCCGTCTTCGGCATGGTGAATGAGGTGGCCGGTGCCGGAGGCAGGCTGAGGGTGGCACGGCTCAGGCCGCCCGGGCCTGAAACGAACTGGGGACTGCGACCTCCCAGCCCGGATCGAGGTGCCGGCGGTGGTTCACGAGGCGGTGGCCCAAGGCGTGGCGGTTACGGGGGTAGCCGCCCAGGGCGTTCTCGCGCTTTTGGCGCTCGTGCCCATCCTGACGGTTCTGGTGTTTTTAGTGCTGCTGCGCTGGCCTGCCACCCGAGCGCTGCCGCTGGCGTACGGGGCTGCGGCCGCACTGGCCCTCGGCGTCTGGCGCGTCAGCCCTCGCACCGTGGCCGCCTCCACCCTGCAGGGGTTGGTGGTGGCCGCCAGCATCCTCTACATCGTCTTCGGGGCCCTCTTGCTGCTGTCCGTCCTGCAGGAAACCGGGGCCCTTGCCGCCATCCGGGCCGGCTTCACCCGGGTCAGCGCGGACCGCCGCGTGCAGGCCATCATCGTCGCCTGGCTGTTCGGGAGCTTCATCGAGGGCGCCGCCGGCTTCGGAACCCCCGCTGCGGTGGTCGGCCCCATCCTGCTCGCCCTGGGCTTCCCCGCCATGGCAGCGGCCATGGCCGGCCTCATCATTCAGAGCACCCCCGTGACCTTCGGCGCCATCGGAACCCCCATCCTGCTCGGCGTTAACACGGGCCTCAGCGTGCCCCTCGTGCGGCAAGCCGTCGCCAGGGCCGGCCTGAGCTGGACGGAATACCTCAACGGCATCGCCTTGCGGGCGGCCTTTGTGCACGCCCTGGTCGGCTTCGCCGTGCCGCTGCTCTTGTCAACCCTCTTGACCAGGTTTTTCGGGCGACGCCGGAGCTTCGCCGAAGGCCTGGGGGTGTGGCGCTTCGCGGTCTTTGCCGGACTGGCCATGGTCGTGCCTTATCTGGCGGTGGCCTACTGGCTCGGCCCGGAGTTCCCCAGCCTGCTGGGCGGGCTTTTGGGGCTGGCCGCGGCCGTTCCCGTGGCGAGGCGGGGGCTGCTGCTGCCGGCCGAGCCCTTTGATTTCCCGCCCAGGCGCCTGTGGGAACCGGGCTGGAGCGGGACGGCCCATCCGAGCAACACCCCGGACTCCTCTGTCGATGGCCCCGGCGACCCCGGGGGCCCAAGTCCGGCGCGCGACACGGCCGACCCTG
>CAYQLT010000003.1:2379-76175 GCA_964418425.1 uncultured Clostridia bacterium
CCAGAGCCTTGCGGCAGGTGGGGGCGGCCGCACCCGCCCTGCTGGTGGCCGTCCCCATGGTGCGGGTCTTCATCAACTCCTCGGGCGGCGCCTCGGGTCTGGACAGCATGCCCATCGAGCTGGCCAAGGGGGTGGCCTCGGCGGTCGGAGGGGCCTGGCCGTTTTTTGCCCCCTGGATCGGCGCCCTGGGAGCGTTCGTGGCCGGCTCCAACACCATCTCCAACATGATGTTCTCGCTCTTTCAGTGGGGGGTCGCCGACCGCATCGGCGCTCTGCACCAGGTCGTGGTAGCCTCGCAGGCCGTGGGCGGGGCGGCCGGCAACATGGTGACGGTGCACAACGTGGTGGCGGCGGCTGCAGTGGTAGGGCTCGTGGGCCGGGAGGGTGACCTCATCCGCAAGACCGCCATCCCGATGACCTACTACCTGCTGGCAGCGGGCTCCGTGGCCATGATCTGGCACTACGGGCTGACCCTTCACCTGGGTACCCTCACCCTGGCGGCGATGGCGGTCGGGGGAGCGGTGTGGGGACTTCGTATCCGGCGGGCACCGGCACCGCAGCCGGGCAGCCGGGCCCCGCAGCCCGGCTCGTGAGCGCCGTCCACCAACAGCGTGTGGCCGGTCACCCGCGCGTGTTGACTAACGCACCGGGCACGGTGTAGCTTGTATCCCGCCTGGCAGACGGGAGGGGCGCTGGATGGCATCCGTAAAGGAGCGGTTACGGGAGCTCATCGAGCAGATGGACGACAGCCAGGCCGAAGAGGCACTGCGGTTCGTCGAGGTGCTGATGCTGCCGCCCGAGCCACCGGAGCCCGGTGACCTCGAGGCTATCGAAGCCGCGCGCTGGGAGGCGCGAGAGGGCAGGGCCAAACCTATCGAGCAGGTGCTCCGGGAGCAGCTCGATGAGCGAAAGGACTGACAGGTGGAGAGTTGAGCTACGGGGTGAAGCCGAGAGGGCTATCGCCAGGCTTCCACGCCCTCTGCGAGAGCGCGTGCTCACCCGCTTGGCGGAGCTGAGAGGCGGGTTAGCCGGTTCGGACATCCGCCGCCTGGAGGGGGTGCCCCGCGGCTTTCGGTTAAGAATCGGCGATTTCCGGGCGGTGCTGTGGGTAGACGATGAGGCCCGCTGCATCGTGGTCGCCCGCTTTGGCCCTCGCGGGGATGTGTACAAGAAGTGACGGGACAGCGGGAAAGGGGCTGGCACACATCCCGAACGGACGTCGCCGACAGCCTGAGCTGGGACACCGAACCGGGCTCGTGAGGCTGGTAGGCGACACCGGCGGCAGCCTGCCACGTACCCCCGCCACAGCACCCCCGGCCCCGGGGCTCCGGTCAGGTTCTGCGGTCGCCCCGTCAGATGGCCGTCCATCGACCCGCCGTGGGGGTTCCCGACCCAGTGCGGGGAGAGATCGTGAAGGCCTTCGTTAAATTGCGGGCGGGGTTCGAGCCGTCGGAGAAGCTGGCAGCGGAGATCCAAGCCCACGTCAAGACACGCCTCCGGCACCACGGGGCCACCCAAGGGGGCGCTTCACGCCCACCGAGTGAGGACTTGCTGCATCCGCCATCACCCCAGCTCTGGCCCGGCCGCGCAGGAATCACCGGGGTACCCGTCGCCGCAGCCGCGGGGGGCCCCCCGAAGGCCTGGCCCCGCTCATCGTGGAGCTCCTGGGCGACCGCGTCGCCGTGCTCAAGCACGTGGGGCTCACCTGCGGTCGGCGGGCGGTCTCTGGGTAGGAAGCAAGCCGATGGGCGTCGAACCCTCGCCCCCAGGCGCGCTCGCCCCGGCACGTCGCCGGGGCGGTAGCCGCCTCGGGGGACGGTACGGGAGGCGTCGCGCACATGCCGGCCGGGCCGGCCGCGGCCTTCGCGGCCCTTTCCTTCATCTGGGGTTCCACGTACCTCTTCATCAAGGTCGGGCTTCGCTACTGGCCGCCGTTTTGGTTCGCCGCAGCCCGCAATGCGTTGGCCTGCGTGGCGCTTCTGGCTTTCATGCTGGCCGTTCACCGGCGCCTTCCCCGGCGCTGGCGGGATTGGTGGCCGCCCATGGTGTTCGCCCTGCTCAACAGCGCCTCGTTTGCCCTGATCTTCTGGGGTCAGCGCTACATCCCATCGGCCCAATCCGCGGTCCTGGTGGCCGCCATGCCCCTGTTCACCCTGCCGCTGGCGTGGCTTTGGAGCCGCGAGCCCGTCGGTCGCTCGCAGGTGGCCGGTATGGTGCTGGGGTTTGTGGGTGTGTTGCTCGCGGCCGGGCTGCGGGAGGGGGCCGGCTTCACCGGGCCGGCCCATCTGCGACTGTGGGCCCAGCTGGGCATGTTGGGCTCGGCGTTCTTCTACGCCTCCTCCTACGTCTTCAGCCGCCGCTACTTCACCACCGACACCTACTCGAGCACTGCCATCCACCTCGGGATGTCCGGCCTCTACCTGGGAACCCTGGCGGCCGGTGTGCGAGAGGCGCTGAGCCCGCAGGTGTTGCAGCCCCCGGCTCTCGTGACCCTGGCCTACCTGTCGCTGGTGGGTTCTGCGCTGGCCTATTGGCTGATGTTCTACCTGGTCGACCACGTCGGCAGCGTGCGGGCCTCCTACGTCACCCTCATCAACCCTGTGGTGGCGGTCATCCTCGGGGTGCTTATCCTGGGAGAGCCCCTCACCGCCGGCATGGTGGCGGGCGCAAGCCTGGTGGTCGGCGGGGCCTGGCTGGTCAACCGCCGCCCCACGCCCGTCGCTCCCCAAGCTCTTCCGGCGGCCAAGACCCCATGAACGTCTGCCGGGTCGCCCCGTCCCGCAGGCGAATGCGGGACGCTGCAGGCCCCGGGCCGGCCGGCCCGCGCCCGGCGGTGGCCACGGGAACCGTCGGCCGAGAGGAGCCGGTGGCCACGGGAGCCGTCGGCCGAGAGGAGGAAGACCCATGGCACGCTACGTGGGCGCCATCGACCAGGGCACGACCAGCACTCGGTTCATCCTCTTCGACCACGACGGGCGGGTGGTCAGCATGGCCCAAAAGGAGCACCGCCAGCTCTACCCCCGGCCGGGCTGGGTGGAGCACGATCCCATGGAGATCTGGGAACGCACCGGCGAGGTCGTCCGGGAGGCCATGGCCCGGGCGGGCGCCGGCCCCGGGGAACTCTCGGCCATCGGGGTGACCAACCAGCGGGAGACCACGGTGGTCTGGAACCCCCGCACGGGCCGGCCGTACCACCCGGCGGTGGTCTGGCAGGACACCCGAACCGCCGAATTGTGTGAGGAGCTTGCCCGGGAGGGCGGCCCGGACCGCTTCCGGAGCCGAACCGGGCTGCCCCTTGCGACTTACTTCTCGGGTCCCAAGATTCGCTGGCTTCTCGACCACGTGGACGGGCTGCGGGAAGCGGCCAGGCGAGGCGAGGCGGTCTTCGGCACCATCGACTCGTGGCTCATCTGGTGGCTGACCGGCGGGCCTGACGGAGGGGCCCACGTTACCGACGTCACCAATGCGAGCCGCACCATGCTCATGAACCTGCGCACGCTGGACTGGGACGATGAGATCTGTGAGGCACTGGGGATTCCCCGCCGGATGCTGCCGGCCATCCGACCCTCCAGCGACCCGTCCGGGTATGGACGGACCCGGCGCGACGGCCCGCTGGGAGGCGAGGTGCCGGTCTGCGGCGACCTGGGCGACCAGCAGGCGGCGCTGGTGGGGCAGACCTGCTTCACCCCGGGGGAAGCCAAGAACACCTATGGCACCGGCTGCTTCTTGCTGCTCAACACGGGCCGGCAGCCCGTTGCCTCGAAGTGCGGGCTCATCACCACCGTGGCGTACCGCATGGGAAGCTCGCCGCCCTCTTACGCCCTGGAGGGCTCCATCGCCATCACCGGGGCCCTCGTGCAGTGGCTGCGGGACAACCTGGGCATCATCGCGAGCTCCTCGGAGGTGGAGGACCTGGCCCGCACGGTGGAGGACAGCGGCGGCGTTTACTTCGTTCCGGCCTTCTCGGGCCTGTTCGCCCCGCACTGGAACAGCCGGGCCCGCGGCCTGATCATCGGCCTCACCCGCTATGCCCACAAGGGCCATCTCGCCCGGGCGGCTTTAGAGGCGACCGCGTACCAGACCCGGGAAGTCGTGGAAGCGATGGAGCGGGACTCGGGGGTTCGGCTGACGGAGCTTCGGGTGGACGGGGGGATGGTGGTCAACGAACTGCTCATGCAGTTCCAGGCGGATCTGCTGGGGTTACCGGTGGTGCGGCCCGCTGTCGCGGAGACCACGGCCCTCGGGGCTGCCTGCGCGGCCGGCCTGGCATGTGGCTTTTGGGAGAGCCTCGACGAACTGCGGGCTCACTGGAAAGAGGAACGGCGCTGGATCCCCCGCTGGGACGAGGCTCGCCGGGAAGCCTCCTACCGGGGGTGGCGGAAGGCCGTCCAGCGGGCGATGGACTGGCTGGAATAGAGGAGCCGGCATCCTCCGTATCGAGCAGAAAGACCGGGCGCCACCGCGTGGTCGGGCGCCGGGCGGCGCCTTGCCGGGCAAAGAGAATCCGATTATCTTATTCTCAGACACCGGGGGCGCTCCCGTGGGAGGCAGGAGGTTGTGGAGACCAGGATTACGGCCACCGAACTGGCCAAGAATCTCTCGGACGTCCTGAGCCGTGTCCGCTACCGGGGGGAGCACTTCGTGGTGGAGCGCAACGGCGAACCCGTGGCCAGCTTAGGTCCCGTCACCCGCCCTCAAGGGATCACCGTGCGACAACTGGTGGCCCGAGTGGGGCACCTCACGTTGCCCGGCGAGGGCTTTGCCGATGACCTCGAGCAAATCCAGGCCAGCCAGCCCCCGGCCGAAGCGCTCCGATGGCCCAGCTGATCGACTCCAGCATCTTCATCGCCTTGGAGCGGCGCAGGGCGCCACTGGGCGCCCTGGCCCGCGCGCTACCGGATGAGCCCGTCGCGCTGGCCAGCATCACCGCATCGGAATTGCTGGCCGGCGTCCACCGGGCCGATTCTCCGGCACGCAGGGCCCGGCGGGAGGCGTTTGTGGAGGCGGTTTTGGAGGCGGTTCCTGTCCTGCCTTTCGACCTTCTTGCCGCCCGGGTGTATGCTCGACTCTCGGTGGAACTCGCTGCCACCGGGAGACCCATTGGTGCCCACGACCTGCTCATCGCGGCCACAGCTCTAGCCCACGGATGTGCCGTTGTCACCGAAAACCCGAGGCATTTCCAAGCTGTGCCGGGCCTAGTGGTGCGGACTCCACTGTGGTAAGGCCACGTCCTCGCACCCGAGGTAATCGCACACGACGGCGGCGTACAGCAGCGCCGCCTGTCTCAGCTGCTCCAGGGAGATCGACTCGTTGACGGTATGGGCCTGCTCAAGCTCGCCCGGGCCGAGGATCACGGCGGGCACTCGCCCCTGGTTCACGAGAAAGCGGGCATCCGTGGTGCCCGGCATGCCGCCCGGCGATACGGGTTCAAGGCCCAGAAGGGCCCGAGCGCGCAGGGCGGAGCGGACGATGGGTTCGTCTGCCGAGATCTCGGATGGCTCAGCCTCCTTGATGGTGCGAAGCTCCACCCGAAGGTCCGGGTCCGAGACCCTCAGGGTGTCCAGCTGCCGCTTCAGGTGCTCGAAGGCGTGCGCCGGGCTCTCCCCGGGAAGCAGGCGCCGGTCGACGGTGACCGTGCAGCGGTCCGGCACCACGTTGGTCTTGGTTCCGCCGGCGATGGTGCCGACGCTGAGGGTGGGATGGCCGAGCAACGGGTGGTTTGCCGCAAAGCGGGTCTCGGCGAGGGCCTGGACGACCCGGCTCATCTTCACGATGGCGTTGACGCCCAGGTGCGGGGTCGAGGCGTGGCAGCTTCGCCCGAAGGTCGTCGCCTCCACCCACAAAAGGCCCCGTGCGGCCACCAGCGGCCGCAGGGAGGTGGGCTCGCCGCAGATGGCGGCGTCAGCCTGCGCCTGCCCCTGCTCGACCAGAAGGCGGGTTCCCAGGTCGCCCAGCATCTCCTCGTCCGCCACGGCGTGCACGAGCAGGGTTCCCCGCAGGCGAAGGCCCGCCCGGTGCAGAATGGCGGCTGCCTCGAGGATGGCGGCCACTGCGCCTTTCATGTCCGCCGAACCCCTGCCCCACAGGCGCCCGTCCGCCACCACGCCCTCAAAGGGCGGATAGCGCCAGGCCGAGGGATCTCCGACAGGCACCACGTCGATGTGGCCGTTCCAAAGAAGGGTGCGGCTGCCGGGGGCCTGGCTGCCTCCTGGGAACCGGCCGACCACGCTCACCCGGCCCGGCAGAGGCTCGACCAGGCGCACGTCCTCGAACCCCAGCCGGGGCATCTGCTCTTGAAGCCACCGAGCGGCCGGCGCTTCGTGGCCGGGGGGATTGCTGGTGTCGGCCCGTACCAGGGCCCGAGCCATCTCCACCAGCTCGTCCATGTCCAGGTACCGCTCCAGCCAGGCAATCTCCCCACCAGCCACCTTGGTCTCCCCTTCCCAGAGCGCCCGCCCGACCGTAGGCGTTGCCGGCGGGCGCCTTGCATGCGTCAGGGGTTCAGCTGAAACCACAGAACCGGCGCCGGACTCCCCGACGGCGTCACGGCCAGGTCCAGCCGGTATGCCCCGAACAGCCCGGCCGACATTGACACGCCCAGCCCTGCCGCCGCGCCCCAATCCGAACCTCCCCCAAAGGCGGCCGAGGGCCAGGCGAAAGCCAAGTCGGCGAACGCGTGCAGGCCCAGCGGCCAATCCGGCAGCGGCGCCCACCGGTGGTCGAGGGTGAGCGCGGCCACGGAGCCTCCGGTCAGGGTGCCTGGAGGATATCCCCGAAGAACTGCGGAACCGTGGGGCCCCCCGAGCTCGAAGCGGAAGCCCTGAAGACCGGCGCCCCACGCCTCGCTGAGGCCAACTTTGAGGGTTGCGCGCAGTTCCCCAAGCTCGACTGCCGCCTGGTACGTGGCTGCCGCCACGGCGCGAGCCGGGGGCAGGCCGGCCTCGTGGAGCAGTTCGACCTCCCGTAGCACGCTGAGCCCATAGAGCACCCCGGGGTTTCCCGCATCGGTTCCCGTGACGATGGCGACCCCCGCGCGGTAAGCGGTACGCATCGAGAAAACGTCCACGAGAAGCGGCCAGACGTTGGGCCCGGTCTCGGGTGCCCCGGCGTGAACATGCACGTCGATGAGGCCGGGAATGGCGTACCCACCCTGCCCGTCGATGATCCGTGCCTGCGGATGGCGCTCCGCCAGTGCCGGCCCGATAGCCGCGATCCGGTCGCCGGCCACGGCGATGTCGACCGGGGCAGGGGAGATCTCGGCGCGGGGCCATACGGATCCCGCTTCGGGATGCCACGTCAGAGCATAAACGTTACGAATGACGAGGCTCACCGGTGCGGGCGCATCGGGGCCGGAGGCCGCCTGAGCCGTCCCGGCGGCCGCAGACCGAGCCGCATAGAGGAGAGAGGCGAGCAGCATCAGCAGCGCGGCCCCTGTCATGGGGCCGACGCGCCTGCGGGGCCTGCAACAGACGCCCGCACCTACGCCCTCTGGGGGCTTCGCTTCGGGGAAGCGCATGGGGTTCTCCCTGTCGGCACCCGGCTGTGCGAACCGGGAATTTCTTGGAGGGGGATTTCACCGGTTCACCCTGGGAAACCTGCCCGGGTCGTCCTGCTGGGCGGCGAGGCGGCGGGCGGGATTTCACCGGTTCACTCCGCAGAACCTGCTCGGGCTCTGGCCGTCGCTCTGCATTCCCGGGGCCTCGCCGGCGGCGCGTGGCAGGGCGGATTGGGGCGTCCCGTCGCATCCGCCGGCCACCGTGGGGCCGCTGCTTCTTGATGACCATGCGATGTGCTTGTCAGCTTGACGCCCCTTCCGCCACCCGATACGCTGGCGTGGGGGTGCCGCGGATGCGCAGGAAGGTCGCGACCACGATGGACGCAAGGCTTTATGAACGGGCCAAGGAGCAAGCCCGCAAGGAGGGACGCCCGCTTAACGACTTACTCGAACACGCCCTGCGTCGGTACCTGGATTCGGCCGGTCGGAGCAGGTCCGTGGTGCGGGAAACGGCGGGGGTTTTCGACGTGCCCCGCGAGTTTGTGATGGAAGTCGCAGAGGCCGATCTCTATGGCGAGCTTGAGTGAGATCCCTGACGGGGTTCGGGTGTATGTGGAAGCCCGACAAAAAGGCCTCATAGCGGGTTCCAACCCAGTGCGCCAGCTCTCACTACACCCGGACCGCGTACGGCAACTGGCGGACTACCAGCTCTATGCAGCCAAGCTGCCGCAAATGGGCATCAGTATCCTCGACCTGCCGAGGGAGTACATCACCCGAAGCGCGGAGTTTCGCCAGAGGTACGGGCTTTTGACCCATGATTCCCTCATCGCGCTGGACTTGACCGACCACGGGATTCCCTGGCTGGCCTCCGCAGATGCCGCGTTCGATCGGCTCTCCTTTTTAAAGCGTGCGTCTCCCAGCGACCTACCGGCCGTCTCTTGACGGGCTCCTGGCCGCCTGCTACGGCACCTCCCAGGAAGACCTAGCCGGCATGGCGTGCATGCGTCAGGCTGGCACCTATGCGTCAGGCTGGCACGTAGTGGGTGAGCCACCCTATACTGGAACCGTCCGGCGCGGCGCCTCGTGCGCTGGGGCCCGGATCCACAGCCTTCAAGGGGGAGAGCACGATGGCGATGGCCGCGAAATGCGCACGGAGTGGCCGACTTTTCATCGGCGGGGTGGCGTGGGGCGTCGCTGCCGTGATGGCGGGAGCACTGGCATCCGGCGCGGCCGCGGCCCCCCTGGCAGGGGGCGGCTTCACGCTCTGGCTGCAGCAGCTCAGTGTTCCCCAGCTGGCCCAGGACTTGAAAGACGCCGGATACGGCGAGCTGCCTACCTCCATCGTCCTTTACGGCGGCGGGGGCCAGGGCCCGGTGGGGCGATCAGCGGTCGGTGGGGGGTTCACCACCGGCGGGTTCGGCGCCGGCGGCGCCGCGCGCGTCGCGAGCGGGACGAAGTGGGCCGAGCTGGCGCTTGGGTTCGGAGGCGTGCGGTTCGGCTTCGACGCGCCCATCACGGAGTCGGTCTCCATCGACGGCGGGCTCGGGGTAGCGTTCGGCGCGGCGTCTCTCACGGTGGTTCCCGATACGCAGGCATGCAAGCAGTACACCCTCGCCAGCTCCTGCGAGAGGTCATACGCCAGGTTCCTGTTGGCCCTGGTGCCCGATCTGTCGGTCTCCCTGTCGCTCAGGCGGTTCGTGCACCTGCAGGCCGGCGTGGGGTACTTATTCGATACGGGCCTGGGAGGCGGACGCTGGATGAGCGTAACGGGCGAGGAAGTCCAGGGAGGGCCGGCAGAGTCTCTGACCGGGCTTCAATACCGGCTGACGCTGGTGTTTGGTGCGCGGGGCCTGCGTCCTGCCCGCTGGCCGGCGGGCTGGTGAGGCGGCGCCATCGACAGCGCCCGGGCACCCGGGCAGGGCCGCGAACGCCGATCAGGCGAAAGCGCCGCCTTCCCCCGGCACAGGACCCTGGGCCCAGGCGATGGCCGGCTGCAGGGCCTGCACCCGCACCCGATCGCCCCGGCGAAAGGCGGGGGCGGCCGGGCAGCGGACCCGCAGGGGTGTGGCGGAGCGGCCTATCAACGCAGGCAGGGCAAGCCCGGCCGGCTCGGCAGCCGGCGCCGGGCAGGGCTCGGCCGCACCCGGCTGGTCCACCTGGGGCGCCGGATCGGCGAGCAGGCGCAGGGAGACCATCTGGTAGGCACCGTAAAACTCCCGCTGCACCACCTGAAGGGGCCCTCCGGGATCCCGGGCGCAGGTCAGCCATTCGGGCCGCATCATGACCAGAACCGGCCCCAGCGGATGGGCCCGGCGCAAGGGGAGCGGCCCCACGGGCGTGATGGCATGGCTGCCCCGGGACTGGCCCGGCAGCAGGTTCACCTCCCCGAGCAGGGCGGCCAGCCCCGGGGATAGGGGCTGCTCGTAGACCACCTCCGGGGTGCCCACCTGCAGAATCCGGCCGCCCGCCATGACGGCCACCAGGTCGGCCACGCTCAGAGCCTCTTCCCGGTCATGGGTGACCAGGAGCGCGGTCAGGCCCTCCTGCTGGATGATCTCCTTGAGTTCCCGACGCAGCCGCACCCGCGTCCCCAGGTCCACGCTGGCAAAGGGCTCGTCCAGCAAGAGCAGCCGGGGCCGGGCTGCCAGCGCCCGCGCCAGGGCCACCCTCTGCTGCTGGCCACCGGACAGCTGGTGGGGGTAGCGGTGCTCCAGCCCCTCCAGCCCCACCCGCCGGATCCAGCGGGCCACCTCCTTGCGGGGGTCCGCCCCCGCTCGCAGGCCGAAGGCAATGTTTTCTGCCACGGTCAGGTGGGGAAAGAGGGCATAATCCTGAAACACCATTCCCACCTGCCGCCGCTCCGGAGGCACCGACCGCCCCGGCTCGGCGACGACGACCCCGTCCAGCTCCACCCGGCCCCGGTCGGGCACCTCAAACCCGGCCAGGAGGCGCAGCAGCGTGGTCTTGCCGCACCCGCTGGGCCCGATGAGGGTTACCAGCTGGCCTCGCTTGAGCGCCAGCGAGGCTCCGTCCACCGCCCGCACCGGGCCGAAGTAGCGGGCTACGTCCTGGCAACGGGCCACCACGTCCGCCTGCGGAATCCGGGGCGGCCCGCCGCTCCACCCGTCCGGTTCGGGTGCCGTCGCCAGGGCGCTGGCCACCGGCGCCGGCGACGTGTCCTTCACCGCACCCGGTTCGGGGCTGGCGGCTCGCCGACCCAACAACCGCACAGGCTTTCGCCCCTTCCTCTCCCACGTTCTCATCGGCGAGCTTGCCCCCACCGCTGCTCCTGGTGGCGAAGCAGGAGCCCCACCGAGACCCCCGACACCACCAACAGCAAAAGCCCCGGCAAGGCGGCCCGAGCGAAGAACCCTTCCGCGGCGCTCAGCCACGTCAGCGTCGCCAGGGTTCGAAATCCGACCGGCGCCAGAAGCAGCGTGGCGGGCAGCTCCTTGATGCTGGTGAGGAAGACCAGGCTCGCCCCTGCCAGAAGCCCCGGCTGCAGGAGCGGAACTGTCACCCGCCGCAACACCTCCGTCGGCTTCTTGCCCAGGGACCGGGCTACCTCCTCAAGGCGGGGATTGAGCTGGGCGAGGCAGGCGGCTTCGGGTCCCACCGCCTGGGGCAGGAAGTGCAGAACATGGGCCGCCACCAGCAACACCAGCGTCTGGTACAACGGCCCCAGGAACCGGATGCCGAAGAAGACCAGCGACAGCGCCAGCACGATGCCCGGCAGACCGTAGCTCAAGAAGGTCAACTGCTCCACCGCTCTCCCGAGCCGCCCGGAGTTGCGGGCAACCAACCAGGCAATGGGGAAAGCAGCCACCACGGCACCCGCGGCAGCGGCGGAGGCGACCGAGACCGACCCCCAGGCGGCCCGCGCCAGGGTGGCGAACGGCTCCAGCCCCCAGAGGCTGTCGGCAGGGGAATCCCGGGTAAGCCCGCGCACCAGCCAGTGTACCAGCGACATGGCTGGAACCCCGACCACAGCCAGCGCGACCAGCGCGCACGCCCCAACCGCCGGGACGCTGGCGAGCCCCAGGCGAAGCGGCGGGGCCTGCCGCGCCGCGGCGGGATCCGACCGGTAGAAGCTTGCCCCCGGGCGGCGCCGGCTGGCCAGCTCCAGGCGGTGGACAGCGGCGGTGACGGCCATGAGCAAAAGGGCCAGCACCGCCGCCCGGCTTCGGTCGAAGGCCGCCCCGTACTGCAGGTAGATGGCCAGCGTCAGGGTTTCATAACGCATCAACGAGACGGCGCCAAAGTCGCTTACCACGTACAAAGCCACCAGCAACGCCCCCGAGGCGATCGCCGGCCGAAGCAGGGGAAAGGTCACCCGCCGGAAGACCGCTGCCGGCCCCAGCCCCAGCGAACGGGCTGCCTCCTCAAGGGCCGGGTCCAGCCGACTCCAGGCTGCCTGAACCGGTAACAGCACGAAGGGGTACGTGAAAAACGTGAGGCTCACCCACGCTCCCGCAAACCCCTCGAAGCGGGGCAGAGTCACCTTCCCGAAAAGCGGGTACAGAAGCGCCGCCACCACCCCGTCCGGGTGCACGGCCGCGATCAGAGCAAAGGCACCCACGTAAGATGGAATGGCCAGCGGCAACGCCAAAAGCACCCGCCACAGGCTCCGGCCAGGCAGATCCGTCCGGGCGAGAAGCCAGGCCAGCGGCAGCGCCAGCCCTACGGCCGCCACGGTGACGGCACCGGCCAGAAGCACGCTTGCCTGCAGGAGCTGCCCGATGCGGGGATGCCAGATCCACGCACCCAGCCGATCTACCGCGGAGGCCGCCCGCACCAGCAGGTAGCCGGGCGGGATGAGCAGCGCCGCGGTCACGGCGAGGGCAGCGGCCGCAATGGCCGGGGGGATGGGTGGGGTGCGGTGAGCCGCCGCGCCGGGCAGGGGCCTTCGCGCCCGCCCCCCGATGGCCGCGATGGTGGCTCCCCTGCCCGGCACGGCAATCCCTCCGGTTACAGGACCCCGGTCTCCCACAGCAAATCCAGCGTCTTTTTCAAGTCGGACAGGTCACCCAGATCGATAGCGGGCGTCCGTATCTGGGAGAGAGGCGGCAGGTCCGGGTGGGCAAGCACTCCGCCCGCCAGAGGATATTCGTAGGTTCGGCGTGCGAAATACGTCTGCGCCTCCTCCGACAGCAGGAATTCTATCAGACGCAGCGCCGATTCCTTGTTGCGTGCGCCTTTCAGCAGGCCCACCCCGGCCACGTTGACCATGGCGCCGGCCCCGCCGGCTCTGGGGTGGTAGTTGCGCACCGGAAAGGATGGGCCTCGCTCGGCCAGAAACGTGTACAGATAGTAATGGTTGACGAATCCCACGTCTATCTCGCCGGCCGCGATGGCCTGGATGATAGCCGTGTTGTTGCGGTACGCCTTGGGTTGGTTGGCCTTGATCCCCAGCAGCCACTGCCGGGCCGCCTCTTCACCCAGCGTCCTGCGCAGCGCGGTGACGAAGGCCTGAAACGACCCGTTGGTTGGGGGCCAGCCGATCCGGCCCTTCCATTTGGGGTCGGTGAAGCCAAGGATGGAATCGGGCAGTTCCTCCGGCCGCACGCGCTCCGTGTTGTACGCAACCACCCGAGCCCGGCCCGTGACCCCGACCCAAAGCCCCTCGGCCGAACGGAAGCGAGGCTCGACCCGGGAGAGGATCCTCTCCGGCAGGCGCTCAAACAGGCCGGCTTGCGCCACCGCACCCAGCGCGCCCGCATCCTGGGTGAAGAAGATATCTGCCGGGGAGCGAGCCCCCTCCTCCATCAGCGTGGCAGCCAGCTCCGAAGTGTCCGCGTAGCGAACCTGCACCCGGATCCCCGTGGCCTCCTGAAATCTGCGGAACACAGGGTCCACAAGGGCTTCGGTGCGACCCGAGTAAACGATCACCGAACCTGCGCCAGCAGGGCCCGAGGACGCCGACGCCATGCCCGGCAAAAGTGCGAGCGCCGTAAGCACCAGGACCGTCGCGACAAAGCCGAGGCGGTTCAAGCTTTTCAACCTCCTGTACCTCATAACTCTACCTCATACCTCCAGCTCGACGCTGGCTCGCCCTGGACACCTTGTCTCAGAGTCTTCGCATTCAATCGCGAACAGGTCTCATTTGAAATCCTCTCTCCACCCCCCTGGCGCACGACGGCCCCGAGGTAGACCTCGGGGCCGTACCCTCCCGGGCAGACCTGGTTCGTTTCCAAAGGTAAATCGTAACTAGGTTAACTATGCGTGTCAAGGGACCTTTGTCTCCCGACCCTCCTCCGCCTGTCGCCGCTACGGCCCCACAGCCGCGCACAAGCTCAGGCCGCTGCGAAGCGGGGGTGTGATATCCCGGGGGCGGGGCGTCGCCCCGCAGGGCCCACACCGAGCCAACGGGCTGGGCGCCTTGATGCCCGCCTGCACCAGCCCTATAATGCGGCCAGACCGACCAGTCGGTCGGCACTGCAGTTCCGGGCATGGGGAGGGCATCGGTGGGGATGCCGGCGCTGTCAGGGGTCGCGGCCGCTTCGCTGGCCGCTCGCTGGCGCGAGGCAGCCGAGCGCGCCCGGGTCTTGGGCCAAAGTGTCCTTGTGAGCCTGAGCGGGCCGGCGCCATCCGCGGATCCTATCCGGGCCTTCGCGCGCCTTGCCTCTGCGGCCGAATCCCCCTCCGCCGGGTGGGAGGTCGCATTGTGGGCCCGCCCCTCCGAGGATCTGACGCTGGTGGGCCTGGGGACCGCGGCGGCCCTGACGGCCCGGGGGCCCCGGCGCTTCGCACAGCTCAGCGCCGCCTGGCGCCAGCTCGTTGAAACCGCTCTGTGCGATCCCGCGGGACAGGAGCCCTTCGGCAGCCCCGTCGGGCTGGGGGGCTTCGCCTTCGAAGACCATTGGGAGGCCTGTGACGGGGCCTGGGGGTCGGGGGCGCAGCCGTGGGAGAGCTTCCCGCCGGCTCTCATCGCAGTGCCACGGGTGCTGTGGTGGCGGGCGGGCGGAGCCGGGGGCGTCGTGATCAGCGCTCTGACGGATGCGCGCCGGGAAGACGGGTGGATCAAGTCCGACGACGCATGGCTGGTTGACGTGGCTTTCGGCGACGGGCCAGCCGTGGAAGGCTCGGCGGGTAAGGCCGCACAGGAGGAGACGCCATCAGTAGCGGACGCCGCCGTCGAGTTCTCCATCGAGCAGCCTGCCGCCGAGTTCGAACTGCAGGAGGACGATGCCCGGCGCTGGATGGAGGCGGTGGCCCAAACCGCCAGGGCCGTGCGGGAAGGGCGGCTCGCCAAGGCGGTGTTGGCCCGGCGTGTGACGGTGCTCCTGCCCCAGGAGGTCAAGGTGCACCGGCTGCTTGCGGCCCTGTGGCAGGCCTACCCGCAGTGCAGCCTGTTTGCTTTCCGGCGTTCGGGGTGCTGGTTCGTGGGCGCCACGCCGGAACGGCTGGTGAAGGTGGAGGGCGGCAACGTCTATTCCAGCTGCCTGGCCGGGTCGGCTCCCAGAGGCCGCGACGCGCAGGAAGACCGCCTGCTGGAACAGGCCCTGCGGGCCAGCCCCAAGGAGCGCCGGGAGCACGCCCTGGTTCTGGAGGCCATCCGAGGGGGCCTGGAGAGGGTGTGCCGGCGCGTCGAACCCTCCGCTGAGCCGTCCGTCTGGAAGCTGCCGACCATCCAGCACCTTCACACCCTCGTCACCGGCCAACTCCTTCCCTCGATGGGCGTGCTGGAGGCGGCCGGCCAGCTGCACCCGACACCAGCGGTGGGCGGCGTGCCCCGAGAGGCCGCGCTGGAGTGGATCCGCCGCCACGAAGGGGTTCATCGTGGCTGGTATGCGGGCCCCGTGGGGTGGGTGGGGTCGGCGGGGGAGGGCGAGTTCGCGGTGGCCATCCGCTGCGCCGTGATCCAGGGGCGCCGGGCGGTGCTGTATGCCGGCTGCGGAATTCTGGGCGAATCGGATCCTGAGGCGGAGTACCGGGAGTCGTGGCTGAAGCTGCGCCCGATGCTCGCCGCCCTGAAGGCGGCCTCAGGTGGTCAGCCCCCAGCCCGCCGGGAGGCTTGAAGTTTGGGGGCCCAGGACGTCTCTCGCGCGGCTTACCTCTACGTCCGGGCGTTCACCGAGGAGCTGGAGCGCTCCGGGGTGCGCCACGTCTGCCTCACCCCCGGCTCCCGGTCGACCCCCCTTGCCCTTTGCCTGGCGGAGCGTGGTGGAGTGCGGCTGTGGCCTCTGGTGGACGAGCGCAGCGCCGCATTCTTCGCCCTGGGCATGGCCCGGGCCCTGCGGGAGCCTGTGGGCGTGCTGTGCACGTCGGGTACGGCCGCCGCCAACTTCTATCCCGCCATCATCGAGGCCCGGTATGGACGGGCACCCCTGGTAGTGCTGACGGCCGATCGCCCCCATGAGCTGCGCGAGGTGGGAGCGCCCCAGGCCATCGACCAGCTGCGGATGTTCGGGTCCCACGTGAAGTGGTTCGTGGAGATGGCGATCCCCGAGGCTTCCGTGGAGATGCTGCGCTACGCCCGCACCGTCGCCTGCCGGGCCGTGGCCATCGCCCGGGAGGCTCCCGCCGGCCCGGTCCATCTCAACTTTCCCTTTCGTGAGCCGCTGGTGCCCACCCCGAGCCCCGCTCCCGACGATCCTCGCCTGCGCCAGGATGCAGCCCCGCAAGGCCTTCGGCCATACACGGCCGTGCGCTGGGGGCTGCGGGTGCCCGACCCAACCGAACTGCGGCGACAGGCGGCAGAATTCGCCCGGGTGGAGCGAGGGCTCATCGTCTGCGGGCCCCAGGAGGACCCCGACTTTGCGGGGGCCGTCGCCGGGTTGGCCGCACGGCTGGGGTTCCCTGTGCTGGCCGACCCGCTATCGCAGGTGCGGTGGGGACGGCACGACCGCCAGCTGGTGGTGGACGCCTACGATGCGTTCTTGCGGGATTCCGCCGTCAGCTCGGCGCTGGAACCCGAGCTCATCATTCGGTTCGGGGCCATGCCCACCTCAAAGGCGCTGGCCGGTTACCTCAAACAGCACGCAGCGGCACACCAGGTGGTGGTGGACGAGGGGGGCGACTGGCGGGATCCCACGCTCCTGGCAGCCGAGCGGGTCGTGGCGGACCCTTCCACATGGGCGCGGGCGCTTGGCGAGGAGCTGGCGCAAGCCCCCCGGGCGGCCGGAACCGACACCTGGGCCGAACGGTGGCTGGCGGCCAACCGGGCGGCACGAGAGGCCATCGACGCTGCCATCACCCGGCAGCCCGAACCGAATGGGGGGCTTTTATCGGAAGCGCGCCTGTGGTGGGAGCTGGCGGGGCTCCTGGGGGATGGGGCAACCCTTTTTGCAGGCAACAGCATGCCGGTGCGGGACCTGGACAGCTTCTTCCCGGGTGCGCCGTGGGGAGTCCGCTTCATGGCCAACCGGGGGGCCAACGGCATCGACGGGGTCGTGTCGGCCGCGCTGGGCGTTGCGGCTGCTGGCCCGGGGCCGCTGGTGCTGGCCATCGGGGATCTCTCCTTTTACCACGACCTCAACGGGCTTCTGGCAGCGCGCAAGTTTGGCCTGGCGGCCACCGTGGTGCTCATCCACAACGACGGCGGGGGTATCTTCTCCTTTCTCCCGCAGGCCGAGCAGGCCTCGCATTTCGAGGAGCTGTTTGCCGTGCCCCTGGGTCTTGACTTCCGGCCGGCCGTGGAGATGTACGGCGGGAGGTACGTGGCGGCCCGAAGCTGGGAGCAGTTCCGGCAATCGGTGCGGGAGGGGATGGCCGGCCGAGGGCTGACGGTGGTGGAGGTGCGCACGGATCGGCGCCGCAACGTCCGGGAGCACCAGCAGCTGTGGCAGGCGGTGTCGGCCGCCGTGCGGACTGTGGTGGGGCTGTGAGCCGCACAAGGCGCGAGGTGCCCGAGCAGCAGGCGAGCGCGACGGGGGAGGTGAGCGAAGCCTTTGTGGTGGTCAACGGGGTGAGCTACCACCTGCTGGTTGCAGGCGAGGCAAGCCACCCGCCGCCCCAGCCGGTCCCAAGCGCACCGGGAAGGCCGGCGGGCTTTCAGCAGCCCGCGGGTGCGAAGGGCTTGCGCCCCATGCCGGCGCTTTGGCTGTTGCACGGGTTCACCGGCAGTGCGCAGACGTGGATGCCCTTACTCCGGAGGTTCGGGGTGGGCCGGCGCGCGGTGGCGGTCGACCTCCTCGGCCACGGCCTGTCGGAGGCGCCCCGGGACCCAGGTCGTTACAGCATGCCCCAGGTGGTGGCCGACCTGGTGGCGCTGCTGGACGCGGTGGGCGAGCGCCGGGCAGATGTGCTGGGCTACTCCATGGGCGGGCGAGTCGCCCTGCACCTGGCGCTGCGCGCGCCCGACCGCATCCGGCGGCTGGTGCTGGAAAGCAGCTCCCCCGGCATCGCCGACCCTCGGGAGCGGGAGCGAAGGCGGGAGGCCGACTTCGAGCTGGCCGGCTTCATCGAACGGGAGGGCCTCCAGGCCTTCGTGGAGCGCTGGGAGAAGCTGCCGCTCTTTGAAAGCCAATCCCGCCTTCCCGAGCGGGTGCGGATGCAGCTGAGGGCCGTCAGGCTCGCGCAAAGACCGCAGGGGCTCGCCAACGCCCTACGGGGGCTGGGCCCGGGCAGCCACCCTCCGTTGTGGGGCGAACTGGGGAGGCTCCGGCCGCCAACCCTCATCGTGGCGGGGGAGCTGGACGGGAAGTACTCGGCTATTTCCCGGGAAATGAGCCGGGCCATTCCCCGGGTACGCCTGGCGCTGGTGCCCGGCTGCGGCCACGCCGTCCACCTGGAGCGGCCCCGGCTCTTCGAGCGGCTCGTGCGGGCCTTCCTCGAGGAAGGCTCGCCCGCTGCGGCCCGTCCGCGGGAAGGCCGCCCGGCTCGCCTGCACCCGCTCTTCGAAGCACCCGGTGAACATCCCGAAAAGGTAGGAAGGAGAAAGCCGGATGCCCGTCGAGTGGAAACGAACACGAACCTACACGGACATCCTCTACGAGACGGCGGAGGGCATGGCCAAGATCACCATCAACCGCCCGGAGGTTCGAAACGCCTTTCGTCCTGAGACCATCATGGAGCTGATGGACGCCTTTGCGGCGGCCCGCGACGACCGGAGCATCGGCGTCGTCATCCTGACCGGCGCCGGGCATGAGGCTTTTTGCGCCGGGGGCGACCAGCGGTACCGAGGCGAAGGCGGGTACGTGGGAGAAGACCGCATCCCCCGTCTCAACGTGCTCGACCTTCAGCGCCAGATCCGCACCCTGCCCAAACCGGTCATCGCGATGGTGGCCGGCTACGCCATCGGAGGCGGCAACGTGCTGCAGCTGGTCTGCGATCTCACCATCGCGGCGGACAACGCCATCTTCGGCCAGACGGGCCCGAAGGTGGGCAGCTTCGACGCCGGCTATGGAGCGGCCCTGCTGGCCCGGGTCGTGGGCCAGAAGAAGGCCCGGGAGATCTGGTATCTCTGCCGCCAGTATACGGCCCAGGAGGCCCTGGAGATGGGCCTGATCAATGCCGTGGTGCCCCTGGAACGGCTCGAAGAGGAGACGGTGCGGTGGGCCCGGGAGATCCTCGCTAAAAGCCCTACCGCCATCCGGGTGCTCAAGGCGGCCTTCAACGCGGACACGGACGGCCTGGCGGGCCTGCAGGAGCTGGCCGGCAACGCGACGCTCCTCTACTACCTCACCGAGGAGGCGAAGGAGGGCCGGGACGCCTTCCTGCAAAAGCGGCCGCCGGACTTCTCCCGGTTCCCCCGGTTCCCATGAGCGGGCCCGCGCCAGCGCCCCGCCCCCAAACGCCCGGCAGCCCCGGGCACCCGAGCGGGCTCCAGCCGGCCCCTGCCTCCCCCTACGCCCCGCGCCGGCCCACGGCCGCTCCCGGCGGGGTGCGAGCGTGGGTGCTCGCCGCCCGGGTCCCGACCCTGTCGGCTGCGGTCGCGCCCGTGCTGGTCGGGGCCGGAGCGGCGTTGCGGGATGGGGCGTGGCGCCCCGGCGTGTGGCTTGCCACCCTGGCCGCCTCGGTCCTCATCCAGATCGGAACCAATTTCGCCAATGACCTCTTCGACTTCCGCAAGGGGGCCGACACCGGGCAGCGACTCGGCCCGACCCGGGCCACCCAGGCGGGGCTTTTGACCGAGCGGCAGATGGCTTTGGGCACGGTGCTCGCCTTTGGCCTGGCGGTGCTGGTCGGCGCCTACCTGGCCCGGGTGGGCGGGTGGCCCATCGTGGCGGTCGGGGCCGCGGCCATCGCCGCCGGGGTTCTGTACACGGCCGGGCCCTGGCCCCTGGGGTACCACGGGCTGGGCGACCTGTTCGTGTTCATCTTCTTCGGGGTAGCCGCCGTCTGCGGGACCTACTATCTGCAGGCCGGGACCCTGAAGGCCGGCGTCCTGGCAGCCTCCGTGCCCGTCGGTCTGACGGTGACCAACATCCTGGTGGTCAACAACCTGCGGGATATCGAGACGGATCGGGCCGCCGGCAAGCGCACGCTGGCGGTGCGGGTCGGGGCGAGCTGGACCCGCAGGCAGTATGGCTTGTTCCTGGGCCTTGCCCTGGCCGCGCCCTTGCTCCTCTGGAAGGTGGGGCAAGCCGGGCCGGCGTTCTGGCTTCCGTGGCTGGCCCTGCCGGAAGGGGTGCGGCTGGCGAGGCGGGTGGCGAGGGAGTCGGGCCCGGCCCTCAACCGGGTGCTCAAGGAGACCTCACGGTTTCATCTCCTGTACGGCGCTCTGCTGGGCGCCTCCATGCTGGGTGGCAGCCCGTGACCGCCATCGCCCACTGGCTCTCCTATCAGGCGGCCACCCACGGTCACAGGCTCGCCCTGCAGGCGGGACAGGAGCGGTGGAGCTACGCCGAGCTGCATGCCTCGGCGGCCATCCTGGCACGGCGCCTGGCCTCTTGCGGGCTGCGCCCGGGAGACCGCCTGGCGTTGCTGTTGCCCAACGGGCCCGACTTCGTGCAGCTGGCGCACGCAGCCAGCCTTCTGGGAGCGGTGCTTGTCCCCCTCAACATCCGGCTGGCCATCCCCGAGCTCGCCTGGCAGCTGCAACACGCCGGGGCCCGGGCGGTGGTGGCCTGTGACGCCACGGCCGACCTTGCCCTGGCGGCGGCGCGCGGCCTGCAGGGGGTAGAGGTGTGGGAGGCGGCCGAGCTGCACCGGCGGCAGCCGGCGGAGACCGCCCTGCGGGAGTCCCTCGACCTGGAGGCGGTCTATACCGTCCTCTACACGTCGGGCACCACAGGCCGGCCCAAGGGGGCCATGCTCACCTACGGCAACCACTGGTGGAACGCGGTGGGTTCAGCGCTGCACCTCGACCTTCGGCCCGACGACCGCTGGCTTGCGTGCATGCCGCTGTTCCACGTGGGGGGCCTCGCCATTTTGGTGCGTGCGGCCGTCTGCGGGTTTCCCGTGGTGGTGCACGAGCGCTTCGACCCCGAGGCGGCCAACCGCGCCATCGACGAGGAGGGGATCACCCTCGTCTCGGTGGTGGCGACCATGCTCGCCCGCATGCTGGATGCCCGGGGGTCCCGGCCTTACCCGCCCTCCCTTCGGGCGGTGGTGGTGGGGGGCGGGCCGGTTCCGGCCGAGCTGTTGGAGCGATGCGCCCGCATCGGCCTGCCCGCTCTGCCCACGTACGGCCTGACAGAAGCCAGTTCTCAGGTGACCACGCTGCCCCCCGCCGAGGCGGGCACCCGGCGGGGCTGCTCCGGCAAACCCCTGCCAGTGGTCCGGGTCCGCATCGAGGCCGACGGCGAGGCGGCCCCGCCCGGGACGCCGGGCGAGATCCTGGTGCGAGGCCCCACGGTGACCCCTGGGTACCTCCGGGACCCGCAGGCCACCCGCCGGGCGCTGGCGGGGGGATGGCTGCACACCGGCGACATCGGATATGTCGAACCGGACGGGTACCTTTACGTGCTCGACCGGCGAGACGACCTCATCGTGTCAGGCGGCGAAAACGTCTACCCGGCGGAGGTGGAGGCCGTCCTGACGGCTCACCCGGCCGTCGAAGAAGCGGCCGTGACCGGCCGCTCCGATGCCGAGTGGGGACAGGTGCCGGTCGCGGCGGTGCGGCTGCGCGCCGGCTACCACGCCACCGAGGCGGAACTGCTGGAGTTCTGCCGGGCCCGCCTGGCCGGCTTCAAGGTTCCCCGCCAGATACGCTTCGTGGATGCCCTGCCCCGCAACGCCGCCGGCAAGCTGCTGCGCCGGTCCCTGCGGGAAGCTCTGTCCTTACCAAAATGACATAACCTGGGAATCTCCCAGAAAAAGGGTTTCTCGTCCGGGCGGCCGAACCCCTCCCTCGTCGAGCTGGACAGGCCTTGTAGGAGGTGTAGCCCGTGTTTTCGCACCCTTCGATCCGGCGCATTTGCGGACGGCCGCCCGTAGGCCGGCATGGCCTTATCTCCGCCGGAACCGCGCTGGCCCTGCTCGTGGCCCTGGGCTGTGCCGGTCTTGCCGCACCGGCGCAGGCTGCGGCTCGCTCCAACAGTCTGGTGATGACGGTCAGTTCAACGAGTCGCTCCAGCAGCCCGTCCACGGGGGACCAGGAGCTCCCAGGGCCCGGCAACGCCGGCGGCAGCTTGGACTCCTCCGGCAGCGCCCCTGCTGCTTCCACGTCTACCAGCGTGGCGAGCCGGGGCTCGGTGGTCGTTCGACCCAGCCGCTCCCCTTCGCGCTCCTCGGGGCTGATCGTGTACCGCTCTTCCGGCCGCATCGTCGTACGGACACCGCCGCGGCCCGAGCCGGGCTCGCCCGGCCCCTCTAACCCTTCCTCGGACACTACGCAGCAGGAACTCCTAATGCTCCAGCTTATCAACGAGGCCCGCTCCCGAGCCGGCGTACCTCCCGTGCAGCCGAACCCCAAGCTGATGGAAATCGCCCACCTCAAGGGGCAGGACATCCTGGAAAACGGGTACTGGGGCCACGTTTCGCCCACCTACGGATCACCGTCGGACATGGCCAGGGCGGCGGGGCTTACCTTCTGGTGGATTGGCGAGAACCTGGCCAAGGCCGGAAGCGTTCAACAGGCGTTCGAAGCCCTCATGGGCAGCTCCAACCACCGTGCCAACATCCTGTACCCGTATCACACCCAGGTCGGAATCGCCGTCCTGGAATACGAGCGCTGGGACCAGCAGCGGGTTCTGGTGGTACAGGAGTTTCTCACTCCGGCGCCTCCCGCCCGCTGATGCCGGGAGACGCCATGCGCTCACGCATGCCCCCGCAGGCCGTGCGGGCGCGGCGGGCGGGATCGCCCCCCGCCCGCAGCCCCTGTCTTGCGCCGCCCGGCCCGAGCATCCGCCGCGGGGCTGTTCACGGCGGGGGGACCACCTCCTCGGTCTCGAAGACCACCCGGGCGTCGGTCACCCGCACCCGCTCCCCGGGCTGGGCCCCCGGAACGGAGATGAACCCGGCGAAGTCGATGCTCACGGGGATCTCCCGCGGCGTCGGCTCCCCGCTCACTTGAAACGAGACCACCTTTTCCACGACGCCCTCAAAGAGTACTCCATCGGTCACCGCGTCCGCCTCGGTGATCTCCACCGTCTTGGTCAGGCCGACCACGATGCCCGGCCCCGGAAGGGGCGTGGTGATGGGGCCGAGGAAAAACCTGCCCCTCCCTGTGCCGGTGATCGCATCATGCAACCGCAGCCGCGCGAGCCCGCCATTCGGCTGCTCCGGGCCACCCTGCACGGTGTATGTCTCCACGGCCACGTCCACCACCAGCTTTTCTCTCAACACGAACGGCTGCGGTCCCAGCGGTACGGTCAGGATGACCTTGCACTTGGCCCGAAGGCCCGTTGAATCGGTGGCGACGAGCACCACCCGAAACTCGCCGATCTGGGCATCCTGTTGGGTGGGTGTCCAGACGAAATCCGTCTGCACGGGGTTTGCCGGCGGCGGCACGGGATCGAAGAAAGGCCCTGGCGGAGCAGGCGCCGGCTCCATGGTGAAGCTGAGGGTGACCGTCTGGGCGGGGTCGGGATCCGACGCCCGCACCGCAAACCTCAGCGTCTGACCGACCTCCACCGCGAACTCCTGGCCGCAGGGCGTGGGAGGCACCACGAACTCCGGCGAGCCTGCGGGCACGATGACGGGGTTACGGATGACGATGGGCTCCCCGCCGGCGGCGCCCCGCGGCAAGGGCGCGGCCATCCCGAGAGCCGCCGCCAGAATGCCGCAGACAAGCCCCGCGCGGCCGGGCCCCTTGCCGCATCTCATGGGTCGATGACCTCCTCGCTCTCCGCCACCACACGAGGGCCGTCGACCACCTGCACCCTCGCCCCCGCCGTGGCCGTGGCCACGGGTATGAAGCCGGCGAACTCCAGCGCCTGCACCAGCGTCTGCGATGCCGAATCGACCTCCACCTCCACCGTCTTTTCCAGAACGGCGCTGAACACCACCCCGCCGCTTACCGCCTCCAGGTTGACCACCGTGACCTGCTTCTCCACGGAGACGATGCGAAGTGCCCCGTCGGGCAGCCCGATGTCCAGCGGCCCGACCAAGAACCTGCCGGTACCGGTCCCGGCGGCAGCCAGGACGGGGTAGACGCGGCTTGCCCCCGTGCGCGCATCGAGCACCACCACCTCGCCCGGCTGGCCCACCTCCACACTCATTTCCACGACGACCTTCTCCCGCAGCGTCCCGTTTTGCGCGGCAACGTCGCCGGCGCTCACCTTGAAGAACACCCGGCACAGGGCCAGCCCGACAAGCTCAGCGTCCCGCGTGCTGGAAGCCCGGAAGACCACCCGGTGGTCGCCCGTCTGGCCCGGGGCCGGCGTCCACGAGAACTGCGCCTGCACCGGATTTCCCGGAATCGGCTCCTCGAACAACGCACCTGCAGGCAGCCCCGGCGGCGTCACAGGTGCAAGGGCGACCACCGAGCCGGGCGCGTCGTCCAGAGCCCGCACGGTGAACTGCACGGGGGAGGCGAGCTGAAGCCGAAATATGAAGCCGCAGGGGCTGGGTGGAACCTCAAAGCGTGGGGCTGTTCGCCCCGCGCCGGCCGACAGGGCCACCGCGGCCAGGACGACCGCACAGGCCCGGGCTGCCACGGGCGCCGCTGTGCCAGGCACGCGCACGGTGGTCCCCCCTGTTCGTCTCCCATCCCTCTGTTCTCCTGACGCCGGAGATTCATGGCCCGGACGGACGGCCCACCAGGCGGCTTGTCGCTACCTGGTTCGCCGCCACCACGCCCCACCAGCGCCGAGCTGCCACCGCCAGCTCCACGGCCAACTCGCCCGAGGCGAGGAGATCCGTGCGGCGAGTCACCAGGCGTAGCGTCCCGGAAGCCAGCCCCACGTGGAGCTCCTCAAGCTCTTCCACGGGCCGAGCCAGCCGTAACGTCTCCCCCTGGACTGTGAGCGCCCCTGCGGGGATAGTGACCTGGATGGGCCCGAGCCGCACCTCCCATGGGACACGAGCCAGCTCCTGGGGGATCGCCTCCCCCAAATGGCCTTCCAGGAGCAAGGCCCGAGGTTGTGCTTGACGGTTTATCAGAAGCCATGCCGAGCGCCATTGGATGGGGAGAGGGCCTGCCTGCTGGGTGCGGTCTTTGTCGTCCGCCCTGGCGGCGCCGGCTTGCGCCCCGATTTCCCGGGCGGGCGGCTCGGGCCCGTTCGCCCCGCCGCCGGTGGGCCGGACGGACTTTCGGGCCGGAAGTTCCCCTTCGGCCTGGACCATCCGCCCATCGCGCCCCGAGAAGATGGCGAGGCGCAACAGGCCGGGCCCAGGCCCCGGCGCCAGGAAGGCAGCCACCAGGTCGCCGACCCCGTCCCCGTCCCGGTCGCCGCCAAAGGCAAGGGTGCTGCCCAGCCGAGCTCCCGGGTGCCCCCCCTCGACACTCCACAGCACCGAACCGTCCGCTCCCGAAAAAGCCACCACCCTACCCACGCCGTCCCGAGCTTCGGGGTCGGCTGCCGCAAAGTCGTCAACGCCGTCCCCGTCCACATCCCCCAGGCTGGCCACCGCCTGCCCGAGAGCCCCAGGACGGGCCGACGCGAACTCGGCCAGCCGCCTACCCTCGGGCAGCGACACCAGCACCATCCGGTTGCGCCCTGGCGTCCCGACCAAGGCAGCCATCTCACCGGCCGGCCCCCGGGCCGCAGCCACCGCAAAACCGAACTTCTCTCCTTCTCGGCCTTGCAGGTGGTAGACCTGAAACACCGGCTCGCCCGCCCGTCCCGCCGAACCTACCGGCGCCCCGGTAGCAGGCCTGGCGACGACCGCCAGTACCATCCCGTCCCCCCCGTTGGCTCCCGGCACGCCCACCAGAAAGCCGGCTATCCGCCCCGAACCCATCCCCTTGGTCTCCCCCGTCCCCTCGGTGAGGGGCGCCAGGGAGAGCGCTGGCTGGCAGGCCGAACAGCCCGGCGACAGGGAGACGGCCCCTATGAAACCGTATCCAAGGGAGGATCCGAAGACGAACACCCGGTTCACGCCCGGCGCGGCCACGGCGATGTCCGGGGTCCCGTCGCCGTCCAGATCGCCGGCTCCCGTCACAGCCGCCCCAAACCGGCTTGCCGTCCAGCCCCGGGCCCGCAGGGTAAACAGCTCCGAACCGTCCTCTCCCGATGTCACGTGCACCGTCTCCTCGTCGGGGACCCCTACGATCTCCTCCGGCTTCCCATCTCCGTCCAGGTCGCCGAAAGGCTCCTTTACCACTTCGCCCTGCAACCCCGGGGCAGCTGCTACCTGCACCAGCAGCGCTCCGGCCGTGGCGACCACGATGGTCGCTACCACCGTCATGGCCCCGATCCCGGCGCCCCGGCAGGCTCGGCTCATCGTTCGCACCCCCGCCCATCTAACAAGGTGCCCGGGGACGTACCCCGGGCGCCTCAGCTAACCGACACGTTTCGGCCCGCTTCATGGGTCGGAGACGAACTGGACCTGCTCCGTGCGGGTGGTTTTGAAGCTGACCAGGATGTCGTCCTTCTCCTCAAGGGTTGAGCACTGGGCGTCTTGTAGGGTCACGTTGGTGCCCACGAAGTCGACGCAGTCCAGTGCCGTGATCTTCTGGTTGACCGTGAACCCCTCCAGCTGCACGTTGTCCCCCGGAAGTGCCCCTGGAACATCTGCGGAGCCGGCGAAATCGATGAAAAGGGTCACGTGAACCACGTCTCCGCTGGTCTCGATGCGCTGGGGTGGCCCGGACTGCAGGGTCGCGCTCTCGATGGTCTTATATTTGACGTTCTTGCTGAGCGTGCAGTTGAAGATCACAACGCCATCGCCGGCCTGCAGGTTTTCGCAGCTTACGTCCTTGCTAACCTCATTGATGAACGGATTACCCGTGAACGGATCTCGAAACAACGGAACGGCCAGGGTGGTGCGAATGGGACCGATGAACACCCTTCCTGAACCGGTCCCGGTGACGACCTCCGCCTTGATGGTGGTCTTCTGCTGGGCATACGCGCCGACGGCCGCCATGAGAAGAACGAGTGCCAGCGCCACACCCGCCATGGGCCTCGCCTTCATGCCGAACCCCTCCCACCGCCGCCTGGAATCAACGCTCCCCGCCTCATCGACCGATGCAGACCCCCGTTCCTGAGTGGAAGGCCCGTGTGGCCTTCTGGTTGAAAACAGGCTATGAGAGGGGTCTCAGGCTGGTAACCCTGGCAAACTGGGTCCACAGGGCCATTTGAAGGACTCAGGGTTCAACCCACACAGGAAAGCTTTGCCTGCGCAGGGCGCGCACTACCACGCGGGCAACAGCATACCCGCCCAGGCGCCGGCAGGCGATTTCCCGGTCCGTCTCCACGCAGTCACCCGGCGACAGGCCGATGCGCGGATGCACGGGTGAAAACTCCGCCCGGTCTCCCGGCAGGGCGCCGGACACGTCGGCCGCTGCGGAAATGGGGATCCACGCTGTCACGTGGGAAATCCGGCCAGCCGACGACGCGTACTCAGCCGAAATGCGAAGCCGGCAGTCGAGGAACAGACGCCCCGGGGCCACCACCTCGCCCTTACATGCGGAGGCGAAATCCACGCCGCTGGGGTCCCACCGCCGCCGGTCCGGCACGGGCCGCACGGGGCGGTCGGGCGGCAACGACAGCTCCAGCCTGCCCGCGAGGATCTGGGCCGATCCCTCGCCCGTCAGCCGGTCGCCCTCAAGCCACAGCCGGCGCGCCCCGGGCGGGAAGAGCCGGACCGGACGGGAACCAGCCGCCGCCTCGTTCCCGTCCGGTGAGAGCGAGGTGTCCCCGGCGTTTGGTACGAGGGAGGTCTCCCTGGCGTCTGGCGCGAGGGAGGTCTCACTGGCGTTCGGGGCGCGGGAGACCTCCCTGGCATTCGGCCCGCGGGCAAGCTCCCCCGCGCCCGGCGCCAGCGCCACCATCAGCGCCAGGGTGCAGGCGCAGGTAAGTCCGATCACTCGGCCGGCCAGGGGACGCCGGGCTATCTTGCAGGGAGAGGCGCTCACGCCCCAGGCTATGCGCTCGTGCTCGCGGCGGCCTCCTGACGGCCGCCTGCCTCACCCGCCGCCCTGGACGTCTGTCTCGATTTGCGCACCCGGGATGGCTGCCTCCACGTCCCCCCGGTGCCTCAGTACCTGGCGCTCGAACTGCAGCACGTGCCCGTCGACGCTGGTGAGCACCTCGTAAAGGCCAATGAGGTCCATGGTGTCGGGGACGCCCCGGCGCTCCAGAAGCTCGATGCGAAGGCTCCATCCGTCCGCCCGTCGGGCGACGGCCACCACGCTGGAAAGCTCGAACCCCGTCAGCGACTTCAGTTCCTGCACCGCCCGCTCCAAGATAGGCCCGAGCTCGGACATGGCCCGCCCTCCTCTCGCAACCCTAGATGCTGCGCGGCGCGGTGAGCCACCCTCAGCCGCCGCCCCTCGACGGTGCCCGTTGTTCCAACGAGCACCGGAGGCTCTGCAGGGATCGGGAGTGATCGTCGGCGGTCGGTGGCACGGCCGCCGTCGGCGCGTCGAGGGGGCTCCCCCGATCCGGCTCGGAACGGCGATCGGGCCCCTGGGCGTTCAGCCAGTCCGTCATGACGCCGTATCGCAGCATGGTCTCCACACTGGCCAACAACAGCCGGAGGTTGAGCGCGATGAGGGGCACCCCGGACAAGGTGATGAGCACGTCGGCATGCAACACCAGCCCCCGTTCCAGGGCCCGCTCCAGGAGGTCGGCCAGCTCACCCCGCACAGGCCGGACTGCCATGCTCACCGGCCCTCCGGGCGACCCGCAGGCAGGTTCACGAAGCTGTACGGGGGCCAGGGGCCCGTCAGCCGGATCCGGTAGCCGTCCTCGTTGCACCCGTTCAGGCGCTCCAGGAGACCCTCTACCCGGTCGACGGGCACAAGACACGAGAAGTTCCCGACCATCTCTGTGCCATCGGCCATCTCACGCAACCTCTCCGCCCGCACCGCGGCGCACGCAGCCTGCAGGAGGCTCTCCAGCTCTGCCGCTCGCCGGCGCCCGTCGGCCTCCAGCCGCTCTTCAAGCTGTCGCTCCAGTTCCCGGCGCAGCAGGTAGGCGGTGGCCGCCGGGGCATGCTCAAGGCGGTCACGAAGGGGCTGCAGCTCGCCGCAGCTCTGCAGGATCGCCTGCCTTGCCGTCTCGCCCTCCCGCAAGAGCTGCACGCCGTATTCCCTGCAGCCGCCGATGCGCTGAAGGATCTCACCGAGCAGCGGCGAGTGGGCCTGGATCCAGGCCTGCAGGGCTTGCGCCGGATCCTCCCCATCCCCGCCGATGATGGTGTCGAAGGCGACCGGGATCAGGTCCGGGCAGAGTTCTAAGACGCGCTCCAGAAGCCCCTGGTGCTCCCGAAGCCAGCGCTCCACCACGGCCCGATCCCGGGAGGCGTAGGGGCAGGGTGCGCACTCGTGCACCACGGCGAACCACTCCCCTGCCCGCACCAGCTTCACGGGGCATCCGTCAAGGCCCGTGCATCCTTCGGGCAGCCTGGCCGGGCCACGGCCGATGGCATAAAGGTAAAGCGCACCGTCGCGCCGGGCAGCGCTGGGGGCCCCCAGCGCCTGCGGTGCAGCAGCGGAGCCGGAGGCGACGGGTTCCCTGGACTTCGGGCCCTCACAGCCCGGCCGGGGCGTCTGCGTGGCGGCTTGCCCGGCCAGGCGCGCGACGCACTCGAGCACCCACGGGTCGAGGCCCTCCATCCCCAGCTCCTCAAGCACGCGCCGCAGGTCGGCCGCGTTCACGGGGGCTCCGGCGGCCTGCATCAACAAGGCCGCCAGTACCGCCGCCAGGGCTTCTCGGTCGGGGTCGCAGCGGCTCACCGGCCACGGTCCCATTGCGCCGATTGCGTGATTCGAGTCGACACGTCATCCACCAACCGATCCAGCGACCGCCGTACAGACCGAACCACATCGGCAAGTCCTTGCTCAGCCTTGAGTCGCTCCAGGGCGCTGTCAAGCTCCATCAGTGCGGCCCCCAGGCGCTCCACCTCAGCCCCCGTGAGGCGGCCGCCGCGCATCCGCTTGAGGGCCTCGGCCTCCAGCACGTCCCGGACGATCTCGACCAGCGCCACCACGAGGCCCAGCAACCCCTGCTTCAGCTTTTCGCCGTCCACTTCGACAGCCATGGCTCCACTTCGGCCTCCGGCCTCCCGCCGGTCGGCGGGAGGATTCTAGCCGGCGGCATCCATCCGCACCACGGGCATCCTTCGGTCAGCAACAACTGGCGAGATTCCCCACGACCGCACGAAGGGCACGCTTCCCGAGCCGAGGACGCATGCCGCCAGCCGATGGCGTCGAGGTTTACTCCCGAAGGGAACTCAAGACCGTAGCGGGCCGCAGTCTCAAAGGATGCGACGGCAGCCCGGATCTTGATCCCGAGAAGCTCCACACCCACCACCGAGACCACGATGTCCGCATTGATCACAAGCCCTTTGTCCAGCAGCCGGTCCAGCAGGTCTACCACGGTGTAGGAAGTGCCCGGCCTGTCTGCTCCCATTGCGGCTCACCCCTCCTCGACCGACCCGCCCGCAAGCGGGCCCGCCATCCGCTCGTACTCCGCTCGGGTTAGCTCTCCCAACGTCAGGGCCGCTTGCGCGTCCGCCAGCTCTTCGGGGATGGCCCCTTGGGACTCACGATGCTGCTCCCGGCGCGCCAGGGCCACTGCCTCGTCGAGGGCGGCCCAGGCAACCCTGAGGGGCAGGGAGACGGGCAAGAACAAGAGATCCGCGAGCCCGAACCTCAGGATGGCCATAGCTCATCCCCATTCCGGGCATCCCGGTGCCCGTCCGGGCGTCGGGGCTCGCCCTCCGCACCCGCATCGCCCCCAGGGGGAGCCAGCCGCAGCTCTGTGAAGACAAACGGGGGCAGGGGAGCTGTGACCCGGAACCGAATGCGCCGCTGGATTCGGGCTTCCAGGTGCTCCACAGCCGTCCGCAGCGAACCCTCCGCTCCGGCCGGGATCAGGGCCGCGAAATTGAGGAGCATCCGGACGCCGATGGGCTCCCGCTCGCGCAGCTGCAGCACCTGTCCGGCGAGCGTGCGCCGCACCAGGTCCCCGTAACGCTGCCGCCAGGCGTGCGCCACCTGTTCGGTGAGTTCCCCGATCCGGGCCCGCACCAGTGCCGGCGCGGTGCGCGGCGCACCCCCGCCGGGCGCAAGCCACCGCCGGGCCACCGGGTGCTTGAGAAGTTCCCGTACCACGGCCTGGCGGTCCCAGAAGGCCACTACGGCCGCCTCCACCTTGCCCTGCATTCGGTGAAGTTCGGCACGCACCGCTGGCTCGTTGTAACGTATCAGTTCCACCACTTCGGCCCGTCCGGGCGCCGCCACCCCGAACCGAAATGGGAGCACCGTCGCCCCGTTGGTCAGAAGCCAGCACGCCAACCCCGCGTGGCAGGCGAGGTCGTGGGGCGTTGGGCGGTCGATGGGACGCTGCAACGGGCTGGCCGCGACCACCAGGCCCTCCCACTCAACGAACTCCACCGGGGCTCCGCCGATACCGGGAGGGGGAGCACTGACGCCGCAAGGGAACTCGGCGCCATGAGCCGGTGCGCCGGGTTCGGTGGAGAGCGCCGGTCCGGAAAGCTCAGCGACGCCGTAAAGGTGCCAGACCATGGCCAACTCCTGTCGATCCGTAGACCTGGGTGACTCGGGCCGCGTATGAGACGCGTACGATCCCCGATCCCACGGTTCCGACAAACCAATGCGGGCCCGAAGCTTCCTCCAGTTCGCCGACCCGTTCGCAAGCCCAGCGCAGGAGCCGGAGCCATCGGCCCCCGCGACGGGGCCACACCGTGCTCGCCCTCTCTCTCGGCTCCATTTTGTCAATCCCCCTCGTGATCGGCAGGCCGCGCGGCGAGCGTGGGACCCAGCCGCAGGTGCCCTCCGGGTACGCCCACCACATCGGCCAAAAGCTGGCGAAATCGGGCATCCTGGGGATCCATTGGCAGGCCTTCGGCGGCCACCACCCTCGCCGCCATGAGCGAGCGGCGTAGCAGCGAGCCGAAGGCGCCCAGCCTGCCCTGCTCAAGCCGGCCGCGGACCGCCTCCACCAGGCGCCGCGCCGCCTCGGGCTCCATGCCGCACCGGCGGGCGACGATGACCGCCAGCTCCTCGAGGCCGTAGCCCGGCAGCCAGAGGGTCACGACCCTATCCAGCAAAGCCCGCTGCACGGCGTGCGAACCCACGGACTCGCCGGGGTCGCTGGTGAGGATCAGGCGAAAATCCTCGTGAACGGGCATCAGCGTCACCTCGTCCCGCGAGGTGGCCAGGGGTAGCACCCGCTCCTCCAGCACCGGCAACAGCACGCTGTGGGCCTCGGGCCTCGACCGGGTGAACTCGTCGTACACCACCGTGGCCCCGGTCCGGCAGGCAACCGCCAGGCGGTTGGGCACCCAGCGCTCGCTCACCAGCTCTTCCCGTTTGCGCACGTTGCGAATGAATTCGTCGACCACCAGGCGCCGCCGGTAGCTGACCGGGGCCCCCACAAGCTCGGCCGTCCCCAGCGCCTCGTCGCCGTGGACCAGGAAGACCGGGCGTGAACGCCGGTGTGCGAGGAGAAGGGCCAGCGTTGTCTTCCCGACCCCGGGCGGCCCGGCCAGGTGGACCGGGATGTTGAGAGAAAGGTACATCTCGGCCCGCCGGACCACCGAGAGCACCTCGGGTGTCAGCACCACTTCGCCTCGGGCGACGCCGGGCACGCTCCAGGTTTCGGTCGCAGGCAAGCTGAACTCCGACACCTTCAAACCCGCCTCGGCCCCCGAGGGTCATGCCGCTTGCGCCGCCCAACCTGGCGGCGAACACCCGTCGCGGCACGAGCCCCCGGGGATGCGGATGCGCGGCGGCTAGGCGGCCGCCGGCGCAGGGTGCAGAAGGCCAACCGCTTCAGCATACTTGAGCCAGGTATCCACCGAGGCCACAACGACGCGGGCCTCAACGGAAAGGAGCTCGATCCCCACCAACGAAACCTTCGCCCAGATGTCGACCACCACACCTTTGTCGAGGACCCGGTCCAACACCTCGACAAGAGTGGAGGTCTGCATGGCCGTTTTGACGGACAACCTCGACTCCTCCCTTCCGGAACCTGAGCCAGAGGTGGCCGCGGTCACAGCCGCTCTAGTGTATGCTCCGGCTTCTTGGAGGCTTTCACCACCCCCGGCGTTGCCGGTTTCCCTCAAAACCTATGAGGGTGGCGAGAAAAGCGGGATGGCTCCGCGGTCCTGACCGGGAAGGGGTAGGGGAAACCGACCTGCCGGTGCGGGGGGGACCCGGCCGGGAGCAACGCCGTTTCGAAACGAGAAACCCGCCTCAGGGATGCCAGCGCACGATACGACGTTCGGCCGCCCTCAGGGCCCAGTTGCTCCCGATGCCTAGAGCGGACAGGACGACGATACCCGCCATCAGCCGGCTTACCAGCATCAGCTCGCCGCCCTGCAAGATCAAGAAGCCCAGTCCTGCGGAGGCGGCGATCATCTCCGCTGAGACCACCAGCAAAAGCGCCATCCCGGCCCCCAGGCGAAGTCCGGCGAAGACGGTGGGCAAGGCCCCGACGATGGAGACCTTGGAAATGACCTGCAACGGCCGGGCCCCCAGGCTTCGAGCCGCCCGTACCAGTGAGGAGTCCACGCCCCGGACGCCCGCCGCGGTGTTAACGGCCACCGGGAAAAAGACGCCGATGGCGATGACGGCCACCTTGGAGGTCTCGCCGATCCCCAGCCACAGCACCAGCAGGGGAAGAATGGCAATCTTCGGGATGGGGTAAGTGAGGGCGATGAGGGGGTCAAGCAACGCATCGGCCAGGGCGGACAGCCCGATGCCAAGCCCCACGGCAAACCCGGCCCCCGAGCCCACCAGCCAGCCCAGCACGATGCGACGCAGGCTCAGGCTCAGGCTCCCCAGCAGTTCGCCCGTGGCTACCAACCGGGCGAGCTCCGCCACGACGTCGGAGAGGCGGGGGAGAAAAAGCGGCGGGATCAGGCCGGCCCGCGCCACGCTTTCCCACACCACCAGCACCAGAACCACCGACGCCGCTCCCAGCCATCCCCTCGGGAGCGGCCGCCGGGCCGCAGCGGGGCTGCGGGATGCCGCCAGGACAGCTTTCGAAGATGAGGGTGACGGTTCCAGCGGGTCTGCCCCGCCCGCCGTATCCTGCCTGCCGCCCTCCTCACGACGGGCGGCTGCTGGGACAGCGGTGAGTTCGTCGCCGCGCGGCAAAGCCTCGCCAGCCGAACGCTGTGGCGACAGCGCGTGTCGGGCGGCAGCAGGAAGTCGGGAGCCGGTCCGACCGTCCAGCTCCCACATGGCCTGCCGGGCGTCGTCCCGGATCAAGGTCCACAGCCGGTGGGTGAACGCTGCAAACTCGGCGCTGGCCGTCAACGCCTCGGTGCGGGGGCGGTCGAAAGGCACCCGCAACTCTGCGCGGACCCGCCCCGGCCGACGGCTCATGAGGATGATCCGGTCGGCGAGAAACGCCGCCTCCTCGATGTTGTGGGTCACGTAGAGCACCGTCTGGCCGGTTCGGCTCCACAGGTCCAGCAGGTCCTGCTGCAGCAAAGCCCGGGTTTGGGCATCCAGCGCCGACAGTGGCTCGTCCATCAGCAACACCCGCGGACCCACAGCCAGTGCCCGGGCGATGCCCACCCGTTGTTTCATGCCTCCCGACAGCTCGGAGGGAAGTCGACCCTCCACGGAGTGAAGCCCCACCCGCGCCAGCCACTCGCGCCCCACCGCCTGGCGGCGCGCCCGGCTCACCCCTCGCACCTCCAGGCCGAACGTCACGTTGTCCAGTACGGTGCGCCACGGGAACAGGGCGAACTCCTGGAACACCATCGCGGTGAGGGCCCGCTCCCCGCCGGAGCCTGCCTGCCGCGGTCCTGCCCCGCTGCCCCGGGCGCCTCGCACCCCAGGGCCCACGTCGAGAAACCGAACCTGCCCCGCGGACGGCGGCAAAAACCCCGCCACCACCGACAAAAGGGTGGACTTGCCGCACCCGCTGGGGCCCAGGATGGCCACGAACTCGCCCGACTCCACCTGGAAGCTGACGTCTTCCAGCGCCACGACGCCCTCCCGGCCGTGGCGGCCGGGAAAACGCACATGCAACCGGTCGACCTCAACGCGCACGGGACAGCGCCCCCGCCCGGCGGCTCAGCGTGCGGGCCGCAGCCCCGGCGCCTGCTCCCCCGCTCACCGGAGCGTCGCCAGGGCCTCCTCGACGAAGGACATGTCCACGAACTCGGCGGGATCCACCACCCGAGTCAGCATGCCCTGCGCCTTATACCACTCCTGCTGCTGGATGAGGTCCTGCACGTCCACCCGTGCGTCCGGGTCGATGTAGGATAGCGAACGGGCGATGGCCTGGGGCTGGGCCCCGGTGTAGCGGGCTACCAGGCCCAGCAGCTCCTCGAACTCCGCCGACCCCGGCCCGCCGCGGCCCGATTCGCCGAAGGCCGCCTGGCGGTACCATCGGACGCCCCGGATGTAGCCGCGCATGAAGCGCACGCCCACGTCCCGGCGCTGGCGCATCCGGTCCGAGAAGAAGACCCCGGTCACCTGGTACGGCAGCAGGTCTCCGGCCCAGAAGACCACCCGTCCCCAGCCCTCCTCTTCGGCGTTGGCCCCCCAGGGCGGCGACACCAGGGCCGCATCCACCGTCCCCTGCTTGACGGCCTCCAGCATGACCGAGATGCTCCGCAGGGGCACCAGCTCCACGTCCTTGAGCGTCAGTCCGTTGCGCTCCAGGATCCGGCCGATCTGGTAATGGTACGTGGAGCCCAGCTGGGTGATCCCGATGCGGGTGCCCTTCAGGTCCCGCACGCTCCGTAACCCGGCCTCATACCTTGCCCGGCTGGTGACCAGGGCGTTGAGGCGATATCCGGGGCGCTCCGAACCCCGGTCGGCCACCAGGATGATGCGGGCGCCCTGGGCGATGCTGTTAAACAGCGCTCCGGTGATGCCCGTCGCCCCCACGTCCAGGTCTCCGGACGCCACGGCCACCGCGATGGGTGAGGCCGCCGCAAACCATTCGAACCGAACATCCAGGCCCTCGGCCGCGAAATACCCCTTCTCGACCCCCACGAACAGGGGGGCGCCGCCGATGAGCTTCAGCGTCCCCACGCTGACCACCTCCGGCCGCCCCGGCGCCGCAGCACCCGCCTGCGCGGCGGCCAGCGCCGCCAGCATGAGGCTGGTCAGCAGGACGGCGGACCGGACCATGTCCCGCCGCACCCCTAAAAGACCTGTGCACAACTGCATAGTGAAAAACCGCCCTCCTCACCTGCCGACCCCAACGAGCGTCTGATGGGTTCGGGGAGAAGGACGGCTTTCCTCTTCGGCGCGGTACCGCCCGGGCGGGGCGTGCCGGGAGTACGGGGACCGGGCGGCCGTGCCCGCATGGGGGGCTGTGACAGCCGCCCGGCCTCCAGAGCGAAGCTCAGAGCTCCAGCTTCAGGTGCCCGGGTGGCGCGGGCGGAAGCTGGTAGACAATGTACCCGTACCCCGTCGCCTTGTGGCAGCGGTTGCAACCCTCGACACCCGCGTTCCAGGCAGCCTCGAATTCACTCCAGTTCTTGGCCTTGATGGCGGCATCGATGGGTTGCAGGTAGGTCTGCTCAAAGCGCTGCAGCCCGCTCTTTCGCTTCGGCCGCGTCGTTTCGGCGACCTCCTGGATCTCCAGCGCCTCCTTCAGTTGATATGCGGCCATGTCCCAGTTGCCCGCCTTCGCGGCGTAATACATGATGCCGTACCGATCCGCATACTCCCGCATGACGGTCCCGAGGCCGGGCTGGATCGCCGCCAGGGTGTTCAGCTTCTCGTCCGTGGTTCCCGTCAGCCAATCGCTGGCCGCATACGCCACCCCCAGCAGCCCGGCCAACAAGGCGACTACGCCCGCCGACACCATCAGCCGCCGATACATCCGATCCCCTCCTTGCACCATGCATCCTTGTCCCGTCGCCACAAATCCCCGGGCGCCACCGATGCGTGGCGCTCAGCGCGCCGCCCCGCCGCCAGGGGAACCGCGGCCTCTCTCCATCCGGCGCAGCTTCAATTGCAGGCTGAACGCCGCGAACAGCAGAAGCCCAACGGACACCGCCAGCCCTCGGCGCCGGAAGCGAACCTCGTCCAGCGCGGCCCGCCCGGCCGCCTCGCCCTTCGCGGCAAACTCCAGCCCCTCCCGAACCACCTTTTGAACCTCATCGGCGAAGGCGACGTGCACCGTGGTGCGGGCCAGAATCAACCGGGTGGTCGCTTCGCCCACATCCAGCCGGGCGTCGCCCACCTCCATCCCCAGCTGCTCGGCCCGGTCGAGAACCCCGTCCACCTCCGCGAGTCGCGCGCTCAGCCCGTCCAGGCCGGCTCGGATGGCTTCCGCTGCCGCCAGACCCCGAGAGCCTGGCTCGTGGCATCGCACGCAGACCGAACTCAAGCCGCTTCCCACCATCTCGTCGGTGGGCGGCACAATCTCATGCTGGCCGTGGCAGGCGATGCACTCCGGCAGCCCCTCGGCGTCAAAGGCCTTCTTGTGGGGGCCTTTCACAAACAGGTCCCGAGTGGCGCTGTGGCACTGCGCGCACACGTTGGCCACGGATTCTACGCCGGGCGGCACCGCCCCGTGGTTGCCGTGGCAGTCGTTACAGGCCGGCGCCAACCGGCTGCCCCGCTCCAGCAAGGCCACCCCGTGGACGCTGCGGCGGTACTGTTCAAACTGGTCGGTGGGGATATCGTAGCCCTTCATGTAGATGGCGTTGGCGTGGCAGCGGGCGCAGGTGAGGGGAACGTTCAGCCGGTTCACCGGCGACTTCACATCCGCGACGGACCGCACCGGGTGAACTCCATGGCAGTTCGTACAGGTGGCCACCCGGTTGTCACCGCGGGCGAGCTGCTTTCCGTGAACGCTGGTGCGGTACTGAGCCTCCTGGTCGGTGGGAAGCGAAGGATTGAACTTCCGCATGACATCGGGGCTGCTGTGGCAACGCCCGCAAAAGGCCGGGGTCTCCTGGCGGGAGGGAGCCCCGATGAAGCCTTCCGCCTCGCTCATCGCCTCGTCCATGTCCTCTTTCGCCGGGTTACCCCCATGGCAGTCCGCGCAGCCGAGCCCTGCGGCCACGTGGGCATCGTCCTTCATCTCGGCCACCCGGCGCTCCCACTCCTCGTCCAGCTGGGCGTGGCACTGGGAGCAGGAGTCCTGGCCTGCCGGGGCGGCCGGAGGGGATGGGGCCGCCTTTGCCTCGCGGGCCGGCAGCAGGCTCCAGAGGGTCATCATGACGACGAAGGCGACCGCCAGTGCTCCCAGCAGCGTCACCAGGGCGTGTCGGCGCTCCCGTGCGGCCCATACGTCGAGGAAGGGCACGGCGATGAGCACCAACGCCGCCAGGCCAAAGGCCACCACCCCCACCATCTCGCCCTCCAGCCCCAGGATGTGCCCCGGCAGGAGCCTCAAGGTCTGGTACATGAAGAGGAAGTACCACTCGGGCTTGATCCCGGCGGGCGCCGGAGCCAGCGGGTCCGCCTTCTCGCCGGCCGGCCATGGGAACAGGGTGGCCAGGGCAGCCAGCGCCGCCAGAAGCACAAGCCACACGGCGGCCTCCCGCAGCAGGAAGTTGGGATAGAAAGGGATGGAACCGTGCGGGTTCGTGCCGATGGGATGGCTCATCCCGTGGATTTGAACGAGGAGCAGGTGCACTCCCAGGATCACGGTGGTCAGGGCCGGCAGGATTGCGACGTGAATCCCGAAGAAGCGGGTCAGGGTGGCCTCGGTGACGTCGGGGCCTCCCCGAAGCAGCAAGAGCAGCCCCTTGCCCACCCACGGCACAGACCCCACGATCTCGGTGCCCACCTTGGTGGCAAAGAAGGCAAGCTTGTTCCAGGGCAGCAGGTACCCTGTAAACCCAAACGTCAAAGTGATCAGAAACAACAGGGCCCCGCTGACCCACGTCAGCTCTCGGGGACGGCGGTACGCGCGCACGAAGAACGCGCCGGCCATGTGAACGAAGACCCAAAACACCATCAGGTTGGCTGACCAGCTGTGGATGGAGCGGATGAGCCAGCCAAAGCGAACCCGCGACATGATGAAGGTAATGCTCTCGTACGCCGCGTCCGCAGTGGGACGGTAGTACATCAGCAGGAGAAGGCCGGTGATGACCTGGATGACAAAGAAGAAGAGGGTGATGCCGCCGAAGTAGTACACGTAGGATAGGCGGTGCACGGGCACGCCCTTGTGGCGGAGAAACTCGCCGACGGCTCCCAGTCGAAGGCGTTCGTCGGCCCAGCGAGACGTGGAAGCCATCTCCCGTCCCCCCGCTACGAAGGCCTGCTCACGATGACCTCCTGGCCCTTCAAAGTGACGACGTACTCGGGAAGCGGCCTGGGGGGCGGACCGGCGAGCACCTGCCCGTTGAGGTCGTAATGGCCGTCGTGACAGGCGCACCAGATGTGGCCCAGGTCAGCCCGGTACTGCACCGTGCACCCCAAGTGGGTGCAGACCGCCGAAAAGGCCCGGTACGCGCCGGTCGGCGTGCGCACCAGGATCGCCGGGCGCCCGCCGAAGTTAAAGATCTTCCCGGAGCCGGAGGGAAGCTCGTCGACCCGGGCTGCCACCACGCTGCCCGCCGCCACTTCCTTCACGGGCGGCGGAACGAAGTAGTGCATGACCGGGTAAAGCACCGAACCCCCGAGGCCCACCAGGCTGCCGGCCACCAGGTAGTCCACCACGTCCCGCCGGGGCACCTCCGGGCCCTCCTTCTCCGGATGCCCCTTCTTGCTCTCCTCGGCCATCTCTGGTCCCCCCGGCCCGTGCCTGCGGTCCAGACCCTAGGGTCTGCGGCCCCATTCTAGGGGCCAACCGTCCAGGGCTGGTAGAGACGATCCACCGCTGCTCCGGGGCCGTTTGTCCGGGACAAGGCGCTCCCGCCCGCAGGCGCGCCCGGCTCGCCACCGACGCCCGCAGGCGCTGGCGCCGCTTGACGCCCTCGATACGGCGCTGGTACAAGAAGGATCAGCGCCCTCGAGCAAACTCCCGTGGAAGGGCTGGTGCACCCAGATGGCAAAGGCGCGGGCTGTCAGACTGGTAGCGGCAGCCGCTGTTGTGATGCTGTCGGCCGCAATGCCCGCGGCCGTCCAGGCGGGACCGGCGCGAACTTTCAGCATCGCGGTGGGCATCGACGCCGACACCCTGGACCCGGCGGGCCAGACCACCACCACCGTCGCCAACATGGTGGACTACATGTTCGAGACCCTGGTTGCGATGGACTGGGAGTCCGGCAAGGTGGTTCCCAGGTTGGCCACGAGCTGGGAAGTCTCCCCGGACGGGCTTGCGTACACGTTCCGCCTGCGCCAGGGAGTCCGCTTTCAGGACGGGACGCCCTTCGACGCCCGGGCGGTCAAGTTCACCTTCGAGCGCCTGCTCAACCCCGATACCCGGGTTCCCATCCGGTACGTGTACGCCGCCATCGACTCGGTGGAGGCCCTCGATCCGTACACTGTGCGCCTTCGGCTGAAGAACCCCTCGGGTTTTTTGTTGGGGGCCCTGACCTACACGGTTGCGGCCATCGTCTCGCCCGAGGAAGTGCAGCGCATCGGATCGGCCAACCTGCGGCTCAACCCGGGGCGCGCGGGCACCGGCCCCTACCGCTTCGTCGAGTGGGTGCACGGCGACCACATCACTGTCGAGCGAAACCCGGACTATTGGGGAGACAAGCCGGCCTATGACCGGGTGGTCTTCCGGGTGATGCCGGACGCCGGCGCCCGGGAGGCCGCCCTTTTGGCCGGAGACGTGCAGATGGCGGTGCTGCCTCCGGCGCCCGATGTGCCGGCCCTGCAGCGCAACCCGCGGGTGCAGGTCGTGGCAGCGCCGACGGTTCGGGAGATCTTCCTGGCCCTCAACAACCAGCGCAAGCCCTTTGACGACGTGAGGGTTCGCCAGGCCGTCAACTACGCCCTGGATAAGCAGACCCTCATCAACCAGGTGTTGTTCGGCCTGGCCTCGGTTCTGGATGCCCCGACGACACCCTTCCTGTTCGGCTACCGGCGCCAGCAGGAGGGCGGGTGGCCGTATGACCCGCAGAAGGCGCGCCAGCTCCTGGCCGAGGCGGGCTACCCCAACGGGTTTGAGGCGGACCTGCTGACGCCCAACGGGCGTTACATCCAGGACTACCAGTTCGCCCAGGCCATCGCCGCGCAGCTCAGCCGGGTGGGCATCCGGGCCAGGGTGCGTACGGCGGACTGGCCGACCTTCGTATCCGAGGTGGTCAAGCCGCTGGAGCAGACCTCCATCCACATGCTGGTTCTGGGGTGGGCCACGCCGTACCCGGACGCGGATGGGGAGCTTTACGGGCAGTTCCACTCGTCCCAGTGGCCGCCCCGGGGGCTGGCGCCGGCCTTCTACCGCAACGAGAGGGTGGACGCCCTGCTGGATGAGGCGCGCCGGCTCGCCGACCAGGAGCGGCGCCGGGCTTTGTACGCGGAGGCTCAGCGGCTCATCTGGGAAGATGCGCCGTGGGCCTGGCTGTGGAGCCAGAAGTTTTACGTGGCCGTGGACGCCGAGGTGGAGGGGGTGCGGATCACCCCGGACGAAAAGTGGGACGCCATTTACGCCAGGCCACGCCGGTAGGCGGATAGGGGACGGCCCTGCCAGGAGCGGGTGGGGCGGGGGTGGACGGAGGCGGGCTCCGATGACGCGGATGGGTGTCGGCGAGTACGTCCTGCGCCGCCTGATCCTCATGGTGCCGACGCTCTTTGGGGTCTCCCTGGCGGCGTTCGCCATCGTGCGGGCGGCCCCGGGGGACCCCGCCCGCATCCTCGCGGGGATGCTGGCCAGCGCCGAGGAGGTGGAGCGGCTGCGCCGGGAGCTGGGGCTCCACCTGGTGCTCCCGGTCCAGTACGTGCGCTACCTGAGGCGGCTTTTGGTGGGGGACCTGGGGGCCAGCATGGAGACGGGGGCTCCGGTGCTGCATGAGATCGGGCTGCGCCTGGGCCCCACTGTGCTCCTGGCGGTGGTGGCCACGGCCATCGCCACGCTCTTCGGCGTGCTCGCGGGGGTGCTGGCGGCCACCCGGCGGCGGACCGGGTGGGATTATGCGGCCATGATGGTGGCCCTGTTCGGCGTATCCGTCCCCGTCTTCTGGCTGGGGCTCATGCTCATCCTGGTGTTTGCGGTGCGCCTGCAGTGGCTGCCAGCCGGGGGCTTCCGCTCGCCCCAGGGACTCATTCTGCCCGCCATCACTCTGGCCGCCTTCTCCCAGGCCGTCATCGCCCGGATGACCCGCTCCAGCCTGCTCGAGGTTCTCGGGCAAGATTACGTGCGCACCGCCCGAGCCAAGGGGGTGCCCGGCAGGCGCGTCGTGTGGCGCCATGCGCTGCGAAACGCGCTGGTGCCGGTGGTGACGGTGGTGGGCCTGCAGTTCGGGACCCTGCTTGGGGGTTCCGTGCTGACGGAGACCACCTTCGCCTGGCCCGGCATGGGGCGCCTTTTGGTGCGGGCCATCGCCGCCCGGGACTACACCGTCATCCAGGGGGCGGTGCTGGTGTTCGCCCTGATGTTCATGGTGGTCAATCTGGTGGTGGACCTGCTGTACGCGGTCATCGACCCCCGGGTTCGCTACGGATAAGGTACGGGCCCGCGGCGCAGGAGGGGACGCGAAGGGGCGGCGGGGCGTGGCGGACGTGGAGGCGGTACTTCGGCGGACGGCGCAGCTGCAGGAGGCGGCAGAGCGCGCTCCGGCCAGGGGCGGGCGCTGGGTCGCCAGGCAGCTGGTCGCCCACCGCGGCGCCCTGATGGGCCTGATTTTGGTGGCCGCCACGGTGGCGGCCTCGGCCGCGGCGCCCCTCATCGTCCCGTACGACCCCGTGGAGGCGGACTTCACGGCCATCTTGCGACCGCCGGGGCTACCCCACCTGCTCGGGACCGACCAGCTGGGCCGTGACATCTTGAGCCGGGTCGTGTACGGCGCCCGGCTGTCTTTGGTGATGAGCGCGGCGGCCGTCGCGCTCAGCGTGCTTGCCGGGGTGCCTGTGGGGCTTGTCTGCGCCTACTACGGAGGCTGGCTGGACTCCCTGGTTCAGCGCCTCGTGGACATCCTGCTGGCCTTTCCCGGGTTTTTGCTGGCGTTGGTGTTCATCGCGGTGCTGGGCGTGGGCGAAACCAATGTGGTGGCGGCCGTGGGGCTCGCCGGCGTGCCGGTGTACGTGCGGCTGGTGCGAGGCGTCGTGCTGGTCGTTCGGGAGGATCTGTACGTGGAGGCCGCCCGGGCGCTGGGCGTGCCGGACGGGCGGGTACTGTGGCGGCACGTGCTGCCCAACGCCGTGATGCCGGTGATCGTGCAGTCCACCCTGCAGCTGGGGACGGCGCTCTTGACGGCGGCGGGGCTGGGGTATCTCGGGCTGGGCGTGCGCCCGCCCACGCCCGAGTGGGGCGCGATGATCGGGGAAGCCCAGAGCTACGTCTTCTCGGCCTGGTGGATGTCGGTCTTTCCCGGCCTGGCCATCTTCTGTACGGTGATGGCCTTCAACCTCATCGGGGACGGCCTGCGGGACGGCCTGGATCCCCGCACCTCGGTCGGGTGAGGTAGCAGCCGCCCCCGCACCCGGGCGCGACCGGCCGCCCCCGGCGGTGGTAGAGGCTCTCCCCGACTCTCGTCAGGCCTCAGCTTGGCCGCCAGACCGGTGTAAGAGATCATCCTCAGCCAGAGCCTCAGGCCGGTCATCGCTGCTTGGACCTCCGAGAAACCCGCCTACGAGGTGACAGTAGAAGGGTAGCTGGTGGAACTCCAGATCGTCCCGAAATTGCACTTCAAAGTGCTGTCCGTGGATGATGAACGGCTTGTCGAGGCGGAATTCAAGGAGGGAATCGAGCCGTCCCTCATCGCATGTATGGGCCAAATGGTTAGGGTATACCTACAGTTACTGGCCGAGCGCGGCCGGCTCCAGACGCAGCAGGGCCAGCCACCCTTTCGGACGGGTCGCGCCCGGTAGAGGGCAGGGGTCCGCGCACGGTGACGCAGAAGAATGGCCAGCGGGGCAAGGCGGGTCGGCCGGAGGGAGACGGCGGCCGTGAGGTTCCAGGCGTACGCCTACGGGCGTAATCACTTCACGCTCGACGCAGACCTGCAGACGGTCTTGCGGCGCTACTGGCCGCAAGCCGACCAGCATTGGGACGAATTAGTGCGCTGGGGGGAGCTGACGGGCGGGGAAGCGTACCGGGTGGCGTACCACGTGGATCAGGAGAGCCCGCCGGTGCTGGTGATGCACGACCTGGACGGCAACCGGGTGGACCGGGTGCGCCTTTCGCCGGCCCAGGAGAGCTTGCTCGGCAAGCTTGCCCCGCTCATGCGCCCGCCATACGAGGGAGGGAGCTGGCACCACCACTACGCGCTGGGCTATCTTCTCGGAGACCCCGGGCTGTACTGCATCCTCACCATCACCCAGCAGGTGGTCTACGCCATACACAAGTACGCTCCCGAGCACGCCGCCTGGAAAGAGCCGCTCTTGCGTGGCGAGGCGTGGGGCGCCACCTGGATGACCGAGATCCAGGGCGGGAGCGACCTGGGCGCCAACCGCACGGTGGCCCGGCCGGACGGGGAGCTATGGCGGTTGTACGGCGGGGACAAGTACTTCGCCAGCGGCGCCGGGCTGGCGGATGTGGCGCTGGTGACGGCGCGGCCCGAGGGGGCGCCGCCCGGCACCAAGGGGCTCGCCCTCTTCCTGGTGCCCCGGTTGCGCCGGGACGGTTCGCTGAACTACCGGGTGCGGCGGCTGAAGGACAAAAGCGCCACCCGGGCGGTTCCGTCCGGCGAGGTGGAGCTGGAGGGGTCGGAGGCGTACCTGGTGGGCAGGGCCGAGGAGGGCGTCTATTACACCCTGGAGGTTCTGACCTCGTCGAGGCTGGCCAACGCGGTGGGGGCCATGGGCATCGCCGCCAAGGCGCATCTGGAGACGCGCTTTCGAGCAGAGCACCGAACCGCCTTCGGAAAGCGCCTGGTGGAACTGCCGCTTTTGCGGCGCGACCTGACAGACCTGGCGGTGCGCCACGCCGGGGGTCTCGCGCTGGCATTTCGGGCGGTGGATGCCTTCGAGCGGGCCTGGCAGGATCGCCCGCCGTACGGCCCGGCCTATCATTATGCCCGCTTTCTCGCCCACCTGGCCAAAAACCGCACCGCCGAGCACGCAGCCGAGATGACCCGGATGGCCATGGAGCTGTTTGGTGGGCTGGGGTTCTTGGAGGAGTACGCCGTAGCCCGCTGGCACCGGGAGGCGCTCATCACCCCCATCTGGGAGGGAACGAGCAACATCCAGGCCCTGGACATGCTGGAGGCGATGGCCAAGAAGCGAGCCCACGAAGCCTTCCTCGACGAATTCGTGCCGCTTTTGGAACGCTCGGGCACGCCGGAGGCGGACGAGGCGCGGCGGCTCATGGAGGGCGAACTCGGCCGCCTGGCCGGGCTCGAGCCGGACGAGGCGCAGTGGTTTGCGAAACACGCGCTCACCCGCCTTGCGGATGCGGCGCAGGTGGCGCTGCTGCTGGACCTGGCCGATGTGGGCGGCGAGCGCTACGCCAAGCTGGCTGCCCTGTACGCCAGGCGGTTCCTGCGGGGCGAAGAGTACCCGGTCTGGGCGATGTCGGATCCGGACATCGTGACGCCCGCCGGGGAGGAGGCAGCCGTCGCTCGGGCCACCGCGAAGCCCGGGTGAGGCGCGCCGTCAGGGATGCCAGCAGTACGCCTGGTCCGCGGCCTGCCCGACCGGTTTCACCACGCCGCGGGCTTCCAGGCGCTCTAGCACGGCGCGGGCCACCGCCACCGAACGCTGGAGGAGCCGGGCCGCCTCGTCCACGCGGATGCGACCTTGGTCCCTGGCCGCTCGGGCCACCAAAAGCTCCTCGATGGCCAGGGGCGAGCCTGCTTTTTCGGCCGCCAGCAATCGGCGCACGAACCCCTCGTCCGGTTCGCCGCCGGGAAGAATCACTTTGACGAAATCCTCCGTGGATTGACCGTATTCCGGGGTGCCGTGGCCGCTGCGCAGGCAGCCTTCGAAGATGATATCCACGCCCCGGTCCGTCCGCTCCACGAGCCCCAGGCGTTTGAATGCATCCGCCAGCCGAGGATTGCGGGGAGCCGGCGGGGTGACCAGCAGGTTGTCGAGGCGCACCCCCTGCGGCAGGCCGCCGGGGTTGGCCACCTCGATGCGGTTCCGGTGCCACTGGACGTAGACGGCGCCCGGTCGTGCGTAATCCCGGTGGATCAGGGCGTTGTGGACGGCCTCCCGGAAGCTGCGTTCGTCGTATTCGGGCAGCGGGACCCGGTAGGGGCCGTCTTGAAGCTCGTGTTCGCGCCGTCGGGCCGCATAGCGCGCCGCCAGCTCCTCAGAGAGCCGGATGAGCGGCCGGCGAAAGAATTCGTTGACCTCGACCCTGGTGCCGACCAGAACCTGGAAGGCCACCTCGTGGGTGGGCACCCGCCGGGCGATGGCCTCCTCCCGCCCGAAGAGGAGCATGCCCGCCACCGTGACCTGTCGCACCTCGCCGTTGGCCTCCACCGCGCCGAGGGCCTTGGCCATCTCCAGGTCGTCCAGCTCCAAAAGCAGCGGGTCACCCCGATGGCGGCGGATCACCTGGCGGGCCCGCTCGAACTCCAGCGGGTCAAGCTCGTCCCAGCCGGCGCCCGGGAGGGCCAGCGCGGTATAGTCCAGGCCGCCCATGAACGGGCGGGGCGTCATCTCGTGTTGGAAAAACGGGACGCACCTCGGGCGGCCATCGGCCCCCATCGCCCGGCGCAGGTATCGTCCCGCCGAGGTGGCCACTGCCCGTTCCATCCTGGGAACCCGTATGACGACCACGTCCTTGCCGTCGATGCGGACCACCGCACAATCCGTGACCACGGGCGGAACTGTGCGGGCCTGAATGAGGGCCTGCAGGCGCAGCGGATCGGTGGTCAATCGGTGGCGCGGCCTGGCGCCCGTGACCCGCCCGTCGTCTTCGACCCCTACCAGCAGCACGCCGCCTGCACCGTTGGCCAGGCAGACCACGGCTTCTACGAGGTCTGTGTCGCCGAGCGCCGCTCTCTCTTCGCCCTTGAACTCCACCGTGAAGCTTTCCCCGCCGAGGATGAGCTGGCGAAGCTCCTCAACAGGGAAGACCGTCATGCGCCTTCACCGCCATCTCGCGACGCCAGTATACCAGCCTGTCTTCCCGCTCGGTCTGGCCGCCGCCGGCGCCTCAGTCACTGACCGCACCCGGTCCACCACATCGATGCGTAAAAGATCCAGTCCCTGGGGATCATCGAGCAGCGCCACCTCGGGAAACCCGGCGGGGCGGAACCTCACGGGCCTCCAAGGCCGCATCGGCGATCTGGTAAAGGATGGTGGTCTTCCCCACCCGCCCGATGGGGCCCTGCAAGCCTGGTATACTATCCTTATCGCGTCTCAATAAGCTCAGCGTAGTAACCTTAACGTGTGGCATCGCCCTGAGATGAGGAGTTATCCCGGTTTATGGCTGCCAGGACCCCAGGCCGCCGTCGTACCCGCCGCGGCCCCGGCCCCCTCGCCCACCACCCCCGGCCGCCTCGACGCCGCAATGGCAACCAGGGCTCCCAGCGGCAGCGCCCCAAGGGCTGCCCACGCCAGCGCGTAGTGGCCACCCACCCGCTCCACCAACCAGCCGAACGCCGGGGGCGCCAGCATCGTCCAGACGTACAGCACCGTCATGCTGAGCCCCAGCATCACGGCCGACGCCTCGCCGGCCAGCTCGGAGATGCGCGTCACGTAGAGGCCGTTCCAGCCGAGAAGCGTCATGCCTCCGGCCAGCGCGGCCGCCTCGGCTGCCAAAAGCGGCAAGGAACCCCAGGCGCTGAGGCCCGCCACCCCCACGGCCGCGGCCGCCCCCGCCCCGCACACCAGGGCCAGCGGCCCCACCCGGTCGGCCCCGAACCACCGATCCGAAACCCACCCCCACAGCAGCCGCCCGGCGATCCCGCCCAGGTGCACCACCAGCAGCAGCCGGGCCGCCGCCTGCCGTTCCCAGCCAAAGCGGTCCACCATATACAGGGGCAGATAACCCGTCAGGCTGAACTGGGATGCGCCCAGCAGGCAGGCCATCAGCGTGGTCAGCACCAGGCCCCTGGTTCGCACGAACCGCCGGGGCGCCTCCCAGAACCCCGGCCGCCGCCCGCCATCGGCCCCCTGCCTGCGCACCCCCCGGCCATCGGACGAGGCCCCGCTTGCGGCCTGGTCTGCTCCGGCCAAACCCACCAGCGTGGCAAGACCCGCCAGCGCGCACCCCGCCGCCGCGACCGCCAGGGCCGCTCTCCATCCCCACCGCGAAGCTGCCCACGGGAGGACCAGCGCCGCGCTCAGCCCTCCGGCCGGCAGCCCGGCCTGGCGCACCCCCATGGCGACGCCCCGCTCCCGGGCCGGAAACCACCCCATCACCGCATGGCTCCCCGCCACCTGGCTGGATGGGAAGCCCACACCCGCGACGGCCAACAGGGCCGCCAGCACCCCCACGCCCGGCGCCCCCGCCGCAGCCGCCGTCCACGCGGCCGTGAGCAGCGCCCCAGTCCCCATCACCCGCCGCTCGCCGAACCGGTCGGTCGCCATGCCGGTCAGGTAAAACGCCAAAAGCGCCCCGAGGTCGAAAGCGCCCAGCACCGCCCCGGTTTGCGCCAGCGAAAGGCCGAGATCGGCCCGGATAAACGGAACGACCGTTGGAAGACCGAACCGGACGAAGGTGAGCCCCGCCTGCTGCAGGGTGGCCACGGCAAGCAGCCACCACCGCGCTCCGCGCCTCGGGTACTCCTGTCCCTCCGCATGGGGCCTGCTCCCCGGCCCCATTTGGCCGTGTGTCCCGCTTCGCGTCTCCATCCAAGACCTCGGCCTTCCGTTCGCCACGGGCCGAAGCCCACCCGCCCTTCCGGTCGCCTGCGCCCGGATACGCCGGGCTGCGACTTCGGTGCCTCCTCATCCACCGGATTGCGCGGGACCCGGCGGACAAACAAAGCCGTTCGCTTCGCAAGGCCGGTCTCCTTGCTGCAACCGAGCCCTCTTCGCCCTGTCTGTCGGGATCTGCTGCCCTGACCGCTTAATCGCCAGATAATCGCGCTCCCGTAGAGTAGCTGCGAGAGGCGGCCGCAACCGCTGACCGAAGGCAGGGCGCTTGCGCCAGGCGCTGCCGCGCACCTGGCGGGCCGAACCCGCCAAGGGGGTGAAAGGGAGCAGGCCTGCTCCTTGGGCGACCCCAAGGACGACGGCCCGGGTCGCCCCGGAGCCGGAACAGAAGCGCTCAGGGCAGACGGTGCGGGGATTTCGCAGGCCGGCAGCCTGCGGATCCGCGCACGGGTAACTTATCCAACATGGGAATGAGGGTCCTTGAACCATGGGGATACGGAGGGACGCATGATGCACGGGCATAGACGCGGTCCGACCCTCAGGACTTACGTCGCCGTGCTATGGGCTACTGCCTGCGTGCTGGCCGCTGCCTTCCCCTGGCCGGCGGCGGCCGAGGGGCTCACGCCCCTGGCAGCAGCAGGCCCCAGCTCGGCGGTGCGCCCGGAGGGATACCAAGAACAGTTCGTTCAGCCCGCGGGGCAACTGGCGAACTCCGGGGCCAAAGTGCTCATCATCCGGGAATTCTACGGTGACCGGCCCTGGAACAACTGGCCCGAGAGCTCCAACGTTTTGGTGCTACAAAGCTTCGGCTTCACCGAAGGCACCTACGGAGCGCAGAACACCGGCGACAAGTACCTCATCGCCGGGATGGATAACTCCAGCAACTTCTCCGACATCGACTTCTCGAAGTTCCAGGTCGTCATCGTCGAAAACGACAACTCCCAGGCCTTCTTCGATGCCCTCGCCACGCGCTGGGATGACATCACCCGGTGGGTGGCCGATGGAGGGGTGCTGGTGTTCCACGGCGCCGAGGTCTCGTGGCACGGAGGGAGGTACGGCATCAGTGACCCACCAGATCCAAACAACCCTCGCAACGTCATCCGCCCACCAGGGATGACGCTGGAGCAAAGCGCCCACAACGTCTGGTTCGCCCCACCGGGAGTCCTCTATAGCAATTACGTTGATCCAACCGCCTACTCTGAGTACGCCTCCATCACCGCAGGCATGATTAGCCCCACATGGGGCAACTACACGAGCCACGACGTCTTTTACAACGTCACCGAGTCAGGCACTTACGACGATGGCCCCGGCTATATAGCCCGCCTGGAAGTGCTAACCGTGGACTCGCCGAATACGCGACGTGCCACGAGCTTCGTGTACCGCTACTTGAAAGACAACACAAGCGACGGCGGCTGCGTGTACTTCGGCGGGCTGACATTGGAATGGGGCTACTATTACAACTACGACTATGGCCGCAAGATGCTGCCGCAGCTCCTGTCCTGGGCCTTAAGTTGTGCCGCACCCCCGCCGCAGCCTACCGGGGTCCCAGACATATCCGTCATCCCTCCCGTCATCGATGTTACTCTCAACGAAGGCGCTCTCGGCCAGGCTCACGTGGAGGTCAAGAACGATGGTGACGCGGAGCTTGCAGTCGAGAACGTGTCCTTCTCAGGAGACTGGGCAAGCTGGGCGAGCGTAGAGCCTCTTTCGGCGACGGTCAGCCCGGACAGCTCGGTACCGTTTGAGGTCAGCATCAATCCAGGTTCGGCCGAACCAGGGACATATCGCATCGACATGACCATCTCGAGCGACGACCCTGACGAACCGGAATTCGTGGTGCCAATGATCGTCGAGATCCAGGGACCAAACATCGCGGTAGCACCTGCGTCACTATCCGCGACACTGGTCCAAGGACAAGTCGATGAGACTCGAACGCTGAACATCCGAAACGTCGGCAACCGGGACCTCAATGCCATCAACTTGAGCGCTGACGTTGGCTGGATCTCGCCTGGCACGCACGCACCAGCCCTAGCTCCTGGCGGACACATGGACGTCCCGGTGCGATTGGATGCGACCGCGCTATCTCCTGGCATTTACCCTGCACTGTTGACTGTTTCTTCCGACGACCCTGACGGGCCTGTCTCGGTGCCCGTCCAAATCACCGTACTGTCCCGGAACGAAGTTGCGGCCCTGTACGTGTCGCCGACCAGCCTGGAAGCGCAGGACATGGTTCCGGGCGAAATCCGGCACTTGAGCCTCGACGCTATCAACACCGGTAACGTCGCTTTAGACATATTGGTTGGCACGGCCGGGAACGCCACCTGGCTGACAGTCGCCCCGACCACGTTCTCTGTCGGGCCTGGAGAAGTCCGCCGCCTGGATGTGACCTTCAATGCCGCGGATCTAAGCCCTGGCGATTACAACGCTTCGCTTAGGATGAGTGCTCCGCAACTTGAATCTCCCGTGGAAGTACAGGCTACTATGGCCGTCGTACAAGGTCCGCCGCCGGTGCAACCGGTGCTGGGCGTCGTACCCAGGTACATATCACCCAATGACGACTTCATGGATCGGGGAATCGCTACCATCAACTGGGACATTCTCAACGTAAGCGAAGCCCTCGTCGGAATGGCCATCTTGGACCAAACAGGCCGCGTGATCCGGAGCCTGCTTGGGTCGGGAACGGGGCTGCGCCTGGACTGCAACCGGCCGTTTGGAACGCCCGACAACGGCTACCTCCCGATCTCCGTGCAACGAGGCGCCGTGACCCAGGCCTCCTGGGATGGGCGCGATGAAAGCGGACATGTGGTTGAAGAGGGCGAATACACCGCCGTACTGATGGCCAAAGATGACGCTCAGCGCTACGCCTGTGCGACGAGGCTCGTCGGCGTCGACACCACTCCGCCGGACGTCTCGATCCGTGTTCTCTCTCCAACGGGACAGCCTTATGCCGAAGGCGAAATTCCTACCGTCTATTACGAGGTGGTGCTTGAGGTATCCGCACATGATGAGCTCTCCGGGATCAATTTCCCGTCGGCCGACGACCCAAACTTCGCGCGGCTGCGACCCCGGATCACGGTCAAGCAGGCCAATATGCCCCCGGAGGAGCAGCTGGAGGTTGTTACCCAGGAATACACCGTCAGCGCGGACGGCCGGGAAGCAACTTTCCGGTTCCGATACCGCGTGGTCAAGGCCACGCTGGAAGACGAAAGAGCGGGCCTGGGATGGGACGGGCCAGCGTCAGTCACGGTGAATGTAGCCGACAGGTCGTACGCTCCGAACGATAGAACCCAACCGTTCGGGGAGCTGTTCTACGTCAATACCCAGGGGCCGAGGGTGGCCATCACGGGCGTAAGCCCCGGGAGCAACGCGAAGGACGACCCGTTCCGGCCGGAGTTTAGGAACGGGGAATTCACCAGGTCGAGGATCTCGGTGAGATACACAGCCAACGACCCGAATCTTGAGGGCACCGTGTACCTGAAGATCTATCCGGGGCAGTTCCAGAGCATAACCCGAGAGCAATTCGACGCAAACAACCCCTATCCGATTCGCGTACTCGACCCCATCTCTACCGGGGCTCTCGAGCAGAGTGGCGACGGCTTTAGCAAAGAGGTGACCTTCGAATGGGACGGCCGGGATGCGCTCGGCAACTTCGTGAGGGCAGGTACCTACACCCTGGTGGCGGCAGCGGACACGGTCGTCCCGGCTGCCGAGGAAAACCAGGCAGCCCAAGTGCGGCCGTCGGTGGACACGGACGACGAACGCATCTTCGTCACCTTCCCTCCCATGAGCATCGGCGAGCTGCACGCCTTCCCCAACCCCGTCCGGTCGGGCCGTCCCGTCACCTTCGTCCTCGACCTCAACCGCCCGAGCGAGGTCATCGTGGAGCTGTATTCGACTGCCGGTCACCGGATCAACACCGTCTCCTTTAACGGAAACATTGGGCGGCAAGAGTATGTCTGGTCAGCGGTCACCGATGCCGATGGCAACCCATTGGTCAACGGGCTGTACCTGGTGAAGGTGACGGTCTTCGACGAGGCGGGGGCGCCCACGTTTCGGATCGGAAAGCTGGTGGTGGTGCGCTAGCGCCGCGGGCGAAGATGGTGGGCGCACGGGCCGATGGAACCGAGCCCGTGCGCCCCGGCCCGGAGCGAGCGGCCTTGGCGGCGATCCGGGCACGTGGGTCGGGAAGATGCGCATCGACGGCCGCAAGACGCACATCGAGGAGGCAAGGCCATGAGCAGAAAGGCCTTCACAAAAGCCCCGTGGATAGGGCCTCGGGCGGCAAGGACGCTGGTGGCCGCCTTGGCGACTGTGACCCTCTGCGCGCTGGGTGCGGTGGGCGTGGGGGCCGCCCCCGGCTTTCTGGATGACACGCCGGCTGCCTACCTGTACGGCAACCTGAGCGCCCGGGCCATCGGCATGGGCGGAGCCTTTACCACCATGGGGGATACGCCGGCGGCCGCCCTGTACAACCCCGCCGCCGTGGCGGCCATGCCCGGGGTGAAGCTGGAGGGACTGTACGTCTTTTTCGAGCCTCTGCAGCTCAACGTGGTCAGCCTTTCCCTGGGCAGCCTGGCTGTCAACTACGTGGCGCTGGACGGCGGTGCGATCGAAGGTCGGAACGAGTCCGACACCGTCACCGGCAACGTGGGCAACAAGGAACAGGCCATCGTCGCAGGCCTCGGCCTGGGTGGCGGCTTTCTGAAGCTGGGAACCAACCTCAAGTACTTGACCCACCGGATCTCGTTCCCCGGGGGAGCCGCCGACGGCAAGGCCTTGGGGTTGGATGCAGGGCTGTTGCTGACCCTGGGGCTGCCCTGGCTCAACCTGCGCCTGGGGGTGGCGGCCAGGGACCTGCCCCTCGCACCCCTGGCGGAGGCGCTCTCCGAGGGAAGAAAGCCGGCCGAGCTGTTAGGCCGGGAACCCAAAGGAACGGTCATGGTCTGGAGGGAGGGCGACCAGCTTTACGCCGAGGAGATCCCGACCACCCTGCGGGTGGGCCTGAGCGCGGAGGTTCTGCTCGTCACCCTTGCCCTGGAGATCGACCATCTCAAGGCGGAAGGCGGGCCGGAGGACAGCGTCATCGGGCGCATCGGAGCGCAGTTTAACCTCGGGAACGTCAAGCTGCGGGCCGGAGCCTACACCGACCCGACCCCCCTCAGCCAGCTCACGGCGGGGGCGGGTGCGGACAAGGGCCAGAAGTCGCTTCTGGAAGGCCTGCACCTCACGGCGGGGATTGGTGTGCGCTTCACGCGCAACATCGGCCTTGATTACGCTCTCGAGGACTCGCCCGTCGGCCTGCGCCACTATCTGGCAGCAAACTTCCAGTTCGGCGGCTGAGTCCCGGGCGGCGGAGGCCCGGCGCACCCGGCGCCTGACCCGGGACCCTGCCGTACGCCCCGCCGGCAGCAGGCCGGCACCGGGGGAGGGGGTTGGGTGTGTCGGAAGCCCCGGCTCGTAAGGGCGGGCCGGGGCTTCCGGCTGCCCATGCCCTGGCCGTCGGACTGTTCGTGCGGGTGGCGACGGTATGCGTGGTGGCCGTTTCGGCTGCCGCCGGCGCCTCCGGGTCCGACGACGCCCAGGCGCCTTCCGGACTTCAGGTGAACGGCCTCAAGACCTGGAGTCTGAAGTACGCCTGGGGCGACCTTCGCGGGCTGGACGACCTGGAAGGCTACCGGGTCAACGAACTGAACCTGGAGCAGTCCCTGGCGGTGGATGTCACCGGAAATCTGGCCCCGGGCATGCGGGTGGATGCCCACCTGGACGATCACCAGGCCGGCAACCTGCAACTGCTAACCTTGCGTCTGGACGGAGGCCCGCTACAAGCCACCTTCGGCGATTTCACCCACACCTCACCCAACCCCTACACGGTCTACGGCAAACGCCTGCGGGGTATGGAACTGAACCTGCGCGTGGGCCCGGTGGCGGCCCGGCTGGACGTGGCCCGGCTGGAGGGCCTGTCCGCCAGCCGCACCTTCCGGGGAACCTCCGCCGCCGAGCAGGTGGTCTACCGGGCAGGTGCGGCCTACGCTCCCCGGCGTGAGGCCGGGGGCGTCCTGACCGGCGACTGGCGGGGGCTTGCGCACCTGGCCCTTCGTGAAGCCTTCGATCCGGACTTCATGGAGGTCCGGCTGCGCTACGAGGATGCCCGGGGAGAAAGCCTCAAGGCCTACCTGGAACGGCATCTGCTGGGTTTTATCTACCGAGACGCCGACAACCCCCATGGGGTTCTTGCCGCAGGGGACGCCCTGGCGGTCCCGCCCGGGGCCTATGCGGCCATCCCGCCGGGCGCGGCGCTGGATGCGCCCCAGGGCCAGGCTTTCCTGGTGCTCAGGCGTGCACCTCTTCAGCTCCTGCGGGACCAGATCCGCCAACTTGTGGTCGAATACACCCGTCGCACCGGGGAGAACCGCCAGTACCCCTGGGTGGTGGGAAGCCTCGCGGAACTGGACTTCCTGGTGGGACTGCTGCGCGACCATGCTCGTCTGCAAGCCGGGCCCGCCGAACAGCCCGGGAGCAGCCTCGACGCCCCTCTGCCTGACTGCGAGCTGGAAAACCCCGTTCGCTGCGAAAGGGGCCGATTCTACGATCTGGGACAGCCGCTGGTAACGCCAGGAAGCGTCCGCATCGTGTTTCACCGGGTCAAAGACGCAGCTCCTGTTCCAGCCGAGCAGATCCCCGGCCTGCGGTGGCGGATTTTGGAAGAGGAAGGGATTCTCAACGTCTTTCCCTCTCTTGACGAAACCGCGGCCACGGAGCCGGGGTACCAGGACGTGGAAGTCAGCTATCGCTACACCCTGTCCGGGGGCATCTATTTCCTGGGCGCAAACCTGGTGCGGGGAAGCGAACGCGTCTACCTCAACGGCCAGCTGCTGCAACGTGGCGTGGACTACCACCTCGACGACGAGCTGGGCGTGCTCACCCTTTTCCGGGTTGTCACCCCTTCCGACACCATCCGGGTGGACTATGAGTTCTACGCCGGCCCCCTCGGCGCAGCCCGCCCGTTCAAGACCGACTTTTTTGCGGCCTCTATCGCCTACGACGCGCCCGCTCCCGGCCGCGCCGGGGAAGCCGATGCGGCGTCGACCCGCCCCGAAGGCCCCGCCCTCTCAGGTGCGCCGCCTCGGGTACGCCTGGAGGTGGTGCAATCCCGCGACCAGCGCCCGTCGCCTCTCCCGGATGACGTGGCCACCCTGCCCAACACCCACACCGTGGCCGGCCTGTACACCGCCTTCGCGGTCCCCTGGCCCGAGAGGTCGGATGCAAAGCAAGGGCCGGCCTCTCCTTTCGGCCCGGCGCCGGAGCCGTTGTCCGTTGAGGTGGCTCTGGGATTGAGCCACGACGAGGCTCCCGTGGACTTGTCTTCCCGCCCGCACCAGCCCAACGCCATCAACGCCCTGATGGCTGACCCCGCTGTCGGTTTGCTTTTCGTGGGGCACCGGGCAGGGCTCAGCGTAGGGCGAGAGCTGGCGGCGGGCGGCGGCCGGTGGGTCCACTACGGTCCCGGGCAGGGGCTGGGGGGCCAGAGCGTGCTGTCGGCGGCGGCCACACAGCTGGGATGGCTGTTTGGAACCGAAAGCGGGCTTACCTTTGCTGCGGCCCCCGCTGACGCCCTGGACCGCGTCGACGCCTGGCAGCGCTACTATCCCTCCAACGGGTTACCCGCGGCACCGGTTCAGGCCCTGGCCGTAGTTGCAGCCCCTCTGGCCGATGAACCGCAGGTCTGGGTGGGCACCCCGGAGGGCCTGGCTTCGGCTCCCCTCTCGCGGCTTGCCGACGGCTGGCAGGTTTACACCACCCGCACCCATCCGGGGCTGCTCTCGGACCGCGTGTACGCGCTGGCTTTCGCCGGGGACCGCCTGTTCGTTGGCACCGACCGGGGTCTGGCCCAGGTCGACGGCCGGGACGTGCGGGGCGTGGACGGGGTTCCGGCCTCGCTGGAGGGCGCGCCCGTTTGGGCGCTGGCCGTCTCGGCGCGCCCCGGCCGGGAGGCGCTCCTGTTCGTCGCCGGGCCGAAGGGGCTCTGGCGGTGGGACCTTGCCATGGGAACCTGGGACCCACTCGAGTCCCGCCCTGTGGAGGCCGTCCTCGGCTCGCCCTCCTATGTATGGTACACGGTCGGCGGTCAGCTCTACGTGGCGCCGGACGAGGCCCCAGAACCCCCAGGCCCGATCCCCGTGACCCGGCCGGACGGAAGCCCGCTGGCGGGGGTCACGTCCCTGGCGGCAGACCCCTGGCTTACCGGAGCGATCTGGGCCGCTGTGCGGGGACAGGAGGGAAGTGGGCCGGAGCTGTGGCACATCCAGCCGGCCGCGGGGGCCGGTGACCGCTTCGCCGCCGCCATGACGAAATTGCCTGCCTCCGCCACCGGGATTGCGGCCGAAGACCCGCGGCGCTTCCGTGACCCCGACGTCGTACCCGTGCGCCAGGGAGCCGCCGGCCGCCTGCGCTTGAGCCAGCGCTTCGGTCGCCTCACCCTGCAGGGGCTGTACGAAAGTGTGGAGCCGGGCTTCGCCGCCATCGGATGGCTCCAGCGGCGAGACGTCGAGCGCTGGCAGCTCGAAGCCCGATACCGGTTCTCTCCCCACCTGGAGGCGCGCGTCGCCCACGGCGTAGCTCGCGAGGCCCTGCGCGCCCTTGACACCCTTCCGGTGGCCGGGCAGGCCACGATACCCACCGGCGCTTCGCCGCCTTCGCCCTCCATCACCCGCACGGAGCTTCTCGGCCTGGGATGGTCGCCCGACCCACTCCCGGACGCATCCGGCTGGCCGTGGGGGGAGCTGTCGCCCGATAGTTTCCTGTGGCCATTGGGGGGGACTTTGGCCGACGACGCGGTCCGGCCCCTGACCCCCCAGAACCCAAGGGGGGTAAGCCTCACCCTCGCGCAAGCCCGCGTCGACGACCGTCTCGACCGTCCGGGGTCGGAGAAGCAGATCGACCACCTGCGCCTGAGCGCGCGCACCCAATGGCTGGAAGGACGGGCGGACGCGGGACTTATCCTGGACGCGGAGTTCTTGCAGGATCTTCCGATGCCGCCTGCGTCCCGACGGCGCTATCACGTGGCGGCTGCCATGGCCTGGAGACCGCTGGATGGCCTTGAGATCCGGACCGAGTACGCGCGCCCGGTGGTCTACTACGGCCCGAGTCCCGGCTACGGCCTGAGTCTCAGTTACAGCCCGAGTTCGGGCGCGTCGGCCGGGCTGCCCGACGCAGCCTCCCCTTCCCCCCGGGTGCAGGGCGACGAGCAGTTTCGCTGGGAGCTGCAGGCCCAGCTCTCCCCCGGAAGCGTACGGCTTGCCCCGAGTTACCGGGAGTTTCACCGGGTCCCGGTGGGCGAGCCGGCCGGGCAGCCGGAGGAGCATCACCGCCGCTTCGCCCTGGAGGCCACCCTACAAACCTGGCGCGCCGGAGCGCTCAGCCTGTCCCCTTCCGCCCGGCTGACGTGGAGCGACTACCGGCCCTCGCCCGCTCGCCTGGCGGAGCGCTCGGAAGCCCTGGGCAGCCAGCTTTCGCTGGATCTGCGCGGCGGACCTCTTGAGGCTCGCGCCAGCTTCGAGCAGGCGGCGACCCGATATCCGGGCCAGGAGAAAGAGCAGCGCCAGCAGTGGCTGGCGCTGGAAGCCCGGATGCGGTGGTCTTCCGCGCTGACGCAACGTCTGCTCTACCGGATCCACCACGAGCGCTCCGTCTCGCCTCGCTTCGGAGACCAGCGCCTGTTCTCCACCCAGCTCCAGGGACGCCTGGAGTGGCAGCCTGCGTCGTGGTGGACGCTGGCCCTGACCGCCGGCACGGAAGGTAGCACCTCTTCCGGAGCCCGCTCCTCCCCCACCGATGTGACAAGCCAGTTCGCCCGGGCGGAGGCGGAGCTGGCCCTCTCCTCTGCCACCACCCTTACCCTCAGCGTGGGAAGGCTGCGACGCGCCGGGCTGGAGCGCGGAGCTGCGGTGGACCGGCGCACCACCAGCTGGACAGCGACCGGACGCTACCTACCCGCACCCGGCTGGGAGGCCGCGCTCACAGCGGGCGTGGTGAGCGGGGCACAGGGTTCGGGAGACGACGCGGGCGGGTATTTTACCCCGTTTGCCGGTCTTGACGTGCGCGTGGCGTTCTAGCGGCCGGGGAACAGTGGATAACGGCTCGCTTCGGCGCCTGGAGAAGCCCCCGCGATTCCGGCCCGTGCTGGCAGGTTGCTGGCGAGGCCCCCAGGAATTTTCAACGCGGAACAGGCTGTCGTCGGTGAAGCGGTCAGGCTCCTCCAGGTATTTTCAGTTGTTCCGGCCGGCGCTCGAGTGGGGGCCGGAGGCCGTGGTGCGGCCTCGTCTGCTCAAGCCGCTGGAGGCCGCCTGGCGCCACAGCTCCCTGGTGCTCGTCTGGGGGTTCGCCGGACTGGGGAAGACCTGGCTGGTACGACAGCTATGCGGTCGCCTGGGCGAGTCGGCCATGTGCCTGTGGCGTACGGCCGGCCCGGAGGATGCCGACGGGCGGTGGCTGGCAGGTCGCATCCGCGATGCTCTCGGTGAGCTTGTGCCCCTGCTTCGACACCGCGAGGCGCCCCCGGCGCAGGCGGACCTGGAAGCGCTGGCCATGGATCTGGCCGACGCGTGTACCGAGGCCCTGCGCCGCGACGTGCTCCTGGTGCTGGACGATTTCCATCTCACCTACGACCCGGCCGCCAGGGCGTCCTGCGGGCAGGCGTTCGTCACGCTGCTGGCGGAGCAAGCGCCACCCCAGCTGCACCTCATCGCGGTCGCACGCGGTGCGGACTTCCTGTCCCTGGGGTCGCTGGCCTCTCGGGGGAGGCTGTTCGAGTGCGGGCCAACCTCTCTTCGATGGACGGCGGCGGAGCTGGGGGAGCTCATCGAGCGGCTGGCTGGCCGGCCCGCCGACGCGCAGGAAGCAGAGGCAGTCTGCCGCTGGTCGGGCGGGCTTGTGGAGCCCGTGGCAGCGGCGCTGAGAGCCGGGCCCGGGGTTCTGGAGGCCGCAGTAGCCCATTTTCGTGGGACGACGCCCCTAAGCGCACCGTCTGCCGCACTGTACCCGGCCACGGCGTCGCTGCAGACCATCCTCGCCCGCCTGCCGGCCAACATGGCGTCATTCATCCAGCGCTGCGCCCTGGCTCCCCAGCTGACTCCCGAGGTGGCTGCGTCGCTATCGGGCATGAGCGAGGCACAAGCCCGGGCGCTGCTCCACGAGCTGGCCCGTGGGGGCGGACTGCTGGAGGTGCTTCCCGGCGAGGAGCGGTTCCGCTTTCACGAGATGTGGCGGCAGGCGGTTCGCAACCTCTTGCTGGTGCGCGGCGGGCGGGCGGCACTGGCAGAGGCTTGCCGGAGGACCGCAGCCGCCATGAAGGCTGCCGGCCATCCCGAAGCGGCCGTGGACCTCCTGCTGGACGGGGGGCAGTGGGAGCAGGCGGCCGACGCCACCGCGGCGCTGGTCCTCCCCCTGCTGGAGCAAAACCTCCATCGCCGCCTGTGGCGCTGGATCGAGGCCCTTCCCCACGAAGCCTGCCAGCGCCATCTGGGGTTGTTCTCCCTGGCCAGGGGAGTCGCCCTGCGCCACGAAGGCCGCCTGGAAGAGGCCGAGAGAGCTTTGGAGCAGGCCGAGCGGGCGGGAGCTCCTCCTGTACGCTGCCTGCTCGCCCGGGCCGATGTGGCCGCTGCCCGGGGCGAGTATGACCGCTGCGCCGAACTGGCCATGCAGGCTGTTCGTCTCCTGCCCGCTTCTGGAAGCTCGGAGCCCCGCTGCGAACGCGAGGGCGAGGCATTCACAGGTCCCCCTGCCAGCCCCGGGCCTCCAGCCTCGTACGAGGCGGCACGGATCCTGGAACTGGCGGCAATGCGCCTGTGGTACCGGGGCGAGCGCTCCCAGGCGGCCGAACTGCTGGGCCGGGCGCTGGAGGGCTACCGGCTGGCCAGAGCGAGGCCCCAACAGGCGTTTTGCATGGTGCTGCTGGCCCTCACCGAGCACGAGCCGGCAGGCCGGTTTCGGCACATCCTGGACGTCATCCGGGCCGCCCGAGAAGTGGCCCCCGATGACCCGGGCGGGGTGCTCTCGTATTACGAAGCCTCCACCTGGCACTGTCTGGGTGAGTACGAACGGGCGGAGCCCCTCTACATGGAGGCTCTGCGAGCCTGCCGGGAGACGGGAAACCTCAGTCTGGAGAGCCTGGCCGTGGCCAAGACGGGGCTGCTGGCTGCCGAGCGCCACCGTCTGCACGAAGCCCGGGAACGGCTCCTCGAGGCTCGCCGGCTTTTAGAAGGGCTGGGCGAACCCATGCGGCTGGCCAACGTCCACTGGGGCCTGAGCCTGGTCTACCGCATGGAAGGCGAGGCGTCGCAGGCCGCCGCCCACGCCCGGGAAGACCTGCGCCTGATGGAAAAGCTCGGCTTCGAGGTCTACGTGGCCGAATCGCAGCTCAACCTGGCCTTCTGTGCCCTGGCCGCCCAGGATCTGGCATCGGCCTGCGAACTGCTGGAGCGCGCCCGCGAGGCCCTAACCCGCTGGCAGTCTGCCCATAACCTGACCCTGTGGAACCTGGCCCGGGCGGCCTGGCTCAAGGCCTCTCTGCCACCCGGCCCGGGCCGGGAACAAGGGGTGGACGCCTGCCTGCAGGCGGCGCTGCGCCTGTCCGAAGCGGGTGGGTACCGGTTTGCCTGGAGGCGGGAGGCGGCCATCTGCCGGTTGTTGCTGGAGGACTATCTGCGCCGCCATCCTGGAGACACCTACGCCCGGGCCGCGTGGGCCGAGGCGGCTGCGCAGCCCCTGGGGCCCTCGGAGGAAGCGCCGTGGCGGCTCCTGTTCGGGCTCGATGGCGAAGCGCCCGCCCCCGCACCGGCGCGCGAGGCGCCGGCCCCGGCACGCGTGGTCGTCCGCCTGCTGGGGGCCTTTGAGCTGCGGGTGGGCGACCGGCCGGTGCCGTGGGGGAGCTGGCGCAGCAAGGCTGTTCGGCTGCTGCAGTTTCTGCTGCTGCGCTTTGGTCGCTGGGTGCCCACCGACGAACTGCTGGAACGGTTCTGGCCGGCGGTTGAGCCCGCTGCCGGCAAGCGTGCACTGGCCGTGACCGTTCACTACCTTCGCCGCCAGCTGGCCCCCTGGGGCCTGCGGGACCTGGTGCAATCCCGCAAAGGTAGCTACCGGGCCTCGGAGGCCGGGCTGGCGGGGCTTGAAGTTCAGGTGGACTTGCGGGAGCTGTCAAGCCTCCTGGGGAGCCTGCGCCGACAGTTCGATGGCAGCAAGGTGGAACAGCTTCTCGGGCTGTACCGGGGCGACCTGTTGCAGGAAAGCCCCTACGAAGAGTGGCTGGACCCCGAACGAGCCGCCCTGCGCGAAGAGGTGGTGCAGGTGGCCGAAGCTGCCGCCCAAAAGGCCCTCGAGGATCGCCAGTACGCCCGGGCCCGCCAGCTGGCCGGTCGGGCCCTGGAGCTGGACCCCCTGCGGGAGACGCTGCACCGCGTGCTGATCAGCGCGCTGCACGCCGAGGGCCGCCGCTCCGAAGCAGTTCGGCAGTTTCGGGCCTGCCGACGGCTGCTTCGCCGCCAGCTGGGAGTCGCACCCGAACGGGAGACGGTAGAGCTGGTGCAGCGCATCCTGGACGGCAAGGCGCCGGGACGCCGGGCGGCCTCCTGAGGGCCCGCTCCCTGCGTCGAAGGTCTGGGAAACGCCGCCGGGGACGGACGAATGTCCCGAAGACTGGGGCACCCTTCCATTACACCTTCCCGCAGTAGCCGGGCCCCCGGATCCCGAACCATCGAGGTGGAGAGGAGGGGCCTTCGTGACAGGTCGGATGCGCCTGACCGCTGTGGCCTCGCTGGCGCTGCTTCTCGTTGCCGGGATCAGCCTCGCGCTGGCGTGGTTTCTCCCGGCCGCAGTAGGGGCCAGCACAGAGGATCCCGAGGCCCAGTGGATGGTCTCGGGGCATTCGAACGAAGAGCGGGTCCACGAGACGTCTCTCGTAGAGGTCCGAGGGGCAACCGCCGCGCACTGCGGCCGTTGCCACTCCGAACAAGGGTTTGTTGCGTGGGTGCCGCAGTTGAAGGCCGGAAACCCGGGCCTTCTGGCGGGGCCCGACGGAAAGCCGGCCACGGTGGAACACCTGAAGAGCCTCGGGCTGACGGCCGACACCGCCCGACCCATCACATGCGACGCGTGCCACACGGAGACCTACGAAACCCGGATCCGCGACTCGACCCCGATGCTGCCAGCGGGCTTCCAGGCGTCGGGAGTTGGAGCCGGAGCGCTGTGCATGACGTGCCACAACACCCGCAACGGACGCATTGAGTGGAACGTGGCCGACGTGAAGCGGTACACCGCGCCGCACCACTCCGCGCAGGCGGACGTCATCATGGGTCAAAACGTGTACTTCCTGGACTTCGGCGCGGCCGACATGGTGTCGCCCCACGCGGCCTTCGTGGGCGACTCGTGCGTGACCTGCCACCTGGAGCTGGGCAAAAACGGGCACGAGTTCAAGCCGTCCGAGCAGGTATGCGCCAACTGCCACGGGCCGCAGCTGACCCCGGAGCGGGTTCAGAAGCCGGTGAAGGGACTGCTCGCCGAAGTGATGCAGGCCTTCAACAACCGGTTCCTGGCCCTCTACGCCGGCAAGGTCGCCCGGGCAGACCTCTGGGATCCCGAAACCGACCAGACGACCCGGGGTGCCAGCCTGAACGGGGCGGAGATCCGCTCGGTCGAGCTGTTGGGCATCCATGGCCAGATGGGCCTGAAGATGACCATGGCCGACGGGCGTGAGCTGTACAGCCAGCTGGGCGGCCTCAAGGACAGCGCCGGCAAGCCCGTTGTGCCCACCACCGACCCGCTGGTCAAGGCCGGGTGGAACTACCTGCTGGTGCTGTGGGATGGTTCCTACGGCGTGCACAACCCGAGCTTTGCCCGCACGGTGCTGCTCACGACCATCGGGGAGCTGAAGACCGGCCGCTGAGCGTCGACCGGGAAGGCGGACGGGCCCGCTCTGGCGCCAGAGCGCCACGGCGGGCCCGTTCTTCGTTGGGCCACCCGGAAGGGATCGGGCTTTGGGAGGCCAAACCCGGGCTTGCCACCCTGAGAAGGCTGGTGAGCCCGGTGCAAGCTGGTGAGCCCGGTGCCTGAGTGGAAAAACCAGCTTTACTTTGGCGACAACCTGGAGGTCCTGCGCACCTGCGTCCCCGACGAGAGCGTCGACCTGGTCTACCTGGATCCCCCCTTTAACTCCCGGGCGACATACAGTGTGCTCGTGTCAGACCCAAGCGGCAAGGCGCCCAGTGCTCAGATGGTCGCCTTCCAGGACACGTGGCACTGGAGCCGGGAAACGGAGGGGGTATACCACGAGACGGTCGAGCACGGGCCGCAGCGCCTGAGCCATCTACTTCGGGCCCTTCGGCACTTGCTCGGGCGCAACGACATGATGGCGTACCTGGTCATGATGGCCCCCCGGCTTGTGGAGCTGCGCCGGGTGATGAAACCCACCGCGAGCCTGTACCTTCACTGCGACACCAAGGCGAGCCACTACCTGAAGCTGGTGCTGGACACGCTGTTTGGCCCGTCCATGTTCCGAAACGAGATCGTGTGGGTTCGGGATCCGGCGGGCAAGGGCGCCAAGCGGGTGAGCCGGCAGTGGCCCAGAAACTTCGATGTGCTGCTCCTGTACTCCCGCTCGCAGCAGATGAAGTTTCGCCAGCTCTACACGGAGCTGACCGAGAAGCAGAAGAAGGCGTACCGCTACAGGGACGCGCGCGGGCGATTCAAGGTGGTCCAGCGGGGCGACTACACCGACGAGAGCATGGAGCGACTGCGGCAGCAGGGCCGGGTGTACGTATCCTCCACCGGCAAGGTGGGGGTCAAGTATTACCTGGATGAAGCCCGGAGCACCATCGGGGCCGTCTGGACCGACATCCCTGGTTTCGGCACCCGAACGGGCTCCAAGGAGCGGCTCGGTTACCCCACCCAGAAGCCTGAAGCCTTACTTGAGCGCATCATCCAGGCGAGCAGCGACGAGGGAGACCTCGTCCTCGACCCATTTTGCGGCTGTGGGACTACGGTGACAGTCGCTGAGAGGCTACGGCGACGGTGGATCGGGATTGACATCACTCCCCTTGCCATCCACCTCATCCGCCGGCGCCTGGAGGGCACCTTCGGCAGCGACTTATCCCCTTACGAAGTGAAGGGCATCTCCGTCGACCTGCCGGGCGCAGCAGCTCTGGCGCAGGACAACGTCTGGAGGATCTCGCCCGGCACCCAAAGGCTCTGACGGTCGCGGGTCTGCGGCCCGGGGCCGACCGCCCGTGCGGCGTTCCACCGGCTGCCATGGAAGGCATACGAGAGTATAATCCAGATTAGACTAATCCCGCGACCAATTTCCCGGGTGGGCGAGAACGCAAGTGATCCACACGGCCTTTGTCGACCGAGAGGCCGAGCTGGCGTTGCTGGAGGAGCAGTACCGCGCACCGGACGCCTCCCTCTTCATCCTGTACGGCAGGCGCCGGGTCGGCAAGACCGAACTGCTGCGTCATTTTGCGGCATCCCGGCGTCACGTCTTCTTCGTGGCCGACCAGGCGCCCGCAGCCGCCCAAATTGCGGAACTTTCCCGGCGACTATGGGCCCTGGTGCACGGCGAGCCCCCCGACGCTTTCACTTTCCCTTCGTGGGACGCCCTGTTGCGCTTCATGGGCCAGGCAGCGATGAGTGAGCCTTTGCTGGTGGTGCTGGATGAGGTGCCGTACCTGGTAGAGAGCGAGCGGTCCATGCCATCGGTGCTGCAGCGGGTGTGGGACGCGTCGCTGCGCCACACGCGCTTGAAACTCATCCTCTGCGGCTCACTCATCAGCTTCATGGAACGAGAGCTCCTGGGACACAAAAGCCCTCTCTTCGGGCGTCGGACAGGTCAATACCAGTTGGAGCCCATGACGTTCCGCCAGGCCGCAGGCTTCTTTCCCGAGCGCAGCCCGGCCTGGAGGGTTGTCGCCTACGCTGCCTTCGGCGGGATGCCCGCATACCTCACTTTGCTGTCGGGCGAGGAAGACCTGGATGCCGCCCTCGTTCGACATGTGCTGCGCAAACAGGGCGTCCTCTTTGAGGAGCCCCGCTTTTTGCTCAGCCAGGAGCTCCACCAACCGACGTACTACTTTTCTTTGCTTGCCGCCATCGCCGGCGGCAAGACCCGTCTCAACGAGATCGTTCGGGGTGCCCACCTCCCCGACCGTGCCGCAGCGTCTCGGTACCTGGACATCTTGCAGACCATGGGGCTGGTCCAACGGGAGGTGCCCGTCACCGAGCCGGCGCCGCAACGTTCCCGCCGGGGCATTTACCGGATCAAGGACCCGTTTCTGAGGTTTTGGTTCCGCTTCGTCTACCCGTACCGGACGGAGCTGGAAACGGTCGGGCCCGAGCTTGTTCTTGAGCGTTTCATTCGACCTCGGCTCCACGAATTCGTCGGAGCGACGTTCGAGGAGATCGCTCGCCAGCACGTGCTCGAACTTGCTCGTCGGGGCGAGCTGCCGTTCGCGCCGTCCCGCGTCGGGCGCTGGTGGAATCGCAACACCGAAATCGACGTGGTCGCCCTCGGTGTGGAGGAGGGGCAATTGCTCCTGGGAGAAGCGAAGTGGTGGACGTCGCCGGTCGGGCTAAACGTACTGGAGGACCTCCAGCGCAAGGCGCAGCAGATGGTCGCCCATTCGGCGGCGATCTGGAAGCGCCCGCCCACGCTCCATTATGCCCTGTTCAGCCGCAGCGGCTTCGCGGCTGACCTACGGGAGCAGGCCCGGCGCGAGCGCGTGCTTCTCATCGACGTCACGGACCTCTGAACCGCGCGGCCCCACGGCTTCTGTGCCAGACCTTGCCGCACCCGCCGGTCGCAGAAAAACGCTGGCTGGGGCGCCTGGATTCGAACCAGGATCAGAGGATCCAAAGTCCCCTGTGCTGCCGTTGCACCACGCCCCAGCGCAGGCTTCAGTATACCAGGCCTGTTCGGCGGGATCAAAGCCGGGGCGGGCGGCTGCGCCCCTTGCGCGGCGGGAGCAGGCCGCCGGGCCTCTTCAGCCCGCGCCGCCCCGGTGTGGGGCCAGATGCCGGCGGGCCAGCAGGAGGTCGGCCGGCTTATCGACATCGATGCCGATCTCGGGGTACGGCGTGACGACCGCCCGGCCGCGGATGCCCAGCATGCGCCCCACCCGCTGCTCCGCCTCCGCCACGCTCAGCCGCCCCCACAAAAACCGCCACAAGGCGCCCAGGCCCAACAGCCGGGCCAGCGCCAGGGGACTTTTGCGGCCTTCAATGGCTCGCGCCAGGAGCGGCCGGGTCCTTTGCACGATCCCTCTCTCCACCACCGCCAGGTTGCCGCCGGTGAAGGTGCCGTCCGCCAGCCGCATCCATGTGCGCCGCACGCCGGGATAGCAAGCCTCCCCGACGGACCGCTCCACCACCGCATACCATACATCCTGGGCCTCGGGCGCCTGCTCGCAGCGTGCCACGAAGTCGTCCACCATGTGGGCTCCAACCAGAGGGACGTCGCTGGTGACCACCACGGCGTATGGGGTTCGGGCCGCGGCCAGCCCCCGCTCGAGGTTTTCCAGGAGGCTTCCGCCCGCTTCCACAGCCACAAGGCGCTTCCCTTCACCCCGACGGTTCAAGGCCTGCGCCGCCGCCGCCAGCACCGCAGGCGGCCCCACGCACACGATGCTTCCGATACGCCGCGCCCGGCTCAGCGCGGCCGCCACGTGAGCGATCATCGGCTCCTCGCCGATGGGGATCAGAGCCTCGTAGGGCTCGGCGCTCGCCTCCCGAAGCGCCCCGCGGTTGTCCGCCCCGCCCAGCACCACGGCATCCAGCCGCTCCGGAAGCGACCAGCGCCCTTTATCCGGCTCTTGCAATCTCTCTCCCCGCTTTCGCCGCACCCCTGCGGCGGCTCAGAACGGTTCAGGCCCGCCTTGCGCCACCGAAGGCTTGTCGCCGCCCGCGATGAGTTCCATCAGCGCGTTCTCCGCGCTCTCGATATGTTCTCGAGCCAGCCGGGCGGCCCGCTCCCCGTCCCGGGCGGCGATGGCCTCCAGGATCCGCCGGTGCTCCTCCAGAGCCCGCTTCATCCGAGGCCCGTGGGACAGGGTCATGGTGCGGTAACGCTGTACCTGCTCCCGCAGCAGGTTGAGCATCTGCTGCAACCGGGAGTTGCCGGCCATCTGGTAAATGGCCTCGTGAAACCGGGAGTCCACCTCGATGAGGCGGACCGTATCCAGCTGCTCGATGCACTCCCCGTACTCCACCAGGATTCGCTCGCAGCGCTCCAGGTCTTCATCGCTGGCCCGCTCGCTGGCCAGCTGGGCCGCCAGCGCCTCCAGCGCCCGGCGCACGTCGAAGATCTCGGCCACATCCTTGAGGGACATGTCGGCCACGTAGGCCCCCTTGCGGGGAATCATCACCACGAAGCCGTCATGCTCCAGCTTTCGGATGGCCTCCCGCACCGGCGTACGGCTGACTCCCAGCTCGTCGGCCAGCTGAACCTCCATCAGCCGCTCGCCGGGCCTGAGGGTCCCGCTGATGATGGCCTCCCTCAACGCCTCGAAGACCAGCTCCCGAAGGGGCTTGTAATTGTCCAGCCTGAGCGGCGCCAGCTGTCCGGGCATGCGTGGCGGCCCCCTTCACCCCCGGCAAGGCACACCCCTGCCTTGGCGAACATTCTATCACGACCCTGACATGCCGCCAGGGGGGACCCGAACCGTCCACACCCGGGAAGGGATTCTCTCCCGCTGAAGCCGCCGCCGCACCGCATGCGCAGCCTGCCGGGCCAGTCCGCGATCCGGAGCCAGCCCGAAGACCGCCGGCCCGCTACCGCTCACCGTCACTCCCGCCAGGCCGCAGGCGACCAGCGCCTCCCGCACCGCCCCGATGGCCGGGCACAGCCGCTGGGCAGGCTCCGCCAGGTCGTTGGCCATCAGCCCGCAGACCCGCTCCAGGTCGCCCTGTTCCAGGGCCCGGACCATGGCCGACGCCTCGGCCTCAACCTCCGCGCAGGGGACGGCCCGCCGACCTTCCCCCTCCCCCGCGCCCTCGCCCCTGCCTTCCAGCCGGTCCCACTCCCGGTAAACGTCCGCCGTCGCCAGGCTCACCCTGGGGCAGACGATCACACACCACGCCTGCAGCCGGCTGGCCACCGGGATGAGCCGCTCCCCTATCCCCCGCGCCAGCTGCGTGCCACCCCGCACCAAAAACGGCACGTCGGCGCCCACCGACGCGGCCACCACCTCCAGCTCCTGCAAGGTGAGACCGAGCCCCCACAAGCGGTTGAGCGCCCGCAGCACGGCCGCGCCGTCCGAACTCCCACCCCCAAGCCCCGCTGCCACCGGGATGCGTTTGTGCACCCGGATGCGCACCGCCGGCACGTCGGCCCGCCCGCATCGGGCCTGCAGCGCCCGGGCCGCTCGAGCCGCCAGATTGCGCCCGCAGCCCTCCACCGCCGCGGACCCGGCCTCCAGGTGCTCCCGCAGCGGGATGCCGGCCGCCTCCAGCCCTTTCGCCTGGGGCCCCTCCGCCACCACCTCGACCCATCCCGGCGGCGACCCCTCGATGGTCTGCACCTGCACCCGGTCCGCCAGGCCGGCCGTCTGCATGACGCTTACGAGTTCGTGGTAGCCGTCCGGCCGCCGCCCCAGAACCCGCAGCAGCAGGTTCAGCTTGGCCCAGGCGCTTTCGGCAACCCGAGAACCGTCCCCAGGCCGCCCGTTCCGGGCACCAGCGCGCCCAGCAGGTTGCGCAGCCACCGGCCGAAGGCTGTGAGCCCGGACGCTCGCCCCATGGCTCGTTCGCTCAACACCGGGGCCCGGGCCACCTCCTGGCCGTGCAACAGGGCCACCACCCACCCCACCGCCTCCCCTTCTTTGACGGGCGGCGCCAGGCCCTGGCGGAACTCCACCCTGCGGCTCACGCCGGAGGTGTCGCCCCCGAGGGTGAGGACCCGCAGGGTCTGGGCGGCCCGGACCGCCACCGCCTCCGGCTGGCCGGTGCGCAGGCGCAGGGTTCCCACCTTCTCGCCCTCCAGCGCCACCGTCACCGGCCGGTACGCCCGGAACCCCAGGTCCAGCAGCCGCTGGGCCTGAAGAACCCGGGCCTCGTCGCTGGACGCCCCCATCACCACCGCGATGAGCCGCCGCCCGTCCCGGCTGGCCGTCGCCGCCAGCGAGTAGCCGGCGTCCTGGGTGAACCCCGTCTTGAGCCCGTCGGCGCCCTCGTACGTGCCGATGAGCCGGTTGGTGTTTTCCAGGACAAAGCGCGGCCGCTCCCGGAACACCTCCCGCCGGACGGAGGACCACTCCAGCACCACCGGATGCCGCCGGATCAGCTCCCGGGACATCGTCGCCACGTCGCGCGCCGTGGTCAGGTTGGGATCCTGGCCCGCCTCCGGGGGAAGCCCGTGGGAGTTGACGAAGGTGGTGCCGGTCATGCCCAGCTCGCGGGCGCGGCGGTTCATCATCCGTACAAAGGCCGCCTCGGTGCCGGCGATGTGTTCGGCCACCGCCACGCTGGCGTCGTTGGCCGACGCGATGGCGATGGCCCGCAGGAGCTTCTCCAGGGTGTGCACCTCACCCTGGGAGAGGTACACCTGCGAACCGCCCATCGCCTCCGCATGGGCGCTGGCCCGAACCCGGTCGTCGAGGGAGGCGAACTTTTGCTCCACCGCGTCCAACGCCACCAGCAGGGTCATCACCTTCACCAGGCTCGCCGGATGCATAGGCGCATCGGGGTCCTTGGCGTACAGAACCTGCCCGGTTTCAGCGTCCACCAGGATGGCCACCGGAGCCTCCACGTCAAACCCGGGAACCTGCTCGGCGGGGGGCCCCGCCCGGGCCGCCTCGTCGTCCTGCGGCGCTCCGGCCGGCCCCTGCTCTCCGCCGGGCCGCCACACCCACACGCCCAGCAGGAGTAGCATGATGGCCGCAGCCACCCACGCCGCCGACCGGCGGGAACCCCCGCCGCCCCCCTCGGCCACCCTTCCGGGAGCTTTCATGTCCACTTCACCCTCATGCCCCGAACTTGGCAAGCCGCCCGGCGTGCGCCAGCATCAGCGGGAGGATGTCCACCGCCCGCACATGGCCGAGGCTGCCCCGGGCGCACTCGCTCTCCCCAAACTTGCGGATCCATCGGTCGCGCCGGGCGGCAGGGCTCCACAAGAGCAGAGGCACAGGGTGCCAGCTGTGGGAGCGAAGGGCCGCCGGCGTCGAGTGGTCCCCCGTCACCACCAGCACCTCCGGGCGGCGCGCGATGAGCGGGGCCAGAGCCGCATCCACGCTCTCGATCACCCGGCTCTTGCGCGCCCAGTCCCCATCCTCCCCGGCGCTGTCCGTCCCCTTGAAGTGGACGAACAGGAAATCGAAGCGCTCCCAAAGCTCCAAAGCCCGGGCGACGGCCTCCTGGGGGTCGGGCCCCACCTCGAAGCTCTCCATGCCCACCAGCCGGGCGAGCCCCCTGTACATGGGGTAATGAGCCACTGCCGCCGCCCGAATGCCCAGGAGATCGCCAAGCCGGGGAAACCCCGGCTCGCGGTCGAAACCCCGCAGCAGCAAGGCGTTGGCCTGGCCTTCGCCTTCCAGGGCCTGCCACGCCTGGCGCAGGAACTCGTTGGCCACCTCCGCCATGCGGGCCGCCTGCGGGACGAGAGGCTGAACCTCCCGGGCCGGCACCCCCGTCTGCTGCGGGTCGGAATCGCTGACCCGAGGGTCCAGATCCGGCCCCCGGAACACCACCACCGCCCGGTACTGCATCTCGGGCTCCACGTGGACCTGCACGCCCGGGATGCGAAGGCGCTTGTTGAGGTGGTCCGCCAATCGCCGGCACTCGGCGGTGTCGATGCGTCCGGCCCTCCGGTCGACGATGATCGGCCCGCGGCGGGTCGCAAAGTTGGCTCGCGCCGCCACGTCGCTGGGCCCCAGCTCAAGCCCCACCCCCAGCGCTGACAGCACCCCCCGCCCCACCGTGTAGCGCTGGGGATCGTACCCGAACAGGGCCAGGTGCCCGGGTCCGCTGCCGGGGGTGATCCCCGCTGAGACCGGCACGGACAGTCCGCAGGATGCCTCGGCGGCCAGGGCATCCAGGTTGGGCGTGCGGGCCGCCTCCAGCTCCGTCAGGCCCGTCTCCGGGTGGGGAAGCCCTCCCAGGCCGTCCAGCACGGCCAGCACCATCTTGCCCCCACCCTGGGCGAGGGGCCGCAGAAACTCCAGCAACCCCGATCAGCCCCCTTCCGGGCGGCAGCCATAGTGTTACCACCCGAGGCGGCCCGATCCTGTGGGGCGGGCCCGGAAGATGTATACTGGAAGCGCCTGGACGATGGCAGGTGAGAGGTTTGCTCGGGGCAGGGATGGCATACCGCCGCGTCATCCTGGGCCTGGCCGCCCGCCCTCGGGTTGTGCGGCTCCTGACCCGTCACGGGCTCAGCCTGGGCGCCCGGCGGTTCGTGGCCGGCGAAACCCTGGAGGAGGGGATACGGGCGGCTCAGGCGCTTCGTTCGCAGGGGCTTATGGCGACTCTGGACTACCTGGGCGAAAAGGTGACCGACCTGGCCATGGCGACCGAGGCGGCCCGCATGTATTGCCGGATTTTGAGCGCTCTGGCGCAGGCCCGGCTTGCCCCCAACGTGTCGCTCAAGCTAAGCCAGTTCGGCCTGACCCTGGATGCGGCCCGGTGCCTGGAGCTTGCCCGGGAGGTGGTGGCCAGGGCCCGGGAGCTGGGGGGGTTCGTGCGCCTGGACATGGAGGAGTCCTTCCTGGTTGACCCCGCGCTGGAGGTCTTCCGGGCCCTGATCGCCGAGTTCCCGGGGCACGTCGGGCCGGTGCTACAGGCCTACCTCTACCGGTCGGAGGCGGACCTGCGCGCCCTTTTGCCCCTGCGGCTCAACGTGCGGTTGTGCAAGGGGGCCTACAACGAGCCGCCCTCGGTGGCGTTTGCGAAAAAACGCGACGTGGACCGCAATTTCCGCCACCTGATCCGCATCGCCCTGGAGGGCGGTGCCTTCGTGGCCGTTGCGACCCACGACGAGGCTATCATCGACTACGCGATCCAGGCGGCAACCCGGCTCGGCGCGGGGGGCCGGTGGGAGCTGCAGATGCTGTATGGCGTCAAGCCCCGCCTGCAGAAGCGGCTGGCGGAGCGCGGCCTGCCGGTGCGCATCTACATACCCTTCGGAACCCACTGGTACCCGTACCTCATACGCCGCCTGGCGGAGCGGCCGGCCAACGTCGCCTTCGTGTTGCGGGGGCTGTGGGGCTAAGCGGGCGTCGCCTCAGCCGCCACGGAGTGCCTCAGCACCTTCACCAGGGTGCACGCCTGTTCGTAGCGGCCGAAGGAGGGGATGACGTAGACCCCGGCCACGTAGGGCCGGGCGGCCATCGCGACCTCCAGGGCCGCCTGCATGCCCAGCTCTTCGGCCCGGTCCCCTGCCGCCGCCAGCGCATCCCGCAGCGCCTGGGGGATGAAGATCCCGGGTACCTCGTGGTGCAGGTACTCGGCGTGCTGGTGGCTGCGCAGCGGCAAAACCCCCAAGAGCACCGGGATCGGGCACCCGCCGAGGCGGTCCAAGAAGCGGAGCAGCACATCCAGGTCAAACAGGGGCTGGGTCATGGCAAAGTGGGCGCCGGCCTCCAATTTGCGCCGAAAGCGCACAAGCTCGGTCTCAACGTCCACGGAGGCGGGGTTGACCGCCACCCCGATGACGAAGTCGGTGGCGCGCCCGATGCTGCGGCCGGCCACGTCCACGCCGGCGTTGAGCTGGCTGAGGATGCGCACCAACCCGATGGAGTCCACGTCGTAGACGGCGGTGGCATGCGCGTAGTTGCCCAGACCGGGGGGATCGCCCGTCAGGGCCAGGATGTGGCGGATCCCCATGGCGTAGGCGCCCAGGAGGTCGGCCTGGATGCCCATCAGGTTACGGTCCCGGGTCGTGAAATGCAGGATGGTCTCGATGCCCGCCTCCCGCTGGATGAGGTGAGCGGTGGCCAGGGACGACATGCGCACCTGGGCCATGGGGCTGTCGCCCACGTTGACCGCGTCCGCGCCTGCCTCCCGCACCGCCCTGGCCCCGGCCAGCACCTTATGGGGCACCGGCCCCCGGGG
>CAYQLT010000003.1:76275-132514 GCA_964418425.1 uncultured Clostridia bacterium
CCTCCCGCACCGCCCTGGCCCCGGCCAGCACCTTATGGGGCACCGGCCCCCGGGGCGGGTCCAGCTCCACGCTGATCACAAAGCGGCCCTGGGCCCGGCCAAACAGGCTGCTGGAGGGAAGCCGGCCCTCCCCATGGGTATCCTGCCCGGGGGCCCCTGCTGCGGCTTTCTCCTGAGCCGAGGCGGCGGGCGAAGCCGAACCGGGGGCCGTGGCCCCGCCGCTCGCCGGTCCCCGTGCCGACCCGACGGCCGGGCGAACGACGAGCGAAGAGGCGGGCTGCGCCCTGGCCGCCTGCGGGATGGCCGAGGCCCATTCGGGAGGAAGCCTGTGGCCCAACTCGTCCAGCGCGCGCCGCATGGCGGCGATGTGCTCGGGCGTGGTGCCGCAGCAACCCCCGACGATGGCCGCGCCGGACTCGGCGGCAAACTGCCGTGCGAAGCCTGCGAAATACTCCGGGATGGCCATGTACATGAACCGGTCGCCCACCCGGGTGGGCAGACCCGCGTTGGGCATCGCGCAAAGCCGCACGCCCGGCCAGGCCGCCTCCCGAAGCGCGCGCACCGCCTCCAGCACAGGGATGGGCCCGGTGCCGCAGTTGACGCCTACCACGTCAGGCCGGGCATCCTGCCCCAGTTGCTGCAGGGCCTGTGCGGCCTGCTCCGGGGAAGCCCCGTAGAGGGTTCGCCCCTCGGTCGAAAAGCTCAGCTGGGCCACCACGGGTAAGCGGGAGAGCTGGCGCACGGCCTGTACGGCGAGCACCAGTTCCCGGGGGTCCGACATGGTCTCAATCACGAACAGGTCCACGCCGCCGGCCAGGAGCGCCTCCACCTGCTCGCGAAAGGCGTCGAACACCTCCTGCTCGCTCAGGGGCCCCAAAGGCTGCATGGGTTTGCCGACGGGGCCGATGTCGCCGGCGATGAAGACCGGCACCCCCGCGATTTCCCGGGCGTTGCGGGCCACCTTGACGCCATGGACGTTGATGGGGCGCACCCGGTCCGCCAGTCCGTAGGCCGCCAGGCGGATACGGTTGGCCCCGAACGTGTTGGTGGTGATCATCTCCGCGCCGGCAAAGATGTAATCCTGGTGGACCTGACGCACCAGCTCCGGGTGCTCCAGGTTGAGAAGGTCGAAGGAACCCTCGGGCGACGCGCCCCGGGCGTACAGCAGCGTCCCCATGGCGCCGTCGGCCAGCAAAAGCCGGGGCTCGGCGAGCCGCTCGGCTGCCGTCACGACAGGCCCAGCTCCTCTTTCACCTCACGCACCGCCTGCACCATGTGAGCGAGCTTCGCCTCGGCCTCCTCCCAGGTGCGGGTCTTCAGGCCGCAGTCGGGATCCACGTAGAGCTGTTCGGGGGAGAGCACTTCTAAGGCCCTGTAGATACCCTTCTTGATCTGTTCCACGCTTTCCACCAGATGGCTGTGCACGTCCACCACGCCCAGGGCGATCTCCTTGTGGGGCCGGTGTCGCCGGAAAAGCTCCAGGATCGCGAACTGGTTGTTGGCGGCCTCCAGGTCCAGCTGGTCGACGGGCAGATCCAGCATCCGCGGGTAGATGGCCTCGAAATGGCCGTAGCAGATATGGGTGATGGTGTGGGCGGACAGCCCGCGGGTCACGATGCCCAGAGCCTCGATGGCCAGGTCGATCTCCTCGGGGCGGGTGGAGATGGCAGGCTCGTCGATCTGGATGTACCGCGCGCCGGCAGCCGCCAGATCGGCCGCCTCCTCCCGAACCACCTCCGCCATCCGCAGAACCAGGGCGCGCCGGGTGGGGTAGTAGTCGTTGAAGGACCAGTCAGCCATGGTGTACGGGCCGGTCAACATCCCCTTCACGGGCCGGTCGGTCATGGACTGGGCCAGCTTGAACGCCTCCAGGGCCATGGGGGCCCGCCGCCCGATGGGGCCCACCACCACCGGCTTTCGGTAGTAGCGGTTTCCGTACGAGCGCACCAGGCCACCAGGCGCATACCCGTCCAGCTGGTCGGCGAAGTAGGTGGTCATGTCGCCACGCTCCATCTCGCCGTGCACCAGGATGTCGATGCCCAGCCGTTCCTGCAGCCGGATGCACTCCTCCGTGGCCCGGCGCTCCAGGGCCGCCAGCTCCTGCGGGCCGATCTCCCCCCGGGCCCGCTGGCTGCGGGCCTTGAGCAGGTATGCCGGCTTGGGGAAGCTTCCCACGCTGGTCGTCTGAAGGGTGGCCAAATCCCCACCGCTCCCTTCCGGACTTTAGGGGCTTTGCTTCGGGGTGCCGGTGGCCAGGTCCACCGCCTCCCGCAGGCGGCGCAGCTTGGCCAGGGCCCGCCCCTGGGGCAAAAACTCGAGGCCGCAGCTGGGGTTGACGTACAGCCGCTCGGAGCCGACCGTGGCCGCAACCCGCTCGATGGCACCCGCCAGCTCCCGGGCGTCCTCCAGCCGCCACTCTCGCCCATCCACCAGGCCCAGCGCCACCGCCCGGGGATACCCCTCCCGGGCGAGCCGCTCGACCACGCCCGGGCTGCTGACCGCATCGAACCCCACCACGCTCACGGGGAACTCGGCCAGGGCTTCGAACAGCGGGCCCGCATCCCGGAAGTACGTGTACAGCGCGGTGGGAACCGAAAGCCCGTCCACGGCCGCCGCCATCGCCTCCCGGGCCAACCGCACGTCGTCCGCGGGCGCGCCGAAGACCAGGGAGGGTTCATCGAACTGTACCATGGCCACCCCGGCCTCGGCCAGGGCACGAGCTTCCAGGTTGAGGTTGGCGGCCAGGTCCGAGATGAGGTCGGTTGTCCGCGAATAGTGCTCGTTGAGGGAAAGGCGCATCAGGGTGTACGGCCCGGGCAACACGGCCTTCACGGGCCGTCGGGCCATCGTGACGGCCTGGCGGGCCTCGAAGACCAGGGAGGAGCCTCGAAACCAGACCCGGCCCTTGATGACGGGCCGGCGGTAGTAGACGTTGTTGTCAAAGAAGCGCACCAGCCCGCCGATGTCCACGCTGCCCAGGTCCCGGGCGACCGGGGTGACCAGATCGTCCCAGCGCACCTGCCCGTCGGTGACGAGCTCCACCCCGGCCTCCTCCTGCTCCCGGATCACCCGCCGGATGGTGGCCACGGTCACCTCTTCCACGTCGCGGGGCGAGGCGAGCCCCTCCTCGAACCGGTTGATGGTGCGCCGCAGATTGGGTCCGCCCGATTCGGAAAGTTTGGGATAGCTGCCCACCACGGTGACGATCAAGCTGCCTTCCTCCTTCACGCCCATGGCAGGGCCGGCCCGCTGCCCTGCCGGGTCAGGCGGCGAGCGAGCCCGCTGGTGGAACGCCCCTGGAGCAGGGGAACGATGACCACCTTCGCCCCCACCGCCTCTGCCGTCTCCCGCTCCGGCAGGGGCTTGTCCCCGTAATCTCCGCCCTTGACGTAGACGTCCGGCCGAAGCCGCGCGATGAGAGCGTCGGCCGTGGGCTCCGAAAAGATCACCACCCGATCCACCGCCCGCAGCGCGGCCACCACCCGCGCCCGGTCGCCGGCTGAAACCAGCGGCCGACCCTCGCCCTTGAGCCGGCGCACCCCCGCATCGTCGTTGACCCCCACCACCAGCGCGGAGGCGAGCCCCCTTGCCCGCTCCAGCAGGTGCACGTGCCCGGCGTGCAGCAGGTCGAAGCACCCGTTGGTGAAGGCGACCGTGCCGCCCCGCTTGCGCACGGCTTGCGCGAAGGCGACCGCCTCGTCGACGGTCACCACGCGCCGGGCGCTGTCGTCGGGTGGCTCCAAAGGGTTTGCGGTCAAGGAGGCTCCTCCTGCCGCGCCGTCGTGTCCGCCGTCGCCCAGGGCCGGACCGACCCTGCACCGGGCGAGGTTGCGTATCGGTACCCCTCCGGCTGCCACTGCAGGGCAGCCTCCCGCAGCTCGTCAAGGTCCGGCACCGCCACGCCCTGCTTGCCCACCACCAGCCCGGCGGCCAGATCGGCCAAAAGGCATGCGACCACCAACCGGTCCTCGCCGCACGCCAGCCCCAGGGCCACGGACGCCACCACCGTGTCCCCTGCTCCGCTCACGTCGTACACCTCTTTGGGGCGGTAGGGCATCAGGCGCAAAGGCGGCTGGTCTCCCGCCAGGAAAACCGACATCCCTTCATCGCCCCGGGTCAAGACCAAAGCCCGCGCGCCAAGGCGCGCAAGCAGCTCCCGCCCGGCCGCCACCAGCTCCTGCTCGGAGCCAATGCGCCGGCCGATGAGCGCCTCGGCCTCGGGCAGATTCGGGGTGGCGGCATGAACCCCGCGAAACTCCAGCAAACGGTAGCGGGAGTCGGCCACCACCGGGGTCGCCCGTCGCGCCGCCGCGGCCAACGCCGCCTCCACCACCTCGGGGCTCAGGGCGCCGCCCCCATACTCGGACAGGATGACTGCATCGGCCTCCTGGACCGCCTGTCGGGCGGCGTCGGCCAGGCGGCGGCGCACAGAGGCCTCCGGGAACTCCGCCTCCCACCGGTCGATCCGGAGCACCTGCTGACGGGCAGCCTGCCGCCCGGCGGCCACCACCCTCGTCTTGACGGTAGTGGGGCGACCGGGATCCTCCACCAGCTCCACACAGAGGCCGCGACGTTGCAACATCCGCCCCAGTCGCCGTCCCGGGCCGTCGGCCCCCACCAGGCCCACCACCGACACCCGGGCTCCCAGGGCGGCCGCGTTGGCGGCCGCATTGGCGGCTCCCCCGGGGCGTTCCTCCTCCCCCGTGTAGCGCAGGATGAGAACCGGGGCCTCCCTGGAGATGCGGACGGGCTCGCCGTAGACGTAGCGGTCCACGATCACGTCCCCGATCACCGCCACGCGCCGGCCGCTCGCTTCCCGCACCAGCGACAGCACGTCGGCCGCCCGCAGGCTTACCGGGACCGCCGCCGTGACCTGCCCGTCTCGGGCCACCTTCCCGGCCCCCCGCCCCTGGCCGGCGACGGTGCCCACTTCCCATCACCTCGCCCGGAGAGCCTGGCTTCGCTGCCAACTTCGGCCTCCCGCCCGGGCCGACCTGCCTGCGCCACGGAAGGAGACGGAGCCGGGCCAGCCGTTCCGTCGTTTAGGGCCAGCCGCAGGGTTCGAAGCAAAAGTACCCCGCCCACAGCCAGGCTGACGTAAAACGTGTACAGCCGCCACACCGCCACCGCCACCGCCAGGCGAGATGCGGGCACGAACCCCCGCAAAAGGTACCCCATCAAGAGCTCCGCGCCCCCGCTTCCACCCGGCGTGGGGATGAAGACCTGAGCCAGATTGAACGCCAGCTGTCGCAGGGCCAACGGGGTCCACTCCGGCCGACCGCCCAGCCCCCGAACCACCGCCCAGGCGATGGAAAGGTATCCGGCCCAGTAGAGGCCGGTCAGCACCACGGTTCCCGCCAGGGTCCAGGGCCGTTTGAGGACGAAGAATCGAAGGGCCCTGCCAAACCGCAGGGTCTCCCTGGCCAGCCGGAGGAAGGCTCGGCGCACCCACGGCCGCCGGCCGGGCCCACAGCTTCTCCCGGCGGCCCGCCCGACCCTCAGGAGCAGGGCGGCCAGGCCCCGGGGACGGGCCAGGCCCCACAGCAAAAGGCCGCTCACCAGGGCCAGCGCTCCCAGGACGGCCGCGGTCAGGCCGGCGCCCGTAGCCGGCCCCAACAGCCCCTCCAGCGCCAACACCACCGGCCACCCTGCCAGCAGCCAAACCGCGACCAGCCCGGAGTCGATCACGGCCACCGCGGCCGCCTGGCCGGCGGTGAGACCCTCTCGGGTGAGCAGGTAGACGAACACCGGCACCCCTCCGGTGCTGGTGGGGGTCACGTGGGAGACGAACGCGCTGGCCAGGAAGTACCGAAGCATGCGGCCCGTGCCCACGGGCCTGCCCAGGGCGGCCAGAAGCAGCTGGTTGCGGGCCACCCGCAGCCACCAGGAGCCCAGGGTCAGCGCGCCCGCCACGGCCAGATACGCCGGGTCCACCATGGCCAGGGTGCGGATGGGAGAGTCGCCGTTTCCTCCCAAAACGGCGAGGGCGGCCAGCGCCGCCGCCCCCGTCATCAAGGCCACCGCCGCGCCCCGCCGGATGGCCCGGCGGGATAACCGCCCCAAAGCAGGCTTTTCCCTCACAGCTCCTCGAACTCCTGGACCTTGTGGAAAACCGGCTCTCGGCCCGCACCCCCAAGTCGGGAGACCACCCTCAGACCGCCCCCGCGGGACATTGGCCGCCGCAGCCTGCGCCAGCCGAAGACAGGGCGGCGCGAAGGCCTCCCGTCGGCGCGCCCTGCCGGCAGCCCCGCCCCCGGGCTGGCCGTCTCCAGGCCGGCAGCCACCCACGCCGGCCGCTCCAGGCGGCGAGCGGTGCGAAGCTGCAGCCGGTCCAGCTGACGCTCGATGGCCGCCACCACCGCCTGCGGGGTGATGGAGCGCATGCACTCCGCGTTGCACTCCAGGGTGCGCAGGCTGGTCAGGTGCTGCATGCTGCCTCCCAGCCACCGAAAACAGGGGCTGCAGGGAAGCTCCCGGCGAACCACCACGTCGAAGGGGCCCAGGGGCCCAAAGTTATCCACGCTGGTGGGCCCGAACAACACCACGGCGGGGGTGCCCACGGCAGCGGCCAGATGGGCGGGGGCTGAATCGTTGCCCACGAAAAGGTCGCAGCGCTCAATGATGGCCGCGGTCTGCTTGAGGGTGCTGCGGCCTGCGGTAACCACCGGCTCGGCCAGCCGGCACAGCTCGGCGATGGCTTCGGCCAGGGGCACATCGTCGGGCCCGCCCACCAGCACCACCTGCGCGCCGTACTGCCCGGCCAGGTAGTCGGCCACCTCCGCGAAGCCGGCGACGGACCACCGCTTGGCCGGGAAATGGCGCCCGCCGGGATGGATGGCCACCCGCAGGGGTGGGCTCCCCCCCGCCTGCTCCGGTCCGAGCATCCGCGAGGCGAACTCGCGGTCCGCCTCGCCCAACGCGATCTCCAGGTGGCGTCCCCGGGGCGAGGCGCCCAGGGCCGCCACCACGTCCAGGCAGTAATCCACCGCGTGGCGGTCCCTCCGGTCCGGCACCTGGGCCGTGTACAGCCAGCCCAGGGTCTGGCTGCTGAAGCCCACCCGCACCGGAGAAGAGGTGAACAGGGTCAGCCAGCTGCCGATGTTGGACAGCCCCACCACCGCATCGAAATTCTCCTCGGCCAGCCTGGAGAGCGCCCGAGGCAGCCGGAGGGCGCTTCGGACCAGCACCAGGCGGTGGATATGGGGGTTGCCTGCCAGCACCTCCCGGTTGGCGGCCCAGGTGACCACCGTGATGCGGGCCTGCGGGTAGCGGTACCGCAGGGCCCGCAGAGCAGGGGTGCCGAAGAGGGTATCGCCGATGGGACACAACTGCAGCACCAATATGTGAGATAGCTCGCCGGGTGGTGCCGGCGCGGCCTCGGGCATCCAGTCTCCTCCTGCGGCAGCCTGACAGCCTCTCCCATTAGCTTAGCATGGCCGGGAGGGCCCATCAACCGCGCAGGGCCTGTCTGCCTGCCCGTTTGCACCAGCCGGATGGCTTCTGCCCCCGTCTTGCCCGCTCGAAGCCCCCACAGTCCGCCGGCGGCTCCCCGCCGCACCGCGCCGGCCCACCTCTTGAGGTGGTCAGCGAAGTATGAACAGCCTCTGTCCCGGGCCCAGCGGCGCGGTGGCCGCCAGGTTGGCCAGGCTCGGATTGGCCTGGGCGATGGCCTGTTCCGAGGTCCGGTAGCGTCGGGCCAGCTTCCACAGGGTGTCGCCCGGCTGGGTGACGACCAGGTAGAAGAAAGGTGGCGGCTGCTCCTGGGGTGCGGCGACCACCGCTTCGGCCACCACCTCCTGCTCGCCGCCCAGCCTTGCCTCGGCCACCACCATCCCGCTGACCGTGAACTCCACGGTCTGGCGGTTGATGAGGTCGGCCTCGGCCAGCAGGTTCACGACCCCCACCGTAGCCTGGGCCTGGGGCTTCAGCTCGCCCATGGCGACCGCCTGTTCCACGGCCATGGCGGAGGGCCAGGCCATGAAGACCAGCCCCCCGGTGCGCGCATCGGGCCGGTACGGCAGGTAGTACATCCACGGGCTCAAGGTGAGGGAGACCTGCAGGCGGCTGCCCTCGGGGCGCCAGCTGACCGACTCCACCCGGGCCCCGCACCACAGCACCCGGTCGACGGCAGCCCCGCCGGCAGGCAGCTCCACCGTCGCCTGGGCCGAGAAGGTTCGGCGCCCCTCGCCCAGGTAGCTCTCCAGGCCGAGTGAGACCCTGCGCTGTTCCACCTCGGTGGGCTCCGACGGCCGGAGATCCGTCACCACCGGCAGGGTCCGGGCGCCGTAGACATGGACCGCCAGGTCCACCTCGGCGGTGACGTGGACGATCCCTTCTGCGGGAGCCGCACGCACCACCACGTCGCTTACGGTGGCGAAGGCTCGCCCGGAAGCCGCCGGGCCCGAGTTCGCCAGGGGTACGGTGACCACGAAGGGTTCGGCGGACGACCAGCTGGCCAGGGCGGCCTCCCAGTGGCGGCCGGAAGGCGCCGGGGACGACTCGGTGGCCGGCGGCTGTTCCGGCTCGGAGGCGAGCAGTCCGGCGTCCGCAATCGGAGTCTCATCGCCGGCGGCCGCGCCGGTGCGGGACGAGCGCTGTACAGCGTACAGAAGCTCGTAGCCGATCTCCCCCCGCACCACCACCGCGCCCGGTTTCGCCTCCACCTGGGTGATCGACGGCGTCGCCCGCACGTCCAGAACCCGAAACCGGGTGCCGGCCCCGGCCGGCAGGTCCAGCGCCCGGCTTTCGCTGACGCTAAAACGGCTGCGCTCGGCATCCAGCAGCACCTGCAGCCGCAGCGGCGCCGAGACCACCTCCAGGCGATCGGGAGGCGTCGCCCAGGCGTGGGTGACCAGAGAGGTGGTTTGGCGCTCGGCCCCGGAGAAGGTGACCGACAGCACCACGTCCACGTCGGCCGTACGGCCGTCGGCCCGAAAGCGGCCCTCGACGTCCCGCACCTGCACCCGGACATCCCACACGGTGGGAACGGAGCTGGCCGGCGCATCCATCCAGGCCATCCATCGAGGCTCCCCCTCCAGGTGCCCCCCAAAGACCGCACCCAGCGGGTCCGACGATTCGCTGCCCCGGGCGGTGTAGACCGCCCACACCCGCACCCGCCCCTGGGCCTCCACCCGCCCGGTGCCCGGCTCCGTCCCCACCCGGTCCACGGTCGCAAACGCCTGCCATCGGATCACCTGCCCCGCATCCGGAAGCTCGGCGCCCAGGCGAACGCTGCCCGACGCGGAGGCGTCCACCGTGCGCTCTTCCAGCCGCCGGGTCAGCATGACCGGCTCCTCCTTAAACCTGACCGGCAAGGCCTGGCCCCTCCTCCTGGCGGACGGCCCTCTGCCGACCGCCCTACGCTTTTGCGGCGAGACCGTCTGGCGGGACGGACGGGCCGTCCCGTTCCCCTATCATCCATATGCCCGAGGGCCGGACAAGAAGCGGGGGCAATGCGGACTGAAGCGCCTCCCGGGCCCGGGGATCGGCTCGATGCACTCCGGCCACCATCACCCCGCCGAGCCCCGCCCAGTGCACCCACCGGGCAAGGGCGCGCACCCACGCGGCATCCCGGCATCCCAGCTCACCCGTTTGGGACGGCTCCTGGCCACAGCCGGGTGCGGTCCGGGCGCCTCCTGCACGGCGCAGCCGCCAGCCCCAAACCACCGCCTCGGCATGGGACAGGCGCCGGGGCGAAGGCGTCGGTGTGGCTTCCCCCGACGGATACCACCAGGGCGCGAGGTCAAACCCCAAAAGCACCCTCCACGGGGGGCTGAAGGCCGCCACCCCCCGAACCCACGGCTTGAGGCCCTCCAGAGGGGGCACCACCTCCTGCGGCAGCGGCGGGGAAAGCCAGGCCACCAGCCGCTCTACCGCTCCCGCAAGGCGGCCCACCTGATAGCCCCACCAGAAGAGGCTGCGGGCGGATGCCCGGCCAGGTGCCGGTGCCGGCAGAGAGACCCAAACCCGGTGACGGCGAGCCAGCAGGCGTGCCAGGTGAAACAGGGGGCCCACCGGCGTCCCCCCCGGCGGCTCCGCCCAGGGGGCTTCCCACCGGCCGGCCGTCAAGAGAAGGACGGGCGCCGGGGTGGAGGCGGCTCCGTCCGGGCTCACTCGGCGGGTGCGGGCTGCCTGCACGGCCCGGGCCGCCTTTCCGGCCGCCAGGCGGGCCAGGGGAGCAGGAAGACGCAGATCGACTCGCAGCGCGTCCACCGTCAGGAACCCCACGGGGGCCGGGGCTTGGGGCACGAGCTGCACCCAGGCCGGACGGCCCCCCGGCCTCACCACCAACTCGCCCCAGGCTCGCACCCAGCCCGACAGGGGCCCGAAGGCGCCCTCCGACTGCTGGGCAGGCAAAGGGGTGTCACCGAGAAGTTCCCACCCCACAAGCAGCCGGCAGGCCGGCATGCCGCCCGGCGCCTGCACAGGTTCGGGGAAGGCGGCCGGCAGGGCGAGGCCATGGAGTTGCTCACCGGCGGCACGGACTTCCCCGCCAAAAGCCGCGAGCATGGGGTCTTGCAGGACGGACCACACCTGGGGCCCCGCGACTCCGTCGCAGGTGAGGCGATACGCTTTCTGGAACCGGCGTACCGCGTCCTGGGTCAGCTCTCCGTAGATCCCGTCGATGGGACCCACGTAGAACCCGAGCACGGCCAGCCTTTCCTGCAACAGGCCAACGGCGGGGCCGCGCGCCCTGGGGCCCAGGGCTCTGGCCATCCCAGCCTCCCCTCCCTCGACCCCAGACGGTATATGCGCTCTCCCGGGGGCCCTGCCCGTGCTCCCTCCCACGAGGCCCTCGGAGCACCCGCGCACGACCGCCACCCGGGGCCCGCTCCCCGGCCCGGGGCCCGCCTCCTTCACATCGGGGCCGAGGGCCAGGCGACCGAGTCACGGTCCGCCTGACTGCAGTAGGCGCGCAGCCCGCTCAGAAGGGCTAACGCCTCCCGCAGCTGCCACCACGGAAGGTCGGGCTCGTGCCCCCTCTCGGAGCCCGCCGGCCACCCCAGCTGGGTGAGCGCCCCCGGGCATGGCAACTCCCCGAGCAGCCCTACGCCGGCAGGACTGATGCTGCGGCCCACAACCCCCATCTCTCCTGCCAGGGCGGCCACGAGGGCGGCAGCAAGCCGACGGCTGTCACCCTCGGGCGCGTAGTAGGCCTCCGCCGCCGGCGGCCCGTCACGGCGAGCGAGGTGGTGAACGCTCAGCACCACTGTGGCCTGAAACTGCCTGGCAAGCCGGCGACGGGTCGAGGCCGAGACCGTTTGGTCGCCGGAACGGGTCAGCGCCACCGCTGCGCCGCTTGCCAGCGCCAGGTTCGCCAGGCGGCGGGCCACGGCCAGGTTCAGCTCTTTCTCCGGTGTTCCGTCGGTAAGCCGGGCGCCGCTCTCGCGGCCGCCATGGGCCGGGTCGATGAGGATACGGGCCGGCTGGAGGTAGGGGTCGGTGCGGGTCAAAAAGAGCACTCCCAACCTCCGGTCCACGGACCAACGCGCGTCGCCGGCGGCCGCCACGGCGTCCACGGGAAGCCACAGGGCGCCGCTCGACCAGTCGGGAGGACCCGACAGGGCGATGGCCTGACCGCCGGCCTCTGCCCGGGGACAGCCCCGGCGGAAAACCAGGGTCCGCGAACTTCGGGTGTCCCGCCAGCCCAAGACGTCTTCGCCCACGTCCAGCTGCGCACCCCAGCGGGCGGCGACCAGGGCGGCGTCGAGCCACAGAGTTCCTCCCGAGGGGCGAACGGAGGCATTCCTGACCAGCCGGCCGTCCAGCACGAGACGCACCCGCCTGCGGCCGGAGGGTACATCCTGCGTCATGGCGGGACCAGGGTATGCCGCACTCAAGTACCCCGTGTGGGGCAAAGGCCCGAAAGGCACGCCCCTGCGCCGTGGGATTGCGGCGGGAAAGCGGCAGGCGTCGGGTTACGTGTTACTTGGTGTACTTGTCGGCGACCTTGGAGGCCCCGAAGGCCTCAGGTTTGATGCGGGCGTCGAACCCGCTTCCCGTGATCATGCCCACGACCTCGCGGATGAGGTCTCGGGTGTCGCCGCGGCGCCCCACATCCAGATGGATCTCGATGTCGAAGTCCGCATATCCGTTGGCCGCCAGCCTGGACGCAAGCAGCCCCGCCACCTGCAGGCTTCGAGCGGCTTCGTAGAAGATCCGCTGGCGCAGGCTTCGGCTGAACAGCTCCCGGGCGCGGGTGTAGTAATAGCGGGCCCCCTTGCCCACCCGATGAATGATGACGGCCGTGACGAAGCTGGTCTCTTCCCGCAGCTGGGAGTCCGTGCCGACAATGATCCGGTAGGTCGACTCCGGGGCTTGCCTGACGTAGTCGATCATGTCGGCAAACATCGCGTCAAAGCTCATCGGCCCCTTGGTCGGGCTGATGAACTGCAGGCTTCCCGGCCTGCCACTATCACGGGGGCCTGCGGGAGTTCACCTCCGAGGGCGCCCTGGCAGCGCCGTGGGCAGCTTTTCGGCCGCGCCGATTATAGCAGCCCTGCGGCACCCCTTCAAGCCAAAGCCCCGAGCTTTCACGCTAAGGCCCGCCCCGGCGCAAGAGCCGGGCGAGGCGCAGAAACTCCTCCGGGCTGAGGGTCTCCGCCCTGCGTTGTGGGTCGATCCCGGCTTCCGCCAGAAGTTGGCACGCCCGGGAGCCCGGATCGCCGGGCGAGGGGGACCCCTCGTCAGCCCGAGCATACAGGCCCGCCATGGCATTTCTCAGCATCTTGCGCCGCTGCCCGAACCCCGCCCGCAGCACCCGTTCCAGCGCTTCGTCCAGGTCGGGGGGCAGCGGGGCTCCCAGGGGCTCCAGCGCCACCACCACCGAGTCCACCTCCGGAGGCGGTACGAAGCAGCGCCGGGAGACCTCCAGCACCTGAGCGACCCGGCATCGGGCCCGGACCGCGACGGTGAGCGAACCGTAGGCGGCGTCGCCCGGGCGGGCTGCCAGGCGCTGCCCCACCTCCTTTTGGACCATCAACACCGCCCGCCGCCATCCGCCGGCCCGCACCAGCTGCAGCAGAAAGGGGCTGGTGATAACGTAGGGGAGGTTGGAGGCCACGATCCCCCTTCGGGTCAGTGGCTCCGGTTCGCCAGGCCCCGGTGGCCCTGCCAGCAGGCGCCCCAGGTCGAGGGTGAGCACGTCGGCGACCACGATCCGCACCCGCCCGTCCCGCAGCGCAGACGGCCCCCATTGCTCCAGTATCGCCGTGAGCGCCCGCGCCAGGCCGGGATCCCTTTCCACCGCCACAACCTCTGCTCCCGCCTCCACGAGAGGCAGCGTCAGCGCCCCGAGGCCGGGACCGACCTCCACCACCCGCTCGCCGCTGGCCACGCCGCAGGATTCAGCGATACGCCGGCAAAGCCGCGGGTCGGCCAGAAAATGCTGCCCCAGCCGCCGGCGAGGGCGCAGGGCAAAGGTGCGCAGAAAAAACGCGACGCCGCCGGGCGTGGCCGGATGGGGCCCACCTACGGAGGCTCCGGCGTACCGGCCTGCGGACGCTGGCCGGTCAGTCAAGGACGTAGACGGTCACCTTCCGGCGCCCGAAGTGCAGCGCCTCCCGCAGGGTGTTGTAACCCAGGTCGATCTTGTCGCCCTTGATGGCGCTGCCCACGTCGCCGGCGATGGCAAACCCGTAACCGGGGATGTACAGCCGGGTACCCAGCGGGATGACCCGAGGATCCACCGCCACCACGCCGTGACCGGCCCGCATCCCCGTCGCGGTCAGCCCGTCCGCGTACTTTCCCGTGCTCTCGGGCCCCGGGTAGTATGCGGTGGCCACCATCTCCCGCTTCTCCCGGTAGCGCACCGGCCCCATGGGCGTATTGATCGTGCGCCAGACCACCCGGGTGCCCACCCCGATGATGCGGTCCACCTTCTCCACCAAGGTTCGGCTGGACAGGCGGGTGCGGGAGACCAGCTGCCCGTCCTCGTAGCGCAGGAGATCCCGGTGCTCCACGACCCCTTCCCGCCCCGGCCGCAAAACGCCGGTGCGCCCCTTCTCCCAGCTCGGTTCCGCCCAGCGCAGCGTCTGGTACGGGACGGTCTCCCGCCACACCACCTCTTGTTCCCGCACCCGCACGACCCGCACCACAAGCCCCGGTTCCAGCGGCGCCTGCAGGGACGGCTTCACCACATCCTTCGGCCCCGGCATGATCCCGAGGCCGGCCAGCGCATCGGCCACCGTTCCCCGGGGAGCCCGGTACACCCGGACCTCCCCGTCGCTTTGCACGTAGACCGGAAACGCTCGAATCACCCGCACCCGCATCCCCGGAGCCACCGTTACCCCGGAGGGCACCAGCTCGTCCCCCTCGCCCAGCGTGACACCTGCCTGGCGCAGCGCGTCCTCCACCGAACCCCGGAAGACGGCAACGGTGCGGCTCTCCCCATCCACCTCGATGACCACCGGCCACAGGGCCCAGACCTGCCCGGCCCACGCCAGCCCGGCCAGCAGCCCGGCGAAGACCGCTCCCTTTACCGGCTTCGACGACAGGACAACCAGGCGGAGGCGGCTCGTCGCCCGCTCGTGGGTCTGTGGTCCGGGCGTCACCGGGCAACACCCCCTGGCGGTTCAGGAGCCTTTGGCGTAAGGCTGGCCAGCCGCCGGCGGATCTCCTCGGGCGGCAGTTCCTCCAGGCGGTCCAGGACCTCCATCGCCTCCCCGAACTCCCGCTCGCCCAGGATCCCTTCCTCGTACAGGCGCCGGTAGGCCCGATGCAACACAAGCCAGACCCGCCGGGCCCGATCCGCCGGCTCCACGGGCGCTCACCCGGCTCGACGAGCCGGCTCAGGCTCTTCGCTGAGCTCCACGAACCGGGTGTACTCTTTGAAGAACTGCAACCGGGCGACCCCTGTCGGCCCCCGCCGCTGCTTGGCGATGATGACCTCCACCACGCCCTCGGTGCCCTTCTCCCGGGCCCGGTCGGGATAGTAGTAGTCCTCGCGGTACAAGAACATGACCACGTCGGCAAACTCCTCGATGTTGCCGCTGTCGCGCAGGTCCGACATGACGGGCCGCTTGTTGTCTCGGGCTTCGACGCCCCGGTTGAGCTGCGACAGCACGAGAAGCGGCACGTCCAGCTCTCCGGCCAGATCCCGCAGCTCCCGCACGATGTCGCCCACGATGAGGGCCCAGTTTTTGTTGGTGTCCGACGGAGGCCGGATGAGCTGGAGGTAGTCGATGATGACGAGCCCCAGGTCCCGGTGGGCCGCCTTGGCCCGGCGTGCCTTGGCCCGGATGTCGGCGGCCGTAAGGCCCCGGCGATCCACCACGTAGATGGGAAGGGAGTGCAGCTCGTTGAAGATGGACTGGGTGCGGGCGAACTTCTCGTCGTCCATCCGTGTGGCGTACTCGAAGGAGGTGACCGGGGCGCCGGCCGACTGGAAGCGGAACAGCTCGCTGATGACGATGCGATCGCCGATCTGTTCGTCATCCATCTCCAGGCTGAAGATGAGCACCGGCAGCCCCTCGAAGCGGGCGACGTTCACCGCGAAGTTGAGGGCCAGGGCCGTCTTGCCCATGCTGGGCCGGGCGGCCAAAATGATGAGATCTTTCTTCTTGAGCCCGGTGGTCAGGGTGTCGATGGCAGGATAGCCCACCCGCAGCCCCGGCGACTTGCGGCCCTCCCGCCGCTCCACCAGGTTGAGGTAGCAGCGGCTGAGCACCTCCCGCAAGGCCTTGACGTCCTCCTCGAGGGTGCCCTCTTCCGAGGTCGCCTCGAACATGAGCTGTTGCGCCCGGGACTGGCAGTCCGCCAGCTGGGGATGGGTTTCGAACAGGATCATGTGCTGGACCGCCTCGGCGGCCTCCAGGATGCGGCGCCGAGCCTGCTTGTCCATGATGACTTCCACGGCCGGCTCCAGCTCGGCGGCGGTCCCGAAGGCCTCGGTCAGCTCCAAGAGCGCCCCTTCGGGGTCCGGCAGCTGCGGGTGCTGGCGCAGCCGGTTGAAGACCTGGGTGAACGAAATGCGGCCCGAGACGTTGTAAAGCTCCAGCATGGCCTCGAAGATGAGGCGGTGAAGGCGGTCGTAGAAGTGGCCCGGCCGAAGGCGGTCCATCACCAGGTCGGCCCGGTCAGGGTATTTCAGCAGGATCCCCAGGACCCGGCGTTCCGCGTCCAGGTCGGCGGGGATGAAGCTGCCTCGGGCGGCCGGTGGTGGAGCCACGGCCGACGCGAGCTCCGCCGCTCGGGGGGACGGCCGGCCCGGCGGGCGCAGGGAGGGCGTCGCGGAGGGCCGGGGCTCAACGGCCATTCGCATACAGCTCCTTCCAGCGCTTCACCCGTTCGGGATCCACAGGGCGGTACGCCTCCGCGTTGGGAACCCCCGTCATGGCCGAGTCGGGCCCCTGCCCTGCGCCCGAAGCGCCGGCCGCATTCCCCGAAGCGGCAGGCTGCGCGCCGGCCGAGCGGCCTGCCTGGGAGGAAGTGGGGGGCCCGCCGGCTGCGCCGGGCCGGGAGGAGGCCAGGGTCGTAGAGAGGAAGCGGCGGCGCTGCAGGTCATCCCACGTGCGCACGCCGTGGTTGTACCAGTTGCGCAGCACCCCCTCCAGGTAGCTGAAGCTCGCGTACTGGGCCGAGCGGGCCGTCTCCTCGATGGCCAGGGCGACCACGTCCGCGTTCATGCCTCGGGTGGAAATCCACTCGCACAGCCGCTGAAACTGGCTCTCGCTGATGAGCCCGATCCGCTGGTGATACCAGTCCAGGACGCTGCGCACATCCTTGGGCAACCCCCCGCGCTCGGGAGCCGATCCGCTCCCGGATGCAGCCGGCCGCACGGCCCCAACGCCGTCGGGCTCCGTAGGGGGCCGCTCCCCTCCCGTCTCCCGGCGGCCCGAGACCGCCTCGCCTTCGGCTGCGGCCGCCACCTCCGCCCCGGCTGCCCCGGGCTCGGGGGGCGGGGCCGAGCGCTCGGGTTCGTCTCCCGGCTCGGCGCCGGCCGACCGGCCGCCCGGCGCCTGCGCGGCCTCGACGGTGGCCTTGCCGAACCGCCGTTGGAATTCCCCCCGGGATAGCGGCTCCTTAACCACCATCTCGCCGTTGGCACGGACCTGGAGAAGCTCATACAGGATGAGCTGCCGCAGGGCCTCGGCACCTTCCAGGGGAGTCAGGCCCGCTGCCTGCGCCACGAACTCCGCCGGATCCTCCTCGATCAGCGTCTGGCCCCTCTCGGCCGCAAGCCGCAGCGCGAGCCACGCCACCAGGCTCTTGGGCCCCACCAGGGGCCCGTAGAGGTCCACCAGCTCTTCGGGGACGGGGATGAACCGCCGCCCGCTCTCGGGATGAAGGCGGATGCCACGCCGAGTGGCCAGTCGGGCCATGGCCTGCGTCCTCACCACCTGCGTGCGATTACCAGGACTTCGGGCACTGCCCGTCCGGCGTCGGGTAAGCGTGGAAAGGAGGTACCGTCTCAGGAAGGTTTCGGCTTCGAAGGCGCCGCTCCTCTCGCCGAGAAGGAGGCCTGGGCGAGCCGGCGGGCGGCCCGCCGGGCGTGGGCCTGCAGGGCCAGCTCGATGAGACGATCCAGGAGCTGAGGATACGGCAGCCCCGACGCCTCCCACAGTCGCGGGTACATGCTGACGGCAGTGAAGCCAGGAATGGTGTTGATCTCGTTGACCAGCACCTGCCCGTCGGGCCGCAGGAAGAAGTCCACCCTGGCCATGCCCGCGGCGTCCACGGCCAAAAAAGCCGCCACCGCCAGGCGCTGGATCTCCGCCACCAGCTCCCCGGGGAGGTCCGCGGGAACGGCCAGGCGGGTGGCCGCATCCTCATATTTGGCCACGTAGTCGTAAAACGGGCGGGACGGGATCACCTCCCCCGGGATGGAGGCCACGGGTTCCTCGTTTCCCAGCACGCTGCACTCGATCTCCCGGGCCGGTTCGGCGGACGCCTCCACCAGAGCCTTGCAGTCGTACTGCAGCGCCAGGTTCAGGGCGAGCTCCAGTTCCTGTGTGCTGGCTGCCCGGCTGACGCCAACGCTGGAGCCCAGGCCGGCGGGCTTGACAAAGGCGGGAAAGCCGGGGCGGGCTGCCAGCTCCTTCAGCAGCTGAGTGCGCCGGCACTCCCACTCCCGATAGGAGACCACCCGATAGCCGCTCACGGGTAACCCCGCCGCACGGAACAGGGCTTTCATCAGCGCCTTGTCCATCCCTACGGCGCTGGCCGCCACCCCGGCGCCCACATAGGGGATCTCCGCCAGCTCCAGGACCGCCTGGATGGTTCCGTCCTCGCCCAAAGGCCCGTGCAGTACCGGAAATGCCACATCCACCTTCGGATTGGCGGGATGACCCGGCTGCGGCACCAGCGCCAGCGGCTGAAGACCCTCCGTCTCCCCGCGCTCAAGGGCAGAGAGCACCGCCTGGGGGCTTTCGCCCGTGAACCAGCGGCCTTCCCGGGTGATGCCCACCGGCAAAACCTCGTAGCGCCGTGGATCCAGCGTCTGCAGCACCGAGCGGGCCGACATCAGGGAGACGTCGTGCTCGCCGGAACGCCCCCCGAACAGCACCGCCACCCGCAAACGCCCCATCCCGTGGCACCTGCCTTCCGTCCTCACGGATATGCCCGCCGCCGCGCCCCTGCGCCGCGGGGACATGGGCACCGCACCGCCCGCGTAGGGATCTCCTGCTATGAACCCTTCGACACACCGGCCTCGCCCCATGGGTCTGGCCAGCGCCTGCGCCCTGGGAACCGGAACCATGATCGGGGCCGGCATTTTCGCCCTTTCCGGCGAGGTGGCGGGGGCGGCGGGCCCGGCCGCCGTGATCACCTACCTGCTGGCCGGCATCGTGGCGCTGCTGCAGGCTCTCAGCGTGGCGGAGCTGGCTTCGGCCCGGCCCCTGTCGGGCGGCCCCTATCTGTGGGTGCGGGACGCCCTGGGCCCGGATGCCGGGTTCGTAGTCGGATGGCAACTCTGGTTGGGTATGGTGCTCTCCGCCTCTTTTTACGCCGTGGGCTTCGCCCGCTACCTCGCCTATTTTCTCCCGTGGGCTCCCGAGGGGCCTGCGGCCGCGGGCCTGCTGGCGGTGCTGGCCGCCCTCAATGCGGCGGGACGGCAGGCCGGAGCGCTTCTGCAAAACCTGTCGGTGGCCTTTCTGGTTCTTGTGCTGGGCGGGCTTGTGCTGGCCGGCATCCCCCGGGTCGATCCGGCGTTTTGGAGCCCGTTTTCGCCGTACGGGTGGGCGCCGGTGCTGGGGGCCGTACCCCTGGTGTTCGTCTCCTATCTCGGGTTCGACATGGTCGCCCAGGCCGGAGGTGCCTTCCACCGGCCGCAGGTGACCCTGCCGGTGGCGATGCTGGTCTCCGTGGTGCTGGTCACCGCCCTGTACTGCGGAGTGGTGGCGGTGAGCACGGGGATCGTCTTCCATGTGGACCTCGCCCAGAGCCCCACGCCGCTGGCCGAAGTGGCCCGCCGCCTGGTGGGCCGGCCGGGCGGGCTGGTGGTGGCGGCGGGCGGCCTGGTCGCCACCCTCTCCTCGGCCAACGGCGTCTTCATCGCGGTTTCGGAGCTCGGCCAGGCCATGGTGGCCGACGGGATGCTTCCCCGCTGGCTCGCCGACGTACCCACGCGCTCCGAGGTTGCGGCCGGGCCCGGCCACCGCAGCGCCGCCGGGCTCCTGCAGGTCCTCGATCGGGTGCGAGCCGCGAGATCCCACCTGCTGCTGGGGACCGTAGCGGGCCTGGTCGCCCTGATGGGAGGGGCAACCGGTTCCATCGAGCAGCTCGCCCGCGGAACCGGGCTCTTGCACGTGTTGCCCTTCGTGCTCATGCCCGTCGCCCTGGCGGCCGTGCGCCGCAGCCCCTCCCATCGGCCGGCGTTTCGGACGCCCGGCGGGCCGGTCATCCCGGCGCTGGCCATGGGTTCCATGCTGCTGGTGCTGCGGCAGGCCACCGCCGCCGAGGTGGTCACCGCGGGGGGCCTCACCCTGCTCGGCCTGGGATGGTACATCCGGGAGCGAAAGCCTCGGCACCCAGGACCGCCTGCAGGGCCCGGCGCATGGCTTGCAGGGGAGCCCGCTGCCCGGTCCAGATCTCAAACGCCAGGGCTCCCTGGTGCAGGAGCATGGAGGCGCCGCCCACACTGGTGCGGCCCGCCCGGACAGCGGCCCGCATCCAGGGGGTGACCGCGGGGCGGTAGACCAGGTCAACCGCCACCCCGTCCGCCGGCAGGGCCCCCGGATCCGCCAGATCCGCCAGCGCCTCACCGCCTTCCCCGGCGGTTCCCAAGGGCGTGGCGTTGACCGCCACGTCCGAATCCTTCATGGCCCGGGACAGCTCGCCGGGGGCGAAGGAGTAGACCGCCGTCCGGATGCCCGCAGCCTGCGCCCCTACGGAGCGCATCAGCTCCTGCGCCTGCTCCGGCCGGCGGGCCGCCACGGCCAGACGGGCCGAGCCCGCCCGCAGGCAGGCCAGGGCGACGGCTCGGGCCGCCCCGCCGGCGCCCAGCACCAGCACCCGCCGGCCGGCCAGCCGGACTCCGGCTTCCTGCATCGCCCGAAGGAACCCTTCCACATCGGTATTGAAGCCCACCAGCCGCTGGTCGCGTATCGCCACCGTGTTGACGGCCCCGCTGCGGGCCGCCTCGGGCGTGAGCTCGTCCAGGTAGGGCACAATGGCCTGCTTGTGGGGGATGGTGACGTTGAAGCCGGCGATCCCCAGGGCCCGCAGGCCTTCCACGGCCGCCCCCAGCCTCGCCGGCGGCACCGGGAAAAGGGTGTAGACCCACGGAAGCCCCAGTGCCCGGAAGCCCGCGTTGTGCATGACCGGCGACAGCGAGTACGTCGCCGGGTACCCTACCAGCCCCGTGACGCGGGGGCCATGCGTGTCCGGCGGTGGCTCCTGGGACGACACCGGGACACCCCTTCCGCCCCCTGGGCTTCAGGCGGAGGCCTGCGAAGGTTCGGGCTCCACCACGACCGTTACGTCCACGCTCAGGCCAGGAGCCAGGCGGGCCGTGACGGTGTAGGTTCCGAGGCTCTTGATGGGAGACGGCAGCTCGATGCGCCGCCGGTCCACCTCCTGGCCGTACCGCTCCTGGATGGCCCGGGCCACGTCGGCTGCGGTCACCGAGCCAAACAGGCGCCCGCCCTCGCCGGCCCGCGCGGCGATAACCAGGGGGGCTGAGCTTATGCGGTCGGCCAGCGCTCGGGCCCGTTGGAGCTCCTTCTCCAGACGCCGCCGGATCTGCTGTTGCTGCGCCTGGATGCCTTTGAGCGTGCCGCCCGTGGCGGCCACCGCCAAACCCCTCGGGATGAGGTAGTTGCGGGCGTACCCGTCTGCCACCTCCACCAGGGCCCCGGCCTGCCCGACGCCTTTGACATCACCTGTCAGGATGACCTTCACCCTTCGCTCACCATCCCTAAAGTCCGGCACAGCCGCCTCAGAGTTGGCGCCAGTTGAACCAGCCGTCGGTGGCGCCCGCCAGCACCAGGGCCAGCAGCACCGGCCAGAACATGAAAGCGGCCAGCACCACCAGCGCCTTCATCAGTCTTCCGGCCTGCTGGCGCTCCAGCCAGAACCACGCCAGCGAGAACCCCTGCACCATGGCCCCCAGCAGGCCCACCACGAAGAGATTGGACGAAATCGGCGCAAGCCAGGAGGTCTGAGGCGCCAGGGAACCCATGGCCAGACCCGCCAGCATGGCCAGGGCAGGGAGTTTGGATGATCGCCATCGGCTGAAGGGAGAAAACCACGGAAGCGTCTCCCCCAGCCGGGTCAAGACCGCTCGGACGGCCCAGTAGTTGGCGAACGCCGTGGTGAGGGCGCTGGCAAGGAAAACGGCCGGCGCCACCACCCGCAGCAGCGCCACGCTGGCAGCCATCTGCTCCCGGGCCTGCTCGATTTGCTCGCCGCGCATCCCCAGCCGCCGGTACATCTCCCCCGACACCCGGACGCTCTCCTCCAGCGCCCGGAACATAGCGTCCACCAGGTTCACGCCCAAAAGCCACATGCCACCCAGCAGGGTGAGAACCAGCCATACGATGGCCGCAAGGGTGGCCGCCACCATCACCTGCCCCGGCGGCAGGCGCTGGCGCAAAGCTTGTCCGAGACCGGCGGAGATGAACCCGGCCAGAGCCAGGATGGCCGCGCCGGGGATGTTTCCCATGAGCACCCCTACCAGCACGACGGCCACGGTCCATGCCGTCAGCCCCACCGCCATCCCGTGGCGGTAGATCAGGATGGCCGCGGGAGCCGGCAGTACCACGTTGAGGTACGGGACGTAGGCCGAAAGCCAGCCCAGCACCACCGTGATGGCCGCCAATACGCCGCCTTCCGTCACCCGGGTCGTGGGTGCCCGGGCAAAACCAGCTCGATGCGCTATCTGCGTCCCCCGCCTTGAAAGTGCCGGTACAGGGCACTGAAGTCTCCGTACCACTGCTCCAGTTCGTGCCCCTCCTGCATGGCGGCTCGCGCGCGAGCCTCCACCTTCAGCTCCAGCCGGGAGGGGCTGACCCCCATGCGGCGGGCGAGCAGGTAGACGCCCATCACCAGCGCTGCCATGGCCTCCACCGTCGCCTCATCCTGCCCCTTGAGCATGGCCCGGTACACTCCCGCAAGCCCGGCAGCCAGCTCCGCCTTCAGGTGCTCGATGGCCCGCACGTTACGGGTCAGGTCGGGTCCAGCTCGGGCCGTCACCTGCTCATCCACGGCGGTCCCCCCAAGCCCGTAGCCAAAAAGCTGCCACACGGGGGCCGGCCCCTGGCCTGGCCGGGCACCCCGTGCGGCATGCGGTGGCCGCCACCGACCCGCCTCCCGGGGTAGGGTCCCCGCGCCTCGCAGGCGTCAGTCGGCCACGAAAGGCAGCAGGGCCACGTGCCGGGCGCGTTTGATGGCGACCGTCAGCTGCCGCTGGTGACGGGCACAATTGCCCGTGATCCGGCGGGGCAGGATCTTGGCCCGTTCGGTCATGTACTTGCGCAGGCGGGTGGTATCCTTGTAGTCCACCCACCGGATCTTGTCCACGCAAAAGGCGCACACCTTACGGCGGCGCTTGGACTTCTCCTTGGGCACCTCGTGCGAAGACCTCCTCCAGATTCGCGCTCGTCAAGCCTCGGCCGAACGCCGCTCAAAACGGCGTCTCGTCCGCCGCCGGAACGTCCTCCAGATCCTCCGGCAACACCTCGGCGCCTTGCTCTTCACCCGGGGCGGCCCGCTGGGGTGAATCCAGGAAGGCCACCCGATCGGCGACCACCTCGACCGCCACCCGGTGAACCCCGTTGGGGTCGTCGTAGGGGCGCAGCTGCAGGCGCCCGTCCACCCCCACGAGCCGGCCCTTTCGGACGTACGCCCCCACCGTTTCGGCCAGCTTGCGCCAGCAGACCACGTCGATGAAGTCCGTCTCCCGCTGGCCCTGCTGGTTGGTAAAGGGGCGGTCCACCGCCATCCGGAACCGGGTGACGGCTGCGCCTCCCTTGGTGTACTTCAGCTCAGCGTCCTTCACGGCCCGGCCTACGAGCACGATGCGGTTAACCATCCGTCTGGGATCCCTCCTCACCGACGGCTGTCACCGTCTCGCCTTCGGCCTGCTGTTGCTCCCGGTCCGCCTTGGCCACCTGCCGCACGACCAGGTGCCGCAAGACTCCGTCGGTGATGCGGAGGATCCGCTCCAGCTCCTGGGCCGCCCCGGGCTGACCGTCAAACTCCAGCAGTACGTAGTAGCCCTCCGTCTGCCGCTGAATCGGGTAGGCCAGGCGCCGCCGGCCCCACCGGTCGATCTTGCGCAACGTGCCGCCGGAGTCCGTGATCACCTTCTCCAGGCGGGCCAGCAGGGCGTTGAGCGCCTCCCCTTCCTGGGCGTCCAGGGCCGGGTTTAGGACCACCACCGCCTCGTAAGGGCGCACCACGGCCCTCACCTCCTCCCCACGGGCATGGCTCCCGGGAACCGTGCCGGCCCGGGAGCGGGGACAGCACGGCCATTATACCAGCCCGCGATCGAGGGGAGCCAGGGGATCGATAGGCTTACGCGAGCGGGCTTCCGGGCCCGAAAGCCTCCAGGCGCTGTTTGACGGCGTTGAGGAACCGAAGGGCATGCACCCCGTCGATCAGGCGGTGATCGAAGGACAGACAGAGGTTCATGATGGATCGGATGGCGAGCTGATCGTCCTTGAGAACCACCAGCCGGCGGCTGACCGCCTCGGTGGTGAGGATGGCGGCCTGCGGAGGATTGATGATGGGAGCCGACAGCACCGACCCCAGGGCGCCGGTGTTGTTGACCGTAAAGGTGCCCCCCTGCAACTCGTCCGGCCCCAGGCGCCCGGATCGGGCCCCCTGGATGAGCTCATGCAGGGCCCTGGCGATCCCGGCCACGCTCAGCTGGTCCGCGTCGCGGATGACCGGCACCAAAAGGGCCTCCTCCAGCCCAACGGCCACCCCCACGTGTATCCGCCGGTGGCGCACGATCCGACCGTCCACCCAGGAAGCGTTAAGTTCGGGGAGAGCCCGTAGCGCCTGGGCAGCCGCGTAGACCGCAAACGGCAGGAACGTGAGCTCAAACCCCTCCCGCCGCAAAAAGGCGTCCCGCACTTGCTCGCGCAGGGCCACCAGCGCGGTCACGTCCGCCTCCACCATGGTCCAGGCGTGGGGAATGGTGGTCCAGCTCTCCACCATGCGCCGGGCGATCACCGCGCGCACCGGCGTCGGCGTGACCGTCTCGCCGTCCGTGCCGGGCTGCGCGACGGGCTGCCTGGCGGGAGCCGGCGTCCCCGCGCCCGCGGCAGGCCCGGGTTCGGCTGCGCCCTGACCGGGCCTGGTGGCGGCCGCCCCGGCTCCAACGGCCGGTTCGAGCCCCCCAGCCGACCGGGCCTGCAGCCTTTCAACGTGCCGCAGCACGTCCTCGCGGGTCACCCTGCCGCCCTCCCCAGTTCCCTGAACCTCCTTGAGGTCGATCCCGTACTCCTTGGCCAACCTGCGCACGGCCGGAGAGTAAAGCCCGCTCTCGGCATCTCCCCGGCGTGCCGGCGAGGCAGCGGACCGGGCGCCGTCCGCCGCCTCTGCCGGCCCTTCGGCAGGGCTGCCGTGGGCTGCGGGCGGGACCGGCGCCTTCTGGTCTGCTGTCTCCAGGACGGCAAGCACCGTGCCGACCGGCACGGTCTCTCCCTCGGGCACGCGGATCTCGGCCAGAACACCCTCCGCGGGGGAGGGCACCTCGACGGTCACCTTGTCGGTGAGCACCTCCACGATGGCCTCGAAACGCCGAACCCGTTCCCCCGGCGCCTTCAACCAGCGCACGATCTGCCCTTCGGTCACGCTTTCGCCCAACTGGGGCATGGTGATCTCGTAGGCCATGCGACGCCACTCCCTCAGGCTCGGGCCAGCTCCCGGATGGCCCGGGCGATGGCCGCCGGCGAAAGCCAGACCGCATCCTCAAGGACGGGGGAGAAGGGCGTCGCGGGGACGTCCGGGAGCGCAAGCCGGCGCACCGGCGCGTCCAGGTAGTAGAGGGCCTCTTCGGCGAGAATGGCCGCGATCTCGGCGCCCATGCCCAGGGTTCGGTTGTCCTCGTACACGATGAGAGCTTTGCCCGTCTTTTTCACGGACTCCACCAGCGTCTGCCGGTCCAGGGGCGCCAGAGTGCGAAGGTCCACCACCTCCACCGAGATCCCCTCCGGCTCCACCATGCGGACGGCCTCCAGCGAGGCGTGGAGCATCATCCCGTACGCCACCAGGGTCAGGTCCCGGCCCTCCTGGACCACCGCCGCGGGCCCGATGGGCACGATCCAGTCCGGGTCGTCCGGCACCTCGCCCGAGATGAGGCGGTAGCCCTTCTTGGGCTCCAGGTAGATCACGGGGTCCTCGTCCCGGATGGCCGCCTTCAACAGCCCTTTGGCGTCCCGGGGATTGGAAGGGATGACCACCTTCAACCCGGGAACGTGCGCGAAAAAGGCCTCCACCGACTGGGAATGGTAGAGCCCGCCCCGAACCCCTGCCCCGTAAGGTGCCCGCACCACCAGCGGGCAGCCCCAGCCTCCGTTGGATCGATACCGGATGCGGGCCGCCTCGTTGATGATCTGGTCCATCGCCGGATGGATGAAGTCCGCGAACTGGATCTCGGCCACGGGTCGCAACCCGTTCATGGCGGCACCGATGGCTGCCCCGACGATGGCAGACTCCGACAGCGGGGTGTCGATGACCCGATCGGGGCCGTAGCGCTCAAGCAGCCCTTTGGTGGCCAGGAAGACCCCGCCTTTGACCCCCACGTCCTCGCCCAGAACGATGACCCTCTCGTCTCGGGCCATCTCTTCGTCGAGGGCGTCGCGGATCGCTTCGATGAGACGTTTTACGGCCATCGACGCTTCCCCCCTGAAGCTCCCGAGCCCGGCCCCCGCGTTCAGCCGGCCGGGCTCTCCCGAAAGACGTGACGCAGAACGGTAGCCGGATCGGGAGGTGGCGCCTGTTCCGCATACGTCGCCGCATCCTCCACGGCCGCAGCCACCCGTTCGGAGATGGCGCGGTCCTCCTCTTCGGAGAGCAGCCCGGCATCCTGGAGCCGGCGCCGGAACAGGGGGATGGGGTCGTGCTTGCGGCACTCCTCCACCTCGGCCCGGGAGCGATAGGAACGGTCATCGTCATCGCTGGTGTGGGGCACGAACCGATAGGTGACCGCCTCGATGAGGGTCGGACCACCACCGGCGCGAGCCCGCTCCACCGCAGCCGCCACGGCCCGGTAAACGGCCAGGGGGTTCTGGCCGTCCACGCGCACCCCTTCGATGCCGTAGGCGGACGCGCGGTCGGCCACGCTTCGCACCGCCATCTGCCGCTCGGCAGGCACGGAGATGGCGTAACGGTTGTTTTCGCAGAAGAAGATGACGCCCAGGCGGAGCACCGCCGCCATGTTGACACCCTCGTGGAAATCGCCCTTGCTGGTCGCCCCTTCGCCAAAGGAGACGAAGGTAACCGCATCTTCCCCACGCAGCCGGCATGCCAGGGCCGCGCCCACCGCCTGCGGGATCTGTGTGCCCACCGGGCTCGACCCGGTCAGGATGCGAAGCTCGGGCACGCTAAAATGGTTGGGCATCTGGCGCCCGCCGCTGGACGGGTCTTCCCCCCGGGCGAAGACGGCCAGCATCAGTTGCCGGGGCGTCATGCCAAGGGTCAGCACCAGGGCCATGTCCCGATAGTACGGCAGGATGACGTCCCGGCCGGGCCGCAGCGCCAGGGCTGCCCCCACCTGCGCGGCCTCCTGCCCCTGGCAGGTGATGACGAAGGAAACCTTGCCCTGCCGCTGCACGATCCACATCCGTTCGTCCAGGGCCCGGGAAAGCACCATGGTTTCGTAGATGCGGATGAGGGAGGCCCGGTCCAGAATCCCCAGCTCCTCGTCTTCTCCCAGGCCCGTATAGACCCGGGAGCCCGGTAACCCCGTCATGGCGGGTTCAACCCCCCAACGTCAGGAGTCAGGCGGACGCCGGTCGACTCGCCCTTCTCGGTTCGCTGCGGGAACCTCGGCCACCGTGCCTGCCGGCCGCCTCGGCGCCGAGAGGAGTTTCTTTGTCGGCGCCGTCCCATCCTCCGGCCGCCGCGCACGAGGCGTTGCCAGGGTCGCGCACGGGCGAGGCCCGCCGTCCGCAAGGGATGCGGGCAACTCTCATCCTATGGTCTGGCAGGGGGTCTCGTGTTGCCAGGCTCGGCAGGCGGGGGTACGGGAGGGTGCTCCTCCATGATGCGCCGCACCACGGCCTTGACGGCCCTCTCGAAGCGCCGGCGCGGCAACATCACGATGTGGCCGCACCCGGTACAACGGATACGGAAGTCCATGCCGGTGCGGAGCACCTCCCATTGGTCACTCCCGCACGGGTGGGGTTTACGCAGGCGTACGACGTCGCCCAGGTAAAACTTCGCAGGCATCGCCCGATTCGCTTTCGCCGGGAACCGGCCCCCCCGGGACGGGTGAGGTCCGGCGGCCGACCGCCTCGGCGCTACCTCGTCTCTGCCCCAGGCGGGCAGAGGCAAACAGGTGGGCTTGCGCCAGGGCCGCCAGCTCCCCGAACCGCTCCCGGGCCAACTCTGCAAGGCGCGAAGACGCCACCACTCGCCCCCCGAAGTAGACCGACTCCATGGCCCGGCGGACCCACCGGTCGATGGGGAACGCGTCCCACCGCCCGTACCCAAACAATAACACGCAGTCGGCCACCTTGTGCCCCACCCCGGCAAGCCCCATAAGGGCTGAGCGGGCGGCCTGCGTGGGAAGGGCACCCCACTGCTCCAGCACCTCCGGCGTGGCGGCGACCATCTCGGCGAGTCGGTGAAGATAGCGGGCCCGGTATCCCAGCCGCAACTTGCGCAGGGCGTCTTCCCCCGCAGCGGCCAGGGCTTGCGGCGGCGGGAAGCTTACACCGTCCTCGCTGAAGGTCTCCCGCAGGCGGCCAACCATCGCCTTGATCCGGGCGATGTGGGTATGGCTGGACAGCACGAAGCTCACCAGCGCCTCCCAGGGGGCCAGCCGAACGATCCGGATGCCCGGTGTCGCCCGCACCACCGGACCAAGCAAGGGCTCCCGTCGAATCAAGGCCTCGTCCAGTTCGTTGTAGTTGCGGTCCAGATCCAGCAGCCGTTCCATAGCGGCCCGGGCGCCCTCGGGGTCCCAGGGGTCCTGCTCCAGCGCGCCCGGCGGGAGAGCCGGGTCCACCTGCAGGCGGACTCGCCACGGGCCCACGCTGCCTTCGAAAGCCACGGGGCCCTGTCCGCTCGGGCCCTCCCCATCCCCGGAGCCGGCGGCCCACCAGGTGAAGGTCTGCCCGCCATCCAGGATGGCGGCCAGGTCGATGGGCCGCCCCCAGGCGTCCCGCGCAGCTATCCTCATGCGGCCGCGCTCGGGGGAGCCGCGGCGGGGAAGAGGGTCGCCCCGAGCCTCTCCTCCTCCAGCACCTGCCCGGTGGTGACCGCCAGCACCACCCGGGCCGCCTCCCCGGGCATGAGAGAGCCGGTCCAGCAGGGGCGCTCGTCGGACGACTGCAGGTACACCTGCAGGTCCCTCTGCCCGTCCCTCCAGAGACCCTGATCCCTGGCCACAAACAGGGTGACGCGGTCCCCCCGGCGAAAGGCCACGGCGGCCGCGCGCCCCGCCGGACTGCGGTCTACCTGCCCCCCGGCGCCCGCCCCATCGCGGGCGCCGGGCACGGTGAGGCCCCCTGCCGTCACAAGGCGCGGCCGCCAGCTCTCCTCATACACCTGCAAGGAGGCCACGGCCCGCACGGGGCGGTTCACGTGCAGCTGGCCCCGCCAGGCGACCACCGATACCAGCCCGCCGGCATACGGCAGGTCCAGGAGGAACGCCCAGGGCCACTCGCCGGGAAGGGCGGGTTCCACCGCCAATCCGTGGAGGTCGACCTCAACTCCCATCAGCCCGGAGATGGCCAGCCAGAGGTAGGTAGGCGGCATCCACGGGCTGAGGGCCATCCCCCGGCTGACGCCGGTGTCGCCGTGGAGGCGTTCGGGGAACTCACCCGGCACCACATGCCCGAGGGTGGCCGGCACGTCAGGCTCCGAGACCCGGTAAATGATGGTGAGAGCCTCGGCCACCCGCTCAGGATGGTTTCGACGGCCGGCGTAGGCGATCCAGGCAGTGAGGTTGGGCCACACCCCACCCAGCAATTGGGATCCGGCTTCCGGATCGTAGCCAGGCTGATCGCCGCCCACCGTCCGCGCTCCGTAAGGCGTCCAGAAATCCGGCCTGAACAGCAGCGTCTCTACCCGCTGCCGAACGTCGTCGGCCGCCACCCCGAAAAGAAGCGGGAAGACGATGTCGGCGGTCACCGCTTCGTCCAGGTTGGCCTCGGCGTCCCGGGCCAATACGTACACCCCGGTGGCGGGGGAGACCAGATCCCTATGGATGGCCTCCCTGAGCCTCTCGGCGGCCTCCTTCCATCGGGCCGCCTCCAGCGGGTGCCCCAGGATCGAAGCCATTTCGGAGGCTCGGACCAGCGCGGCGGCGCACTCCGCGTTGATCTCCGTGACCGCACCGGCCAGGTTGTAAGCGGGGATGATGTTGCGCCAGCTGGCGATGCCCCGCACGTTGGTCTCCCGGCTCGTGCAAACCACCAGGTCGTCCTGCATCTGGCTGAGGATGTAGTTGGCGGCCCTCCGCACGACGGGGTAGACGCGCCGCAAGAAGGCCATGTCCCGGGTGGCGGCGGCGTGATGGTAAGCGGCCAGGATGAACAGGGGCGTGTCGTCGTTGATGTTGAGCCCGTAATCGTCCCGGCTCGGGGGTTGGTCGGCGCACCGGATGTACTCGGTGAGCATGCCGGTGTTCTCGACGCCCTCCCGGGCGATGAGGTCGATCATTTCCCGGGAAAAGTCCGGGGTGAAAAAGTCGTTGCCCAGCACGTACCAGGCGGCATCCCGAACCACCAGGATGTCCTGCGGCGGGTCGTTGGTGAATCCGTAGCCCGACGGGTAACGGCACTGGGTCCGCAGGGTGTTCACCTTGGCCCAGTCGAACCCCCGGTTGACGCAGGGATCCGGGGTGAGCAGGGCGGGACGGGTGAGCTTGCTTCGCAGGTTGTCCAGGGTCTGCCCGTACAGTTCCTCGGGATTCGGAAGGGACTCCCAGGCACGCAGGACGCCGCCCTCCCCCTCCGGGGACGTGACCAGCACCATGACCAGGCGGTTGCAGCCCATGGGCTCCAGGAAGCATTCGTACGTCAGCCGGCTCCAGCCCGGTTGCCCCGAGTGGAACGCGACCGGCGCGAGCGCGTCGGCCCAGACGCCGAAGAGCCGGGCTTCCGCCGCACTTTTGCCGTGTCGGGGGAGGGTGACGGCCAGCAGCCGACCGCCCCTAAGCCGACAGGCCACCCGCTTCTCCTGCTGTTCGGGCTCGGCCCGCCGAAAGCCGTCATACTCGATGATGGGCGGCCAGGTCGCGTCGGCCCGCAGCTGCACCCGAACCGCCCGGGCCAGGCGGTTTTCCAGCTCCACGAACCACAGGACACACCGGTCGTGGGCGGTCCCATAGGGCACCCAGACGAACTTGCCCATCCAGACCCCTCCCCCTTCGAACTCCGCCGCCTGCCCCTCGGGGGAGAAGGTGGTGCGCGTGGCCTTGAGGGGTTGCTGGTCCACCCACGCCTGGATCTTGAGGCGCCCGCAATACCACTGGTCTTCGCTGGCCCACAGGCCGAGCAGGTTCGACTCGGGGTCGGTCCTGGCGAAGATCCACAGGTTTCCCAGCGACGAACCGAGCTTCAAGCTGCCGGTGGGGTAGGTGTAATACAATGGTTGGTGCGGGTCGACGAGTGGAGCGCGCATGGTATGCATGGATGTCGTGAACGTCTCCTCCGGGTCGCCCCCGCGGCCCCGGTGCTCCGGGCCGGTCGCTCAACTTCCGAGGATACGGGCCGCAGCAAGCCCCGTCAATACGTACGCAGGCCGTCGCTGCGGGTCCCGCCTCACCGATGGGAGGCAACGCGGTGGCTGCCGAGACCGTCCAGGTAACATCTTCCGACGAACCCTCGCTCCCCGGGGAGGCGCCGGTGCCCCGGGCCTTTGTATGGAGAGGGCAGGAGTTCCGCGTCGCTGTCGTGGTGCGCCGCTGGCAGGATGACCCGGACCGGGCCCGGGCGGTTCGTCGCCCGGGTGCCCGACCTTTCGAAGTCCCGGGGACAGGCCGGGGCCGTACGTACTTCCGGGTGCGAAGCGAGGACGGTTCGGTCTTCGACCTGGTCTGGGATCCGGACCGGCCTCAGCCCTGGCGTCTTCTGCGGCGCCTGGGCGGGCCAGGGGGCTGAGCGGTGCCGCAGGCTCTTTCACCGCCCGACGGCGGGGTGGTCGGACGATGCGGGGTGCGCTGCGACACGTGCCCCGCGCACCGGCAGGGTCTGTGCCCCGGGTGTCCCTCCCTGGGATCCGGCCAGTGTGCGGTGCGGGACTGCGGAGCCGGCCCGGCCGCGGGTGGGTGCCGGGCGTGCTTGCAGCCGTCGTGCTACCACTTTGAGATGCTGGCCGAGCGCCGCCGGGCGATGCAGGCTTTTGTGCGGCAAAGCCTCCTGGCGCTCCGGGCTCAGGTCTCCCTGGGTTCGGGGGCAGCGGCCTGCCGGGCGGCCTGCTCCGCGGTCTGTCCGCTCTCTTGCGCCTGCCGCCCCGGGATCGGTTCCATGGCCTCCGCCCGCCGGTAGGCTCCCAACAGCCGCAGGTAGCCGGCCTTACCCCGCACGCCCCGGAGGGCCTCCCGTACGGGGCGATCCGCTGGGTGCCCCTCCAGGTCGATGAGGAAGAGGTACTGGCCCAGCCCCTGCCGTGCCGGGCGTGACTCGATGCGCGTCAGGTTGATGCCGCGGTCGGCAAACTCCGCGAGGAGGTCCCGCAATAGCCCCGGCCGATCCTCCAGGCTTCCGATCACGATGGTGGTGCGGTCAAACCCTGACGGCCCCGGCATCTGGCGACCGAACACGCCAAAGCGTGTGGCGTTGCGGATGCCGTCCTGCACGGGCGCATGGACGGCCGTAAGCCCGTACCGTCGCTCGGCAGCAGGCCCCGCCACCGCCGCCCACGGGCGCTGGCTTTCCGCCACCAGCCGGGCGGCTTCCGCGGTGCTGGCCACGGGCCGCTGTTCGACCCCGGGCAACAGCCCCGCCAGAGTCCTGCGGCACTGGGCCAGCGCATGGGGATGGGAGAGCACCGCCTCCACCTCCCCCAACGTGACGCCGGGTCGGACCAGCAACCGGTGCTCGACGGGCAGGATCACCTCGCCCACCTGGTAGAGGGTGCTTTGGTGCAGCCACAGGTCCACGGTGACCGACACCGTGCCCTCCAGGGCGTTTTCGATAGGGCAAACGATCTCCTCCAGCTCTCCTGAGGAGGCGGCCTCGAAGAGTCGTTCGATCCCGGCCATGCCGTGGGGTTCCCGGGGCGGCTGCCGCCCGGAGGCCCAGTGCAGGGCCGCTTCGTGGGAGAAGCTCCCTTCGGGCCCGAGATAGCCGAGGCGCCACTGACGTCTGCCCCCCACGGGTGCGCCCTCCGTCAAACTGCCATCCCTGCCCGGCTGCGCCCGGCCGGGGAGCGTCGATTCCATTCTTCCCGACCGTAGCGAAGAGCGACCAGTTCCGCCGCCCGTGCCTCTTCGGCGGCGCCGGGCTCCGCCCGGTGAAGCCGCACCCCGAGTCTCCTCTCAAATCCCGCCGCCACGCAGGCCGACGCCTCGTCGAACCCCACCGCCCGCCCGGTGGCCTCCGCCAGGGAGACCGCACGGGCCTTCAGGACTTTCGCCAAAAGCTCTGCCCCCCGACCGCCGGGCGCCAGCAGCCGCCCGGCCAGGGCCGCATCCAGCTCCAGCAGAATGGAGCCGTGCTGCAGCAGGGCGCCCGAGGCTCTGCGCAGCTGGGCGCTGCCCACCAGCTTGCGACCCTGCCACTCCAGCTCGTAGCGGGACGGGGCATCGAAGCAGGCCCCCGCCGCCCAGCCCGCCGGCCTGCGGGCATGGACGGCCAGTTCGCTGGCCACGCCCAGCAGCCGAAGGCCCTCCTGAAGGGCCTCGCTGATGCGCCGGTAGGACGCCAGCACGCCACCGGTCCCGATGGGGTGGCCGGCAGGCAGGCAGACGCTGTAGGTGACCTCCCGGTGGTGGAAGACCGCCCGGCCCCCCGTCGGGCGGCGAACCACGTCCACCCCGGCCTGGCGGCAAGCAGCCTCGTTGACGGAGCGCTCGAAATCCTGGAAATACCCCAGGGAGACGGCCGGCGGGTTCCACCGGTACAGGCGCAGCGTGGGAGGCGCCTGCCCCGCGGCCACCGCCTCCAGGATGGCCTCGTCCATGGCCATGTTCCAGGCAGCCGGCCCGGGCGGGTGAACGATCAAGCGCCAGCGCTCGGGGCCGGGGGCCGGAACCGGGCGTTGCACCCGATGGCTCACCCCACCCAGCACACCCGGGGCTCCCGGTTGGCGCGCACCTCGTCCAGACGGCGCACCGGAGTCCGGTGGGGCGCCGAGCGAACTCGCTCAGGGTCGCTCTCCGCTTCCCGGGCGATATGGGCCATGACCTCGGCGAACCGATCCAAGGTCGCCCGGCTCTCCGTCTCGGTCGGCTCCACCATGAGGGCCTCTTCCACGATGAGGGGGAAGTAGACCGTGGGTGCGTGGAACCCGAAGTCCAGGATGCGCTTGGCAATGTCTCCGGCCCGGACGCCCCGCGCCTTCTGGCGCACGGCCGAGATGACAAACTCGTGTTTGCAGTGGCGGTCGTAGGGTAGATGATAGTACGGCGCCAGCCGGCGCATCAGGTAATTGGCGTTGATCACGGCCGCCTCGCTCACCCGTCGCAACCCATCCGGCCCGAGGGCCCGAATGTATGCGTACGCGCGCACCAGCACGCCAAAGTTGCCGTAGAAGCTCCGCACCCGGCCGATGCTCTTGGGCAGCCGGTAGTCCAGGAAGTAGCGCTCTCCGTCGAACCCGACCAGCGGCACCGGGAGGTAAGGAACCAGATCTTCCCGGACCGCGATGGGCCCGGCTCCCGGGCCGCCGCCACCGTGGGGGGTCGAGAAGGTCTTGTGGAGATTGAAGTGCACGATGTCAAAGCCCATGTCGCCGGGGCGGGAGATGCCCAGGATCGCGTTGGCGTTGGCCCCGTCGTAGTACAGCAGGCCGCCGGCTTCGTGCACCAGGCGGGCGATCTCCAGGATGTTCTCGTCGAACAGCCCGAGGGTGTTGGGGTTGGTCAGCATCAGGCCCGCGGTTCGAGGGCCCACGGCCCTTGCCAGCGCCCCGATGTCCACACCGCCCCGGGCATCCGATGGCACCTGAACCATGGTGTAGCCCGCCATGGAAACGCTGGCCGGGTTGGTGCCGTGCGCGGAGTCCGGCACGATGATCTCCCGCCGTTGCTGGTGCTCGCCCCGATCCCGGTGGTAGGCCTTGATGAGCAAGAGCCCGGTCAGCTCCCCGTGGGCTCCCGCCGCAGGCTGCAAGGTCGCCCGGGCCAGGCCGGCGATCTCGCACAGGAAGCGCTCCAGCCGGTACAGAAGCTCCAGGGCTCCCTGCACGGTCTGTTCGGGCTGGTACGGGTGCAGCCGCGCGAACCCCGCAAGGCGGGCCACGTCCTCATTGACCTTGGGGTTGTACTTCATGGTGCACGAACCCAGCGGGTAAAAGCCAACGTCCACGCCGTAGTTACGCCGCGCCAGCCGCACGAAGTGGCGAACCACCTCGACCTCGCTCAGCTCGGGCAGGTCGGGAGGCTCTCTGCGCAGCGCGTGCCCGGGCAGCAAGCTCTCCAGGGGCCGCTCCGGAACGTCTAAAGGCGGAAACTGGTAGCCCTGCCGGCCGGGTGCGCCCTCCTCGAAGAGAAGCGTCACCCCCGGGTCTTCCTCGAGGACCGGCGCCGCGTCCCTGTTCATTTCCCCTTCCCCGCCCGGACCTGGCACGTCGTGCACCGGCGGATACCCCCCTACCTCAACCCAGGGCCTGCAGGGCCGACGCCAGGGCGTCGATCTGCTGGCGGGTGCGCGCCTCCGTGACGCACCAGAGCACCGCCCGCCCCAGCCCTTCGTAAAAGCCGCCCAGCGGCAGGCCGCCCAGGATGCGAAAGTCGGTCCAAAGGCGCCTCAGCACCTCGTCGACGGGCGCCTCCAGTTCGAGCACGAATTCCTTGAAGAAGGGCACGTCCCACGGGGGCCGGATCCCCTTCACGGCGCACAGGCGGTCCCGGGCGTAGTGCGCCTTCTGCACGCACAGCTCGCCCACCCGCCGGATCCCCTGGCGGCCCAGGGAGGCCAGGTAGACCGTCGCCGCCAGCGCGTTGAGCCCCTGGTTGGTGCAGATGTTGGAGGTGGCCCGCTCCCGCCGGATGTGCTGTTCGCGAGTTTGCAGCACCAGGGTGAACGCACGCCGGCCGTCCCGGTCCCGGGTCAGACCCACGATTCGCCCCGGCATCCGTCGCACCAGCTCCTGCCGGGCCGCCAGAAAGCCCAGATAGGGGCCGCCGAAGCTGATGGCGTTTCCCAGGCCCTGCCCCTCGCCCACGGCGATATCCGCGCCGTACTCCCCGGGTGGGGCCAGCACCCCCAGAGAGATGGGGTCGACGACCGCCACCATCCGGGCGCCGGCCCGGTGGGCCAGCTGCGTGGCAACCGCCATCTCCTCGATGGAGCCAAAGAAGTTGGGGTTCTGCATGACCACGGCGGCGCACTCGTCTGCCAGGGCATGCTCCAGGGCCTCCAGGTTGGTCAGCCCCTGCCGCCACGGAACCGTCTCCAGCGCGACGTCCTGGTTGCCCAGATAGGTGGCCATCACCCTCCGGTACTCGGGGTGGACGGCCGCCGAGACCAGCACCCGGCGGCGCCCCGTGGCGGCCACCGCCATGAGCGCCGCCTCCGCCGTGGCCGACGCGCCGTCGTACATGGAGGCGTTGGCCACGTCCATCCCCGTCAGCCGGCACATGAGGGTCTGGTACTCGAAGATGGCCTGGAGCACCCCCTGGCTCACTTCCGCCTGGTAGGGGGTATACGCGGTGTAAAACTCCGGCAGCCCGATCACATGGCCCACCACGGAGGGCACCAGGTGGTCGTACGCCCCGGCGCCCAGAAAGCAGGGATAGCGGTCCAGATCGGCGTTGCGGGCCGCCAGCTCCCGCATGTGGGCGACCAGCTCCGCTTCGCTGAGACCCGGCGGCAGCTGCAGGGGTCGGTTGAGCCGGGCCGCGGCGGGGACGTCGGCGAACAGCTCCTCGACCCCGGACACCCCGATGGCACGGAGCATCTCCGACCGCTCGAGGTCCGTCATAGGGGTGAAATCCATGCCCGCCATCCCCTCGTCAGGTCGTCAGCCCCCGATGAGCTCCCGGTATTGTTGGGCGGTGAGCAGGCTGTCCAGCTCGGCCGGATCGGAGGCCTCGATGAGGCAGATCCAGCCCTCCCCGTACGGATCCCGGTTGAGAAGCTCCGGTTCACTGGCCAGCCGGCCGTTCACCTCCACCACGGTACCCGAGACGGGGGCGTAGACGTCCGAAACCGCCTTGACAGATTCCACCACACAGAAACTCTGCCCGCGCTGGACGGCCGCCCCCACCTGGGGCAGCTCCACGAACACCACGTCGCCCAGCTCTCGCTGCGCAAAATCGGTGATGCCGACCCGAACCCGCCTCCCGTCGGCTGCCGCCCACTCGTGCTCTTTGGTGTACTTCAGGTGCTCCGGGTACACCGCGCTGCCCGCCCCCTTTGCCCTCTCGCAAGCCTGGCTGCACCCCTACGAGGGCGCCGGCTCCTGCCTCCTCAAACCGGACCGGCCACGAGTCCGGATGGTGACAAACGGACCCGCCACGACTCGTCCGGGCACTCTCTTGCCCCGAATCTCCACGAAAAGCCGGGTGCCGGGGGCGCTGACCGCAGATGGCACGTAACCCAGGCCGATGGGCTCCTGTCGGACGGGAGAGAAGGTCCCGCTGGTGACCTCGCCCAGCCGGTGGCCCCCGGCGTCCACGATGGGATAGCCCTGCCTCGGCACGGCCCGCTCCTCCAGCACAAACCCCACCAGCCGGCGCAGGGGCCCCCGCTCTTGCTCCTGGGCCAGCGCGAAGCGTCCGACGAACTCGCCCTTGCCCATGTCCACGGTCCACCCCAGTCCGGCCTCGAAGGGAGTGGTGGTCTCGTCGATGTCGTGGCCGTAAAGGGGATAGCGCGCCTCCAGGCGCAGGGTGTCCCGAGCCCCCAGGCCCACCGGTACGGCTCCCTTCTCCACCCCGGCCTGCAGCACGGCCTCCCAAACCCGCTCGGCCGAGGCCGGCTCCACGAAAAGCTCGAACCCATCCTCCCCCGTGTAGCCCGTGCGCGACACCAGCACGTCCACACCCGCCACCCGTCCCGGCGCGCACCGGTAAAACCCCAGCGCGTCCACCGCCACGTCCTGCGCAAGAGGGCGCAGGATGGCCTCCGCCTGGGGCCCCTGCACGGCGATGAGAGCGAAATGGTCAGACCGGTCCTCCACCCGGGTTTCGCTGCCCGCCAGGTGTTGCTCCAGCCAGGCGAGATCCTTCAGGCGACAGGCTGCGTTCACCACCAGGAGGTAGGCGTCCGGGGCGGTACGCATCACCACCAGGTCGTCGATGATCCCGCCCGAAGGCAGGCACATGACGCCATAACGCGCCTGCCCTACCTGAAGGGTCGCCACGTTGCAGCTGACGAGCCGGTTGAGATCCGACGGGGCGTCGGCACCCCGCACCTCGATCTCTCCCATGTGGGAGAGGTCGAAGACGCCGGCCGCCCGGCGCACGGCCAGGTGTTCTTCCACGATCCCGGAGTACTGCACGGGCATCCACCAGCCGGCGAACTCGAACATGCGGGCGCCCGTGCGTTCATGCCACGAGGTGAGCGGCGTGCGGAATAGGGCCTGGCCCCCTGTCCCCGGCCCCTGCTCCAAGGCACTTCGCCTCCCCTGGGAACTTAGCCCTCCCTGCGGCGATTCCTTCCGGGACACAAGCCGAACGCCCGGGGGATCCGGAGCATAGGATGCCTCACGGGCAGCGAGGAGGAGGGCCCGCCATGCTGCAGCGGTGGCTGCTGACGCTCGTTCCACGCCTGATCTGGCGCCGGCGCGTCATCGTATTCTGGGTGCCCCGCTCCCGCTGAAGGAGCCGGTCTCGCCTGAACCGGGCCGCAAAGGGCGCCGCCCGAGGGGCCTGCAGGCCCGCGCGTCCTTCCACGCCTTGAGCGGCGGGGAGGGCTCGAAAGCCACCCCTGCGCCCGACCTCACCGACGGACGGCCTCGACGTCTTTGGCCAGGCGCTCCAGCACGCGCTCCACGATCTCCTCGATGGTCTCCGCCACAGGAACCCCTGCTGCCGTGAGGGCTTCCACCTTGGACTCGGGGGTTCCCGTGCGCCCGGAGATGATGGCCCCCGCATGCCCCATGCGCTTGCCGGGAGGGGCGCTGCGCCCGGAGATGAAGGCGACCACCGGCTTCTCCATTCCGCCTCGAATGAAGGCGGCCGCCTCCTCCTCGTCGGTGCCCCCGATTTCGCCGATCAGCACCACGGCCCGGGTTTGGGGATCCCGCTCGAAGAGGCCGAGCACGTCCACAAACCGGGTTCCGATGACGGGATCGCCCCCGACCCCGACGCACGTGGACTGGCCCACCCCCGCCCGGCTAAGCTGGTGAACCACCTCGTAGGTGAGGGTGCCGCTGCGGGAAACGATGCCCACCGGCCCTGGCATGAACACCCGGCCCGGCAGGATGCCCACCAAAGACTCCCCCGGGCTGATCACGCCCGGGCAGTTGGGCCCGATGACCCGCACCCCTCGCTCCCGGGCGCGGGCCACCACCCGCACCATGTCCAGCGCCGGGATGCCCTCCGTGATAATGACCACGGGCGACAGGCCTGCCTCGATGGCCTCCAGGGCGGCATCGGCGGCGAAGGGAGCCGGCACGAAGATGATGGAGGCGTTGGCGCCCGCCTCGTCCCGAGCCTGGGCGACCGTCTCGAAGACGGGGACGTCCAGGACCCGGGTGCCGCCCTTGCCTGGCGTGACACCTGCGACCACCCGGGTGCCGTACGCCAGCATCTGCCGGGTGTGAAACTCCCCCTCCCGGCCCGTGATGCCCTGCACGACCACGCGCGTGTGGCGGTCGACGAGAATGCTCACGTTGCCAACCCCCGCATCGCCTCGGGCGCGGATCCTGCCAGCTCCACGGCAAGGCGGGCAGCTTCCTGGAAGCTGGCCGCCGCCTTTATCGGGCTTCCGGCAAGAAGGGCCCGGCCCTCTTCCTCCCTGGTTCCCGCCAGGCGCACCACCAGCGGGACGGGAGCCCCCCCGAGCGTCCGCAATACCTGCAGGAGACCCCTGGCCACCTCGTCGCAGCGGGTAATGCCGCCAAAGACGTTGATGAGTACCGAGCGCACGTCGCGATCCGCCAGCACCACTCGCAGCGCCTTCTCCACCACCTCGGCCCGCGCGCCACCGCCGATGTCGAGGAAGTTGGCCGGGGCTCCCCCCTCCCGCTTCACCATGTCCAGCGTGGCCATCACCAGCCCCGCGCCGTTGCCGATGACGCCCACCGTGCCGGCCAGCTTAACGTACGCAAGCCCCTGGCGGCGAGCCTCGACTTCCAGGGGGTGATCGCCGGTCTCCTGGCGCAGCGCCACCAGTTCGGGGTGGCGAAACAGAGCGTTGTCGTCGATCTCCACCTTCCCGTCCAACGCCACCAGATCCCCCGCCGGGGTGAACGCCAGGGGGTTCACCTCCACCAGCTGGGCGTCTTTTTCCTCTGCGATGCGGTAGAGGGTTCGACCGAAGCGGCCCAGGGCGGACCGGGCGTGCGCGGGCGCACCGCCGCGGAGGAACAGACGGCGCAGCTGAAAGTCGGCCAGCCCGGCGCAAGGATCCACCCACTCCTTGGCCACCCGGTCGGGGGTGGATTCGGCTACCTCTTCGATGTCCACGCCGCCGGCCGTGGAGAAGATGAAGACCATCCGGGCACGGGCCCGGTCGAGGCTCACGCTCAGGTACCATTCGGCGCCGATGTCCACGGCTTGCTCCACCAGGACCTGGTTCACCACATGGTCCCGGACCCGGCTGCCCAAAAGCCCGCGGGCCGCCTCGAAGGCCTCGTCGGGGTCGGCGGCCAGCTTGATGCCGCCCGCCTTGCCCCGCCCGCCCAGGGGAATCTGGGCCTTGACCGCCACTCGCCCTCCCAGACGCCGGGCCACCTCTCTCGCCTCTTCGGGATGAGCCGCCAGCGCTCCGTCCGGAACCGGCAGCCCCGATTCCCGAAAGACCGCCTTGGCCTGCGCTTCCACCAGACGCACGTCAGACCGCCTCCGTGTAAACGGGCGTGAGCCACTCGGAGTAACGGGGAACCCGCCCCTTGACCACGTCGAAGTAGAGTCTCTGAATGGCGCGGGTCACCGGCCCCATCTGGCCGTCGCCCACCACCCGGCGGTCCACCTCGCCCACCGCGCTCACCTGGGCGCCGGTGCCCACCAGGAAGACCTCGTCGGCCACGTACAGCTCCGTCCGGTCGATGGGCCGCTCTTCGACGGTCAGCCCCAGCTCGCTGCGGGCCAGCTGCAGGATGGTGGCCCGGGTGATGCCTTCCAGGATGTCCGCATATACGGGGGTGGTGACAAGGCGGCCGTTGCGGACGATGAACAGGTTCTCGGCGCTGCCCTCGGAGACATGGCCATCTTCGGTGAGGAAGATGGCCTCGTCGTAGCCATCCTCCATCGCCTCGGACTTGGCCAGCGCGGCGTTGACGTAAGAGCCGCACACCTTCGCCCGCATGGGGATCGCGTTGTCGCCGACGTGGCGCCATGAGGAGACCTTGCACCGGATGGGCTTCTCCACGTCCAGATAGGCGCCGAAGGGAACGGCAAACAGGGCGAAGCTGTCCGACAGGCCATGCAAGCGCACGCCCACGGTCAGCTCGCTTTTGTAAAAGAGGGGACGGATGTAGACGTCCTCCCGATCGCCATTGCGGCGCAGGACGTCCAGGGTCAGTTCCACCAGCTCCTCCAGGCTGAGGCGGGGCTGGATGCGCAGGATCTTGCAAGACCGGAACATGCGCTCGTAGTGCTCCCGCATTCGGAACACGTACAGCTGCCGGTTCTCCGCGTTCCAGTAGGCCCGGATGCCCTCGAAGCACGCCGTGCCGTAGTGGAGCGCGTGGGTCATGATGCTGATCTTGGCCTCTTGCAGGGGCACGATCCGACCCTCGACGTAGGCGTACCTTCCCATGTGCGGGTGCCTCCTCGAGCCGATGAGTTTAGGTCGCCGGGTGAGCCTCTTGCTTCACCGGAACGACGGCCATTCCTTCCGCCGGGGCCGCCTGCGATATACGGGATTCGGTACGCACGCCGGAACGGCCGATCCTCACCACCGCGGGCCGCATGGGGTAGGAGGATCGGTTGATGCGTTCCCGGGCCACGGCGGGCCCGTACAGAGGCAGCTCACGCCACAGGGTGCTCTCGTAACCCGTGTTGCCGGGCGCCTCGATCACGGGGGCCCCGGTGTCCAGCGTCCCATCCTCCACGGTTACCACGGACGCCTTCCAGGCTGCCTCCACCACGCTTCGAAGCCGGTACGGCGCAACCCGGCTGCCGGCGGGGCCCCACACCTGCACCGTCAGCCGGTCGCCGTCCACCACGGCCCGGACGGCCACCGGGTAGGGCAGGGGGTTGTAGAGCTGGAGGTCGATGGCGTTGTACGACACCGTGGCATCTCGCGCCAGCGGCACGTACCAGACGGGCAGGGAGTGAGGGCTGCGGGCCCGCGCGGTCAGTCCGGCCAGCAGGGCAGCGTTGTAAAGGGTGGAGGAGACCTGGCAGACGCCCCCGCCCACGCCCACCTCGAAACGCCCGTTGACGAGCACCGGGGCCTGGCGGTAGCCCCGCTCGGTGATCCGGGGCCCCACGAAGCGGTTGAAGGAGAAGGTCTCACCAGGCATCAGCAGGGCGCCGTTGAGAGCCACCGCCGCCAGCGCCACGTTGAGGGTGCGATCCCCCTCTGGAGAATCGACCCGGGTGGTATAGGAGCTGAGCAGGGTGGGCGGGTCAAACACGCGCTCCAATTCCGCCGGGTCGTGGCTGGACGCGACCGGCTCCATGGGAATCTCCAGCGTTCGAAACCGAACCGCCAGCGACACCTCCATGAGGCCTTGGGCGAGGGCCCGAGCGTCCACCCGCCGGCCCGGCTTGCCCGGAAGGATGGAGGCGCGACCCGACCCGTCGATCATGACCCTGGGTTCTGCGGGCGCAGCAGCCAGCGCCGCATCGAGGCGGCGCACCAGCCGCTGCAGGGCAGCAGGGTCAGGGCCGCTCAGGCGCAGGGGCACGCCGGCCTCCAGTCCGGCGGCAGCCCGCTGCTCGGCTTCCAGGCGCATGGCACCCAGGTCGGGGCGGATCCCCAGTTCCACGGGACGGACAGTGGTGCGCCACGGGCCCAGGCGCAAGGTGACCGGTTCCGATAGCAGGCTTGCCGCCACGCGCTCTGCCTGCACCGCCAGAGGCTGGGCGGCCAGCTCGGGGGTCACCCATCCGGCCAGGTAAGCGGGTGCCGCGGCTGCGGGGCCGGCCTGCGAGGCGGGCGCCGGGGCCGCGAGAATGGCCGCCGCGGCCGCCCACCCGGCCAGGGCGCGGGCGCCTTGCCTCCACATCCAGACCAGAAAGGCCAGAGCCGCCAGCAGCAGATAGACGAACCAGCCGCCGGAGTGTTTCGGGCCCCCAAGCCCTCCTGCCAGGTCGCGCTCCAGCCGGACCGACCGCTTGAGATGGCGTACGGCCTCATCATAGCGGCCCTTGCGCTTCAGCAGGGCCGCCAGATTGTGGTGCGCCAGGGCGAAGTCGGGGTCCAGGGAGAGGGCCCGCCGGTAGGCCGCCTCGGCCCGGTCGAGGTCGCCGGCCTCGAGGTAAAGATTGCCCAGGTTACTCCAGGGGGCCGGGTAGCGGGGATCGACTTCGCAGGCCGTCTGGAAGGCCTGCTCGGCACCCGGGCGGTCGCCCAGCTTCACCCGGCAAACGCCCAGCTTGTTCCATCCCCGGGCGGAGGTGGGATGACGCTCCAGTAAACGCTCCAGCACGTGGCGCGCCTCCCCCCAGCGCCCCTCGTCCAGGAGGGTCTGGGCAAGGGCCAGGGCGTGCTCTTGATCCTCAGGGGGATCGGGAAGGGCGGGGCGGCTCACCCGGGTGCACCACCTCGGTACTCTGGAGGGCTTGCTCCACCAGGGCCGCGATATCCAGGCGTGACTCGGCAAGGGCCACCCGGTCGGGCCGGGGACGGGTGGCGGGGTGCCTGGCCACGAAGAGGGTGCAGCAGTCTTCATACGGAAGCACGGAGAGGTCGTAGGTGCCGATGCGGCGAGCCTGTCGGACGATCTCCTCCTTGTCCCAGCCCAGCAGGGGCCGCAGGATGAGGCGGCGCGCGACCTCCTGCACCGCGGCCATGCTGGCCACCGTCTGGCTGGCCACCTGTCCGAGGTTTTCGCCGGTCACCAGCGCCTCGTAGCCTTCCCGGTCGGCGATGGCGTCCGCGATCCTGACCATGAACCGCCGCATCAGGATCACGCCCAGTTCACGAGGGCAGTGCGCATAAATGGCCTTCTGGATCTCCGTGAACCGAACCAGGTGCAGCCGCATGCCTCCCTCCCAGGGCGCCAGCGCCTCCGCCAGGCGAACCACCTTGAGCCGGGCCTGTTCGCTGGTGAAGGGGATGGCGTGGAAGTGGACGGCGTCTATCCTCAGGCCACGTTTCATCGCCATCCAGGCCGCCACCGGCGAGTCGATCCCGCCCGAAAGCAGGGCCAGGGCGCGGCCGCTGACACCCACCGGGAGGCCCCCGGGGCCGGGGAACTCGCCGTCGTACACGAACGCCTCTCGCTCCCGCACTTCCACATGCACGACCAGGCCGGGCTGGTGGACGTCCACCTTGAGACGGGGCCCGAAGGCGCGCAGCAGGTGCGCGCCCACCCGGCGGTTGATCTCCATGGAGTCCAGCTCGAAACGGCGGTTGGACCGCCTCGCAGCCACCTTGAAGGAAAGGGGCTCGCCGGGCCGCGGGGGGCTGCCCCGCAGATGGGCCTCCACCACCTCCCGGGCGGCCTGCAGGATGCCGGCCTCGCTGAGTTCGGCCTGCAGCGCCTCTACTGCCCCCACCACGCCGAACACCCGAGCGGCCAGCCGCGCGGCCTCGTGCACGTCCGCAGAGGGGCCGTCGGGCACCAGAACCAGGCGACCGTACAGGTTTCGCACCGAGAAAGGCCCTGCCGGGGAAACCGCACGGGCGAGCTGGCGGCAGAGGGTTTGCTCGAAGAAGCGGCGGTTATCTCCCTTCAGCGCCACCTCCCCGAACCGGACCAGCACCACCCTTGAGGCTGGTGCAACGGGTGCCGGCGCAGGGGTCGCCTCAACGGCCACGGCGAGCTGGCTCCCCACTCGCAAAGGCGGCCAGTTCCGCCAGGATGGGACGGATGCGGCGGACTGCCCGCGCGATGTCCTCTTCCGTGGTGAGCAAGCCCAGGCTGAAGCGCACCGCGGACTCGGCCAGCCGTTGGGGTACGTCCATGGCCCTGAGCACATGACTGACGCGCTGGTGGTGGGAGGAGCAGGCAGAGCCCACAGAGGCCATCACGCCCGCCTCGTCCAGGTGATTGGCCACCACCTCGGCCCGCAGGCCCTCGAAGGCCACGGGAAGGATGTGAGGGGCCTGCCGCTGAGGATCCGAGGGACCCAGGCGGCGTGCCCGGGGGTATGCTTCGCGCAGGCCCTCCCACAACAGTTCGCAGAGGCGACGGAGCCTGGGAGGGGTCGCGGGCAGCTCGTCGAGGGCAAGTCGGGCCGCGACGCCGAAGCCCACGATGCCGGGAACGTTTTCTGTGCCACTTCGCATCCCGCGCTCCTGGCCCCCGCCCAGGAGCAGCGGCTGAAGCCCCACGTCCTTTCTCACGTAGAGGGCGCCCACGCCTTTCGGGCCGTGCAATTTGTGGGCGCTGAGCGAGGCGAGATCCACGTCCAGGCGGTGGACGTCCACCGGCAGGCGGCCGGCCGCCTGCACAAGGTCGCAGTGCACCACCGCGTGGGGGCTGCGTGAGCGGGTGGCCGCCGCAACCTCGGCCACCGGCATCATGGCCCCCACCTCGTTGTTGACCATCATGAGGGAGACGAAAACCGTCTCCGGGGTCAGGGCATCCAGGAAGCGGTCGGCGGCCACCACACCGTCGGCTCCCGGAGGCACCAGCGTCACCTGGAACCCTTCGCGCGCCAGGGCTTTGGCCGGCTCCAGAACCGACGGGTGCTCCACTGCCGACACCACCGCGTGGCGGCCGCGGTGGGCGCGGGCCCGGGCGGCCCCAAAGACAGCAGCGTTATTGGCCTCGGTACCGCCTCCGGTAAAAACGATCTCCTCGGGATCGGCGCCGATGAGCGCGGCCACCCCACGGCGGGCTTGCTCCACCGCCTCGCGGGCGCGAGCCCCCAGGCGGTGTCGGGACGACGGGTTGCCGAAGCCTTCCAGCATGGCGGCCAGCACCGCCTCCGCCACCCGGGGGTGTACTGCGGTGGTGGCCGCGTTGTCCAGGTATACAGGCGCGCTATCTGAGGGTGAGGGGAATGGCACCGCGATCCCTCCCGTGCAGAAGCCGAAAGGGCAGCCTTGGGCTTAGTATAGGCCCCGCCGGCGAAGCCTTGCAAACAGGACCTCCAGGCCCATGGCTGCCAGCGCCACCCACCCGGCAAGGGGGTAGAAGCGGGCCAGGACGGGCGCGAAGCCCGGCGCGGCGGCCGGGACGGCGGTAAGCACCCAGAAGGCGCTGACCGCTCTATTGGCCTCGGCAGGCAGACGGGTCAGGTGCAGGCCGGTCTTGCCTGGCTGGCTCAAGCCTACGACAGCCGCTACTGCCGTGGTGTATACGCTGGCGGTCACCACCGCCACGTGCAGGCGATATGCCCAGGGGTGAAGCTCCAAGGCGGCCTCCACCAACGGCATGGGAGAGTGGGAGGTCCCAAAGCGCCCCACAACCCACAGGGCCAGGGCAGCGATACCGGCCAGCAGAGCACCGCCTGCCAGAGCAGGCCGCAGGGGAGCCTGTCCCGTCGCGGCGGCCACAGCGAGGAGGGGTGCCCGGGCGAAGAGGCCGTTGGAGGCTGCGTACAACGCTGCCTGGAACGCGCAACGGGACAGAGCCGGTGATCGGTCCGGCCCTGACCCTGCTGCCCGGGCGAACCGGTCGGATGGCATGGAAAACGGCGCGACAAGGGCCCACACGGAAAGAGCTACCACCGCCAGGGCGATGAAGGGGCCCAGGAGTCGGGCGAGGCCGCCGAGGCCCCTGGCGGCCGGCCAGAAAGCACCCGCCCAGATGATGAGGGCGGAGAAGGTGAGAGCCGCAGACCAGGAGATCCGGAGGGCCACCAGGTGTGCGAGCGCGGCCTCCATGGCGACCAGAGTCACCCATGACAGGCCCATGCCCGCGGCAGCCGAGACCGTTGCGGCCGCGCGCCCCCAAGGCGCCGGTCGGTCCCTTAACCGGCATGGGGCAGGATCCCGGGTGGCGATGACGCCGATGAGAAGGCAGCTCACCAGCAACCACGGCAACGGGTTGGGAGGGCAGCCCGAGAAAAAGAGCACCAGCTCCCGGCCGGTGGCGAAGCCCGCTCCAACCACCGCGGAGAACAGGGTCCACACCAGTGGCGCTGGTGGTCCAGCACCACGGTCGGGTGGCTTGCGGCCGATGGCGGTCTCGCCCTTGCGCAGGCCCGCAGCGCCGACCTCCCCGCCCGGGCGGGTGTATACGTGGCGCGCCCGCTACATATACCAAGGGGCGGCGGGGGGGTCCAGGTGACCCGTCCTTGGGATGGGGCCCGGCCTCGCAGCTCCGGGCCCGTCGAGGAGGACGTTATCCTGCGCGTGCACTACCGCGAGCCGGGCGCGGCAGGCCGGCTGGCCTCGCACCTGGGTCGGGTGGTGGAGGCGTTCTCGGGAGTCGGGGCAGCCACGGCGGTGTTGTGCATCGGAACGGACCGCTCTACGGGCGACGCCTTGGGGCCGCTGGTGGGCTCCCATCTCCGGCGATGGGCCCCGGGCATCGCCGTCTACGGGACGTTAGAGGAGCCCGTACACGCGACGAACCTGGTGGAGACCTTGGCCCGTATAGCTACGTCTCCGCCCTCCTTTGTGCTGGCTGTGGACGCCTGCCTGGGCCGAGCGGAAAACGTGGGATACGTGACCCTGCGTCTGGGCCCGTTGCGCCCGGGCACCGGGGTGCGCAAGACCTTGCCCGAGGTGGGGCACGCGCACATCGTGGGCGTGGTAAACGTGGGCGGGTTCATGGAGTACCTGGTACTGCAAAACACGCGGCTGGGCGTGGTGTGGCCGATGGCAGCGCTCATCGCCAGTGCGGTAGCCCGCGCGGTTCCCGGTTCGGGGTGGGAGGTGGGGCGTGTGGCCGCGGCGGCCGAGCCAGATTGCCTCCCGTGGCTTGAGCGGGATCCGTAGGAGGCCGTAACCAGCAGGGACCGGCCATCACCTCTCGGGGACCCCCAGGCGGGCGTGGAGGTACGCAATCACGTCGGCCGGGGTCATACCCGCTACGTCCACCACCAGCGCGGGGCTGAGCCGCTCCGAATGGCCCGTTACGTTGGAGTCGACCCCGCTCAGCAGGATGGCATCCGCCCGTTGCAGGCTGGTATCGTGCAAAGATCGCACGGCGTAGCCAGCCGCCTCCAGGATCGGCCGAAGCCGGGAGAGACCGTCGTCGCAAGCCACGACCCGTTGCCGCCCCATGCCGACCACCTTCACGGGAAGACTGCAGCCGCACCCTGTAGGGTGGCCCGTGCGCGGGAAGGTCATGCGGTGGGGGTCGGCGGTGGGCCCTGCAGACCCGGGAGGCCCGTCGAGTGCTCGGCGAGGATGCGCAGCACCACGTCGTCGGTGGTGGCAGAGAAGTCGTCGTAATACTGGCCCACTGCCTCCATATCGTCGGGAAGCATCAACGCGACGAACTCGTCGCACTGCGTCGCCACCATGGCGGCGCTGCTGCGCGCGGCCACGGGGACGGCCACGAGGAGGCGAAGGGGGTTGAGACGACGGGCATAGCGGGCGGCCGCCAGGGCCGTATACCCCGTTGCGAGGCCGTCATCCACCACCAGTGCGGGGCGGCCTGACAGGTCCATGGGTTCGCACAGGTACGCCTGCGCGCGCCGGCGCGCCTCTGCCAGGGCGTCCGAGATAGCCGCCTGCAATTCCTCGGGCGTGATGCCCAGCAGGCGGACCGCTTCCTCGTTGAGAACATGGGTGCCATCCGCGGCGACGGCCCCGATGGCCAGTTCGGGGTTGAAGGGCGCCGCCACCTTTTTGACGGGCACGGCGTGGAGGGTACCGCCCAGCTCCCGGGCCACCTCCCGCCCCACCACCACTCCTCCCCTGGGGATCGCCAGCACCGCAGGCCGCTGCCCCTGAAGGTTCCTCAGGGTAGCGGCCAGACGCTGACCGGCGTCGGTACGGTCCGCGAACCGCACACTCCCTCACCTCCCCGGTCGGGTGGGCAGCCCCGTCGGTTCGGGAGTGGCGAAGGGCTCTGGCTTGCCCGGGGTGAGCTAGGAATGCACCCCTGCGGGAGGACCGGAGGGGACAGCCTCCCGGGTACGCTCGGCCGCGGCGGGGCGCTCCGCCGACATGCTGCAGTTGCCGTCCAGGCGGCCTCCCTCGTTTACCACCAGGATAGGCGTCTCCACATCTCCTCGGATCCGTCCCGAGGCAGCCACTTCGAGGCGGGCCGTGGCTTTGATCTGCCCCTGAACCTCCCCGGCCACCAGCACAGATGCGGCCTCGATGGTGGCCACCACGGTCCCGGACTCGCCCACGATGACGTCGCCCGAGGTGTGGAGGTTTCCCTCCAGACGGCCGTCTACGCGGACGGAAGCGGTGCTTCGGATATCCCCCTTCAGCTCTGAGCTCTTCCCGATGACTGTCTCCACAGCCGAGGGGTCCGGGGGACCCGGAGTGGTGTCGCGACGTCCTCGGATCAAGCCCAACGCCTCCTCTGGGGTGGGAGAAGCTTCGCTGAGGCTATTTTAAGGCAAGTAGCGCAGCGGGTTGACGGGCCGCCCGTTCAGGTGCACCTCGTAGTGCAGGTGCGGGCCGGTGCTCAAACCGGTGGAACCCATGCGGCCGATCTCCTGCCCCTTGCTCACCCTCTGCCCCGGCTTGACCAGGATCCGGGAGAGATGTCCATACAAGGTGCGCAAACCGTACTCGTGGTCGATGACCACGGTGAGGCCGAAGCTACCCCACCGGCGCGCCACCACCACCACGCCATCGGCGGTGGCCCGCACCGGTGTGCCCGTGATCCCCGCAATGTCTATACCTTCGTGAAAGTTGGGTTCCCCGGTCACAGGGTGCCGCCGGTTGCCGAAACCTGAGCTCACCCAACCCTCGGTGGGCCATATGGAGGGCGTGTGGGCCCGGCGGCGCACGAACTCCAGAGTGCTGGCGCGCAGAGCGCGCAGGTCGTTGTCGTACAGTTTGAGATCTTGCTCTGCATTCTGCAGAGTCGCAGCCACAGAGCGTAGCACCTCGGCCCGCCCGGCCGGCCCGCCGCGACCCACTGCGGGATCCTCTTCAGCCGACCCGGGCCGTCCCGGCGGGACGCTGGAGGGGGGCCGGTCCGCGAGAGCCAGCAGCTGGCGGATTTCCGAGCTTTCCATGGCTAGCTGTGCGAGCCGCTCCTCAATGGCGCGCGCCTGACCCGCCAGGGTTTCGTAGCGGCTCTGGCCCTGCACATACGCCTCCTCAAGCTGGGAGTACGCCGCTGCCTGCAGGTCCAGCTGGCGCGTGGCATACAGGAGCCTGGCTTGAGAGGCAAAGTAGGCCGCCGAAACGGTGACGAGTGCCGCCAGAATGATAGCGAAGAGAATGGGGAGGAACTGTAGCGCGGACTGCGGCAGGCACAAGCTGATGGGCGCCTGCCCGGTATGGGGGATGATGGCGACCGTTACGAACCGTCGAACCCCCTTTTTGGGCATGATGCCTCGGCACCTCCAAGCGGAATCCCCACCCCGCTACGCCACTATTCGCTGCCGATGCTGCCGGCTCCTGCCAGAGCGGGGAGCCGCTGGGGTACCTGTTGCCTGGCCCCGGGTGGGCCATCGGAACCGGTGTTCCACGTGGAACACCTCGCGGCGTGGCCCATCCACCTCTTACCCGGTTCCCTCTTCCACACCTTCCAACCGACCCAACAGCTCCAGGAGTCGCACCAGCTCTTCTTGCCCGTAAAACTCAATTTCGATCCGGCCCTTGCGCCTTCCCTGGCGGATCACCACCCGGGTTCCCAGCGCCCGTTGCAAAGCCATCTCCATCTCCGCCCACGATCCGGCTCCTTGGGCCGCCCGCCTCGCCCGCTCCCCCGACGCCCCCTCCCGTAACGCACGCCGCACCATCGCCTCCGTTTGGCGCACCGACCAGCCCCGCTCCACCACCATCTGAGCCAGGCGTACCCGTTCCGCCCCCGGCGGCATTCCCAGCAAGGCCTTCGCGTGTCCCTCGCTCAAGTCTCCCGCCAGGATCTGCTCCTTGATGGGGGGCTCCAGTTCCAGCAGGCGCAGCGTGTTGGCCACCGTGGGCCGCTTGCGCCCCACCATGGCGGCCACCGCCTCCTGGCTCAACTGAAACTCCTCCACCAACCGTCGGTACGCCTCCGCCTGCTCCAGCGGGTTCAGGTCCTCCCGCTGCAGGTTCTCCACCAGCGCCATCTGCACCATTTCGCGGTCCCCCACCGGACGAACCAGCGCGGGCACCGCCTCCATGCCCACCAGCCGCGCGGCCCGCCACCGCCGCTCCCCGATCACCAGCTCGTAGCGCATCCCGTTCTCCCTGCGAGCTGGCCGTACCACCAACGGCTCCAGAATCCCGTGGGTCTTGATGGATTCTGCCAGCTCCTGGAGAAGAACCTCGGAAAACTGGCGTCGCGGTTGAAAAGGATTCGGGTCGATCTGGTTCACGGGGATCTGGACGACGCCTTCCCGTCCCTCCCCCGCAAACTCGCTCTCAGGGATGAGCGCCCGAAGACCCTTGCCCAACGCCTGGCGACTCATCCTGCATCACCTCCGCCGCCAGCTGGCGGTACGCCTGGGCACCTTTGCACTGGTCGTCGTACAGCACGATGGGCTTGCCGTGGCTGGGCGCCTCGGTGAGCCGGACGTTCCGGGGGATGATGGTCTCGTACACCCGTACCCGATTGGCGAAAAACGAGCGGACGTCCGCCACCACCTGTTCCGACAGGTTCGTGCGGCCGTCGTACATAGTCATGACCACCCCGGCAACCACCAGCGCCGGATTCAGGTGCTCCCGCACCATCTCAATGGTGCGCATCAGCTGGCTCAGCCCCTCCAGCGCGTAAAACTCGCACTGGATGGGTACCAGCGCTGCATCCGCCGCCGCCAGCCCGTTCAGCGTTAGCAGCCCCAGCGACGGCGGCGAGTCGATGAAGATGTAATCATACTCCCCCTGCACCGGCGCCAGGGCGCGCCGCAACCGGAACTCCCGAGACAGCGCGCCGACAAGCTCCACCTCCGCCCCTGCCAGGTCGATGGTGGCCGGAGCCACGTCCAGCCCGGGCACTTCGGTAGGCCGGATGACCGACCTCAGGGTGCGCTCATTGAGGAGGACGTGGTACATGCAGCCGTCCAGCTCCCGCTTGGCAATCCCCACCCCGGTGGTGGCGTTGCCTTGCGGGTCCACGTCCACCAGCAGCACCCTGCGCCCCGCCACCGCGATGTATGCCGACAGGTTGACAGCCGTGGTGCTCTTGCCAACCCCACCCTTCTGGTTGACGATGGCCACCACCCGACCCAACGCGCCTGCTCACCCCCCGCGGGTACGCGCTCGGGCGTTTCGCCCCAGGCGGATCACAAAACTCCATCCATCGGGTCCTTCCTGTTCCTCCATGCTCGCCTCGAATCCCGCCTGCCGCGCCTTTCCCACCACCTGGCGCAGTCCGTTCACAAAAATCCTCGCATCCCCGTACGCGCCCCGCACCCTCCGCCGTCCCCTGGGGGCCATCATCCGGCCCACCAGTTCCTCGCTCTTGGCCGCCGACAGCTCCATGTCTGCCATGCGTCGGGCCGCCTCTTTTTGCTTCTCCGGATCCTCCAGGCGCAAAAGCGCCCGCGCGTGGCGCTCTCCCAGCCCGCACGCCCGCACCACTTCCCGGACCTCTTCGGGAAGCCGCAACAGCCGCAGCTTGTTGGCCACGGCACTCTGGCTCTTGCCCACCTGGCGGGCCACCTCTTCCTGGGTGAGCCCGAACTCCTCGACCAGCCGCCGAAACCCCTCCGCCTCCTCCAGGAAGTGCAGGCCCGACCGCTGGAGGTTTTCGATAAGCCCCAGCGCCGCCGCGGTCTGGTCGTCTACCTCCCGCACCACCACGGGTACCCGCGAAAGCCCGGCCAGCCGGGCCGCGCGCCACCGGCGTTCCCCTGCCACGAGCTCGAACTCTTCCCCCACCGCCCGAACCACCAGGGGCTGAAGGAGCCCGTAAGCTTTGATGGACTCCGCCAGCTCCCGCAGCTCCGCCTCGTCCACGTGCTGGCGCGCCTGAAAGCGCCCCGGCCGCACCCGCTCCGTCTCCACCCATCGCACGTCCCCGGCGCCGTACCGCCGGTCGCCCGGTGGGCCCTGCTCGCGCGCGCCGCCCGGCTCTTGTCCTGCTGGCCCTCGGCCCTGCCCTCTGGCCCGCAGCAGCTCACCCAGCTTCAAAGACGGCCACCCCCACCCTGCCGACGGGGCCCCCGCGGGCTGCGCTGGCCAGGTTCTCCGGCCGCCCTTGCGCTCCCTCCCGGGCCGCGCTCACGGCCGCCCCACCCTCCCCGGCCTGCGCGGCCACCTCTCCGGACAGGGCACCTTCTTTTCCAGCACCACCAGCACGCGGCCGATCCCCCCGGGCAAGCTCAGCGCCCGCCTTTCCGCAAGCTCCAATCCGCCCCGCCGAGCGTGCTGCAAGCCCACCTCCCACTCCTGCTCCACGCCCGGCCCCTTCATGACCACCACGCGGCCTCCCACCCGCACCAATGGCGCACAGAGCTCCACCGAGACCGCCAGAGAGCCGACCGCCCGCGCGAACGCCCAATCGGCCGTCTCCCGCCAGCCAGGCCGGTGCCCCAGCTCCTCAGCCCTCTCCACCACCACCTGCACGTTGGCCAGCTCCAGCTCCGCCGCGGCCTGCTGGAGAAAGGCCGCTTTCTTCCGCACCGCCTCCACCAGGAACACCAGCAGGTGGGGCCTTGCCACCGCGAGAGGAATCCCGGGCAACCCCGCGCCCGAACCCACATCCACGGCTCGCCCTTCCTCCAGGGGACCCACCAGGGCCGCCGCAGTGAGCGAATCCAGCAGGTGCTTCACCAGCACCCCCTCCCGCTCTCGGATGCCGGTCAGGTTGACCCGGCGGGTTGCCTCCAGCAGTCGGTCCGCAAAGACAAGGAGCCGCTCGATCTGCCAAGCAGCGAGCGGCACCCCTAGCTCCCGGCTTGCCTCACCCAACCACTCGGCCTCGCCGCGCCCCTCCATCGCCCCCGCCTCCGTCTCCGCCCACGGCCAGACCGAGTGCCCCTGCCTTCGCTTTCACCCGTCCCCAGGGGGCGGGTTAAGCGAACGCGCGTTCGCCACGGCCCATCCCACCTACCCCTGCCGGCGCCCCTTTGCATTCCGGGGGCTTCGTCGCCCCTCCCCAATGGGCTTCTCCGGCGGTCCTGCCTCCTCCGTGGCCCGGCGGGGCAGGATCACTACCCTCCGCTGCGGCTCCTCGCCCTCCGAGCGGGTCATCACGGCCGGGTCGTCCCGCAACGCCAGATGCACGACCCGCCGCTCCAGCGGGTTCATGGGCTCCAGAGCCACGCTTCGCCCGTTTTGGCGCACCTGGCGAGCCGCGCGCAGCGCCATCGACCGCAGGATCCCCTCACGACGGCGCCGATACTCGCCTGCGTCCAGGACGAACCGCACCCACGGCCCTTCCACGGCGCGGTTGGCAACCATGTTGACCAGGTACTGCAGCGCGTCCAGAGTCTGCCCCCGACGTCCGATCACCAGGCCTGCCTCCTGGCTCACCAGATTGAGGGCATACAGGTCCGGCTCCACCCGCCGGGTTTCCACGTGGCCGGCCGCCCCCATGCGCCGGGTCACCTCTCGCAAGAACTCCCGCGCCCTCGCCAGCTTCGCCTCTGCAACCCTGCGCAGCGCCTCCCCGTCCGGCACCTGCTGAGGTGCCTCCGCGCCGGCCTTTGTCCCCACGGACCCGCCCTCCCCGGGCTCGGCCCCCTCGGGTGTCGCCGGCAGGCGCCGCAGCGTCACGCGGATCTTCGCCATCTTGCCCCCCAGAAAGCCCAGCAGCCCCCGGTTGGGCTCGTCCAGGACCTCGACCTCCACCTCATCCCGGCGCGCTCCCAGCTCGTCCAGGGCCGCCTCCAGCGCCTCCTCCACACTGCGCCCGGACTTCTCCACCCACCGAACCTCGCTCATCGAGCCCGAACGCTCCCTTCGGCGACCGCAAGCTGGCGGTTGAACAACCACATCTGCGCCACGGTGAAGACGTTACTGACCACCCAATACAGCACCAGCCCCGCCGGCAAAGTGTAGGTGATGAAGGCGGTGACCCCGCTCATGATCCACATCATCTGGCTCTGCCTCGAATCCATGCCCGGGTTAAGGCCCGGCCTCATGGACCAGTAGGTGGTGAGGGCGGCCAGCAACGGAAGGATCAGGTACGGGTCCCTCCCACCCAGATCCCACAGCAGAAACGTGGCGCCCTGTGGAAGCCGCGTCAAAGCCTGGTACAGCCCCACCAGCACAGGAAACTGCACGATGAGGGGCAAGCAACCGCTGAGCGGATTCACCTTATGCTGGCGGTACAGGTCCATCAAGCGCCGCTGAAGCTCCTGAGGCCGGTCCTTGTACTTCTTTTGAAGCTCCGCCACCAGCGGCTGCAGCTTCTTCTGTCCCTGCAGCGCTCGGAACTGCGCCAGCCCCAACGGGGCAAGGGCCAATCGAACCAGAAGGGTCAGGCCGATGACCGCCAACCCGTAGCTGCCCGTGGTTTCCCGAAAGCGCTCCAACAGCCACCAAAGACTGTCGGCGAAATACCGCAAGGCCTGCGACCCTGCCTCTCCATGGCGCCGTCCCCCGCCTACGGCACCGGGTCGTACCCCCCCGGGTGGAACGGATGACAACGCCCCAGGCGTTTGACGGCAAGCCAGAGGCCCCTCCACAACCCATGGCGGATCAGCGCCTCTTGAGCGTATTGGGAGCAACTGGGGTAGAAACGGCAACGAGGCCCGACCAACGGTGATACCCACCGTTGGTAGCCCCGTATGGCTACCACCAGGGCCTGTGCCGCCCCATCTGTCAGCGGCTTTGCAAGCTGCGCCATGCCCCCGCCCTCTTCAAGGCGTCTCGAAGGGCCAGCCGCAACTCTCCGAACGTGGCCTCCACGCTCCCCGGTCGTGCCGTGATGAGGAGGTCCACGGAGCCGACAATACCCTCCAGCTCGGCCCGGACCGCCTCCCGCAGACGCCGTCGAACCCGATTCCGCACCACCGCCTTGCCGAGCCGCCGGCCGACCGCAAGCCCTACCCGAACCTGCCCGGCTTCGTTGGCGCAAACCCTCACGGCCACAGGACCAGCCGACCCGACGCGCCCCCGGCGCACCAGCCTCTCGAAGTCCGCTCTCCGCCGAAGCCTTGCCAGCTGCGGCCCGCCTCCCACCGTCCCGGTGCCCCGCCTACCCCGGTTCACTTCACCGTAAGGCGAGCACGCCCCTTTACCCTTCTTCGCCTCAAGACCCG
>CAYQLT010000004.1:0-38751 GCA_964418425.1 uncultured Clostridia bacterium
GCTAGCGTCCCTTGCTCCCGGTTCCGTATCGCTGGTGATGACGGGCTGGCTCTCCACTGTCTTGGGCCCGGCCGCGCCGCTGGTCCTTGGAGGCACCGGAATCGTCGTCATGAGCGCCCTCGCCGCACTAGTGCCGGAGATCCGGCAGGGCACCATGCCGGTGGCGACCCGCGAGCCCACGCACGAATGAGGTGGAAGCGGGCTGACACTGAGAGGGACGCTAAGACGGGCCATTCGCCCGCGGCAGGGCTGCCACGATGAGGACATGGCCAGGATGCTGATTGGCCCAGGAACCAGGGTGCGAGCGGGGTATCACGAGGTTCAAGAGTTGGGCCACTTCTGCCTCGGGTACCTGGCCGGGCAAGAGAGTGATGGCGATAAGGCCTCTCGGGCGCTCGTCCCAGATGCGCGCATACTGCTCGGGCGGCATGCGTTCCACTTCTTTGGCCATCTGGCGTAACAGGTGACTGGCCGCGACGAGAAGCGTCGCCGTGATGGCCTGCCGCTGCCTGGGGGGCTGGCGTGCAATCAGGGCGGAGAGCGCTTGGGGGCTGGCTCGAAAGGCCTCAGCTATAGAAGGCGCCAGGCGCAGGTACTTCTCAACGTAGGTGGGCCCCACGGCCACCCGCGCCTGCTCCAGAACCCCTGCCTTCATGAGGCGATGCACGTGGTGCGTAACAGTGCTGATGTGCAGACCCAGCCGCTCGGAAAGCCGCTTGCTCGTGGTCTCACCGGACCTATGTACCTCTAAGGCGATTGCAAATCGCGAAGGATCCGACAAGACGTCCACGAGCCCGGAGAGCGCATCGCCGGCCTCAGACATCGCTTCACTTCCCTTTCGCCGGGGCTAGTGAGCACCAAATGCTCCAGCTATCCCAGGAGGGGCGCGAGTAGCCATGGGCTGACAGCGGCGTGTCGTTTCCTTCGGCTCCGTGCCCTCCCGGAAGAATTCCAGCCGCACATCGCCCGCCGGAAGCGCACAGCCCTCGGGAACACGCATGCCCGTCGACCCCGGGATGGGTGAAGGTGAGCACCAAGCCGTTGCCGAGAGCGAGTTCCAGCCCCTGGGAAATGGGGCCCCTGAGTACGACCGGCCCTGTGCCGCCCTCCCGCACCTCGTAGACCCGCACTTTCCCCGAACCCCCTGACGTTTTGTTCCTTGATGCGAATCTCATACGAAGTCTGGGTCGTCGGGTTGCTGGAAGGGGCCGGCTCGATTCGCCCGGGGCCCCGGTTGGCGGGATCCAGGATGACCTGCGTTTGCGAGGGCGTGAAGGTAGCATCCCGGGTGATGCGAAGCTCGTAGGTGGCGTCGGCCAGCGGCGTGCCCGACACGCCCACTGCGCCGAAGCCCGCGTTGGCGGACGCGGGTTCGACCGAAACCGAGGGCGGCTCGCCCGGGTCGACGAGCACCGTCTCCGTGCGGGTCACCGTCTCCAGGCGGGGCGTAAACGAGCCGTCCAAAAGCGGTATCTCGTTGTACGCCGTGTCGGCGACGAGGGAGCGGGTGACGTCGAGAAGGGCCGCCCATTCCTTATCAATAGCTGCCCGGTCTTGGTCCGACAGGGCACCGTTCGCTGCTTGCACCGCCAGCTCCCGCATGCGCCGAAGCGCCTCGGCGATGCCGGAACACGCCCCCCTCCGCCGTCGCCAGCAGGCGCAGCCCCTCCTCCACGTTGCGCTGCGCCCGCCACAAAGCCCGGGCGATGGCCTCCAGCCCCTGCGCCGCCGCCAGCTCGGCCGCCCCGTCGGCCGCCGCGCGCAGCGAAAGGCCCCTGGCCAGCGCGGCAACCGCCTGGCCCAGCTCCCGTTCCGCCAGACCGGCCAGCCGCAATAAACGGGGCACCCGCAGCTCCCCGATGCGCACGGGCTCGACCCAACCCCCAGAGGCGGCGCCTCAGCATCGATGGTAAACGAGCCACCCTCCGGTTTACAAGGCGGGGATTTGCCTCAAAAAGAAAGTACCCGAAAGGCCTTCGTTGCCTCAAAAGTGGGAGGTACCCGAAAAGAGCCGGCCCTGTGGCTGTGGAAGGAGGTGGCAGCCCAGAAACGAAGGAGGCGCCAGGGGTGCCGCTGCAGGGATCGGAACGTCGCGCCGTGGTCCGGGAGCTCGCGCAAGGCTACCGCCGGGCCCGCAAGAAGGAGAAAGCGCAGATTCTCGACCAGATCGTGCAGCTTTGCGGCTACAACCGCCATTACGCCGCCCGGGCCCTTCGGCGCAGCCAACCGGCCCCGAAGGCGGCGCGTATGGTCCTCTGCGTGCATCGGGCCGGCCGCCCTCCGGTCTACACCCTGGAGGTGAAGCAGGCACTACGGCAGATCTGGGCCATCCTGACCTTCCCGTCCGGGAAACGCTTGGCTCCCTTCTTATCCGAGGTGGTGCCCATCCTGGAGCGATTCGGGAGCTGGAGCTGACAGACGAGGTACGAGCCAAGCTCCTGGCCATGAGCGCCGCCACCATCGACCGCCTGCTGGCGCACGACCGCAAGCAGCTGGAGATCAAGGGACGCCGAGGCACCAAGCCGGGGAGCCTGCTGCGGGCGGCCATCCCCATCCGGACCTTTGCGGAGTGGGACGATACCCAGCCGGGCTTTCTGGAGATCGACCGGGTGGCCCATGATGGGGGCAACCCTCGGGAGGATTACGCCCAGACCCTGGACATGGTGGATGTGGCGACCGGGTGGACGGAGACGGTGGCCGTGGCCAACAAGGCGCAGAAGCACGTCTTTGCGGCCCTGCAGCGCCGGCTGCTGGCTTTCCCCTTCCCCATCCGGGGGATCCACTCGGACAACGGCGCCGAGTTCATCAACGCCCACCTCTTGCGCTTTTGCGAGGCGAATGGGATCACCTGCACCCGCTCCCGGCCGTATCGCAAGAACGACAACTGCCACGTGGAGCAACGCAACTGGGCGGTGGTCCGCCGGTATGTGGGCTATCTGCGCTACGATGCGCCGGAGCAAGTGGCCCTGCTCAACGCCCTGTACGCCCCGCTGCGGCTGTACACGAATTTCTTCCAGCCCGTGCAGAGGCTCGTGCACAAGGAGCGCCACGGTGCTCGGGTGCGACGCGTCTACGACGAGCCTCGCACGCCCTACCAGCGGGTGCTGGCCGCAGCGACGGTCTCGGACAAACGCAAGGCAGGTTTGCAGCGGCTGTATGCGACGCTGAATCCGGCGGAGCTGCGCCGGCAGCTCACGCAGCTGCAGGAGCAACTGCTCGACCTGGCGTTGCGGACCCAACCGGCCGCGGACAGCTCCCGGGAGGTACGTTCGGTCGTATCGCCACGAAAGGCGGGGATGCCCTGTGGATAACCCGGCGGGCGCGGCCTACCTCGGCGAGGCTACCTGTCCTGGACCGGGACCGGATCCCCGGAGGGAGGGACCCCCTTCGGGTACATCGGGTTATGAAGCAACGAATCCCCGTTCAGGTACCTCTAATTTTGAGGCAACTAGGGCGGACCGGGCGATCGGCAGAGGTCGCGCCAGTGTTTGCCAGTACGAGATTGCTAGTCCTCGGACAGGGTGCCGCGGAGGAGGACAAAACGAGCCGGGCATTCCCCGCCTGCCCGGGTCACCCGGCTGGCATCGAAGAAGGTGGCTTGACTGGTCGGCTTCCCCCACGCGCCGGCGAAGGGGTCAGCGGGTGTCCAGAAGGTACGAGCCCAGCGGGCCCTTCCGCACCAGAAACTCCGCCCGCAACCGCTCTGCTACCCCTCGGTCCGTCTCCTCCAAGGGACTGCGTGCTCGGATGCGGCGGGCCAAAAAAGAGCTGAAAAAGGTTAAACCCGGCCGCCAGAAACGCCCACAGCACCTGCACGCCGGTCGGGTGGTGCAGGGAGCCGTGCTCCAGGTGCCATTCCTGCTTAAGCTGACGAAAGCCCTCGTTCTCGACCCCCCATCGGGCCGGGTTGATCTCCCACACCACCCGGGCGCTCGCTTAGGGTGTTTCCGGCGAACCTCGTTCGCCGCCCGGGGGTTCTTTCCTTTTGCTGGAGGCCGTGGCGAGCCCATTTCCAGCGAAAAAGGAAGGGAGGCCCCTGCCCGCTATTCTGGTGGCCCCAGCGGCGTCAAGCCTTTGATTGAGGCGCCGGCGCTACCGGCGCAGGTTCTGCCCTCGTTGCGGTGGGGTTTGTTTCCAGCCTCCCCCGACCCGGGGGCTTGCGGGAGGGTGCCAGAGCTTGGGGGCACTGGCGGGGAAGGTGCAACCCGCCCGCCTTCTCCCTGGCCAAGTAGAATGTTTTCCCTCCCTCACCGCCCCGCTTGCGCTGCCGGGACCGGGCGGCCCGCGGGCGCAGGCCTCCCCGTGCCCCCACGATTCGGCTTGCCGCAGGCCCTTCCTCCCAGAACGCGCCATCCCCCCGGCTAGCCGGGGGGATGGGCCGGGTCCTGCCGGAGGTCCTCGCGCTCACCGTACGCGTGATCCCCCCTCCACATCGCTCAAGGAGCGGGAGGGGGGAGAGAAATCCAAAGGCTCCCGGCGCAAAGGGAAGGGACGTAGCGCAGCGGCCCCTCAGGGGGTCGGTTGAGAGATGGCGCAACTACGAAAGGTCCGGGGCAGCGGCGGGCAGACCCATGCCCTCGAGCAAGGAGCGGTAGAGGGCCTCGGTCTCCGGCTCGGGGGCTACTCCCAGCTCGCTTTCCAGCTGGGACCGGCACCGATGAAACTGCCGAAGCGCCTCGCTGCGGCGTCCCGCCCGCCAGAGGAGCTCCATGAGGGCTCGGTGAACGTCCTCGAGCAAGGGGTCCACCGCCAGCGCACGGCGGTACGCCTCGATGGCGCGATCGTACTGGCCCTGGCGGCCATAAAGGCGCCCGATCCGCCGCAGCACCTCGAGATAGGTGGAGCGCAGCTGCTCCCGCTCCCGAGAACACCATTCGCTGTACGGTTCGTCTTCTAGGAAGGGGCCCCGATACAGCTCAGCCGCCTCGTGGCTGGCCGCCAGCGACGCCGCCAGTTCTCCTCGCCTCTCCAGGGCCTCGGACAGGGCAGCCTTTTCCGAAAACTCCCGGACGTCCAACCAGTGCGGGGCCTGCGGGTTGAACAGGTATGTCTTGCCCTCGGTCAGAATGAATCGGGAATGTCCCGGCTGCGAAAGGTGAGGCTCCAGGGCCCGGCGCAGGTAGTGCACAGCGCCCTGCACGAACTGGTCGGCGTTGGGCGGAGGGTTGCCCGACCATAGCCACTCCACCAGCTCGTCCCGATGTACGGGCCGCCCGTACCGGCTCAGCAAGATCTTCAGCACCACCAGCGCGCGGCTTCGGCGAAACTCGCTTGCCGCGACGGGGATCCCGTCTCGACTCACCGAGAAGCGGCCCAGGCATCGGATGTGGAGAAAGCCCGGCGGACAATGCGGCCCGCAAGGTGAACCTTCTGCAGGTGGTGCGGCCACGGGGGAAGCCCGCGGGGCCGCAGGCTCGGCCGAACCTCCGTACGATCGCCGGCCGTCGCGCAGCATCCATAGTGCGCCCGCCAGGCTCTCGGCGCCGACCAAAAGACGCAACAGGTGGCAACCCGGCCACGGGTGGCGGCTGCGGTAGCCGGCCGAGAAGACACCCAAGCGATGGGCGCCGGCGACGAGCGGGACGCAAAGGCGCACCACGGCGCCCCCATGAACCGCCCGGCAGGCCCCCGAGGGACAGTCGCGCCGCTTTCGCACCACCCGCGGGGTCTGCCGGGAAAGAGCCGGGCAGCTGGCCCATGCCCGACCGGAGCCGGCCGCCCGAGGCGGGCGGGCGCAAGCAGAGAAGGCGGCCGGACGCAGGGCCGACGAGTCGCCCTCTGCCACCAGCAAGAGCCCGCTGGCCGCACCGACCGCCTGCGTGAGCTCGTCCGCCAGGTTCTGCAGGGTCTGCCCCGGGTCTGTGGGCATCGAAGCGCGCGCCCCTTTTCCGAAGCCTCCCGCCGTGAGCCATTCCTGAAAGCGGTTCAATTCTCTGTCCAGCTCACCACCCAGACAGCGGGCCACCTCACGAAGGAAGGGCAGCCGTGCCACCAGGTCCACCCGAGACCCCCGGGCGGCCACGTGAAGCGTTCCCAAAAGCCCGCGGGATGCGACGACCGGCACGCAGACGTAGCAGCGGAAACCCTCCCGGGCGACAGAGCGGCGCAGGTAGCGCTCGTCGCCCGCCAGATCCACCGTGACCAGAGGTTCGCCCGTCTCGGCGGTAAGTCCCGGAAAGCCGGTGCCGAATCCAAACTCCACCCGTTCCAGAAAAGCTCGGGCGGCCTCTCCGCGGTGGGCGGCCAGAAGCAGAATGCGTTCTTGGGGAAACGCCACGAAAAACTCGGCGGCGTCGGCCCCGGTCCTTTCCAGAACGCGATCCAGTGTGTGGAAGAGATCGACTCCATCCAGGCCCAAGGCGTCCTGCCGAACCACCACGGCTTCCTCGGAGCAGGCTTCCAGGTAGACCGCGGCGGTTGCAAGCCCTCCGGCAGACTCGGCAAGGCCACTTCGGGTGACTCGAATGAGCCGCCCGTCCCGGTGGCGGACGTAGCCCACCATCGGCGGGGCGGCTATGCCGGCCCGCACGCAAAGCAAGATGGGGCACCGGGAGTTCGCAACGGGCCAACCCTGGGCGTCGCGGCAATCCAGGACGTGATGGCACGGCCGACCCAGAACCTGCTGGCACAGATGGCCGAGCCATCTTTCAGCCTGGGAGGGCCAGCTCACGATGCGGCCCTGGCCATCCACCTCAACCCTCACGCCACCGTCCCAACGTTGGCGCCCCATGACGGGTGCTCGGGCTCCTTCCAGCGTGGTGGTTCGGTGGTGCAGGCCGTGCCCCCTCCCGGTGCAGGAAGCGGCAGCCGGCCACTCCGTTCACGTCCGGGCGGTAGGAGCCGGGCGGCGGAGCCCCTCCCCATCCGAAGGCCCCAAAGCCGCCGACTCCCGCGGGTCGACGGCTTGGACGCCGGGAAAGTGCACCGGGTTGGAAGTCGCCAGCACCAGGCCCCGCTGGCGGGCCAGTGCTGCTTGCAGCAGGTCGGGTAACGGGATGGGCCGGCCACGGTGCTGGTACTCACGGCGTAGCTCGCCTGCCGCCTGAGCCACATCGAAGGACAGGGGCTCATACTCATAAGCCAGCAGCTGATCTCGACGGGTCGGCCGATGCTCCGGGGGCGTCCCCGCAAAGACCTCTGCCACCGTGATGGGAGATATGACCAGGCGTTGACCGGACATGGCCGCCTGCTCCAGCCACGCTACAGTAGGGGCGTGCCCCCGCAGCCAGTCGATGAGGACGGTGGTATCGAGGAGAAAGCCGTTCACGCTTCGGCGTCCGACTCCCACTCACCGCGCAGGGCCCGCAACCAGGAGTCTACCGCCTCCGACGACGACCAGATGGCGCGTTCCTCCTCGCTAAGAGAGCCCTTGTACTTGCGGATGGTCTCCAAAAGGCGCCTGCGACGCACATACTCTTCCAGGGCTTCGAGCATCACCTGGCTTCGCGAGCGCGACCCACAAAGGCTGTCCAGTTCCTCGATCAGCTTCGCCGGAAGGCGTACGTGAACCATCTTCGTCTCCGCCACGTGTATCACCGCGATGTATCATAGGGCGATACGAGACCGCGTGTCAATTTCGACGCTCTCAGGGTCGACTCAGCAACTCCTCCCGGTACCTCCGGGTGGCCCCCGGTTGACAGGCCGGGAGAGCATGCGCCGCCGCGCTCCGTCCTGCCTTCACGACGGCTCCGCTGGCAGGGTCGATGCTCCTCACCCTCCTGCAGCCACCCCTGGCCTGCTCGAGGGGTCAGCAATGCGCCGCCCGTGCCATTCTGCCACCAGGCCAGCGGCCCAGGCGGCGTCGTCGCCTGCCAGCGGGGGTTCGGGAGGTACGGAATAGTCGACCTGGAGATCCCATCCGGCCTTGTCGTACTGCGAGTTCAGGAGGTCTCCGAGACGGACGAGAGGCTCCTGTTCGCCCGGGTCGACCGGCACGGGGAAGGGCGGCACCGGATCTCTCACGGTGAACGCCCACAGGTGGGCACGGGGGCGGTCGGGGGCCCGGCTCACCAGGATACGGTAGTGACTGCCCGCCGGCTCCGGGCTCATCGGCATGGGGCCATACGTCCGCAGCAGGTCGATCTCCACCAGATGCACCGGGCTTGCGAGCAGTCGCAGGCGCTTCGTCTCGTAGAGGCGGCGGGTTCGGCCGGGGCGCTTGTTGGCCGGTGAGAGGAGTTCGACTACGGTGACCAGCTCTTGCGTTCCCGTGCGGCGGATTTCAAGCCACCGGTGGCGAAATTCGCTCGGGAGCGGAAGGTAGACCGTGCGGGGACGCTGTCCCGAGCCGGCCTCGCCCGCCGGCGGGACCCGTGCCGCCCGGTACTCCGGCGCGGCCTCCGCGGCACCATGGGGTTCGGCCTGAACCACGCCAAGATCCGGGCGGGCCTCGGCGAGCCATTCACCCTCGCTGACCTGGTGAACTCGCTCGTCCACCGCCACGTAGTAGCGAGGCCGCAGCAGGCGCGCCAGTTCGTCCCGGATGGCCATGATGAGGCTGAGGTGGATCTGGGGCCACAGGCGAACGTCCTCCAGGTACGGGTCCATGCCCGGAAAGGGCGACGGCACAGGGAATCCTCCTTCCGGCGTGCTTACGGATCGTGGGCTCTGTGCGAGCCTCTGCACGCCCGGGCGTTGGGCGCTTCCATTCTTTGGCGATGGGTGGCACGAATCCTGCTGCCCGCCGTCGAGCCGGTCGGGGCGGGCAGGGAACCGGCCGCGCGGGTTACGACAGGGCGAGCCCGGGCAGGGACAAGGGACGGGGCGATGCCTTCTTACCGGGGCAGGTGCCCGGCCAGCCGGGCGTGAAGTTGCGCCGGGGAGATGCCCCGCACCGCAAAGCATTTGCGGCGGCTCGTGGCCCCCTGCACGAGCCGCACGGCCGAAGGGGCCACGCCCAAAAGCTCGGCCAAGAACCGGCGGGCCGCATCGTTGGCCCTGCCCTCCACCGGCGGGGCGGCGACCCGCAGGGTGAGCTCGCCCCCCCGGGCTGGCGCCAGCTCGGTACGGGAGGCGCCAGGCTGCACCCGCACCCAGATGCGAACCTCGTCTCCGGCCACGCGCACGTATCCGGCCGGCCGCGCGGCCGGCCCGGGTTCGGGGCCCTCCGGCGAACCTGCGGGCACGGCCATCCCCCCGTCGTTGGTACCCTCCTGGTTGGTTTGAGGCTTCGGGCCGTCCCGGTGCGCCGGGCTGCCCTTACGCCCCCTGCTCTGCGGGCTGCAGCTGCGTCAAGACGGCCTCAAGGTGCGCCTTGGGGTTGCGGCAGGCGGTTCCGACGCACAGGATGTAGTGCGGCTCCCCCTCGCCCCTCCGCCAGCGCACCTCCAGGCCCGGGTGAGCAAGCCCGACAAGCCGGGCCAGCGCCTCCCGCACCCCTTGCAGGTCCCCGGAGCACACCGTGACGCAGGCGGTTCCTTCATCCAGTCGGTCCAGAGCGCACCACATGCCGGCTGTACCGGATACCTGCTCGCGCATCAGCGGCCAGAAGGTCTCCACGATGCGCTGGCCCTGCTCCAGATGCGAGGGGTCGTCCAGCAGCGCGGCCAGGCGCGCGTGGGCCGCCGCCATGGCCGCGTTGGCCGAGGGCGTCACCTGGTCCCAGATGTCCCGGGAGCGGGCCAGGGGGGAGCCGTGGCGTTCGCTGCTGAGCCAGTACACCCCGTCCTGGGCAAAGCGCCGCCGCGCCTCGTCGGCCAGTTCGGCAGCCCGTTGAAGATACGCTTCCTGCTGGGTGCAGCGGTACAGGTCGAGTCCGGCGTGGATCAAGAACGCATAATCGTCGGCAAAGGCGGGAATGGCCTGCCCGGCCCCTGGCCCCGCCGGCGTGTGAAGCAGGCCGCCACTGGGGTCGCGCATGCGCTCGAACACAAATGCCCAGCCCTCCTCGGCAGCCCGGAGGTAGCGCTTAGGCTCGGGCCCGGCCGCCGCCTCAAACCCGCTGACCATCGCCGACAGGGTCAGGGCGTGCCACGCCAGCACGACCTTCTCATCCCGAGCCGGCCGGGTCCGGCGGGCCTCCCGGTATGCCTTCATGCGCCGCAGGGCCTCGCTCAACGCCGCCGCCTGCGCTCGCCCCGCCTCCGCCGCCCCGCCCGGCCCCCGGCGGTCTCCGCCAAGCTCATCACCCGGGGGAGCAACCGGGGGAGAGGTCCGGGCAACGCCCGGCCAGCGGCTCACCACGGTGGCCGCCTCCTCCAGCCATCCGGGCGGGCCGTCGCCGGGCGACAAGCCCGCGGGAGCCACGCCCGCCGCGCCTTCTGGCCCGGCCCGGGCGGTCAGGTGCCCGATCCCATACTCGGCGCACACCGCCGCCGCCAGCTCCGGATCCCCCACCGCCTCCCGAACCTCCTGCGCCGTCCAGCGGTAGAAGTGCCCTTCGGCGGGCCGCCCCTCCCCGTCCAGAGAATCGGCGTCCAGCGAGGCCGCAAACCCGCCTGCGTCCAGGCGCATCTCCTCCAGCAGGAAGTCCAGGGTACCCCGGGCCACCTCCACCAGGTCCGGCCGGCCCAGCCACCGGCCCACCCGGGCGTACAGCGGCGCCAGCAGCGCGTTGTCGTACAGCATCTTCTCGAAGTGCGGCACCTGCCACCAGCGGTCCACCGCGTACCGGTGGAACCCGCCCCCCACCTGGTCGTAAATCCCGCCCTCCGCCATCGCCTCCAGCGTGAACGCCAGGTGCCGGCGTGCCCCCTCGTGGCCGAACCGCCACCCCACCCGCCACAAAAGCTCCAGCCCCGTGGCGTGCGGAAACTTGGGGGCCCGACCGAACCCCCCGGCCTGCCCATCGGCGGCGCTCAAGAGCGCCCCCGCGGCCTGAACCAGGGCCTGCGCCGACGGCCCGCCTGCGCGAGGCCGCCCTGCCTCATCGCCCCATGCCGGCCCCGACGGGCCGGTCGCCGCCCGGGGCACTACCGGGTTAAGGGCCGCCCGGGCCGCCTCGGCGAGGCGGTCCGCATGGCGCAGCAGCTCCTCCCGCCGTTCTCGGTAGGCCCGCGCGCACGCTTCGAGCACCTCGACGAAGGCCGGGCGCCCGAAGCTCCGTCGCGGGGGAAAGTAGGTTCCCGCATAAAAGGGCTTGAGATCGGGCGTGAGGAAGACCGTCAGCGGCCATCCTCCCTGTCCCGTGAGCAGCTGGCAGACCAGCTGGTACACCTGGTCCACGTCGGGCCGCTCTTCCCGATCCACCTTGACGCACACGAAAAGTTCGTTCATGACCCGGGCCACCTCCGGGTCGTCGAAGGACTCGTGGGCCATCACGTGGCACCAGTGGCAGGCGCTGTAGCCGACGCTGAGCAGGATGGGCCGGTCTTCCTGTCGGGCCCGCTCGATGGCCTCGGCTCCCCACGGGTACCAGTCCACCGGCTGGTAGGCGTGCTGGCGCAGGTACGGGCTGGCCGAGCCGGCCAGCCGGTTGGGCCGGGCGGGACGGGCGGCTTCTGCCATCACCGGGAACGCCCCTTTCGCACCGTCGCCACAGTGTAGCATGCCGCAGCGCCGCCCGGCGGTCTCAGACCCACAAGCCCGCCAGGCGAGCCCCGCCTCACCGGTCCGCAAGGCGAGCCTGGAGGTACTCCATCAAGGCGACCGCGTTGTTGTGCCGCTCGTCCCGGGCGCTGAACAGCAGGGTGACGTTGCCCCGGCGGGCCGCCTCGACAAGCGGCCTCCACGCCTCGGGCCGCCCGTCGAGCTCCTCGAAGTAGCGGCGCCGGAACTCCTCCCACCGCTCGGGAGCATGCCCGAACCAGCGCCGCAGCCGGTCGCTGGGGGCCACGTCCTTGAGCCACCCGTCGAGGGCCAGCGACTCCCGCTTGATGCCCCGGGGCCACAGCCGCTCCACCAAGAAGCGCGCCCCATCCTCCGGCCGGACGGGCTCGTACACCCGCTTGACCCGTACCACCCCGGGGCCGCCCTGTGCCTTCACGCCCTGTCGCTGCCTTCCGGTCGGCTTCCGGCCCGCCGGCGCAGGTGCCATTCCGCTGCCGCGGCACCCGCCGCCAGGGCCATGGCTCCCCACGCGGCCAGGTAGGCGGCCACCGCCGGAACCCGCAGCCACCACGGCCACGCTGCCGCCCCATGCACCACGACCGGCGTCAGCGCCGCCAGAACCACACCCGCCACGCCGATCCCGCCGGCCAGCAGCGCAACCGCCCTCAGGCTCATCTCGTTCCCGCCCCCATCCATGATACCGGCCCGTCGCCCGGTTCCGATAGCCTCCGCGCCGGAACGGGCATGACGTGACGCCGATCACCGGCCCCGATGACCCGGATCGCTGTCCAACCGGGCGGCCCGATGCGAGACTGCCAAGGGGGCACTCGGCCCGATCGGCCGCCGCGCCCTTGCATCCGAGCGAAAGGACGCGAGCCACCATGACGGGCCAAACCGAAAGGCCCCACCCCGGGCGCCCGCACACCCGGCTCGAGGATGACGGTCGGGCCCCGGGAGCCGGTGGCCTCCAAGCCAAACCGGTGGCACCCGCTGCCGGGGCTCACGGCTCCACCTCCCCCCAGCAGGCGCCGGGTGGGCCGCTGGTGCTGACGGTCCCGGAGGCCTTCGTGTGGGCCGCGCTCAGCCTCGGTCTGCCGGCCGTGGCTGCCCTTCTCATCCAGGCAGCGCCCCGCCTGGCCTCGGGCCTGGCCACCACGGCTCCCGTCTTCGCCCTCACCCACGCCGCCACCCTCGGGTGGGGGAGCCTGACCGCCATGGGCGCTGCCTACCAGATGTCTCAGACGCTCTTGGGAAGGCGTCTGGGAGGCGAACGCTGGATCGGGTGGCAGCTGGGGGCCTTCGCTCTCGGCAGCGCCTTGCTGGTGGGCGGGTTTCACCGCAGCGACTGGCGCCTTTTGGCCAGCGGCGGTACTCTCGTCACCGCCTCGGCCTGGCTCTTTTTCGTCCTCATATGGCGCACCGCCCGCCAGCTCCGACGCGAACGCCTCGCGGCCACCCCGCCGGCCGACCTACCCGACGCAGCGCTGCGCCGCAGGGCGCCAGGCGGTCGGGACACGGCCCGCTACGTCCACGGCCTGGCCATGGCCGTTGCCACCACGTGTTTCGCCCTGGTCACAGCCTGGGGGCTGTTGCTGGCCTTCTCCCTGCGCTACCCCTTCTGGCCCGGCCTGCACGTGCAATACCGGGGCCTCATCGTCCACGCCGCCCTTGGGCTGGTGGGCTGGTTCGGATTGCTGGTGGTGGGCGTATCGTACCGGCTGGTGCCCCTGGTTCACGGGGTTCGGGAGGCCAGCGAGCGGCGCGGCCTGGCCGTGGTCGGGCTTCTGGTGGCCGCACTTGCGGCCGCCGTCACCGGCGCTCTCGCCTCCGCGCTGTGGCTGGTGCGCCTGGGAGCCGCCCTCCTGCTTCCGGCGCTTACCCTGTACGCCGTGGAGGTCCATCACTTGCTCTCCCGGCGGCGCCGACGGACGCCCGACCTCAACGTGGACCACTGGTGGGCCGTGCTGGCCTACGGGTTCGCCCTGGGGCTGCTGGCAATGGCGTGGGCGCTGGGCTGGCCCCTTCCCCGCCAGGCCGCGGCCGCCGCCGGCGTGCTGGCCCTGGGGGGCTGGGTCACCCAGGCGATCCTGGGCCAGCTTTACAAGGTGACCCCTTTCCTGATGTGGCATTATCGGGCCTTCATCCCCGATGTGCTGGCCATTGCCAACCTGCCCCGGCTGTATGCCCCGAGGGCCGGGCGCTTCGGGCTGTGGGCTACCAACCTGGGCACCGCGCTGGTGGCCACCGGCATCTGGCTGCGTGCCCCCGCGCCAGCTGTGATCGGCGCATGGGCGTTTGCGGCGGGGTCGGTGGCCGTCAGCTGGCTGTTGGGCTACAGCTGGATCCCGGCGGTTCTTCTCGGGCGGCTGCGCCTTGGCATCCGGTGGGGGCGCGCCCGCCAGGGCCGGTAGGCAGCCGGCCTCGCCTGCCTGCGGGGCCCCCGACGTTGCGGGATGCCTCCCGCCTCGCCTTAGTGCCCCCGAGGCCGCACCGCGCCCTCAGGCTGTCACCACCCGGTTGCGGCCGCCCCGCTTGGCCGCGTACAGCGCCACGTCGGCCTCCTGCACCAGCTCGTGGGGCTCTACGCCATCTTCCGGAAAAGCCGCCACGCCCCCGCTGAAGGTAACCTTCAAAACTTCGCTCGAGCCGGGGATCGGGAAGCTCTCCTCCTCCATCAGGCGCCGCAGGCGGTCCACCACCAGGAAGGCATCCTTCTTGCCCACCTCCAGCAGGATGAGCCCGAACTCCTCCCCGCCGTAACGGGCGACCGTGTCGCCTCGGCGCAGCCGGGTCTGCAGCAGCGTCCCCAGACCCCGCAACACGTGGTCGCCGACCATGTGCCCGTAGCGGTCGTTGACCTGCTTGAAGCGGTCCACGTCGATGAGTGCCACCGCCAGGGGCCGGTGGTAGCGGCGGGCCGTGGCCAGCTCCTTGCGCAGCTGCTCGTGGAAGTAGGCGTGGTTGAACGCCCCGGTCAGCCCGTCCCGGATGGCCAGGCTCCGGTACATCCGCACCCGCTCCAGCCGGGCCGTCACCCGTGCCACCAGCTCGGCCGGGCTGAAAGGCTTGGTCATGTAGTCGTCGGCCCCGGCCCGCAACCCCTGCAGCTTCGCCTCGTCGTCGGCCCGGGCGGTGAGAAAGACGATGGGCAGCATCTCAAACCCCGGCTCCCGCCGGATCGCCCGGCAGACGTCCACGCCGCTGACCTCGGGCATGTCCATGTCCAAAAGCAGCAAGTCGGGCTGGAAAGTGCGCAAAAGCTCCAACGCCTCCAGGGGCCGGTGCGTGCCCTGCACCGTGAACCCCGCCTGGCCCAGGTGAAAGCTCACCAGCCGGATGGCGTCTTCGGCGTCATCCACCACGGCGATGCGGGTAGGACGGGGCGGCCCGACCTCCAGCTCCCGAAGCCGCAGCACCCGCTGCACCAGCTCACCCGGGTCGAACGGCTTGGGCAGGATGGTCTCGGCTCCGGCCTGGATGGCCCTGACCCGGTCGGCGAACCCGCCGCTGGCCGACACCAGGAAGATAGGAACCTTCACCAGTGCCGGATCCCGTTTCAGGTCCGCGCAGACCTCGTACCCGGAAGCCTCGCCGAGAACCAGGTCGATGAGGATGGCATCCGGAGCGAAATGGGCCAGCCGCTCCCGAAGCTCAGCGGGCGTGGCACACGCCACGTAGTCGGTGCCCGGCGGTAGCGAGCGGCGTAGCCACTCCCGCATGAACGGGTCGTCGTCCAGGTAGGCGATCTTCAGCCCGGCCGCAGCCTGCCGGACGGCAGCCGCCCCCGCCACCCACCCCTCGCCGGTCGCTTTGTCGCCACCGAGATCGCCTGCGTTGCCAGGCTCGGGGCGGCCGCCGGCCAGGGCCGAGATGGGGTGCGGGCGGGAAGGGGGTTCGCCCAAAAGCCGCACCCCCTGACGAAGCAGCTCCGCTGCCTGGCTTTGCTCTTCGGAGCTCAGCCCCCGCCGCTGCTGCACGGCCCCCGCCGCCACACCCTGCAGCCGGAACCCCAGCGCGGACAGCTCGGGAAAACCGTACGCGGTACCGGTGCCGTGGAGCTTGTGACCCGTTCGCCACAGCTCCAGCGCGCTCTCGAAGGTTGCTCCGGGACGCCCGTCCGCCAGCGCCCCCTCCAGCGCCTGGCGCCACTGGGCGATATACTGGCGAACCAGTTGAGGCCAGCTTACCCCACGCCAACCACCGGGCGTTGCAACGCAACGGGCATGCGGACCGGCGCCCGAGGAGATCGCCCGATGCTATCCTACGGCCCCGCACCGGGCCTGCGCAACGGTGCCGGCCCCGCACGCTCGGGGCCGCCCACACGATGCGTGGCCCGGGCGGCCGTTTGGGCCGTTTCAACCGGTGCGGCACCGGGTGCTCCGTGGCGCAGGCTGGCCGCCATCTGAACCAAGAACAGGACGATGGCCGCCACGTTGAGAAGCCCGCCCCAGGCTCGAAGCGGCGAAGCTCCCAGGTCGCCCGCCACCCGCAAAGCCAGCGAGGCGTGCAGCAGGGCGATCGGCACATAAAAACCCCGCCCGAACCGCACCGAGCCTCCCATCACGGCCGGGAAGATCACCGGAGCATGCCCGAAGATCATGGACATCACGAAACCCACGAAGACCGCGTGCAACATCGCGTCGTACCAGGGGCCTGCGCCGAAGCGGGACGCCCACCCCAGCCACATCAGGCCTCCGGCTCCCAGCCACGCATGCCCCGCCAGCAGGCAGACCGCGATGTAACGTGTCAGCCCCGGCTGGCGTAGGGTGCGCCAGGCGAGATCCCGCCTCAGCAGCCACAGGCTGAGGATGAGCATGCCGGCTCCTGCCACGGCCACCCCCACTCCCAGGGGGCCCAGCGAAAGCGCCATCCCTGCTGCCAGCACGCCGACGCCCGCCACCGCTTCGGTCGGCCGCCCCCGGATGTGGGCCAGTTCCATCCGCTCGCCGGCGATGGTCAGTACGAGGAAGCCGGCCCACCAGGGAACCGCCCGGGCCAGGGGCTCCCCGGCGGCCCACACCCCGTTGCCCACCGCCCATGCCAGGGCTCCTGTCGCCATGACCAGCACGGGCAGCGAGGGCCGTATCCGGTAGATGGTCCCAAAGGTGCCGGTCAGCACCAGCCCTGACGCCGAATACAGCCAGGGGGCCGCCTGGAGCACCAACCCCGCCGGGAAAGCCCCGGCCCCGGAACCGCGGGCTGCCCCCGCCGGCAAGAGCCCCCCGGCCAGCAAGGCCAGCGAACCGAAAGCCGCCAGGACGGGCGCACCGTACGCCCAGCGCCTTCCCAGCCCCACGGCCCGCTCCAGCCCGATCAGGGCACCGAGAAACCCACTCACAAGAAGCGGCCCGTGCCGGGCGGCCCACCCGGGGAAGGGCCCGGGCAGACTCCACCCCAACCGGACGAGCCCCCCGCCCAGCGCGGCCACCAGGGCGATAGCCCCTGCCGCCATCAAGAGCCGGCGTGCCATCCGCCCGCGCCCACCTGCTTCTGATTGCCGATCTTCCCGATGCGCACTCTCCACACCTCAGGCCCCTGCTCCAGGTACTCCCACGAGAACTGCCCGGGCCGCTCGAAGTGAAACTGGTAGTTGAGAGGGCGCGGGTCATGGTCGTTGATCACGACCAAAGACCCGCCGGGCGGCAGCTCGTCGAAGGTCTGGAGGATGAGGGGGTGGCGCTGGGGCGGCGGAAGCGGGCGCACGTCGATCACCGGTTCCGCCGGGCCGTTGGCATCCTGGCCGTGGCCCGAGCCGCCGTTCGGGTGAGGGCGCCGCTCGCTGCGTTCCACCGCGTGCATCCCCTCCAGGATGCGGCGCTGCTCTCCGGGCTGCAGATGCGCTTCGAAGAGGGGCAGGTAAACCCGCTCCTCCTTCTCGAGGTGCAGCCGCAGCAGCGCCTGAAGTTGCAGCAGGGCGGTGCGCAGGCGCTCGTGCAGCGCCTTCCGCTCTTCGCCCTCAGCCTGTTCGAGAAGGGAAACGGCCTGGTCCACGTCGCGCACGTATTGCTCGATGGCCTCATGGTCCACGCTCATGGTAGCCGTCGGCTTGCCGTAAGCCTTCAGCAGGGGATCCACCGCCGGGTACAGGTAGCGTTCTTCCCCGTGGGCATGGGGGAGCAGTTCGCTTTTCAGAAAGGCGGCCACCTCTTTCAGTGTCCCGTGATCGACGCCGGCTGCCTCGCCTTGCGGCATGCCAGGGCCTGTCACCGGCTCGGTGCGCCCGACCCCCACGGCCCGCTCCAGGAACCTGCCGAAGTGCTCCATCAGCTCCCGATGATGGCGCCGGATGGCCTCCGTTACGTCCTTCATTCGCCCGACTCTCCCTCCGCGCGCTCGGGCGCTCCGGCGCCAGCCGGTGGGCTTGCGGTGCGCGGGAGGCCGGCCAGGCCGCCTCCCGACAGCCGGTCCGGCCCAGGATCGGGCCGGAGCGCGCCGAATGGGTGATGCATACTGAGGCTAGCCGTACCGGGCAGTCGCCGCGAGGAGCGGGATCACCGGGCGAGGTGATCTGCGTCACGCTGGAGAAGGGCCAAGAGCACGTTCCGCCGGGCCGGCCCGGCCGGGAGCAGCCGGGCGATGCGTGGCCGCCCCGCCCTGCCGCCGGACAGCCGGGCGAGCCGTGGGCACCCCGCCCTGCGGCCGCGGAGGACGTGCCGCGCCGGATCGAGCGCCTGAAGCGCACACCGCTTTTCGAGGGGCTCACCGATGACGAACTGGCCCACGTGGCCGCCCTCATGCGTCCCCGGCGATACCGGCGGGGCATGTTCGTCTTCGTGGAGGGCGACCCGGTGGAGGCCGTCTACTTCATCGAGTCGGGGTCCGTCAAGGCCTCCACCACGGGGCCGGACGGGCGGGAGCACATCATCAGCGTGCTGGGGCCCGGCGACTTCTTCCCGCACGTGGGGTTCTTGGACGGCGGGCCGGCGCCGGGGACGGCCGAGGCGCTGGAAGATTGTTCCCTTTGGGTCATCCGGCGGGCGGACTTTTACCGGCTGCTCACCGAGAACCCCGTTCTGGCGGTGCGGATGGTGGCCGTGCTCAGCGCCCGCATCCGGCGGCTGCAGATGCAGCTGCGAGATCTGGCCACCCAAAGCGTGCCCGCCAGGGTGGCGCAGGCTTTGCTGAACCTGTGCCACCAGCACGGGGCCTTGGCGCCCTCTCCGGGCGCGCCGCAGGCGGTGCGCATCGAGCTGGCCCTCTCCCACCAGGATCTGGCCGCCCTGGTGGGCACGACCCGGGAGAGCGTCAGCCGCGTGCTGTCCGGCTTCCGGAAGGCCGGCCTGGTGAGCCTGGAGCAGGGCCGCTTCGTGGTTCGGGACCCGAGCGGCCTGCAGCGTTGGTGCTCCTGAGAGGGACGAAAGCCCTTCTTTCATAGGGCTTGCGTCCCGATGGGGGGGAGGACTTGCCGCCCGGCCGGCGCCGGCCCCCTTCTGGCCCAAGCCGGCCGTGACGGGATCCGGCCACGAGGACCTTCGACCCTTGACCGCGGCGCCTGGCCGGCAGCGTGATCCGCATCACACCCCTCGATGAGCACGCCCACCGAGCCCTCATTTCGGTCCCTCTACCCTGCCCATTGCAACGAGCCTGCGGCCTGGCCCCGCCACCCTGGCCCCCCGGGGCTGAGGTGGCGGGGCGCCGCCGGGACGAGGGGGGACATGGCGGTGCACCGATCGACTGCCCCGAAGAAGTCGTGGGGGAGGCAGTGGGGGCGCCTCGTGCAGGGGATCGCCGGGCAGGGGAGAATGCCGGGGCCTTTGACGGTGGTGGCCCTGGCGGCGCTGGCGGCCGCCGCCTGGGTGGCGCTTCAGGGCGTCGCCGGCCTGGTGCCCGAGCCGGCCGTGGCGCAGGGGGCGGTTCCGGCGACCTTGCAGCAGGCCTCATCCCTGCCTAGGGCGGCCACGGCGCCGCCGCCGGGGGTGCCGGCTCCGGTGGGGCGGCGGGACCCACAGACCGTGCTGGTCGAGCTGGAGACGGTGGAGAAGACGCTGACCCTGGACGAAGGCGTCCAGTACACGTACTGGACCTTCGGCGGAACCGTACCCGGTCCGTTCATCCGGGTACGGGAAGGCGACACGGTGGTGGTCAAGCTCTCCAACCCCAAAGAGAGCACAGCCCCGCACTCCATCGACCTGCACTCGGTCACGGGGCCGGGGGGCGGCTCCGTCCACACTCAGACCGCGCCGGGCCAGACGACGGCGTTTGTCTGGAAGGCGCTGCATCCGGGGCTTTACGTGTACCACTGCGCCACCGCGCCCATCCCGACGCACCTTGCCAACGGGATGTACGGCATGATCCTCGTCGAACCCCGGGGCGGCTTGCCGCCGGTGGATCGAGAGTACTACGTGATGCAGCAGGAGGTGTACACCGCCGGCCCCGCCGGGCAAAAAGGGCTGCGGGAGCACTCCTGGGAGAATTTGCTCGACGAGCGGCCGCAGTACGTGGTGTTTAACGGGGCGGTCGGCTCCTTGACAGGCCAGCGGGCCCTCAAGGCCCGGGTGGGCGAGACCGTGCGGGTGTACTTCGGCGTGGGCGGCCCCAATCTGACCTCCAGCTTTCATGTCATCGGGGAGGTGTTCGACCGGGTCTACAACCTGGCGGCCTTGACGGATTCGCCCCAGACTCACGTGCAGACGGTGACGGTCCCGCCGGGCGGGGCGGTCGCGGTGGACTTCAAGGTTGAGCTTCCGGGCACCTACATCCTCGTGGATCACGCCCTCGGCCGCCTGCACAAGGGCGCTGCCGCGTACCTGGTGGTGGAGGGTAACGGGGATCCGAACCTCTTCCGACCCCTGAAGTAGACGCTCAAGCCCGGCCGCCCCCTGGCCCGTCCAGCCCTTTCGACGGCGCCGCCTGCGGGACACCCTCCAGCTCCAGCAGGCGGCGCTTGATTTCGGGCCCCCCGCCCGAGTACCCGCCCAGCCGCCCGTCCGAGCGCACCACCCGGTGGCATGGGACCCATAGCGCCAGCGGGTTTGCGGCCATCACCTGGCCCACCGCCCGGGCCGCCCCCGGCCGACCCACGGCTCGGGCCACGTCGGCGTAACTTCGCACCGAGCCCCGCGGGATGCGGCGCACCTCCTCCATGACCCGCCGCTGAAAGGCCGTGCACCCCGACATGTCCAGGGGGAGGTCCACCTCCCGCCCCTCAAACCACCGATCCACTTCCACCTGAAGCTGCGCAGCCAGCGAGTCGTCCCGCACCACCGGTGGGCCCGGCTCGCCGTCGTCCACCGCCGGCCGGCTCGGCTCGCCGTCCCGTGCCGCCGCCCGCGCCGCCTGCCCGTCCCGTGCCGCCGCCCGCGCCGCCTCACCGCCCCGGAGGGCCAGCTGTCTCACGAACTCTGTCTCGTCGACACCGAAGGAGGTGGCGCACACCCCGGCCTCGGAGATGGCCACAAACAGCTGCCCCACGGGCGTCTTCACCGACGTGAACCGAACCATGGCCCGACCCCCCTGTCCCGACCCGCCCCGGATCCCAAAGCCTATTGTACGCCCTCCAATGTCAGGCGCCCGGGAGCAGGGGAACGATAAAGCGGGCCAGGAAGTAGAGAATCGCCAGAACGATGATCACCACGGCCCCCCACTTGATGGCCGCCTGTCCCACCGAGGCACCATCGGAGCTTTCCGAGCTGCGACTGCGCCCATCCACGTCCATTCTTGCCGCCCCTCACCGCTTCCACTTCGCCGGCGGTCGACTCCGCGCTTGCCGCCGCGCACGGTTTTCGGCTCGGGCCTTTAGTGTGAGCCGGCCGGGCTCGGACGTTGCGTCCCGGGCGAGCCGGCAGCTTGACGACGCCCATGGCCGGGAAGTAGCATGAAGGCGTTGAGCAGCTCAGGAAGCTGAGCGAGGGAAAGCGCGCCTAGGGTTCCGCGGGCCGCCGAAGCCCGGGCGCTCGGCCGGGGCGCACCCGGCCGGGATGTTGCCAGGGGGTCCGGGGCCCGGGCAGGTCCGAGCGGCGCGGGCGCGGCCGATTCGGCGGCGCTACACCGGTGGGACAAAAGCCCAGGTGGGTAGGTTTCACCTCGCCAGGGTGAAACGCCCGCCTGGGCTGGTTGTTTTTGGCCCGGCGGGCTTGGATGGGCGGACGGCGCGAACCATGGAGATCCGGCCGCAAAGCGCCGGCCCGGGCGTGCAGTCCCTGGAGACCGGTGCGCAAGGCGCGCTGCCCGGTGAGCCCGGCCCACCGGGCGCGCCGCTGCCACAGTCCCCGGCAGAGGGTCCGTCGGCGGCCTCGACCGGCCGGAACCGGCCGGTGGGGCTTCTCATGGGCAGCGACTCGGACTGGCCCATCATGCGGGCCGCTTACGACGCGCTCCGTGAGCTGGGCGTCGGTGTCGAGGTGGCGGTCGCCTCCGCCCACCGCACCCCCGAGCGGGTGCAGGCGTGGGCCCGCTCGTGCGCCGCCCGGGGGATTCGGGTCATCATCGCGGGGGCCGGCGGGGCGGCGCACCTGCCCGGGGTGCTGGCATCGTGGACCCTCGTCCCCGTCATCGGCGTCCCCATCGCCCACGGCCCGGCGGAGGGCGGCCGGCCCGACGGCCTTCTGGGAGGCCTGGATGCGCTTTTGAGCATCGTCCAGATGCCCACCGGGGTCCCCGTGGCCTGCGTGGGGATCAACGCCGCGCGTAACGCCGCGCTCCTTGCGGCGCAGATCCTCGCTCTGGCCGACGCCGAACTGGCAGCCCGGCTCCGCGCATTGCGGGAAAGGCAGGCCCGAGGCGTCGAGGAGAGAGAACAGCGTCTTCTCGCCAGCCTCAGCGCCCGGCCCGACACACAGGACAGTCCCCAGGCGCAGGGCCAGGCGCCCGGCGAAGGGGGGCCGGGGGCGACGTGATCCCCCGCTACACGCGTCCGGGCATGGCACGGCTTTGGTCCCAGGAAAACCAGTACCGCCGGTGGCTGGAGGTGGAGCTGCTGGCGGCGGAAGCCTGGGCCCGGCTGGGCCGGGTTCCCGAGGACGCCGTCCGGCGCCTGCGCCAAAACGCCCGCTTCAGCGTGGAAAGGGTTCGGGAGCTGGAGCGCCAGAGCGAGCACGAGCTGATCGCGTTTCTCGCCGCGGTTTCCGAGAGCGTGGGGGACGACGCCCGATACCTGCACCTGGGGCTCACCTCTTCGGACGTCATGGACACCGCCCTGGCCTCCCTGGCGGCCGAGGCCCTGCAGGAGGTGGCGGCCGGCGTGGAGCGGCTGCGGGCGGCATTGGCCTCGCAGGCGGTGCGCTACCGCCACACCCCCATGATCGGGCGCACCCACGGGGTGCACGCCGAGCCCATCACCTTCGGGCTCAAGCTGGCCCGCTGGTGGGATCAGCTCGGGCGTGATCTGGAGCGCCTCCACCGGGCTCGGCGGGCCGTGGCGGTGGGCAAGATCAGCGGGGCGGTGGGGACGTTCGCCCACGTGGATCCCCGGGTCGAGGCTTACGTGTGCGAGCGGCTAAACCTGACGCCGGCGCCCGTCTCCAGCCAGGTCGTGGCCCGGGACCGCCATGCGGAGGCAGCCTGCGCCCTCGCCGTTTTGGGCGCCGGCCTGGAAGGCTTCGCCACCGAGGTGCGGCTGCTCCAGCAGACCGAGGTGGGGGAGCTGGAGGAGCCCTTTGCGCCCGGGCAGCGGGGCTCATCGGCGATGCCCCACAAGCGAAACCCGATCCGCTGCGAACGGGTCGTGGGGCTGGCGCGGCTTTTGCGCGGATATGCGCTGACGGCCCTGGAAAACGTGGCGCTGTGGCACGAGCGGGACATCTCCCATTCGTCGGCGGAGCGGGTCTGGCTTGCCGACGCGACCACCCTGGCGGATTACGCGCTGGACCTGTTCACCCGGGTCGTGGAGGGGTGGCAAGTCCACCCCCGGCGCATGCAGGCCAACCTCCAGGCGACGGGCGGGCTCATCTTCTCCGAGCGGGTTCTTTTGGCGCTGGTGGAGGCCGGGATGAGCCGGGAGGAGGCTTACCGCAAGGTTCAGGGCCACGCGATGGCGGCCCGGGAGCCAGGCGGGGAAGGCGGCAAGCCGGCGGCCGACTTCCGCAGCCGGGTGCTCGGGGACCCCGAGCTGGTGGAGCGCGCCGGCAGGCAGGCGCTGGAGAGCGCCTTTCAGATCGAACCATTCCTGAGCCAGGTGGACGAGATCTTCCGCCGGCTCGGGCTTGCGGGGTGAACCGGTCTTGGGAAGCGAAAGGGTGCAGGCCGACGCGGGGCGGTTGGTTCACCGCGGCAAGGTGAAGGCCGTCTACGAGGTGTTCGGCCACCCCGAGTGGAGGATCATCGAGTTCACCGATGAGGCGACCGCCTTCGATGGCGTCAAGCGGGCGGTCATCTCCGGCAAGGGGGAGGCCTGCTGCGCCATATCGGCTGCCTTCTTCGGGGCTCTGGGGGCTGTCGGCGTGCCGCATCACTTCATCCGGCTGCTGTCGCCCACCCGGATGCTGGTGGAAGCGGTGGAGATCATCCCCCTGGAGGTGGTGGTGCGCAACCGGGTGGCCGGAAGCCTGGCGCGCCGGCTGGGCATCGAGGAGGGCCTGCGGCTCCCCCGTCCCGTCGTGGAGCTTTTTTACAAAAGCGACCGCCTGGGCGACCCCTGGGTCAACGCGCACCACGCCGAGGCCCTGGGTTGGGCGACCAGCGCCGAACTGGCCGACATGGAGCGCCTGGCCCTGGCGGCCAACAACGCCATGCGCCTTCTGGCCCTGCGGGCGGGGCTGGAGCTGGTGGATTTCAAGCTGGAGTTCGGGCGACGTCAGGGAGACGGGCTTTTGCGGGTGGCCGACGAGATCTCGCCCGACACATGCCGTTTCTGGGACGTGGAAAGTCAGGAGCGCATGGACAAGGACCGGTTCCGGCGCGACCTGGGGCGTCTGGAGCAGACGTACGCCGAGGTGCGCCGGCGCATCGAGGAGGCCGCTTCATGGCCCGCTTCGTCGTCTTCCTTGACGTGATGCCCCGAAGCGGGGTGGCCGACCCGCCCGGGCAGGCCGCCTGCTCGGCCCTGGTGGCATTGGGCTTCACGGAGGTGCGGGACGTGCGCATCGGCCGGCGCATCGCCGTGGAACTGGAGGCATCCGACGAACGCCAGGCGGCGCAGCGGGTGCGGGCGATGGCCGAACAGCTGCTGGCCAACCCGGTGATCGAGGAGTTCGCCGTCTCCCTGCCAGAGGTGGCCCGACCCGCCGACTCCGGGCAGCGGGCAGAGCCGGCGGCCGAGGGGGGATACCGGTGAGCCGGCCCCTCATCGGCGTGGTGACCTTCCCCGGCACCAATTGCGACCGGGACTGCCTGTATGTGCTGCGTGAGGTGGTCGGGGTGGAGGCGGAGCCGGTCTGGCACGAAGAGGAAAACCTCGACGGCCTGGACGCGGTGGTGCTCCCCGGCGGGTTCTCCTACGGGGACTACCTGCGCGCAGGGGCCATCGCGCGCTTTGCCCCGGCGATGCAGGCCCTTGCCCGGCGAGTGGCCGACGGCATGCCCGTGCTGGGGATCTGCAATGGTTTCCAGATCCTGCTGGAAGCGGGGCTCCTGCCCGGAGCCATGCGGCCCAACCGTGGCCTTCGGTTCTTGTGCCGGCCGGTGAAGGTGAGGGTGGAAAACACGTCCACGCCCTTTACGCACCTGTACCGCCCCGGCGAGCTGTTGACCATTCCCATCGCCCACTACGCGGGAAACTACTTCGCCTGGCCCCACCAGCTGGAGGAGCTGGAGCGGCGCCGTCAGATCGTCTTCCGGTACTGCGGGCCCCGAGGTGAGGACGGCCGGAAGCACCCCCAGTTCAACCCCAACGGATCGGCCGGCGCCGTCGCAGCGCTGGCCAGCCCCGACGGGCGGGTGCTGGGGATGATGCCGCACCCCGAGAGGGCGTCGGAGACCGCCATGGGCAGCCAGGACGGCCTGCGCATCTGGCTTTCGCTGGTGGAGTGGATCCGAAGGCTACCCCGCCGCCCCCTGGTGCCAGGGCGCGGCCAGGCGGTGTCCCAGGGAGCGGCCGTCCCATGAGGGGGCCGGTGAGCTGGCCGGGCGACCCGCCCATCGACCCCGCCGGCGCGCGTCGGTGGCGGGAGCTGGGGCTCACCGACGAGGAGTTCGAGCGCATCCTGGCGGGCTTGGGTCGTCTTCCCACCTGGTGCGAGCTGGGCATGTTCTCGGTGGCCTGGTCCGAGCACTGCGCCTACAAACACTCGCGCCTGGCCCTGCGGCGTCTGCCGACCTCGGGCGGCAGGGTGCTGGTGGGACCGGGGGAGAACGCCGGGGTGCTGGACATCGGGGACGGATGGGCGGTGGCGGTGCGCCTGGAGTCCCACAACCACCCCTCCTTCGTGGAGCCTTACCAGGGGGCCGCGACGGGCGTCGGGGGCATCGTGCGGGACGTGCTGGCGGCCGGGGCGCGGCCGGTGGCGCTGCTGAACGCCTTGCGGTTCGGGTTGCTTTCGGGTCACCCCAAAAACCGCTACCTCTTCGAGGAGGTGGTGGCCGGCATCGCCGGCTACGGCAACGCCATCGGGGTTCCCACGGTCGGCGGTGAGGTGGCCTTCGACCCGGCCTACGACACCAATCCGATGGTCAACGTGATGTGTGTGGGCCTGGTCCGCCGGGACCGGATCGCCCGGGCCCGTGCGGCAGGGCCCGGCAACCCCGTCTACCTGGTGGGCTCACGCACGGGCCGGGACGGCATCCACGGCGCCGGGCTGCTCGCCTCCCGCACCTTCTCCGACGACCCGCAACAAGCGTTGCGTCCGCGGGTTCAGGTCGGGGATCCCTTTATGGAAAAGCTCCTCATCGAGGCCTGCCTGGAGGCGCTCGAGACCGGCGCGGTGGTGGGAATCCAGGATCTGGGGGCCGCCGGCATCACCGCGGCCGCCTCCGAACTGGCCGCCCGGGGCGGCACGGGCATGGCCATCGACCTGGATGCCGTGCCGTGCCGCGAGCCGGGCATGACACCCTTCGAGGTTCTGCTTTCCGAATCCCAGGAACGGATGATGCTGGTGGTGGAGCGGGCCCGGGCCGGCGAGGTGGAGGCGGTCCTCAACCGTTGGAAACTGCCCTGGGCTTCCATCGGCACGGTGACGGAGGACGGGCGGCTGCGGTTTTGGATGGGAGGGCGGCTGGTGGCCGACGTTCCGGCGGCGTTGCTGGCCGAAGGGGCACCCCGCTACGAGGCCCCCGGGCCGTCCCGGCCGGCAGCTTTCGGCCCGCACCCGTCCGCCGGGAGAAGGCTGCCACTCAGGCGTCCGGGTGGGGGACGGAGGGGGGAGGCGTCGGCGCTGGACCGCAGGCTGCGGGAGCGCCTGGCGTCGCCTGCCGAGGGGTGGCGGGGATGGATCTACACCCAGTTTGACTACATGGTCGGGCTGCGCACAGTGTTGCCGCCGGGGCATGACGCCGCCGTGCTGCGCATCCCCGAGAACGGCCGGTACGTGGCTCTCAGCCTGGACGGCGCCGTTCGGCTTGCGCGGCAGTCCGCCTACCTGGCGGCGGCAGCGGCCGTCCTGGAAGGGGCCCGCAACGTGGCGGCCGTGGGAGCCGACCCCGTCGGCATCACCAACGGCATCAACCTGGGCAGCCCCGAGCGACCCGAGGTCATGCAGCAGCTGGCCGACTGCGTCGAGGGGATGGCCGACGCCTGCCGGGCCCTGGGGATCCCGGTGACGGGCGGCAACGTATCCCTGTACAACGAGACCGGCGATCGCTCGATCCCGCCGACAGTCATCGTGGGGACAGTCGGCCTCCTGGATGGGCCCGGCCCCGTACCCTCCGGCTTCCAGCGCCCCGGCGACCAGGTGGTGCTCATCGGTGAGCCGCAGCCGCTGGAGGGAGGGGAGACTGGGGCCCCGCCACCCGACTTCGAGGCCGAGCGCCGAGCCATCGCTCTGGTCGCCCGAGCGGGCAGGGACGGGCTTTTGGCCAGCTGCCACGACGTGGGCGACGGCGGGCTCGCCGTCGCCCTGGCTGAGTGCGCGCTGCTGGCAGGCGAGGGGGCCGACGGCGTTAGCGTGCGGCTGGAGCTGGGGCATGAGGAGGATGTGGCTTTCGCGCTCTTCTCGATGGGTGGGGCGTGCTGGGTGGCCAGCGTGCGCCCGGGACGCATGGAGGAGCTGGCGTCGCGGGCTCGCCAGTGCGATGTGCCTCTTTGCGTGCTGGGAACCGTGGAGCCGGGCCGCATCCGCGTCCTTGTGGCATCGTCGGGCGAGGTGGTACTGGACGAGGCCACGAGCGCGCTACGGCCGGTATGGGAGGCTGCCTTTGAGCGTAAGCCCGAGGATGGGCAGCCGCCCGACACCGCAGGTGCTTCGCAGCCAGCGGCCCGGGAAAGGGGCTTTCGTCGGCCGTGAGCGGCGAAGCGGGGATGGCGGGCGACGCCGGGGCTGAGCTGCGACGTGCCTGCGAAGCCCGGGACGAGTGCGGCGTCGTGGGGGTGTACGGGGATCCCCAGGCGGCCGCACTGGCCCACTGGGCGCTTCTGGCGCTTCAGCATCGGGGCCAGGAGAGCGCCGGCATCGCCACCCTCGATGCGGATGGCCGCCTGCACGTCCACAAGGGAATGGGGCTGGTCGCGCAGGCCCTGGGCCCTGCGGCACTGCAGCGTCTGGTGGGCCACGCCGCCGTCGGCCACGTCCGCTACTCCACCACGGGCGCGTCCCGGCTGGAAAACGCCCAGCCCATCGTCAGCCGGTTCCGGGGTGGGTTTTTGGCCCTGGCCCACAACGGCAACCTGGTGAACGCCAGGATCCTGCGGGAAGAGCTGGAGTCCGAGGGGGCCATTTTCCAGACCACCACGGACAGCGAGGTGGTAGCGCACCTGGCGGCCCGGTTCGGCCCCCCGGGAGAGTCGTCGGTCGCCTACGCCGCAAGCCGCATCGCCGGGGCGTGGGCGCTGGTCTTCCTGGACGCCCAAGGTCTCCTGGCCGCCCGGGATCCCCTGGGCATCCGGCCGCTGTGCCTGGGGGTGAGGGAGGCCGAGAGAGGCGAGAAGGTGTGGCTGGTGGCCTCGGAGAGCTGCGCGCTGGACGCGGTGGGAGCCAGCCTCATCCGGGAGGTGGAACCGGGCGAGCTTTTGCGCATCGACGCGCGAGGGCCGCGCACGGTAGCCCGCCTTTCGGTGCCGCCCACCTGGGCGACGGGCCACGGCGGTGGGCTTTGCGCCTTCGAGGCCATCTACCTGGCCCGGCCCGACTCGGTGCTGTTTGGCCAGAGCGTTCACGGCCTGCGCAAGGAAACGGGCCGCCGGCTGGCGCGAGAACACCCCGCACCGGCAGACCTGGTGACCGGGGTGCCCGACTCCAGCCTGTCGGCCGCCATGGGGTATGCGGAGGAGCTGGGCCTGCCCTTTGAGATGGGACTCGTCCGCAATCGCTACATCGGCCGCACCTTCATCCAGCCCGGCCAGAGCCGACGCCGGGCGGCGGTGTCGGCCAAGCTCAACGCCGTGCGCAAGGTGGTGGAGGGCCGACGGGTGGTGCTGGTGGACGACTCCATCGTGCGCGGCACCACCGCCCGGCACATCGTGGGGCTGTTGCGGCAGGCCGGGGCGGCCCGGGTGCACGTGCGCATCGCCTCCCCGCCGTACCGCTTCCCGTGCCACTACGGCGTGGATACGGCCCGCCAGGAGGAGCTGGTAGGTGCCCGGCTGGACGTCGCGGGCATCCGGCAGGCCATCGGCGCCGACAGCCTGGCCTTCCTCTCGGTGGAGGGGCTGCTGGCGGTGTTGAGCGGCGGGTCGGCTGTGCGACCGTGCCTGGCGTGTTTTACCGGGGCATATCCCATCCGGGTGGACGCCGCCGCCGACAAGCTGGCGCTGGAGATGCCACCCGGGCGCGTGGCGAGAGGGTCGGGGTGAAGCCTTGGATGAGGTACCGCGACGCCGGGGTGGACCTGGAGGGCAAGCAGGCCACGTTGCGGCGCCTGGCCCGGGTGGCCCGCGCCACCTGCATCCCCGGGGTGATGGAGGACCTGGGAAACTTTGCCGGGCTGTTTGCGCTGGCCGACTCGGACGTGGTGGCCGCCGTGGAGGACCCCGTGCTGGTGGCCGGCGCGGACGGGGTCGGCACCAAGGTGAAGCTCCTGGCGGCATCGGGACGGCACCGGACGGCGGGGCTGGACCTCGTGGCCATGTGCGTCAACGACGTGGTCGCCTGCGGAGGACAGCCCCTGTTTTTCCTCGACTACCTCGCCGGCTCGGGGCTGGGTCCCGAGGTGGTCGAGGCGGTGGTGGAGGGCGTGGCCGAAGGATGCCGGCTGGCCGGCTGCGCCCTCCTGGGCGGCGAGACCGCTCAGATGCCCGGCGTCTACCGCGAGGGCGAGTACGACCTGGCCGGGTTTTGTGTGGGAGTGGCCGCACGATCCCGCCTGTTTGGCCCCCACCGGGTGCAGCCGGGGGACCGGTTGGTGGGGCTGTGGGCCAACGGGCTGCACGCCAACGGGTTTTCCCTGGTGCGCCGGGTGTTGGAGCGCTCACGGCTCCAGCTCACCGACCCTGCCCCCTGGCAAGGGGGCACCACCCTGGAAGAGGAGCTTTTGCGTCCGACCCCCATCTACGTCCGGGCGCTTTCGGCCCTGGCCGCCGCCGTGGAGGTGCACGCGGCCGCCCATATCACCGGCGGCGGCCTTCCCGACAACGTGGGTCGGATCCTGAGGCCGGGCCTGCGGGCGGAGATCGTCCGGGGAAGCTGGCCGCAGCCGCCCGTCTTCGGGTGGCTCGCCGCAGCCGGGGAGATCGAGCGGCACGAGATGTTCCGCGTATTCAACATGGGGCTGGGGATGGTGGTGGCCGTCTCGCCGGAGGACGTGGGCCCCGCGCTGGCCGTGCTGCGAGCCGCCGGCCAGGAGGCCTCTGAGGTCGGCCGGGTGGTGGAGGAGCCGCAACAGGCGGCGGGAGGGCCCGAGGCCCCGGCGCATGCGCCGTCGGGTGTCGCCCCGCTGGGGTTTGGCTCGTCGGCAAAGCGGCCCGAGCCCACGGGCCGGGTGGAGATCCTCGATGCCTGAGCCGCCCGCGCCGGCGAAACCTGACTCGCCAGGGCCTGCCCTGGGAGGCGAGCCAAAGCGGGGGGCTCTGCGGCTGGGGGTGCTGGTGTCGGGCCGGGGCAGCAACCTGCAGGCCATCCTGGACGCCTGCCGCAAAGGGCAGCTTTCGGCCCGGGTCGTGCTGGTGCTCTCGGATCGGCCGGATGCGCCGGCTCTGGAGCGGGCCAGGGTGGCGGAGGTGACGGCTGGGTGGGTGGACCCGCGCGCCTACCCCACCCGGGAAGCCTACGAGCGGGAGCTGACGCGGCTTTTGGAACAGGCCGGGGTGGAGCTGGTCTGCCTCGCGGGGTTCATGCGGGTGCTTGGGCCACACTTCGTGGCTCACTGGCGCCATCGCGTCCTCAACATCCATCCGTCGCTGCTTCCCGCGTTCCGGGGGCTTGCTGCGCAAAGGCAGGCGCTGGAATATGGGGTGAAGGTGGCGGGCTGCACGGTGCACTTCGTGGACGAGGGGGTCGACAGCGGCCCCATCGTGCTGCAGGCCGCGGTGCCCGTGGAAGAGGATGACACCGTCGAAAGCCTGTCGGATCGCATCCTGCAGCAGGAGCACCGGATCTACGTCGAGGCGATCCGGCTGTTCGCCGAAGGCCGACTGCGGGTGGAAGGGCGCCGGGTGCGGATCCTGCCCGAGAGCAGAGCGGCCCAAGACCCTGGTCCGGCGGTCGGGGGCTCAAGCGGCGAGGAGAGAGATCCTTGAACGCCCTGGTGGTGGGCAGCGGAGGTCGGGAGCACGCCCTGGCGTGGGCCCTGCAACGAAGCGAGCGGTTCCAGCAGGTCTTCTGCGCGCCGGGTAACGCAGGCATCCCCCACTCGGTGGCCGTGTCACCCTCGGATCCTGATGCGCTGGCCCGGTTCGCCGACGAGCATGGCGTCGGCCTCGTCGTCGTCGGACCCGAAGGGCCGCTGGCTGCGGGTCTGGCCGACCAATTGCGGGAGCGAGGCCTTTCGGTGGTGGGGCCGTCGAAGGCGGCCTCCCGCATCGAGGTGTCCAAGGCCTACGCCAAGGCGCTGATGGAAAGAGCCCACGTGCCCACCGCCCCCTTTCGGGTGTTCAGCGACCCCGAGCGGGCGGAGGCGTACGTGCGGCGAGCCGGGAGGCCCCTTGTCATCAAGGCCGATGGGCTGGCTGGCGGCAAGGGGGTTCGGGTATGCTCCGACGTCGAGGAGGCCCTGCAGGCGGTCCACAGCCTGATGGTGGAGCGGGCGCTGGGCGAGGCGGGGCGCACCATCGTGGTGGAGGAACGCCTGCAGGGCGTGGAGCTGTCGCTGATGGTGGTGACCGATGGGGAGAGCCTGGCCGTTCTGCCGCCGGCCCGCGACCACAAGAGGCTGCTGGATGGCGACCGCGGGCCTAACACCGGCGGCATGGGGGCCGTGGCCCCCGTCGCGTGGGGCCCCGCAACGACGGTGGAGGCCCTGCTGGACACCGTCGTCCGGCCGGTGTTGCGCCAGATGGCGATGGAGGGCTGCCCTTACCGGGGCGTTCTGTATGCGGGGCTGATGCTGACGGCTGAAGGCCCCCGCGTTCTGGAGTTTAACTGCCGTCCGGGGGACCCGGAGACGCAGGCGCAGCTGGCAGTGGTAGACCCCGGGCGCCTGGCCGACTGTCTGCTGGCGGCGGCCGGCAGCGGCCCGTGGCCTGCGGGGGAGCCGACGTTCGCTTTATATCGGCCGGGCAGCGCCCCGCAGGAGGCCGGGCGGGAGGCGGCGGAGGCCAGCGCGGATTCCGCTGTCTACGAAGGCTCGCAGGGCGGGGCACGGTTTGCCTGCTGCGTGGTGATGGCCAGCGAAGGATACCCGGAGCGACCCCGCACCGGCCGGCTCATCGAGGGGCTCGAGCAGGCTTCGGCGCACCCGGGCGTGCTGGTGTTTCACGCGGGAACCCGACGCCGCCCGGACGGGCGATATGAGACGTCCGGGGGGCGGGTGCTCAACGTAGTGGGTACCGGACAAACCCAAAAGCAAGCTCGGGCCAAGGCGTACGCGGCCGTCTCGGCCATCCGTTTCCCTGGGGCGCAGTTTCGATGCGACATCGACTGGCCCGGCCGCGACCAGTGGGCTCCAGGCTCATGGGGCTACACCCGGAAGGTCAGGTAGTAGCGCTCCAGGGCCTGCTTCGCCCAGCGAAAGACGGGGCCCGACAGCACCTGGGTGCTCGGCCGTTCCGTCTCCCCGGGCTTGGGCCGGGCCATCGCCATCAACCCTCGGTTTTCGCCGCCTCCATCTATGACGCAGAGCAGACGGGAGTCCCAAGCTGCCATGGCCCCGTCTGCGCGAATGGCTCGGGCCACTTCCCGAGCGGCTACCACCCCCTGGTTTTCGGCCAGGTGTCCTGTCTTCGCACCCGGGGCGCTGATCACGTCCCCGGCCGCCCAGATCCGTTCATCCACGACCGAACGCATGGAACGGGTCACCACCATGAAGCCCTCTCGGTCCACCAGCGGCTGCAAGCCTTCCAGCGCCTGGGGGCCCCGATACGGAGGGAACAGCACCATCCGGTCGGCCCGAAGGGTACCGCCCTTGCGCAGCACCACCCCACAGGCCTCAAACCGAGCCGGCTCGACACCCCCGTGGAACTCGATGTTGCAACGGGCAAGCCATGGCTCCACCACCTGCGAGGCCGGGAGGCCTATCCACGCAAAGGGTGCTTGCTCCGCCGTAAGCAGGTGAAGGCGGATGCGTTCCCGCAGCCCCATGCGGCGTAGCTGCTCGTGCAGAAGCAAAACCATCTCGTAGGCCGGGCAATAGATGGGAGAACCCGGAGCCAGCACCATCGCGATGGACGTGGTGCCCCTTTTGGTCTCTTGGACGGCCTGGAAGATGGACCGACCGGCTTCGAGGGCCGACTCCGGCCACAGTATGTCCAGGGTGTGCTCCGCGGCTCCCGGCCAGGGTCGATGGGCCCGTCCTCCCAACGCCACGATCAGGTAGTCGTAGAAGAGCCTCCCGCCCCGCTGGAGCCACACGCAGCCTTCCTTGCGGTCGATGCCCTCCACCACACCGACCATCACCTCCACTCCCAGCCGGGCCATCCGCTGGCTGAGGGGTACCTGGACGTGGCGGGCGCTTCGCTGGCCGAGGGCTACCCACGGCAAAGCTGGACGGAAGACGAAGTCCGGACGCTCGCAAACCAGTACGATGCGGCGGGGCCGGGGGAGGCCCCTCAGCCGTTTGACAAGCTCCCTGGCCGCCGAAACCCCGGCGAAGCCGCCTCCGAGGATGACAACCTGAAGCCTGGCCATCGCGGCCATAGGGTGCCCCGGATGCTCGGCTCCTTTGCCCGCAGGGTTTTGGCTGCGCCCCCCGAAAGCCGCCCCGAGGGGAGGTTCGGCCGGCATGGCGCCAGGCGCCGAAGGGGTACGCTTCGGCCCCCGGGAGTTTTGGTTCGGGCGGCGGACTTATATCATGGGCATCCTCAACGTGACGCGGGATTCGTTCTCCGACGGGGGGCTGTACTTGGATCCGGACCGGGCGCGCCGGCGGGCCGAGGAGATGGTGGAGGAGGGTGCCGACATCATCGACGTGGGAGCGGAGTCGGCCCGGATCCACGCCGAAAAGCTCGACCCCGCCCGGGAGCTGGAGCGGCTGGTGCCGCTGGTGGAATGGATGGCCCGCCACCTGGACGTGGCCATCTCGGTGGACACGTACAAGAGCGAGGTGGCGGAGGCGGTGCTGCGAGCGGGCGCGCACATCATCAACGACATCAGCGGCCTGCACGAGGATCCCCGGATGGCCGAGGTGGTGGCGCGGCATGGGGCAGGGGTGGTGGTCATGCACCTGCAGGGCTCGGCTCGCCGGCCCACCGACCGGCCCCGGTACGCGGACGTGGTGCAGGAGGTTCGGGCCTACCTGCGAGAGGGTGTGGAACGGGCCCGGCGGGCTGGTGTCAGGCCGGAGCGGATCGTGGTGGATCCCGGAATCGGGGTCGGCAAGCGAACCGAGCACAACCTGGCCCTGCTGCGGGCGGTGGGTCGGCTGAAAGAGCTGGGTTTTCCCGTCCTGGTGGGCCACTCCCGCACCAGCGTCATCGGCAACCTCACCGAGGCCCCCATCCCGGAGCGGACGGCGGGAACCCTGGGAGCGACGGCCGCCTTGGTGGCCCTGGGCGTGGACATCGTACGTGTGCATGACGTCAAGGCCAACGTGAGGGCGGCCAGGGTGGCGGACGCCATCCTGCGGGGGTGGGTTCCCGGGCACGGCGGGGATTGGCCTTTTGACCCGGTGACCGGCGAGGCGGTTCGGCCGCTGCGCTCCCTGCGACAGATGGCTAGGGAGGACTGAGAGGAGGCATGGGAAGGGTTCCCACCCTGCGGACGTCCGCCGCCACGTCGCCGAGGCGGGCCAGGTGCTCGCGCACGGCGCGGCCGTCCACCCGAAGCTCCGGGGCGATCTCGGCCAGGGGCACCAGGACGAAGGCCCGCTCCAGCATCCTGGGGTGGGGCAGGGTCAGCTCGGGCGTGGCCATGGGCAGGTCGTCGTAGAGGAGCAGGTCGATGTCGACGGTGCGTGGCCCCCAGCGAACGGTGCGAAGTCGCCCGAGCTCCGCCTCGACGGCCTGGGTGAGGCGCAGTAGCTGCAGGGGATCGAGGGAGGTCAGCAGGCAGGCGGCGGCGTTGAGGAAGTCGGGTTGATCGGTGAACCCCCAGGGGCGGGTCTCGTACAGGGAGGAGATCCGGGTCAACCGGGTGGCCGGCAGGCGGGCCAGGCAACCGGCAGCTGCCCGCAGCCAGCCTTCCCGGTCACCCAGGTTGGAGCCCAGGCTGACATAGGCTTCCACGGGAGAGGATGGCATGGACAAGGCAATCACCTCACCACACGCCTTTAGTGTAAACCGGGAAGCAGGCCCCGGGGCCCGGCGCGTCCTGGCTTTCCGGACGCGGCGGTACGTCCTTGGAGGGCGCACCCTGGTGATGGGGGTGCTCAACGTCACCCCCGACTCCTTCTCCGACGGCCCGGCCTACTTCGAGGCGCCCGCTGCCATACGCCGCGGCCTGGAGATGGTGGAGGAAGGGGCCGACATCATCGATGTGGGCGGTGAGTCCACCCGGCCGGGCGCCGAGGAGGTGCCCGAGGCGGAGGAGCTGCGCAGGGTGATCCCGGTGGTGCGGGCGTTGGCCCGGGAGGTGGACGTTCCCATCTCCATCGACACCCGCAAGGCGGCCGTCGCGCAGGCCGCCGTGGAGGCCGGGGCCCAGATGGTCAACGACGTGTCCGGGCTGCGCTTCGACCCCCGGATGGCGACGGTCGTGGCGCGCCTGGGGGTGCCCGTGGTGGTGATGCACATGCGGGGAACCCCCGCCACCATGAGCCAGCTGACCGAGTACCGGGACGTGGTGGTGGAGTCGGCAAGGGAGTTGCGGGCCCAGCTGGAGCGGGCCCTGGAGGCGGGGGTGCTGCCGGAGAACGTGGTGGTGGACCCCGGCATAGGCTTCGCCAAGACAGCGGAACAGAACCTGGAGCTCCTGCGCCGGCTGGGCGAGTGGCGTCGGTGGTTTGAGCCGTACCCGCTGCTGGTGGGCACATCCCGAAAGAGCTTCATCGGAAAGGCGCTGGGCGGGCTTCCCGTCACCGAGCGCCTGGAGGGAACGGCCGCCACCGTCGCCCTGGCGGTGGCCGCGGGCGCCGACGTGGTGCGGGTTCACGACGTGCAGGCCATGCGGCGGGTCGCGCAGATGGCCGATGCCCTGGTTCGGGGGCCGGATGGCCGGATGCTGGCCATGCTCCGTTCCGAGACAGGCGCCGCCGGACGTTCGGGCCTGGCCCTGAAGCTGCAGGGGATGAGCTTTTCGGCCTGCCACGGCGTCCACCCGGAGGAGAAGAGCCGGGCGCAGCCGTTCTTGGTGGACGTAACCCTCGACTTGAGAGGGATGCCGGAAAAGGACCGGCTGCAGGCCACCGTGGATTACGGCCAGGTCTACCGATGGGTGCGGGAGGTGGTGGAAGGCCCGCCCGTGGACCTCATCGAGACCCTGGCCGAGCGCATCGCCCGGCGCATCGCCGACCGGGCGGGCCCCATGCTGGAGCGGGTCCGGGTGACCGTCCACAAGCCCGCCGCTCCGCTGCCCGGGCCGGCCGGCGATGTGGCGGCACAGGTGGAGCTTGGGCTTTGAGAAAGGCCCCTCAGAGGCCACGCCCCAGCAGGTTTTCCAGGAACTCCTCGTGGCGCACCTCGTCGGCCAGGAGCTCCGTGACCAGGTTATAGGTGACCGGGTCTTTCCCGAACGTCATCCGTGCCAGGCGATGATACGCCTCGATGGCGCTGGCCTCGGCCCGCAGCTGGTCCTGGATCATGCCTTCCGCATCGGCCCGGTTGGCTCGAGGGGGCGTCCAGGGCGCATTGGCCCCTGCAGCCCACCGATCCGGGGCCACCACGGGGTCGCCGCCCAGCTCCAGGATGCGCTCGGCGAGCTTGCGGGCGTGCCCCAGCTCGTCTTGGGCCTCCTGGGCGAAGTGTTCGGAGAGCTCCTCCCCATGGAACCCCTCGGCCACGATGGCCGTGATCCAGTACGAGTAGAAGGCCTGCAGTTCATCCAGGTAGGCCTTGCGCAGGTCGGCGATGAGCGCCGCCACATCCAGCTCCACGATTTCGCGGCCTTTCCTGCCCATGCCACGTCCCTCTCCTCTCCGAACCTTCGGTTGCGCCCTGCCGGGCCTCTCCCCCGGCCACCATCCACGGTCGGGCCTGCCAGGACCTTCGCCGGCCGAGGCCCTCCCGCCTGCCGCACCGGCCCCTCATCCGTAGATGACGTGCCGGCGCAGGAAGCTCTCCACCGCCGCCCAGAACCGTTCCACCGTCTCCTGCCTGCGCCAGCCGTGGCCTTCGCCGGCGTACACGTGATACTCGTGCGCCACGCCCCGGCGCTGCAGGGAACTGACGATGGCGTCGGACTGGCTTTTGGGCACCACCCGGTCCTCATCCCCCTGGAAGATGGCGATGGGATCCCGGATGAGATCGGCGCTGAAAACGGGAGAGCGCTCCCGGTAGACGCTGGCCGCCTCGGGTAGCGGCCCCACCAGGAAGTCCAGGTAGCGCGCCTCAAACTTGTGCGTCTCGGCAGCCAGGGTGAAGAGGTTGGAGACCCCGAACAGGCAGATCGCCGCCTTGAAGGTGCCCGGGTGCACCGTGAGAGCTCGCAAGACCGTATACCCCCCGGCGCTGGCCCCCATGATGACCAGCCGGCCGGGGTCTCCCAGGCCGCTTTCGGCCAGCCACCGGGCACCGCTGACCGCATCCTCCACGTCGTACACTCCCCAGTTTCCCCGGAGCGTGCGGGCGTAATCTCGGCCGTAACCGGTGCTGCCGCGGTGGTTGACGTCCAAAACCGCATAGCCGCGGCTGGTCAGAAACTGCACCTCCGGCGCCCAGGTGGCACGGGCCTGGGAGGTGGGGCCGCCGTGAACCCGGACGACCGCAGGGGGGCGGCCCGACCCCCGAAAGCGGGGGTTGGTGGGCGGGTAATAGAGCCCGAACACCTCCTGGCCGCCCGTCGAGCGCCATCGCACGGGGCGGGCCGGGGCGCAGGCCTGCGGCGGGAGATCCTCCACCATGCTGTGCCGCAGGACTTGTAGGCGAGCGGCCCGTTGCCCCGCCGCATCCAGCTCCACCACCACGATGCGGGGAGGGATGGCCGGGGATGCGCCGATGAAGGCCAGCCGTCCGCCGGCCGGGGAGACCGAGAGCTGCAGCAGCGATTGGTAAGCGGCAAGCTCGCTGTCAAGCCGGGAGTCGGCCCCCGAAAGCGGCGCAGGAGCCCGGGCCTGCAAGTCGTAGACCCACAGCGACTGAAAGCCCAGCTGGTTTCGCACGTAGTACAGTCGCCTGCCGTCGTGGCTCCAGCCGTAGCTGCGCATGCCCTGTTGCCAGGCCGGAAGGGCGTGTTCGGCCTCCTCCTGCACCACCGCCTGAACCCTTCCCGCCTGCAGATCGTAAAGGTGCAGGTTGGGCCAACCCGTCTCGTCGCTGACGAAAGCCAGCCACCGCCCGTCCGGGGAGAAGGCGGGCTGAACCGCGCACACCTGCGGGCCGCCGGCCACGACCTGCTCGGCCACGACCTTCGGCAGGCCCCTCCCGTCCTCGTCCAGATCCACCAGGTGGAGGCGGGTGGCATCCCACGGCATGTTGGGGTGATCCCAGGCCACGAAGGCGAGCCGCCGCCCTCCCGGGTGCCAGGCGGGCTGCATATAGAAGTCCGCGCCCGACGCCAGCTGCACCGGCCACTGTTTGCCCGCGGCGTCCGCGCAAGCCAGCACGTCCTGGCCTTC